>JBBIQS010000019.1:0-99916 GCA_037442205.1 Myxococcales bacterium
GTCGGGTTGAGCCCGCCGCCGCGCACGTAGCTCTGTCCGTCGGTGGCGTTGCCTCCGTGCCACACCACGCTGTCTCGGGCGTCGAGGGTGGAGTTCACCCGCGTCCATTGATTGCCGCCCAGTGCCGCGCTGGCCACGAAACCGGTGGTGTTGTCCGCGCCCGGGACCTTCACCCGCTGGGCGTTGAAGGTGCAGCTGTACTGGCTGGCCATCGCCGCCCCGGTGGCGCTGTCTGCGACCAAGGTGGTGGCGATCGCGGTGTAGGTGCGACCCTCGAGCAGCGCGCTCGCCGGAGTGAGGGTGGCGTGGGCGTCGCCGGCGGCGTGCGTCACCGCCGCGGCCACGTCGGCCCCAGCCAGCTGCAGCTTGATCGCGGCGGTGTCCAGCGCGCCGCCCGCGGCCTTCATCACTCCACGGTCGAAGTGGAAGGCGACCTTCTGCGTCGCCAGGTCGTAGGCATCGACCAGGGCGCCGCAGGGCTCGACCGAGGTGACCGACGGACCCGAGCTGCTGACGGTGAAGTTGAAGGTGTAGCTGGTGGTTGCCCCCTGGCTCGGGGAGAGCGCGTTGCCGGCCACGTCGGTGATGCGCACCACGTCGAGGGTCACTGTCTGCAGGCCGTCGGCCAGCGCGCTCGCCGGCTGCAGCACCGCAGAGTGGGTCGCGGCGTTGTAGTAGACCGCCGCCCGGCTCCGCGCGCCGCCGAAGGAGAGGGTGAAGCTGGTGGCGTCGATCGTCGACGCATCCATCTCCTCGCTGAAGGTCACCTCCACGCGCACGCCGTTGCCGGCGGTGCTGTCCGCCACGGGGCTGGTGGCGCTCACCGCCGGGGCGGCGCTGTCGATGCTGAACGAGAACCGGGAGCTGGCCGCGGCCGGATCCACCTCATTGCGGGCCAGGTCCTTCGCTCCGGCGAGCACCGCCACGGTGTACGAGGTGGCGGCCTTGAGCTGGGCGCTGGGAACCAGCACCGCCCGCTCGGCCGCAGGCTCGTAGGCGAGGCTGACCAGCACCGGTGCGGTGAAGAAGGTGGTCGAGGGGCGGCCTCCAATGGCATTGCCATTGGCGTCGAGGAGCAACGCGCCGTCGGCCTCGAGGGTGTAGCGCTTGCCGGGCGCGAAGGCGACGACGGCTCCGCTCGCCTTCTTCTGCAGGCGAAGGGTCAGGGTGGCGGCGTCCCAGGTCGCAAGCCCGTCGATGCGGCGCCGTCCTTGTAGAGCTCGAAGGTGCCGCTGGTGCCGCCGCCGGCCGCGGCGACAGTGAAGCTGCCGGTTAGGGCTTTGTTGAAGGCGAGGAGCAGCGAGGCGGCGGTCGGCACCCCGGTCGCCCCCGCGGGCCGCGGAAAGTCGTTGAATTCCTCACGCTTGGGGGAACAAAACGCAAGGCGGCGTCCCGGGCCGATTCCGGGCAGGCGGCCGCTCGCCCGTCGGGAGAGAAACCGACCGACGTACTAAGATGGCCGCGCGCCGAGGTCCCCCGAATGTCCCAGCCCTCCTCCTCCAGCTGCCCACACTGCGGCCGCGCCGCCTCGCCCGGCGACTTCCTCTGCCCTGGCTGCGAGGCGATCGTCAGCGCCGACCCGGTGCTCGCATCTCCGCAGCCGCCGCCCGAGCCTTCGCTGGTGCAGGGGCTGCTCGCCCCGCCGCAGGCATCGCTCACCCGGCGCATCGCCTACCCTCCGCCTCCGCCGCCCGCGGAAGAGGCGCTGGGCGACGAAGACGACGAGCAGACCCGCGCCTACGGCTTCCGCCGCGGCGAGGACCTCCCCAAGGTGATCGCCGGCCTCGACCTCGACGCCCGCCCGCTCTCCTCGTTCGAGGCATTCGTGGTCTCCTTCATCGACGGGCGCACCAGCGTCGCCGGGCTGGCTCGCAAGACCCGGCGCCCGCTGATCGAGCTGCAGGCGGTGCTCGAGACCCTGATCGGCCGCGGAGTGGTCCGCATGCTCGACGACGACGACGAAGAGAAGACCGTCCCCGGGGTGCCCGAGTTCGCCCGGCCGCGGGAGACGACCAATACCCAGCCCGGGCGGATGCTGGGCACCACTCGCCCGCGCCAGGAATCGATCTCCCGGCGCATCGCGCCCGCCGGCCCCACCTCGGCCGACGGCGCCCTGCAGAAGGCCATCGCCCTGGAGCGCTCCGGCCGGCTGGAGGAGGCGATCCAGGTGTTGGAGGGCGCCATCGCCGTCGCCCGCGCCCCCGGGCCGCTCTTCAACAAGCTGGCTCTGGTGCTGATCCAGGAACGGCGCGACTTCGCCGGCGCCAGGCTGCTGTTGGAGAAGGCCCTGGCGCTCGAGCCCGACAACCGCATCTACCGCGAGAACCTGGCCCAGGTCCGGGCGATGGCCACCACTCTCTCCGCCAGGATCTCGAGCCGAGGAAGCCGATGAAGCTCGCCTCGCTCTCCCCGTGGCTGTTGGCCGCGGCCCTCTTCGCCTGCCAGCCCAAGCCGGTGCCGCCCAACAAGCGGCAGCCGCTCCCCTCTCCCGACGGCCGCTACGTCCTCACCGTGCCCCAGGTGCGCGGGCCCACTGGGCCGCTGTGGATCCCGACCATCTCCACCCCGGAGAAACAGGTGGTGTTCGCCGACCCCAGCTCCAGCTTCCAGGGGACCTTCAAGCTCTACTGGGCCTGGGACGATGCCGACCGGGTCTGGCTCTACGACAGCTCCGACGGCTCGGTCCTTTGGCTGGAGTCGGGCCCAACCGGCTGGACCAAGCAGCGCTGGGGCCAGGGGCGCCAGAAGGAGTGCGACTGCCCGCTGGCGCCGCCGGAGATGCTCTATCCGCCCAAGGTGAAGTGAGGGTGCCCCCTACGCGCGCTTGGGGATCACCGCCACCGTCGTGCGGCTGATGCACACCAGCTTGCCGTCCTGGTTCTTGATGGTGACCTCCCAGACCATCGAGTGCTTGCCGCGGTGCAGCGGCAGCGCCACCGCGGTCACCACCCCGTCGCGCACCGAGGAGACGTGGTTGGCGTTGATCTCCATCCCCACCGCCCACTGGGTCTCGGGGTCGATGTTGAGCGCGGTCCCCACCGAGGCCGCCGATTCCGCCAGCACCACCGAGGCCCCGCCGTGCAGCAACCCGTACGGCTGGTGGACCTTGGGCCCCACCGGCATGCTCAGGATCACCTTGTCCTTGGTCCCCTCCACCATCTCGATTCCCAGGTGCTCGAACATCGTGTCCGCGAACGGCGTGCCCTTGTAGTCCATGCTCTCCTCTGCTGTCTTCCACGGTTGATTGCCCGGAAGTGGACGGTCGGGAGAACATACCGGGCTCGGCGCGGCTTCGCTGTTTCTTCTTCGCGGGACGGCCCGGACGGCCCCGGGCGCGCCGTGCCATCATTCCGCTGTCCGAGGTCGACCCGCCATGAAGCTCATCGCCCTGGCACGCCCGCCCGCTTCGCTCGACGAGTCCGTCAAGCCGATCGCCGCCGCGCTCGCCCTCTCGCCGGCGGAGGTGCGCATGCGGCTGGCCGGCGGTGCGCCCGCGCTGCTCGCACCCGCCGCCGACGGCGAGGCGGCAGGCCTGGTGGCTAAGCTGCGCGCCCTCAAGCTCGCCGCCCTGGCGATCGACGCCCGCGCCCCCACCGATCGCCAGCGGCTGGTCGCGCGCCGGTTTGCCTTCGGCTCCTCCGGACTGAGCCTGGCCGCGCGCTCGGGAGAGACGCTCGAGCTGCCCTGGGGCGAGCTGCTGGCCGTGCTGCGCGGCGCGCGCGAGACCCGCACCGACACCGCCCGCACCGAGACCACCTACCGGCTCTCTGGCATCTCGACGGTCGGCCTGGGCCTGCCGCGGATCAGCTCCCAGGAGCACACCGTGCGCAGCTCCGAATCCAGCCTGGAGCAGGTGCTGCTGATCTACGGCAAGGGAGGCGAGCAGGCGTTGGTGGCCGAAAGCCTGGTCGACTTCTCGTGCCTGGGGAAGGCGATGCAGCCCTCGAGCTCGATGAACATGGCCGAGCTGGCGCGCCTGCTCAAAGCCAAGGCGCCTTCCGCCTTCCACGACGACCGCCTGATGCGAATGGGCCGGCGGCCGCTGCCGTTCATGCTCGGCGCCGAGCTCAACGTGATGACCGACCAGGTCGCCGTCGAGCACAGCTCCACCGCGGCCTCGCTCGACGCCCTGGCCGAGGTGATGCGCCAGGCGCTCGCCGCCGGGCTGCTCCCCTGAGGGCAACGGCTAGCGCAGCGGATGCTCCTTGGCCACGTCGGCCACCTGGCCCGGGGCGTGGCAGTTGGCGCAGGTCGACTCCTGGCTGCCGACGCCGCCGCGGTGGTTGCAGGGCCCGGTGACCCCGGCGCCGCACTGCTGCGGGGCCGAGCCGTCGAACACCACCGTGTCGTGGCAGGAGGTGCAGACCGCCATGGTCGCCCCGATCCGCACGTTGTCCGCCGCGCTGGCGGGATCGGCGCCGGTATCGACGGTGGTGTCGCGCGACTCGGGCGGCGGCGGCAGCGCCCAGGTCGAGTCGAGGTGGCAGATGTTGCAGTTGCCGGTGTCGCCGGGGAAGGCGATCGGGAACTCGTTCTTCGAGCCGCCGAAGCCGATGATCTCCACCGGGTTCTGGCGGACGTCGGCGGCGTGGACCTCGTGGATCAGCACCTTGAAGTCGATCGACGCCTCGCCGCTGACCTTGGCGGCGGTGCGCTGGCCCTTGTCGGTGGCGTCGGGGTTGTGGCAGACGACGCAGACCTGGGTGTTGCCGGTGCGGTTGGCGCCGTGGGCGGAAAGCAGCTTGTGGCACACGTTGCACTTGTCCACCGACACCACCTGGCGGCGCTGGGCACCCTCGCCCCCGGAGACCGCCACGTACTTGAGGTCGTTGGTCACCGGCACCCGCAGGAACTTGCCGGCCGCCGCCAGGTCGGGCACCGCCGGATGGCCCTCGAGCGCCACAGTGACGTCGTTGACCTCGGCCGGGACGGCGACGGCCGAGGTGACCTGGAACACCCCGGGCTGGCCGGCCACTGGCTGACCGTTCTTGAGCACGTCCAGGCTGATCGGCTGGCCGTAGGAAGCCCCGCTGCCGGCGTTGCTGTAGGAGCTCGACGGCCAGCCGAGGTCCACCGCCAGCCGGCTGTCGGGGACGTGGGCCCAGGGGTCGTCGGGAGTTCCGGTCAGCTGATAGGGCGCTCCGGTCTGCGGGTTGACCACCTGCACCGCCACCGTCGGCTTGCGGTCGGCGCTGAAGGTCACGCCCTGGATCAGGAAGCGGAAGTTGGGCTGTGCCAATTGCTCGGGGACCTGGTGCATGCCGGCCACCTCGCCCGGCGTGTGGCAGGCGTTGCAGATGGCGGAGGCGCCCACCGGCCCGCCCTTGTGATCGCAGGGCTTGGTGACGTTCGGGCCGCAGGCAACGGTGCCGCTGCCGTCGAAGCGCACGTTGTCGTGGCAGGCGGTGCAGGCCGCGACCGTCGGCTTGGCGAGGTGGGCCTGGGCGTTCTGCCCCTGGTGACAGGTGGTGCAGTTGCGCAGGTCCTGCGGGAAGCCGACGTCCGAGAAGTCGCTCACGCTCCCGCGGAAGCCGACGATGAAGTAGGGGCTGCCTTCGACCACCGACGGCAGATCCGCTCCGCGGTGGATCTTGTGGACCATCACCTTGAAGTCGAGCGAATTGCCGCTGTCGGGATCGGAGTAGGGGGTGGCCCGATCGGCGGCGTGGCAGGTGATGCAGAGCTGAGTCCCGGTCCGCTGGTCGTGCGCTGACAGCACCCCGTGGCAGGCGTTGCAGGCGGAGTCGACGACCGGCTCGTAGAAGGCGGCGCCGCCGCCGGCGGGGATGAAGTTGAAGGTGGCGTGAGCCGAATTCGCCTGCTCTCCCGGCTCGGTGAGCACGGTGCGGGTGGCGTACATGCCTACGGTGTGGGTGAGCGAGCGGTCGAGCTTTCCGGCCGGAGTGGTGGGCGCGGAGAAGGTGTAGCGATAGACGCCGCCTCCCTGCGCCTCGAGGCGGTCGGTGGGGAACGGGCTGGTGGGCTCGGTGCGCGGCTGTACCGCCGAGGTCGAGGCCGGCGCCGCCGACGCCCCTGAGGGCGAAGTGAACGCCTGCCCCTGGACGGTGACCTCGAAGTAGCTGGTGTAGGTCCCATCGGCCTCCAGCTGAGCCAGGGTGAAGTGGGGTGTCATGCGCGGGGTCGGCCGCGGCTGGCCCTGAGGGACCTGGGCGGCGTCGTTGGCGATCTCGTCGGACAGGTCGTCGATCGGGTTTCCCGCGCCGTCGATCAGGCGGAAGGTCACCGAGGCGCTGCCGCTGGCCGGCACGTCGGCCGACTGGATCTCGATCCTCAGCGGATCGCCCGTTCCGGCGTCCGCCGCTTGGGAGGTAGGACGCTGCCGGCCGCACTGCGCCGAGAGGACGACGAGCCCCGCTCCCAGGCACAGCCTGGCGCACCGGATGAAGCCCTTCATGGTGTCCCCCTCGCGTCGGAGCGTCCCCTTCGCCTCGAGCGATGAGACGTACCGACCTACCAAGGTTGTCAGGCCGACCGGCAACTGCCATCCGTGGGGATGGGAGGGAAGCGCGACCGGGCTGCCCCTGGTCAGCGCTTGGGCCGCCGCTCCAGCACCGCGGACGGCCGCTCTCCCTGGAGCTTGCGCAAGACGAGCGGGGACCCGGCCGGCGCAGCAACGCCACCGACCGCCAGCGCCATCACCTGCGGCATCCCCAGTCCCACCGCGGCGAAGACGATGTGGAAGGCGAGCTGATCGGACACGCCGCCTCTGTAATCGCCGTCGAATGGGCGCGGTGCGCCGCGGCGGGGGCCCCCCTGCAGGCTCGGTGAAGTGGTGCCGCTAAAACGGCGGCGTCGCCTTCAAGGTGAAGCGGAAGACTGCGCCGCCCTCGGGGCGAGCCGGTTCGGCCGCCAGCTCGCCGCCCTGGGCCCGGGCGAGCTCGCGCGCAGTGGTCAGCCCCAGACCGGTCCCACGGCTCTTGCCCGAGCTGAAGGGCTCGAACAGGTGAGCGCGGATCTCCTCAGGGATGCCCTCGCCGTCGTCGACCACGCGGATGGCGACCTCGCCGTCCTCAAGCCGCGCCGTGATTCCGACCTGGCCCAGAGTGCCCGGCTGCGAGCGCCCGGCGCGCTTCTCGATGGACTCGATCGAGTTGCGCAGCAGGTTCTCCATCACCCGGCGGAACAGCTCCGCGTCGGCCTGGACCTGCACCTGCTCGCAGCCGTCGAGCGAGGTCGCCAGCTCGACTCGCCGCCGCGCGAGCTCCGGACCCATCGCCTCCAGCCCCTGGGCGAGCAGCCGGGAAACCGGGACCTGCTCCAGGTTCAGCGTCCGAGCCCCGCCCTTGGCGAACTCGAGCACGTTCTCGAGCATCTGCCGCAGCCGGTCGCCGGAGCGGACCACCAGCCGCAGGTCCTCGGCGATCACCAGCCCGTGGTCGCGGCTGTGGTCCAGCGCGTAGCGGCTGCCGGCCAGCACCGAGGTCAGCGGGTTGAGCGAGTCGTGGACGATGGCGCTGGTCATCCGCCCGATCGTCGCCAGCCGGTTCTCCTGCTCTTGAACCTGCTGCAGGCTGGCCTGCAGCCGGGCGTTGGCCTCGATCAGCTCGCTTCGCAGCCGGAATTCCGCGCGGCGGGTGCGGTCGTTGAGCACCACCGCCAGCTGGATGAAGACTCCCGAGGTGATGAGGTAGGAGAGCGCCGGCCCGACCTGCGTCCAGTCGCCGCCTGACTGCCAGAGCAGGAACGAGTCGCCGATCAGGCAGTAGGCCAGCGCCCCCAGCAGGACGATCGCCCCGTCGCGCACGGTGAATGGGACCACCAGTGACAGGGACGCCAGCGGCAGGGGAACGAAGTACACGTAGAGCGAGGTGAAGCCGCCGGTGAAGAAGGCCAGCGTCGGGACGATGGCCATCAGCGGCAGGAGGAAGGTGACCTGCAGCGCCCGGAAGACGGCGACGTCGCGGGTCCGCCAGGCGCCCAGCCCTCCCATCCCGGCGAGCACGACCCCGCCGATGCGGATGGCCAAGAAGAGCCACCGCTGGGCGGGCGCGATCATGAGGTCCAGGGCCCAGAAGGCGACCATCAGCGTGCCGCCGATCGAGAAGCCGAGCGACATGCGCGCCCGGCCTTGCTCGACCAGCTCGGCTAGGAAGCGCTCTTCGCGCGCGAGCTCCGTGTCGCTGGACTGTGGCGGCTCGGCGGGCATGTAGGGCTGGCGCTCTCTCTCAGTTAAGGCGCACCTGCGCTCGTCCGGTCGCCTGGCTGTCAATAATAGTGCGAGCCTAGGCCGCAGAATGCGATCCCAATTACACTCCGGGTGTTATTTTTCAAGCAAATCGCCCCACGCCTGTGCCCTGGGACCTCAGTCGGGCGGCGGTCGAGGGCGCGCTCGCGGGTCGCCGGGGACGCGCGGCCAAGTCGCCGCTGTTCCTTTGGATTCAGACCCTGGGGCTGGTACTGTGCGCCGCCCGCTCGCCTCCAGGCCGGGCGGCAATCCCCTCTTAGAGGACGCTCAAAGATGGCTGACGGGAACTTCATCTTCACCACCGAGGAGTTGGGCAAGGTCCACCCGCCGAACAAGGCCGTGGTCAAGGACCTGTCCCTGTCCTTCTTCTTCGGCGCCAAGATCGGCGTCATCGGCGGCAACGGCGCCGGCAAGAGCTCGCTGCTGCGGATCATGGCCGGGGTCGACAAGGAGTACATCGGCCGGGCCACCCCCGCCGACGGCATCAAGATCGGCTACCTGGCCCAGGAGCCACAGCTCGACCCCACCAAGAACGTCTTCGACAACGTCCTGGAGGGCGTCAAGGAGACCAAGGCCCTGCTCGTCCGCTTCGACGAGATCAACAACCGGCTGGGCGAGGGGCCCGACGGCGACGAGATGGAGAAGCTGCTCGAGGAGCAGGCCAAGGTCCAGGACAAGATCGACGCCGCCAACGCCTGGGAGCTGGACCGCACCATCGAGCAGGCGATGGACGCGCTGCGCTGCCCGCCCGGCGACGCCGACGTCACCAAGCTCTCCGGCGGCGAGAAGCGCCGGGTCGCCCTGTGCCGGGTGCTGCTCTCCCGTCCCGACCTGCTGCTGCTCGACGAGCCCACCAACCACCTCGACGCCGAGTCGGTGGCCTGGCTGGAGCACCACCTTCAGGAGTACCCGGGGACGGTGATCGCCATCACCCACGACCGCTACTTTTTGGACAACGTCGCCCAGTGGATCCTCGAGCTCGACCGGGGCACCGGCTATCCCTACAAGGGCAACTACTCGGGCTGGCTGGAGCAGAAGAAGAAGCGGCTGTTCATGGAGGAGAAGACCGAGTCGGCGCGGCAGAAGACCCTGGAGCGCGAGCTGGAGTGGGTGCGGATGGCGCCGCGCGCCCGCCAGGCCAAGGGCAAGGCCCGCCTGGCGGCGTACGAGAAGCTGCTGGCCGAGACCACCGAGAAGCGCGAGGCCACCGCCGAGATCTCCATCCCCACCGGGCCGCGGTTGGGCGACAACGTCATCGTCGCCAACGGGCTGACCAAGGGCTTCGGAGACAAGCTGCTGATCGACAAGCTCGACTTCCGCCTGCCGCCGGGCGGCATCGTCGGGGTGATCGGCCCCAACGGCGCCGGCAAGACCACCCTGTTCCGGATGATCATGGGCCTGGAGAAGCCGGACCAAGGCGAGCTGGTCATCGGCCCCACCGTCAAGCTGGCCTACGTCGACCAGAGCCGCCACGCCCTCGACACCGACCGGTCGATCTTCGACGTGGTTTCCGGCGGCGCCGACTACTTCGAGATCGGCAAGGCCAAGCTGCCGGCCCGCGCCTGGCTCTCCGGCTTCGGGTTCAAGGGCACCGACCAGCAGAAGAAGGTCGACACCCTCTCCGGCGGCGAGCGCAACCGGGTGCAGCTGGCGATGGTGCTCAAGGCCGCCGGCAACGTGCTCTTGCTCGACGAGCCGACCAACGACCTGGACGTCGACACCCTGCGCGCGCTGGAGGAAGGCCTGCTCGAGTTCCCCGGCTGCGCGGTGGTGATCAGCCACGACCGCTGGTTCCTGGACCGCATCGCCACCCACATCATGGCCTTCGAGGGCGACAGCAAGGTGGTCTGGTTCGAGGGCAACTACCAGGACTACGAGGCCGACCGGAAGCGGCGGCTGGGCGCGGCCGCCGAGCTGCCGCACCGCATCAAGTACCGCAAGCTGGTCGCCACCTGATGAGCATCGCGGCGCGCCCGAGGTCATCTCGGCCTCGGGCGCCGCCCGCTACTTCTTCGGCTTGAGCTGGGCGAAGGGGTTGTTGAAGGGCTGCGTCGGCTCCGGCCGTGGCGCCTTCGCCGGAGCTGGGGGCTTCGCCGGCTGGGCCCGCCCGCTCTCCGCGGAAGGCTTCTCCAGCAGCGCCCGCACCGAGAGCCCCAGCCGGCGGCGCTCGAGATCCACCGACATCACCTTCACCGTCAGCCGGTCGCCGAGCTTGACGACCTCGTTCGGGTCTTTGACGAACCTGGCCGCCAGCTGGGAGACGTGGACCAGGCCGTCCTGGTGGACCCCGACGTCGACGAAGGCGCCGAAAGCGGTGACATTGGTGACCACGCCCTGCAGCACCATGCCCTCCTTCACGTCTTCGAGGGTGCGCAGGTCCTCGCGGAAGGCCGGTGGGGCGAAGTCGCCGCGCGGGTCGCGGCCGGGCTTCTCCAGCTCGGCCAGGATGTCCTTGAGCGTCGGCTCGCCCAGCTCGCCCTGGGCGTAGCGGCGCCAGTCGATGGCGCGCACCAGCGCCGGCTTGCCCACCACTTCGCTCACCGGGACCTTGAGATCCGCCGCCATCCGCTCGACGACCTCGTAGCGCTCGGGATGGACGGCGCTGTCGTCGAGCGGCGGGCCGCCGCGCACGCGGAGGAAGCCGGCGGCCTGCTCGAAGGTCTTGGGGCCCAGGCCGGAGACCTGGCGCAGCGCCTGGCGGCTGGCGAAGCGGCCCTTCTTCTCGCGGTGAGCGACGATCTTCTTGGCCAGCGACGGACCGATCCCGGAGACGTGCTCCAGCAGCTGCGGTGAGGCGGTGTTGACGTCGACGCCGACTGCGTTGACGCAGCTGTCCACCACCTCGCCCAGCTTCTTGCTCAGCATGCCCTCCTCGACGTCGTGCTGGTACTGCCCGACGCCGATGCTGCGCGGATCGATCTTCACCAACTCGGCCAGCGGATCCTGCAGCCGCCGGCCGATGGAGATCGCGCCGCGCAGCGAGACGTCGAGGTCGGGAAACTCGGCGCGAGCGAGCTCGGAGGCGGAGTAGACCGAGGCCCCCTGCTCGCTCACCGAGACCACCGGAATCTTCAGTCCCAGCTTGCTCAGGACCTCGGAGACGAACTGCTCGGCCTCGCGGGCGCCGGTGCCGTTGCCGGTGGCGATCAGGTCCGGCTTGAGCTTCTGCAGCAGCGCCCCGAGCTGGGCGGCGGCCTGGGCGCGCTCGCTGGCGCCGCGCTCGCTGTAGAGGGTGGTGGTGGCCAGGACCTTGCCGGTGCCATCCAACGCCGCGAGCTTGATGCCCGTGCGCAGCCCGGGGTCGAGAGCGACGACCGCCTTGTTGCCGGCCGGAGGCGCCAGCAACAGGTGGCGCAGGTTCTGGCCGAAGACCTCGGTCGCCTCGCGATCGGCGCGGGCCTTGAGCTCGGCGCGCAGCTCGGCCTCCAGCGACGGCTCGAGCAGCCGCTCCCAGCCGTCCTGCACCGCCGCCGCCAGCTCCTTGGCCAGCGGCGAGCCGCGCTTGGTGACCACCCGCCCAGTGAGCCCGCCGACGATCTCCTCGTCGGGGAAGGCGAGCTTCAGCTTGAGGACCTCCTCCGCCTCGCCGCGCAGGATGGCCAGCACGCGGTGTCCGGGGGCGCGGGAGAGAGGCTCGCGGTGGTCGTACCAGGACTCGAACTTGGTGCGCTCGTCCTTCTTGGCCTTTGCCACATGCGAGGTCAGCTCGCCCTTGCTCGACGCGGCCGAACGCGCGAAGGCGCGCAGACCCGCGTCCTCGGCCACGCGCTCGGCGCAGATGTCGCGGGCCCCGGCCAGCGCCGCGGCGACGTCGGGAACCTCCTTGGCCGGCGCCAAGAAGGGAGTAGCCAGCGACTCTGAGTTCCCCTGCCCTTCCTGGCGCCACATCAGCTCTGCCAAGGGCTCGAGCCCGCGCTCACGGGCGATCATGGCGCGGGTGCGCCGCTTGGGACGGTAGGGGAGGTAGAGGTCCTCGAGCTCGGCGCGGGAGGCTGCGGCCTCGATCTTGGCCCGCAGCTGCGGAGTCAGCTTGCCCTGCTCCTCGATTGAAGCGAGCACCACCTGCCGGCGATCGGCGAAGACCTGCCGCTCCTCGGCCTGATCGAGAACCGCCCGAATCTGGACCTCGTCGAGGCCGCCGGTGGCTTCCTTGCGGTAGCGGGCGATGAAGGGGACGGTGGCGCCGTCGTCCTTCAAGGCCAGGGTGCGATCGACCTGTTCCGGGCGAATTCCGAGGCTGCGGGCGATGACTTCGGCGAAGGGGTGCATGGTGTCCTAGCGGCTGAGGCCGCCTCCAAGTTGGAAGGCAGTTCTAACCCGCCGCTCTGACACCGTGGCCGCAGATTATTGTTTCAAGAAGGCCAGCAACCTGAGTCAGGCCCTCTCGAGCACCAGGGCAATTCCCTGCCCGACCCCGATGCACATCGTCGCCAGCCCGTAGCGCCCGGCACCGCCGGACAGTTGGTGGGCCAGCGTCCCCGCCAGCCGAGCGCCGGACGCTCCGAGCGGATGCCCGAAGGCAATCGCTCCGCCGTTGGGGTTCACCTTCGCCGGGTCGAGCTCCAGCTGGTGCACGCAGGGAATCGCCTGGGCGGCGAAGGCCTCGTTGACCTCGGCGACGTCGATCTGGGAGGGCCGCAGGCCCGCCTGCAGCAATGCCTTGCGCGTCGCCGGGATGGGTCCGAGCCCCATGAGATTCGGATCGACTCCGGCCACCGCGCTCGAGACATAGCGAGCCAGCGGCTGGAGCCCGAGTTGATCGACCGCGCTCTCGCTCGCCAGCAAGAGCGCCGCGGCGCCGTCGTTGATCCCGGAGGAGTTACCCGCGGTGACCGTGCCATCCTTGCGGAATGCCGGCTTGAGCTTGGCCAGCCCCTCGAACGTCGTCTCCGGGCGCGGATACTCGTCGGCCGCCAGCTCGCGGGCCTTGCCGTCCTTGGCCGGCTTGAGCGAAACCGGGATCAGTTCGCGCGCCAGCTTCCCGGCGGCGATGGCCCGCCCCGCCTTCTGCTGCGACTCGGCGGCGAAGCGGTCCTGCGCCTCCCGGGAGATGCCTTCCTTGCGCGCCACCTCCTCGGCGGTCTCGCCCATTCCCAGCACGCCGTAGAGCTCCTTCATCTTCGGATTCACGAAGCGCCAGCCAATGGTCGAGTCGAACACCGTCGCCTCGCCGCGCGGCCAGGCCGAGTCGGGCTTGGCCATGATCAGCGGTGCATGGGTCATGTGCTCGACCCCGCCGGCGATGACCAACTCGGCATCCCCGGCCATGATCTGCCGCGCGCCGTCGATCACCGCCTGCATCCCCGAGCCGCAGAGGCGATTGAGCGTCGCTCCCGGCACGGTCATCGGAACCCCGGCCAGCAGCAGCGCCATCCGCGCCACGTTGCGGCTGTCCTCTCCCGCCTGATTCGTGCATCCCATCAGCACGTCGTCGATGTGCCCGGCTTCTACCTTGGTGCGCTCGAGCAGCTTCTTGATGACCAGCGCCGCCAGGTCGTCCGAGCGCACCTCGCTCAGCGCACCGCCGTACTTGCCAATCGGAGTCCTCAGCGCATCCACGATGTAGACGGCGGTGGTCATGACAGCCCCTCTCTCATCGAACGCCGGATGCAGCGCGGCCCAGCACCCGCTCGACGCTGGCCTGGGCCGTCTACGCCATTCAGCTGTTGGTGAAGCTCGGCTTGCGCTTTTCGAGGAACGCCGCCAGACCCTCGTTGGCGTCGTGCGTGGACATCAGATCCTCGAGATACAGGCGCTCGACCTCGGGGAGCAGCGCCCGGAATCGCTGGTGCAGCTCCCAGCGCGAGGCGCGCGCCGCCATCCTGAGCGACGAGGCGCTCTTGGGTGCCAGTTGCTCTGCCGCCCAGGCCTCGACCGCGGCCACCGGATCCTCGGCGATGGCATCCACCAGACCCATCGCCTGCGCCTCCGCGGCCTCGACGTTGCGCCCGGTGAGGTTGATGTCGTCGGCGCGCGACTGCCCGAGCTTCCAGGGCAGCAGCAGCGACGCCACCGGCGCCAGCACCGCCAGCTGGATCTCGGGCTGAGCGAAGACCGCGCCGGGGTGCGCCACCACGCGATGGCAGAACGCCGCCAGCTCCATCCCGCCGCCGAGACAGCGGCCCTTGACCGCGGCCGCGGTGGGGACGCCCAGGTCCATCAGCTTGCGGAACATGCCGTGAAAGCCCTTGAGCATCGCCGCCGCACGTTCGCCGACGTGCTCCTCGACGCTGGCCCCGAAGCTGAAGTGCTTTCCCTCGCCAGTGAAGACGAGCAGCTTGAGTTGCTTCTCGCTCTTGAAGCCGTCGAGCGCCTCGCCGATCTCCGTCATCATCGCGGCGTCGAGGACGTTGCCCGGCGGCGAGGCGAGCACCACTCGCGCGCCCTCGCCCTGCATGAACCTCTCGATGCGGATCTTGGAGGGCATTGCGCTCACCTCTTGAACTGCGGGGAGATCTCGCGATGCAGCTCCTCGGTCCAGGGCTTGCCCTCTGCCAGCAGCTGGCGCAGCCGGACGAAGTCCACCTCGCGGTTGTCCTTGGGGCCGTCGTTGAAGGCGCGGAAGCCGGCCTTGCCTTCGGCGAGCATGTTCAGGCCCAGCCACTCGCGGTTGGACTCGGCGTTCTGCTGCCAGTGCTCGAGCTTGAACTTGCGCAGCGAGCCGATGGTCTTCATGGTGCAGCCGGGGAAGGTCAGCAGCAGCTTGCCGCACAGGTTCTCCACCGCCTCGTCGAGCTTGGACAGATCGACGGTGCCGCGCTTGAGCAGCTCCTTGCCCTTGGCGGCGGCCTCGCCGGTGAGCGGCTCTCCGAGGACGATCCGGCCCCACTCGTCGACCATCCGGTCGGTGACCACGGTGGGATTGGCGATGAATTTGCCGTCCACCTTGAGCGCCGGGGTGATCTCGTTGATCACGCCGAAGCGGTAGGCCTGGTGCGCGCTCCACGGCTCGCAGAGGGTGCAACCCACCATCGCATTCTCGATGCCCACGTAGAGCGGGAGGAAGTCGGTGGCGCCGCCGTCGGGGGCCGAGCCGTGCTTGGGACCGGCCTGGCCAAAGCGCGCCAGGTCCTGGGCGATGGAGTAGTCGCAGGCCATGCCGATCTCCTGGCCGCCGCCGACCCGCATTCCGTTGACCCGACAGACCACCGGCTTGTCGGCCATCAGGATGCCGGTGACCATGTCGTTGAACAGGCGCATGTACTGCCGGTACTCCTGCGGATTGCCGGCGTAGTACTCGGCGTACTCCTTGGTGTTGCCGCCGGTGCAGAAGGCCTTGTCGCCGCTGCCGGTGAAGACGATGGCGTTGACCCGCCGGTCGTTGGAGGCCTTGCGGAAGGAGAGGATCACCGCCTTCACCATGTCGGTGGTGTAGCTGTTGTACTGGCTGGCGTTGTCCAGCCAGATCCAGGCGTTGAACAGCCCCTCGACCACCTTGCCGGCGGCCTTTGCGGGACGAAGCTCGTACTTCACTCCCTTGAAGTCGTGTGACTCGACCAGATCGTGGCTGTGCAGCATGGGCAAGCTCCTGTCAGGGTTCGAAGCGGCCTAGGTGAAGGCATCCTGGCCGGTGATCTCCCGGCCGATGATCAGGGTGTGGATGTCGTGGGTGCCCTCGTAGGTGTAGACGGACTCGAGGTTCACCATGTGGCGGATCGGCGAGTACTCGTCGGAGACGCCGTTGGCCCCAAGGACGTCGCGGGCCATGCGCGCGATCTGCAGCGCCCAGGAGACGTTGTTGCGCTTGGCCATGCTCACCTGCGCCGGCTTGAGCTTGTCCTGGTCCTTCAGCCGCCCGAGGCGCAGCGCCAGCATCTGGCCCTTCACGATCTCGGTGAGCATCTGGACCAGCTTCGCCTGCACCAACTGGAAGCCGGCGATCGGCCGATCGAACTGGGTGCGCTCCATCGCGTAGCGGCGGGCGGTCTCGTAGCTGTCGATGGCCGCGCCCATCGCGCCCCAGGCGATGCCGTAGCGGGCCTGGTTGAGGCAGGAGAGCGGCGAGCCCAGTCCGCGGCTCTCGGGCAGCAGCGCCGATTCAGGGACCCGGCAGCGCTCGAAGATCAGCTCGCTGGTCACCGAGGCCCGCAGGCTCAGCTTGCTGTGGATGTCGCGGGTGCTGAATCCCGGAGTGCCCTTCTCCACCAGGAAACCGCGGATGCTGTCGGCTCCCGCGCCGGTCTTGGCCCAGACCACCGCCACGTCGGCCATCGAGCCGTTGGTGATCCACATCTTGGCGCCGTCGAGGATGTAGTGGCTGCCCTCCTTGACCGCCTTGGTGACCATCCCGCCGGGATCCGAGCCGTGGTCGGGCTCGGTCAGGCCGAAGCAGCCGATCTTCTCGCCCTTGGCCAGCCCCGGGAGCCAGTGCTGCTTCTGCGCCTCGTTGCCGTAGCGCCAGATCGGGTACATCACCAGGGCGCCCATCACGCTGGCGAACGAGCGAAGCCCGGAGTCGCCGCGCTCCAGCTCCTGCATCACCAGGCCGTAGGAGACGTTGTTCATCCCGGCGCAGCCGTAGCCCTTGAGGTTGGCTCCCAGCACGCCCAGCTCGCCCAGCTCCGGGATCAGGTTGGTGGGGAAGGTGCCCTTGCGAAAGTGCTCGACCACCACCGGGCGAAATCGCTGATCGACCCACTTCTTCACCGAGTCGCGCGCCAGCTTCTCTTCCTCGTGCAGCTCCTCGTCCAGCGCGCAGAAGTCGTATCCGTCGAATGCCATTGTGTTCCTCTCCTGTGGGGCAGGCCCGTTCACCCCGAGCGGAGGCCGAGCTTGCCGAGGCCGGAGTCGAGGGGCCCTCGACTACAACCTCGCTTCGCGAGGTCTCCGCTCGGGCTGAACGGAGACCGACATCATTGCTAGACCCGTTCCAGAATCAATGAGATCCCCTGTCCGCCGCCGATGCACATCGTCACCAGGCCCCACTTCTTGCCGGTGCGCTTGAGGGCGTGGGCACAGCTGACGGTAAGAATGGATCCCGTGGCGCCGAGCGGATGGCCGAGCGCGATGGCGCCGCCCTGCGGATTCACCTTCTCCGGATCGATGCCCATCGCCTCGAAGTCGCGCACGCAGGCCAGCGCCTGCGGAGCGAAAGCCTCGTTGAGCTCGACGTGGTCGATCTGCCCGCCCTTGATCCCCGCTCGCTCGAGCGCGCGGCGTGTCGCCGGGACCGGGCCCCAGCCCATGATCTGCGGATCGCAGCCGGCGACGCCGACTGCCGCCACCCGCGCCAGGGGCTTCAAACCGGCAGCCTTGGCATCGCTCTCCAGTCCGATGACCATCGCCGCGGCGCCGTCGACCACGGCGCTGGCGTTGCCGGCGGTGACGATGCCGCCCTGCTCGAAAGCGGCGGGCAAGCGCCCCATCGACTCCAGGCTCGGGCTCTCGAGGATGTGGGTGTCGTGCCTGACCAGCACCGCCTCGGAGGCGCCATCTTTCTTCACCGACACCGGCTCGGTCTCGGCTTCGAACCACCCGCCGTCGCGCGCCTTCTTGCCGTTGACGTGGCTGCGCAGCCCGAAGGCATCGGCCTCCTGGCGCGTAATCTTGTAGCGACGGGCCAGCTCCTCGGCGGTATTGGCCATCGCCATCTTCGCCGAAGGGTCGTAGAGCCCGGAGAGCAGCATGTCCTGCAGCGCGGTCCCCGGCGGCAGGGCCTTTCCGTCGATTGGCCCGTACTTCTGCACCGCCTCGCCGAGCTTCTTGCCGCGGGCGCCGTAGAGCATGAACGGGTACTGCATGCTTTCGGCGCCGCCGACCACCACGAACGGCCGCTCGGGGTCGTGGCGCATGCCGGCGAGGATGATCTCGCTGCCCACCGCGATCGCCTCGGCCCCGCTGCCGCAGATCCGGGCCACGGTCAGCGCCGGCACCTCGTCGGGCAAACCGCCGCGCCAGCGCATTCCCTGCGCGGCGTAGATGCTGTCGCGGTGGCTGTGCTGGGCCATGCCCATCACCACGTGCCCGATCCGCTCCTTGGGGATCTTGCTCGCCGCGAGCGCGCCCTTGATGGCCAGGCCGCCGAGCTGGGTGGTGGAGAAGCGGGAGAAGAGCCCTTGCTCCTTGTTGTTGTGGAGGATGTCCGCCCGGGGAAGCCGGCGCGCGCCTTCGAGGATGACGATGCTCTTGTCCACGTTCCCTCTCCGATCTGTGAGCTACTCGTGGAGGAATGCCGCGGGGACGCGCGGCCCGTTCTGCACGAAGTTCTTCATCCCGATGTCCATGTCCACGGTGCGCTTGCAGCGCCCGAACCCCTCGGTCTCGATCTTCAAGCCCTCGGCCAGCGGCAGGGCCCAGCCGCGGCGCATGACGTCGACGATGATCTCGTCGATGGCCAGCGAGCGGTTGCCCAGGTCCACCTCAGGCATCTTCGCTGGAGCGCCGAGCGGCCGAGGGTCGACCGGGGCCAGGTTCGCCTCGCCGCGCAAGTGCCGCTTGAGCAGCGCCTTGGCGGCGCCGACGAAGTCCGCCGTCGCCTCCTCGGTCGTCCAGCCCCAGGCGCAGGCTTCCTTGGCGCCGACGCTGCGGCCGGTGCGCAGCAGGTCGCTGGCCCGCTCGGCGCCGATCAGGCGCGGCAGCCGCTGCGTCCCGCCGTAGCCGGGGATGATCCCCAGGTTTACCTCCGGCTGGCCGAGCGCAAGGTTCGGACCGACGACCCGCGCGTGGCAGGCCATCGCCAGTTCGGCGCCGCCGCCCATCACCGGGCCGTCGACCGCCGCGACCACGGGCTTCTTCGAGGCGGCGACGGTGTCGAGCGCCCGCTGGCCAGTGCTCGAGCTGCGCTCGCAGTCCTTCGGGTCCTTGAGGACCGCCAGCTCTTGGATGTCGGCCCCGGCGAGGGCGCCGTCGAAGCTCGTCAGGACGATGCCCTTCACGGCCGAGTCGGCGTTGAGCTCGGCGACGGCGTCGGCGATCTCGGCTACGGTCTTCTCGGAGAGCGCGTTCTTCACCTCCGGCCGCCGGATGGTAACCACGCCGATGTCGCCGTCCTTCTCCACGAGCACCGAGCGGCGGAACCGCGGCAGGGCAGCCCCGACGATGCTCGCGGTGAGCTCGAAGCCCTTTGTCCGACCCGCGTGCTGCTCGCACAGCGCTTTCACTCGCCGCGCGCCGTAGCTCTCGGCCAGGTCGAGCAATCCCTGGGAGAAGCCGAGCGCGTTCTTGGTGAGCCAGTTGAGGTCCGAAGGAGCGCAGATTCCTTTGTCGGCGACGAAGAGGGTGCGGGCGAAGAGCACGGCGAGGATCCGCTCACGGATCTCGGTGGCCACCTTCTCCGAGCAGGCCTCGCGCGCCGGCTTGCCGCCCGGGTGCCAGGGAGTGTTCGCCTGTCTCTTGAAGATCGGCGGCGGCTCGAACCAGGGCGTGCCGGTCGGCGCATCGCGCATCAGCTCCAGGCAGTGGACGTTGAGCAGGTTGCCGCGGGTGAGATCCATCACCCAGAACGGCCCGCCGCCGCCCACGGCCTCGTCGACCACCTTGTCGACCTGGGCCGGAGTCGCCAAACCCTCTTCGACGATGCGCGCCGCCTCGGCACAGTAGTTCACGAAGATGTCGTCGGCGGCGAAGCAGGCAGCATCGGCGGTGACGATCGGTACCTTCCCCAGCTCCTTGAGCGTGACCAGCATCCGCTGCTCGAATTGGCGCTCGCCGGAGAGCACGACCTCGATCGGCAGCGCGCGCCAGGCGGGGAAGAAGGGGTGGTTCACGAAGCAGCGCTCAGGGTGCTTCATCCCCTTCACGATCTGCGCTCGCGGAATGCCCGAGGTGGCGAAGCCCACCAGGCAGTCGGGGCGGACGACCGTCTCCAGCCGCTCGAGGATCTTGCGCTTGGTGGCCAGATCCTCGGTGGCCGCCTCGAGCACGTAATCGCATTGGGCGAGCGAGCTCATCTCCAGGCTGGTGGTGATCTTGGAGCGCATCGCCTCGACATCCTTGGGCGACAGCTTGCCCTTGGCCTTCGCCTTGCCGAGGTATCCCTCGATTCGCTTCAGGCCGGCGTCGAGCGCTTCCTGCTTGATGTCGTGGAGGACGACCGAGCCGCCCTTCTTCGCCACCGCCGAGAGGAATCCATACGCGAGGTCGGGTCCGATGGATCCCGAGCCGATCACTCCGACTTGCATGGGACTCTCCTTCTCCTAGGCCCCGAGCTCGCGCTCGAGCACCAGGCGCGGCGCCGGGACGAAGCCCTTGCGGTTGAAGAACTCGATCAGCTCCAGCTCGTTCCAGCCGACCTGGGTCCGCAGCCGCGGGACGCGCAGCGCACGGAGGTTGACCAGCAGCTGGTCGAGCATGGCGGTGGCGATGCCGCCGCCCTTGAGCTTGGGATCGACCAGCAGGGTGTCGAGCACCGCCACCGCGTCGACGATGCCGAACTCGCCGACCTGGACCTGCGCCAGCAGCCCGCCCACCAGCAGGCCGTCCTTCTCGGCGCCCAGCGAGATGCAGACGTCGGCCTCGGCCAGCGAGCGGGCCAGGCGCTTCTCGAACCAGGCGGCCCGATTGCGGCCGGTGATGGCGGCATCGAGCCGGGCCAGCCGGGCGCCGTCCTCCCGGCGCAGCGTGCGCACAGCGACGTCGGCCTGCTCTACGCGTTCGCGGTCCATGCGACTCCTCCAGTCTTGGCGTGGCGCACCGCTCCCCAGAGCGCCGCCCCAAGAGCCCCGGCGTAGACGCTCAGCGGATGCGCCACCAGCGAGAGCGGCCGGGCCTTGGCGCGCGGATCGGCGGCCAGCTCGTCGTTGATCGCCGCCAGCAGCCCCTCGTCGGCGGCGAGCCCGCCGGTCAGCAGCACGGTCCCGCTGACTGCGAGCGACCGCACCAGCGCCGCAAACCGCCCGGCCATGCTCTCGTGGATTCCGCGCAGGATGTCGGGAGTGGAGATGCCGCGCGAGACCATGTTGATGACGTCGGTCTCGGCGAGCACCGCGCAGATCGAGCTGGGACGCTCCGGCTTCCTGCCCGAGCGCGACAGCGGCCCCACCTCGGACTGGGCCACGCCCAGGTAGCGCGAGATGCTCTCCAGGAATTGCCCGCTCCCCGAGGCGCACTGGCTGGTCATCTTGTAGTCGAGGACCTTGCCGCGGCTGTCCATCGACACCGCCCGGGCGTGCAGCGCGCCCACGTCGAGCACCGCGCACGCCGACGGGACGAGGAACAGCCCGCCACGGGCATGGGTGGTCATCCCGTAGAAGTGGCCGGTGGCAAAGGGCGCATCCTCCCCCTCGCCAGTGGTAGCGACGTAGTCGAGCCGCGAGACCGCGGCCTGCTTGCGCACCTCGTCGTAGGCGTCGTGGAGGACGTCGGCGACCTCGCGCTTGCGGATCTTCTTGTGAACCTCGGCGAGCAGCTTGGGCCCGCGGCCCTCGTCGCCGACGATCACCGCCTTGACCGCCGAGCTGCCGACGTCGATTCCGGCACAGAGACTCATGCGCGCACCTGCCTCAGGGCGAAGAGGGCGCCGCCCAGCGCTCCGGTGTAGATGCTGTCGGGCGAGCAGTTGAGGGTGCGCTCGCCGTAGTGGTCCTTCACCAGCCCCTTGAGCGCGCTGACGGCGGCGCGGTTCTTGGCCACTCCGCCGGTGAAGGTCAGCTGGTCGTTCACCCCGCCCGAGCGCGCCAGCAGGCTCATCGCCCGCAGCATGATCGCCCGGTGCAGGCCGGCGAGGATGTCCTCGCGCTTTTCGCCCAGCGCCAGCCGCTCGCGCAGCTCGGCGCCGGCGAAGACGGTGCAGGTGGAATTGATCTTGACGTGGCGCCGGCTCTTCTCGGCCAGGGGACCCAGCTCGTGCAGGCCGAGGTTCATCTCGTCGGCGATGTAGCCCAGGTAGCGGCCGCAGCCGGCGGCGCAGCGATCGTTCATCTGGAAGCTGGTGACGATGCCGTTGGCGTCGACCTGGATGGCCTTGGTGTCCTGGCCGCCGATGTCGAGCACGGTGCGGGTGCCGGGGAACATGGCGTGGGCGCCCAGGCCGTGGCAGAGGATCTCCGAGCGGATCTGCTCCTTGGGGAAGGGCAGTCGCGCCCTCCCGTAGCCGGTGCCGACGATGCATTTGACGTCGAAGGTTGCCTCGACCGCGGCCTTCACTCCCTCGGCCAGCTCCGAGTCCTGGCAGCGCTTGACCGCGTTGCCGATGTGGCTCTCGAAATCCAAGGCCAGCGGCGCGTTCTCCACCTCGATGATGCACTTGTCGAAGAGGCCGAGGATCAGGTCGGGAGAGACGCCCAGCGACTGCGCCTTCTCGTCGGAGAAGCGGGTGAAGGCGGAGGCCGCCGCGTCGCGGAAGAAGTCGGTGCGATCGCCGGGCTTGTCCTGCCGGAAGTGGGCCTCCTCCTCGGCCCGGGCGAGCGCGGTCACCACCTGCACCGCCTCGACCGCCTTCGGCCGCAGCGCCTCGGCAACCGAGCGGCGCGCCTGGGCGATGAGCAGCTTCTCGAGATGCTCGAATTGAGCCAGGTGCTGCTCGACGCGAAAGGCCGCCAGCAGCTTCTCCAGCCGCTCGGCACCGGCGCGGGCCTCCACCTCGCGGCGCAACAGTCCGAAGCGCGCCGAGGTGAAGGCCTCGGTGCGCGCCACCTCGACCGCACGGTCGTAGCTGGAGCGGGAATTGGTGATCCCGCGGCCGAGCATCCGGCCCTCGAGGTCGAGCACCACCGCCTTCGAGGTGGTGGAGCCCAGGTCGACGCCGACCACGCACTCCTGGATCACGGGCGAACCCCCTGGGCCGGAGAGGCCGAGCGATGGCTTTCGGCGGCGCTGGCGGCGCGCGCGTCGATCATCTGGAAGTAGCTCTCCAGGCGGTTCTTGATGTTGGCCGCGGAGAAGTAACGGGGATCGACCAGGTCGGACTCGATGAAGGCCCCTGGGATTCCGGTGCGCTTCTCCACCTCGCGCAGGATGGCCAGCTGCCCCGCCGAGAACGAGTTGCAGGACTTGACCGAGTTGATGAGGAAGGAGTTGGCGTCGTACTCGCGGATGTAGTCGACGAGCAACTGCACGCGGCCGGGCAGGTTGATGTTGGTGTAGCAGCCGGCGCAGTAGTCGGCGAGGGTGCCCAGCGGGTCGTCGGGGTTGTGGCGGAAGCCCAGGTCGTAGACCCCGCCGACCTTGGAGTAAGTCGAGGCCACCACCACCGCCTTCTCGTCGGCGAACATCTTCCAGAGCTCGCGGAAGTGCGTCCAGTTCGGCGGCCCCTCGACCACCACCCGGTACTTCTCCTCGTCGAGCGGGCCCTCGGGAGTGACCGGCCCGAGGCCGTCCGCGGCGCGGGCCTCGATTTCCGCCCGCAGCGCCCGGTAGTACTCGACCGCCTCGTCGGTGCCGCGGAAGGAGCTGAAGATCGGCCCGACGTAGTAGACGGCGCCGAAGTAGGCGTCGAGCGGGCTGGGCTTGTTCTTGGCGGCGTGGAAGACCGAGACCAGGTCGTCCTCGCTGCGCCGGCTCTTCTCGAGCAGCGCGCGCAGCTTGGCCTCGTCGAACTTCTTGCCGGTGACCTTCTCCAGCGCCGGGATCACGCTCTCGCGCAGCTGGCGGACCATGTAGGCCCGGTGCTCGGGGGTGATCCGGCCCTCGCCCTGGTAGGGAACGTGGAAGAAGACGGTCGGGCAGTTGTACTGCTCGCGCAGCAGCTCGAACCACTTCATGAAGGTGTAGCAGCCGGTGTACGAAAGCAGCAGCAGGTCGGGCTTGGGGAGCCGGGTGCCGGTGGGCCCGACGTTGCCATTGGCCAGCATCCCCAGGTCGCACTTCACGTAGGTGCAGACGTCCTCGGAATGCCCTGCCTTCTCCGCCTCGGCGATGTAGTCTTTGCTCTTGCCGCGCATGCCCGACTGCAGGGCGTTGATCTCCGGCAGCACCGGCAGCGCGTCGAAGGAGAGGATGAGCTCGGTCAGGTTGCCGGGGACGAAGGTGTAGACCACCTTCTCGCCGGTCTCCGGCGCCTTCTCCAACCTCTCGAAGTGCCGGCCGATCATCTCCTTCTGGATCGACATCGACCGGTCCTTGGCGACCTCGTTGGCCATCGGATCCTCCTCGAGCGCGCGGCTAGGCGCCGCCCCAGAGCTTGATCGAGTCGGCGAAGGTGCCGGCCTGCTCGCGGAACTGCTGGAACTGCCCGGTGTTCTCGGCGTAGCGGAAGGAGACGCTCGGGATGTTGGCGGCGTCGGCGCCAGCCTTGAGCATCGGACGGTCGAGCAGCGCCGGGTCGCAGAAGCTGGGCGCGGCAAAGACGATTCCCTCGGCCTGGCAAGCCTTGACCTTGGTCTCCATCAACCGGCGCTTGCCCTGCGGATCGCGCTCGTACAT
This sequence comes from Myxococcales bacterium, assembly GCA_037442205.1. Classification (GTDB taxonomy): domain Bacteria; phylum Myxococcota; class Myxococcia; order Myxococcales; family UBA5297; genus JBBIQS01. The sequence goes on from JBBIQS010000019.1 coordinate 24,506, forward strand.
CACCGAAGACGCAGTGGCGTGGCGGGCCAGCGTCGCGGCCAGCGCGCGGTACGGGTCGCCGTCGGTGGGCACCTCCGCGGTGAGGAAGCGGTTGCCGAGGACGAAGTCGTCGTCGACCACGTAGCAGCCGGAGTGCTCGAGGGTCTTGATCAGGCCCAGCGGAGGCTGCTCACAGAAGCTGCCGACGACGATCACCCGCGCCTTGTCGCGGGGCCGGCCGGGATCCTCGTCGACCGCGGCCAGGTATTCGCGGGCCTTGGCGGCGAAGACCTCGGGGCCGACCACCTCGCCGGCGCGCAGCAAGAGGTAGAGCTCGGTGGTGGGGATCTTCCAGGGCGCCTGCGCCCGCACCTGGTAAAGCTGACGCACCAGCGCGCGGCTCTGGTTGTAGAGGGCGTTGGAGCTCCGGAGGGATTCGGGATCGGCCTTGGCTCCGGCGACCTCGCACAGCTCGCGGTGCATCGTGCGCAGCTCGTTCTCCCAGAACGCCTCGCCGATCTGCGGCTCGGCCACCTGCGGGACGTCGAGGTAGCGGACATAGACCGAGGGGTAGAGCATCGACCAGATGCCGGAGAGGTTGCGGATGACGTCGCAGGTCGAGGGGAAGAGCATCGCGCTGGCCCAGTCGAGGCGGCCGGACTGCGCCAGCTCCACCACCGAGCGCGGCAGGTGACAGATGTACGACTGGTAGAAGGCGTCGCCCTTGATGATCTCCAGCCGGTCGCCGCCGCCCCAGATGCCCACCGGAAGCATGCCGGCGGCGTGGAGCAGCTCGCGGGTGGCGTAGACCGGGAGGAAGCCGCCGGCCTTGCGGCCGGGGTGCTCGGCCAGCCAGGCCTTCACGGTGCCGAACGACAGGTCCTGGTAGACCCCATCGGCCCAATCGACGACTTGCGCGCGCTTGGAGGCCATCGCGAGAGCCCCTCCTCTAGGCAATCTTAGGCAATCTCCCGAACGAACGTTCGGTAGGCTAGCCAGCTCGCCGGCCGGCGTCAAGCGAGGGCATTCGCCCGCGGGGAGCGCACGGCCTCGCCCGTCCCGGTCCAAGCGGAGCGAGGGTCACTGCGGCCACGCCGGTGGGAATTCAGTCGCGCCGCCGGACTGAGCGAACGCCTGGCCGTGCACCCGGACGCCGACGGCGTCCTGAACGAATCTCCCGATGCCCGCCGGCCCTGAGTGACCACTCAGGGCACCATCACCGCCCTCTTGCCGAGCGATCCCTTATGAGCGCCCTCGATCACCTCGTTGATCGAATCGAGCGAGTGGCGCTCCACCAGTGGGGCGACCTTGATCTTGCCGCGCGCCACCCAGTCCAGGATCTCCGGATAGAGCGCCGGATCGCAGCCCCAGTTGCCACGCAGGGTGGCGTCGAAGGCCATCAGGTTGGAGAGCCGCAGCTCGAGCTTGTCCATGGTAAAGCCGACCACCGCCATGTAGCCGCCGTGACTGAGCAGGCTGAACCCGGTGGTCTGCCCGGCTTTGGTCCCGGAGGTCTCGAAGATCTTCCAGCGCAGCGGCGCCCCGCCTCGCTGCTTCACCGCCGCGCTAACCGCTCCCTTGACGTCCTTCTCGCTCATGCCCTTGACGTCGATGGTCGCGCAGGCGCCCCAGGCCTTGGCCTTCTCGAGCTTGGCGGGATCGACGTCCAGGGCGATGACGTGCGCCCCCGCGGCCGCCGCCACCTGCACGCAGTAGATGCCGATGCCCCCGGCCCCGACCACGATCGCCACGTCGCCGGGAGCGACCTCGGCGCGCCGAACCGCCATGAACGGCGTGCTCACCGCGTCAGCCACCACCGACAGCTGCCACAGCTCGTGCTCGGCCAGCGCCTTCTCCGGGACCGGGCACAGCCAGCGCGCCGGCACCGACAAGTGAGTGGCGAACCCGCCGTGCCGATCGTTGCCGGGCATGATCTGCGACCGGCAGATGGTGCGGTGTCCCGCCTGGCACAGATCGCAGGTGCCGCAGGGCAGCACCGCCGGCACCACCACCTTCTTGCCGACCCACGACGCCTCGACCCCGGCGCCCACGGACCGCACGGTCCCCGAAACCTCGTGCCCGAGCACCAGCGGCAGCTCGGCCCGGGTCTTCACCCCCTGGTGCAGGAACGAGACGTCGGTGTGGCACACGCCGCAGCCGGCCACCTCGATCAGCGCCTCGCCAGCCTTGGCATCCACTTCGTAGCCGCGCCGCTCCAGCGGCCTCCCCGGCGCGGTCATCATCCAGCCCTGTGCGTCTGCCATGTCCTGCCCCCTTTCGAGGAAATGGGCCGCGAGCGTAGCAGCGTCGCGGCGGCGCGCAAAGGCTCAACCGGACGAACGTTCGTGCCGCGCTTGCACTTGACCCGGCGGGAGCCGATGCGCCACGCTTCCGGCTGCAGGGGGACGGCGACTGCGATTCACCGCGGTCCATCGGCCCGCCTCCCCTCGCGCGTCCTTGCCCAAAGGGGAAGCACCATGCTCGACGGACTCTTCAAGCCCAAGTCGATCGCCGTCATCGGCGCCTCGAACAACCCGCTCTCCATCGGTCACATCGTCATCCGCAACCTGCTGGAGCACGGCTTCAAGGGGCCGATCTTCCCCATCAACCCCAAGGATCGCTCGATCCACAGCATCAAGACCTTCAAGTCGGTGCTCGAGGTCCCGGATCAGATCGACCTGGTCAACATCTCGGTGAACGCCAAGCTCATCCCCGGGGTGATCGAGGAGTGCGGCAAGAAGGGAGTCAAGTTCGCCATCGTCCACAGCGCCGGCTTCAAGGAGGTCGGCCCCGAGGGACTGGAGCGCGAGAAACAGATGGTGGCGCTGGCCCACCAGTACGGGATGCGGGTCTTCGGGCCCAACTCCCAGGGCGCGCAGAACTCCGACCCGGAGATCAGCGCCTACGCCAACTTCACCTTCGTCCCGATGAAGCCGGGCAACGTCTCGATCATCGCCCAGGGCGGAGGGATGGGAGAGGTGCTGAAGCTGCACCTGCACAACGTCGGCCTCGGCCACCGGATGTACTGCTCCTATGGCAACGAGTGCGACCTGACCATGCCGGAGATCCTCGACTACTACGGCAAGGACGAGGGCACCCGGGTGATCATGATGCAGACCGAGAGCTACAAGGACCCCAAGGCCTTCCTCGAGGTCGCCTCGCGCATCACCCCGCACAAGCCGATCCTGGCGCTCAAGGGCGGCCGCACCCGCGAAGGCTCGATCGCCGTCTCCTCGCACACCGGCGCGCTGGTCGACCAGGCCACCATGGCCGAGGCGATGTTCAAGAAGGCCGGGGTGGTCGGCTTCATCGACACCGCCTCGATGATCAAGGCGGCCATCGCCCTCTCCAGCCAGAAGCCGCCCAAGGGCAAGCGGCTGGCGATCATCACCAACACCGGCGGCTCGGGCATCGCCGCTGTCGACGAGTCGATCGACCGCGGGCTCACCCTGGCCAAGATCTCCGACTCCGGCCGCGACAAGCTCCGGAAGGCCCTTTACGCCGAAGCCAGCGTCAACAACCCCATCGACGTGGTGGCCACCGCCGGGCCCGACCATTACTTCGCGGCGATGGAGACTGCGCTGGCCGAGCCCGAAGTCGACATGCTGATGGTCAACTTCATCACCGCGCCCTTCGTCGACCTCGACGCCATCTCCCGGAAGATCAAGGAGGCGGCCAGCAGGTCGGAGAAGCCGGTGTCGGCAGTGATCATGACCATCGAGAAGTGGTACGGGCTGATCCGCTCGCTGCGCGAGGCGGGCATCCCCACCTACGAGTTCCCCGAGGACGCCGCCCGGGCCTTCTACGCCATGGCCCGCTACAGCGAACTGCGCGATCGGCCGCGAGAAGCCGCGCCCGAGTTGAAGGTCGATCGCGCCGCCGCCGAAGCCATCGTCGCGCGCTACCAGGGCAAGAGCGCCTATCTCTCGCAGGCCGACGCCTTCGCGCTGCTCGCCGCCTACGGAATCCCTGCCCCCAGGTACGCGGCCTTCTCGTCTCCGGCCGAGCTCACCGCCGCCTCCGCCAAGGTCGGCTTCCCGTGCGTGCTCAAGGTCGACTCCGCCGAGGTGGTCCACAAGTCGGACGAGGGCGGCGTGGCGCTCAACCTCAAGGACGCCTCCTCCCTCTCCACCGCCTTCGAGCAGATGAGCTCCCGCTTCAAGGGCAAGCGCGTCAGCTGGGTAGTCCAGGAGCAGCGGCCCGCAGGCAAGGAGCTGATCGTCGGAGCCTCGGCCTGCGCCGGGCTGGGTTCGCTGGTGATGTTCGGCCTGGGCGGGATCTTCGTCGAAGCCACCAAGGACGTCGCCTTCGCAGTGGCTCCGCTCTCCCGGCCCGAGGCGCGCGAGGTGGTGCGGTCCATCAAGGGCTTCAAGGTGCTCGAGGGAATGCGCGGCCAGCCGCCGGTGGACCTCGCCGCGGTGGAGGGGCTGTTGCTGCGCGCCTCGCGGCTGGCGGCCGACTTCCCCGCCATCGCCGAGATGGACCTCAATCCGATCTTCGCCTACCCCGAGGGAACTCCGCCGGTGGCGGTTGACGTGCGGATCAAGGTGAGCTGACATGCAGCCCGCCATCTCCGATTCGGCGGCGGTCGCCATTCCGGCCGGCGCCTCGCGGCAGCGCTTCGTGCTGGTCGGAATCCTGCTGGTCACGTTGCTGGTCGCCTATCTCGACCGGGTCAACGTCTCGGTGCTGGTGGCCGACGATGCCTTCCTCGCGGCGATGGGCCTCACGGGCGACGCGGTGGGCAAGGGCTGGCTGATGACCGCCTTCCTCGTCGCCTACGGGCTGGCCAACGTCGTGCTGAGCCCGCTCGGCGACTGGATGGGCCCGCGTAAGGCGATGAGCCTGTCGATCGCGCTCTGGGGCGGGGCACTGCTGCTGGGCGGCGCCGCGAGCTCGCTGGCGGTGATGCTGGCGGCGCGCGTGGCGCTCGGGCTGGGCGAGGGGCTGCAGTGGCCGATGCAGTCCAAGTACGTGAAGAACTGGTTCCCGCCCGGCGAGCGGGGCAAGGCCAACTCGGTGTGGCTGGTGGGGCTGATGATCGGCCCGGCGGCAGCGATGCCCTTCTTCACCTTCGTGGTCCGTCAGCTGGGCTGGCGGCCGAGCTTCTTCCTGTTGGCGGCCATCGGCCTGCTGCCGCTGTCGCTGGTGTGGTGGCTCACCACCGATCATCCGCGCGAGCACAAGGGCGTCAATCGGCAGGAACTGGAGGCGATCGAGGCCGGGCTCAAGGCCGAGGCGGAGCGAGAAGCCAGCCTGGGCGCCGCCGACTTCTGGTCGAACCTGGGCTCGTTCGCGCTCAACTACCGCTTCTGGTTGCTGACCGGCTTCTACAGCTGCTTCGCCTCGGTGTGGTGGGGCACGATGAGCTGGCTCCCCAGCTATCTGAAGGAGGCCCGCGGCTTCTCCTGGTCGTCGATGGGCCTCTGGTCGTCGCTGCCCTACTTCGTCGGCGGGCTGTGCGTGTTGGGCTTCGGCTGGCTCACCGATCGCGTGGGGCGTCGGGCGCCTTTCGCCGCGCTGTCGATGGCCGGCGCGGTGGCGGGGATCTTCTTCGGCGCGCGGGCCTCTGACAACTCGACCTCGGCGGCGCTGATCTCGCTGGGCATCGCAGCGGTCGCCATCGGGCTGCCGGCGGCCTGGACGCTGGCGCAGCAGATCGTCCCGGCGCGCGCGGTGGGCGCCGGCGCCGGGATGATGAACGGCGTCGGCAACGCCCTCTCTGCCTTCGCCCCGGTGCTCATCGGCTACTTCATCCGCGTCAGTGGCGGCTACGAGGGCGGGCTGTTCTTCCTGTGCGCCCTGGGGCTGGTGGGCCTGGCTTGCGCCTCGGTGCTCGCCCTTCAGAGACTATGAAGCCGTGGCCCCTTGAAGCATCTGCCCATCAGCGAAAGGATGGTCGCCATGAGATACCCCGTCCTGCTCCTCGCGGCAGTCGGCGCCCTCTCCTGCGGAATGCCCGGCTCCGGATCCGGCTCCAACGGCGGCGGCTCGCTGCCCGACCCCGACGGCAACTGGCAGGTCACCGCCCACGTCACCAGCTGCATGGATGCCACCGGCACCGCCACCGTCCAGGTCACCGGCGGCAGCTACAATGCCCAGATCTTCAGCTACAACCTGCAGGGTTGCTCGCAGGCGGTTTCAATCCAGGGCACCCTGACCAAGGGCAACTCGCACCTGGTCGTCGAGGGGAACGAGTTCCTCACGGGCGGCTGCTGCAACGGAGGCAACGGCTATTTCGGCTACCTCGAGCTCAACGGCTCGAGCGTCGGGGGCATGGTTTCCAGCGCGTGGGGGTCGCTGGACTGGAAGAAGCTGTAGCCGGCCCCGCGCCTCTTCAGTTTTCCAGGGGCTCGTCTTTGTCCGACGAGGCGGTCGGCGCGGCCTTGCGGCCATTCCGACGGGGAAGAGGTTCCTGGAACGCCTTTGCCTCGGTGTTCATACTTGGCGCTGGCCGGTTTGACTCGGCGCCCAGTGACCGGCCCGGCTGCGCCGCCGCTCCGGTCTCACTCTGGCCTGGCTCCTGGGAGACGACACCCCGCCGCCTGGCTCAGGTCGTAGGTTGCACCGCCAACGAAGGCACCACGGATCGCCGTTAGGCATCGAAGCACAGGTCTTCTTACGGCCGGCGACGCGGCCGCAGCTGGAGCCAAGCATCGCCGGCATGGCTGCCGGCAGAGACCCCCGGCCTCTCGCTCGAGAGGGCCGGGCGGCAGAAATCGGGGACAGCCATGAATTACGCCAGCGAAGCTCCTGGCTTGTTCGCAGTGCGCTATGAGACGCCGCAGGACCTCGAGCCGGACCAGCAGAGGCCGCTGATTCGCGACATCGAACTGGCCTCGGCCAAAGGCCCGGTCGGAATCGTCTTCCAGGTCGGGCCGAGCGTGACCAGCGTAACGCTCGCTGTTCCAAGCTTCTGGATCGAGGTCACCGGCCGCAAGGAGCTCCGCATCGCGGCCATGGCCATCGTGACCCGGGCCCTCAGCGTGCGGATGGCGGCGCGAGGCTTCGCCCTCTCGAATCGAATTCGAGGCATCTCGACGCAGATCGAGACCTTCGAGGCGCTCGAGCCTGCGCTCCAGTGGGCGCGCAGCCTGCTGGACGCCGCCCCGCAAGCCCCGATCGCGTCGGGCCGCTCGGGCACCTAGCGCGATCGAATCTCGAGCCTGCGAGCAGGCTGCCGACCGCGGTCATTCGCCCCGTTGTCAGGCGATCGCGCGAGCCGCGTTCGACAGCGCGCTCGGCGAACCTCGACCCTCCGCCCGCCGCCAGCGCGGTCTGGGCCCGGCCCCGCCCTCACCGAACCGGCTCGCCGAGCTCCGCCCGCGCCGCCAGCGCCACCCCGATGGCCCCCATCTCCTGGGCGCGCGCCGGCACTCGCACCTCGACTCCCAGCGACTGGCGCATCAGCTCGGGGACCAGCGGATGGTGCGCCACGACGCCGCCGGTGGCGACCACGTTGCCGTCGATCCGCTCCATCTCCAGCACCCGGCGGACCACCGAGCGATAGGCGGCCCGGGCGAGGTCGGCGGGGCGCTTCCCCTGCCGCACCGCCGTCAGCAGCTCGGTGCCGGCGAACACGGTGCAGAAGCTGGCCAGGTCCACCTCCTCGGTCGAGGAGCTGGCCAGCCGCGACAGCTCGTCGATGCGGACGTCGAGCCGCAGCGCGATCTCCTCCAGGAAGCTGCCGGTCCCGGCGGCGCACTTGCGGTTCATCTTGTGGGCGACGCGGCGGCCGGCGGCGTCGAGCCGGATGACCTTGGCGTCCTGGCCGCCGATGTCCACGACGGTCAGCGGCCCCTGGGCCTCGAGGAGGACTCCGCGGGCGTGGGCGTCGAGCTCGGTGCGGTGCCCGGTGGCGAAGGGCACTGCCTGGCGGCCGAACCCGGTGGACCAGACGGCCGCGACGGCGTCGCGCTCGACCCTGGCCTCGCGGAGCACCTGGTTCAGCGCGCGCTCGGCGGCCCCGGCGACGTCCGCCGCGGTGCGCACCACCGCCGTGGCGACCACCGCTCCGCGCGAATCGAGCAGCGCCGCCTTGGTGTTCCAGGAGCCGGAGTCGATGCCGGCGGTGTAGCGATCAGCGCTCATGCCTGCCTTCCCCGGCCGACTGGCCCGGCCGGAGCCACTCCCCTCACGCGCCGGCCAGCTGCTCGATCAGACCCTCGAAGCTGGTGCGCGACTGCTCCTCCGAGAAGCAGCGCAGGTCGTTCAGGTCGCCGTCGAAGGTCATGGTGGCGATCTTGAGCTTCTCCCGCATCCGCTGCGGCATCCCGAAGCGAGTGTTGGAGTTGTGGGGGCAGGTGCGCGAGTCGTGGAAGATCATCCCGTCGACTCCGAAGCGGCGCACCATCCGCTCCAGGTACTGCTCCTTGACCTTCTCGCTGCGCACGATGAACAGCTCCAGCGAGGCCCGGGCCATCGACCGCAGCGGGTCCCTGGGATCGAGCGCGTCGAAGATCCAGCTGTTGCAGTAGGTCGAGGCGACCACCGAAGCCTCGAGCGAGGCGAAGAGCTTGGCCAGGTCGCGAAGCTTGCCCCACACCGGCATGCCGTCCCAGTAGAGACGGAAGCGCTCGCCCTCGACCGCTCCCTGCCTGGCCTCCACCCGCGCCCGCAGCTCGGCCAAGAGCCCGCGGTAATATTCGTTGGCAGCCTCGGTTCCGCGCAGCACCACCGCCGGTCCCATGTGAATGGTGCCGTCGAAGAAGGTCAGCGGCGCCGGCTTGGTGGAGGCGGTGGCGAGGCAGTCGCGCCACAGGTCGCTGCAGGTCCGCGACGAGACCACCGCCGCCTCCAGCTTCGCCCCGTCCAGCTCGCGGCCCGCCACCTGCTCCAGCGTCGGCACCAGCGCCTCCATCTGCCGGGCGACCCCGTCCACCATCGCCTGGTCCACCTCGCCCACCGAGCGGTTGCAGGACACCCCGATCACCGGGACCTTCCACTCGCGCCCGTAGAACTCGAACCAGTCCTGCACCTCGCGGCACTGGTTGGTGGAGTAGACCAGCACGTCCGCCCGCGGGGCGCCGTCGAGCCCCTGCTTCTTCAGCGGGCTCTTGCCGCACAGGTAGGCGCCGACGTCGCTGGTCAGGTAGGAGCAGATGTCCGGCGAGTAGCCGAGGGCGTGGGCCTTGCCCATGGTCTCGCCCGCCATCCGCGACGAGCCGAGCATCGCCCCGTGGTTCTCGGGGAAGAACACCTCGTAGCCCAGCGCCCGGAGCAGCTCCACCGGGCCGACGCTGGTGCACCAGGCCACCGGCGCCTTGCGCTGGGCGAAGGCGGCAAAGTGCGCCCCCATCGCCTCCTTCAACTTCGCCGTGCTGGCTAGCTCTGCGGCCATGGCATTACCCCGCACTGTGAGTGGAATCGAGGGCGAAGAGCGCCGCCCCCAGCGCCCCCGCGAGAATCGGCTCCGGCACCGCCTCGGCGCTGACCCCCAGGCCCCTCAGCGCCTCGATGACTCCGGGGAAGTACTCGCACACTCCCCCGGTCACCACCACCTGCTGACGGGTGTCGCCGATGCCGTCGATCTCCATGATTCGCTCGGCGACCGAGTGCATCGCCCCCAGGGCGATCTCTCCCAACGGCGTCCCAAGTCGGAGCTGCTCGATCACCTCGGCTTCGGCGAAGGTCGAGCAATAGCTGCCCACCTTCGCCGGCTTGACGGCGTTGCTGGCCAGGTCCATCAACCGGGTGGGATGCACGTCCAGGTGCCGGGCGGTGAACATCAGGAAGGTGCCGATGCCCACCGCGCACTTGCGCACGTGGCGGCTCTCCAGCGCCCGCCCCTCGGGCCCGACCCGGATCACCTTGGGCTCGCGCCCGCCGAGATCGATGACCGTCACCGGCTTCTTCAGGTGCTCGAACACCCCGCGGGCGTGGCAGGCCGGCTCGGTGGCGGTCACCGCCTTCAGGGGCGAGCAGGCGGCCCCGAAGCCGGTCACGCACGCCGCCGCCAGTTGCTGGCCGCTGATCCGCGCTTCGTCCAGCGCCGCGCCGAGGGCCTCCTGGATGCAGTCCTGGAAGTAGCCGCTGGCCGGCACCACTGCCCGTCCGATCACCGTGCGAGTCGCGTCGAGGATCGCCACCTTGACGCACTCGCTGCCGGCGTCGACCCCCGCCACCACTGGAAGAGTTACCGCCATGCCCTAGCTCCCCACCTGCGAATCCCGAGAGTGTCGGCGCAGGTCGTCCACGAAGTCCAGGACTCCCCGCTCCATCTGATCGAACGACGCCAGCCGCGCGTCGTGGGTGTCGGCCTCGATCACCAGGCTGCGCACCCCGGCGTCGCGCGCCAGGCGATGGTGCAGGCCGTGGCGCACGTTGCTGTGATCGGGGCTGGTGCGCGCGTCGTGCCACAGCACCGCGTCGGCGGAGAAGCGCTTGCTCTCGTTGGCCAGGAAGCGCGCCTTGAACTCCCGGCCGCGGTTGGAGTAGATGCCGGCGTAGGCCCGGGCCATGGAGGCGATCGGGTCGCCCGCCTGCAGTCCCTCGAGCACGAGCTCGCTGGGGTAGGAGGAGCCGACCACCGCGATGCGGTGGTCGAGGAAGAAGCTGGCCAGCCGGCGCAGCCCGCACCACAGCGGCGGGCCCTCCCAGTAGAAACGCAGCCGCTCCTCCGGGACCGCCGCCACCCCGTCGCGCACCCGCGCCTCCAGCTCGGCCAGCAGCAGCTCGTAGTAGGTGACCGCCTGGCGCGTGCCGCGCATCAGCACCATCGGAGCGGCGTGGATCAGGGTGTCGAAGTAGGTCAGCGGGCTGGGCAGGTGGCTGCCCAGGTCGAGGATGCTGCTCCACAGCAGCGAGGCCCGCGCCGACAGCTCGACGGTCTCGCCGAGCCGGTCGAGGTCCAGCTTCTGGCCGGTCAGCTTCTCCAGCCGCTCCACCAGCCGCCACATCTGGGCCACCGAGGCCTCGTGGTCGATCGCGTCCAGCTGGTCGAGCCCGGCCGGCGGGTGCAGTCCGTGGGCGGGAACGCCGAAGCGGTGGCTGTAGTACTCGAACCAGCGCAGCAGGTACTGGCCATGGTTGGTGCTGTAGACCAGCACCTCGGGCCGGGGAATCCCCGCCATGCCGTGGATGGTGGCCAGCGGGCTCTCTCCGGCGATGGCCGCGCCGATGTCGCAGGTCATCTCGGTGGCGACGAAGGGGGAAAACCCGTCGGCCGACGCCACCCGCAGATACTTGCTGGCCAGCCGCCCGGCGCCGATCAGCGCGGCGTGGTTCTCGGGGAAGTAGGGGGTGTAGCCCATCGCCCGCACCAGCTCGACGGGGCCGAGCCCGGTGCACCAGGCGACGCGGCGCCTCTCGTCGCGGCCGGCCCGATCCAGGTCGAGGTAGTAGTCGTGGATCAGCTCCTTGAGCTTGGGCGCGCTGGCCAGCGGGACCCGGCCCTCTGGCATCCCGCCCTTGGGATCGAGCGGGCTTGGACGCAGCGCTCCGCCCGGCAGCTTCGGGCTGACCTCGGCGCTGCGGGCAGCCTGCGAGGCGGCCACGTCGGCGAGGGTCTTGGCGCCCTTCTCGCGGCGGCGCAGCGCCTGCCGTTCGCGGGAGTGGACCAACCGCACCATGGCCAGGTTGAGCGGCGCCTCGAGCCCCAGCCGCTCGGCCTCGGCGACCACCCCACCGTTGATGGCGTCGATCTCGGTCAGCAGCCCGCGCACCAGGTCCTGCCACATCGAGGGCCGGTTCTTTCCCAGCGCCCGCAGCGAGCCGACCACCTGCTGGTAAGCCTCGGCCGGTTCGGCCACCGGGACCTCGCGGGCCTTCATCACCGCCACGATCTCCGCGGTGAGCGCTCGCATCAGCTGCTGCAACTCGTCGTCCTCGAGCAGCTCGTTGCAGCTCATCCCGCTCAGCGCCGACACCGGGTTGACCACCGCGTTGTGCAGCAGCTTCTGCCACACCGCGTGGTCGACGTTGGCCAGCACCTCGGTGGTCAGCCCGGCGGCGGTGAAGAAGCGGCCGATGTCGAGCAGCTCGTCGGTCAACTCGCCGGCGATGGGCGCCATCTGCATCGGCCTGATGCCCATGCGGTAGCACAGGCGGTTGGGGCCGGTGTGCTGGATGCTGTGGAAGGTGATGCCGCTCAGCACCCGCTGCGCCCCCACCAGCGCGGCGATGGTCTCGACGTTGCCCAGCCCGTTCTGTGTCGACAGCACCCAGGTCTTGGGGCCGATGACCCTCCCCGCCGCCCTCACCGCCCCGGCGGTCTGGTAGCTCTTGACGGCGATGAAGACCAGGTCGGCCGGCTCCAGCCCCTCCGCCGAGGTGACTACCTTGACCCGGACCCGGTGCTCTCCCTTGTCGCCCTCGGAGAGGAACAGCCCCTGCTCGTTGAGCATCCGCGCGCGGGAGGCGTTGGCCTCGAGGAACGCGACCTCCGCCCCGTTCTCCGACAGCCGCGCCCCGATCAGCCCCCCCAGCGCTCCGGCCCCGATCACCAGCACCCGCATCTGACACCCCCACGGCACTTCTCACTTCTTCTCCATCCAGCGGCGGGAAGGAATCAAGCTCGGAGTCGAGGTTCCTCAGACATACTGGCCGCCATCGACCTTCAAGACCTCGCCGGTGACGTGGCGGGCGCGCTCCGAGCACAGGAAGACGACAGCGTCGGCGACGTCGGCCGGGGAGGCCGGGCGGCCCAGCAGGGTCTCGGCGACGGCGGCCTGGAAGGCCTCCGCCGGCAGCTTCCGGGTCATCTCGGTCTCCACCAGGCCCGGCGCCACCACGTTCACCGTGACCCCGTAGCGCCCCAGCTCCTTGGCCAGGGTCTTGGCGATGGCGATGTCCCCGGCCTTGGCGGCGGCGTAGTTGGCCTGGCCGAACTTGCCGCGCAGCCCGTTGATCGAGGCGATGGCCACGATGCGCCCCGATTTCTGCTCCTTGAACAGCTTCCCGGCGGCGCGGGCGTAGGTGAAGGTGCCCTTGAGGTTGACCGCCAGGACGCGATCGAAGTCCTCCTCGGTCATCTTCCAGGAGACGTTGTCGCGGGTGATTCCGGCGCAGCAGACCAGGGCGTCGAGGCGCCCCAGCTCCTGGGCGACCCTGGCCACGACCTTCTCGGCGCCGTTCCAGTCGCAGACGTCGGCCTCGATCGCCAGCGCGCGCCGTCCGTGGCGCCGGCAGGCCTCGGCGGCCGCCGCGCAGTCCCCCAGGTCCACCAGCGCCACCTCGCAGCCCTCGCGGGCCAGCGCCTCGGCGATGGCCGCGCCGATGCCGCGCCCTCCGCCGGTGACCAGCGCCACCTTTCCCGTCAGTCCCAGGTCCATCGCACGCCTCCGGGGCTCGCCACGAGGCTCTCAGCGCCTGCCGGCGGCCCTCTTCGCCTTGGCCGGGCGGTGCAGAAGCCCGTGCAGCACCAGCTCGACCAGCTCGTCGCCCAGCCTGTCCACTGGCTCGTCGTGCTCGGCCTCGAACCACATGAAGACCCAGTTCAGCGCGCCGAAGAGGAACATGGTGTGGTGGCGCACCTCGGAGGCAGCGACGCCCTCGCCGAGCAGGCCCTGCACCACCTTCAGCAACAGCTGGTAGTAGCGCCTGCGCAGCTCGGCGATGCGCCGGTACTTGTCGCCGCTCAAGGAGGAGAGCTCGAAGGTGCAGACCTTGAGCTCGGCCTCGTTGCGGATGAAGTACTCGAGATGGTTGTGCACCAGCAGCGCCAGCTTCTCCTCCAGCGGCAGAGGCCGGGAGGCGGCGCGCTCCTGCTCCTCGAGCAGCGTGGAAAAGATGCCCCACTGGATCTGGTAGAGCAGGTCCTCCTTGCTCTCGAAGTAGTGGTAGAGGACCGCCAGGCTGCACTTGGCCGCGCGCGCCAGGTCGCGCATCGACATGTCGTGGTAGCCCTTGTCGGCCATCAATTGGGCCGCGCGGCGCAGCAGCCACTGGGCGCGCTCGCCGGAGCCGTCCGGGTCGGCGGCGGCCGGACCCGGGCGCTTCCTGGGCTCACGCCCGGCCTTCGCGCGCACACGGCTCATCTCAGGTTCTCCTTGGCTTTGAGGGCGGCCAGGACCTTCTCCGGGGTGATCGGCAGCTCGCAGACATGGGTGCCGATGGCGTCGGCCACGGCGTTGGCGATGGCGCCCAGCACCGGCACCAGCGATCCCTCGCCGACCTCCTTGGCGCCGAAGGGCCCGCGCGGCTCCCAGCTGTCCACTGCCCGCGACCGGATCTGCGGCGTTTCGCCGATGGAAGGTACCAGATAGTCGTGCAAGTTGCCGTTGGCGATGTTGCCGCTGGGAGTGTGGACCACGTCCTCGAGCAGGGTCTCGCCCACCCCCATGATGATCGACCCTTCGACCTGGGCGTGGAAGGCGACCGGATTGACCACCGTGCCGGCGTCGGAGAAGTCGGTGACCCTGTCCACCTGGACCCGGCCGGTCTCGAGGTCCACCGTCACCTCGGCGATCACCGTGGAGAAGCTGTAGGCCGGGGAGGTGCCGACGGTGGAGCCCTTGAATCCGCCGCCCAGCCCGGCCGGCGGCTGGTACCAGCCGGTGCCGACCACCGGGCCGCCCACCGAAAAGGCCAGCCGCGCCGCCTCGGCCCACTCCATCGACATCGACGGGTGCTCCTTGACGAAGATCCTGCCGTCGCGCGCGGTGAGCGACTGGGGCGAGCAGCCCAGCAGCCTGGCGGCGGAGAGGACGATCTTGTCGCGGGCGGCAGTGGCGGCCATCTTCACCGCGTTGCCGGCCATCAGCGTGACCCGGCTCGAGTAGCTGCCCAGGTCGATCGGCGCCACGCGCGAGTCATCGCTGACTACGTTGACGCATTGGTACGGGATGCCCAGCGCCTCGGCGGCCACCTGGGCGACCATGGTGTCCGAGCCCTGGCCGATGTCGGCGGCGGCGATCTCCACCGTGGCGTTGTGGCCGTCCTCGTGGACGCGGACGATGGCGTTCGAGTGCGGGAAGTCGGAGCGGTAGATCGGGTAGCCGGCGCCGGAGACGAAGCCGCCCGAGCCGACGCCGATCCCTTTGCCCCTGGGGAGCTTGCCGCGCTTCTCCCGCCAGCCCGACTCCTCCCGCGCCTTGTTCAGCGTGGCGATGAACTCGCACGACGAGATGTCGAGGGCGTTGACCGTGCGGGTCTCCGGGGTCATCGCGTTCTTGAGCCGCAGCTCGATCGGATCCAGCCCCAGATCCTTGGCGATCATGTCCAGCAGCGACTCGAAGGCGAAGCGCGGATGCGGCACGCCGTGGCCGCGAAACGCTCCGGCGGCCGGGAGGTTGGTGAGCACCCGCAGGCCGTCGTAGTGGTAGTTGGAGAATTTGTAGAGCGTCGGCAGCATCGAGCCGGCGTAGTAGGCGGTGATGACGCCGTAGGAGCTGTAGGCGCCCCCGTCGAGCACGCTGCGGAACTTCACCGCGGTGATGGTGCCGTCCTTCTTGACCCCGATCTTGAGGTCCATCACCTGCTTGTGCCGGCCGCGGTAGTGCAGAAACATCTCCCGCCGGTCGTAGACCATCATCACCGGGCGGCCGGTCATCTTGGAGAAGAGGACGGCGCAGAAGTCGAGCGGGGTGGCCTCGGCCTTGCCGCCGAACCCGCCGCCCACCGCCGGGCGGATGACACGGATGTTCGACCCGGGGATCCCCAGGGTGCGGCCGATCATGTGCTGCAGGTAGTGGGGAACCTGCGTCGAGGACCAGAGGGTGACCCTGTCGCCGGGGTGCTCCCAGCGCGCCAGCGCCGCGTGCGGCTCGATCGGCGCCTGGTAGGTGCGATTGCCCACGAAGCGCTGCTCGCGGACGTGGTCGGCCTCAGCGAATCCCTGGTCGATGTCGCCGAAGCGCCACTCGACCTTGGTGTTGATGTTGTTCTTGAAGCGCGGGTCGTCGGGGTGGACCAGCGGCGCCCCGGGCTCGATGGCCTTCTCGGGATCGAAGACCGCCGGCAGCTCTTCGTACTCGACCTCGATCAGCCGCAGCGCCTCCTCGGCGGTCTCCTCGTCCACCGCGCACACCGCCGCCACCTCGTCGCCGACGTAGCGGACCACGCCCTTGGAGAGGATGTGCTCGTCGTAGCGCGGAGGGCTCACCCCGTAGAGCGTGTCGGTGACGTCGGCCCCGGTGAGCACTCCCAGCACTCCCGGGAGCACCTTGGCCTTGGAGACGTCGAGCTTCTTGATGCGCCCGTGGGCCACCGTCGAGGTGAGGATCTTGCCGTAGACCATCCCCGGCAGCTTGAGGTCGGCGGTGTAGAGCGCGCGCCCGGTGACCTTGTCCGGCGCGTCGTAGCGGGTGACGCCGTGGCCGACCACCGCCAGGTCGCGCTCCTGATCGCGCTCGTCGTGTTCGCTCGGCAGCGTATCGAGCAATGCCTTCTGCTGCTCCTTGTAGCCCTTCACCGCCTCGACCACCCGCGGATAGCTGCCGCAGCGGCAGAGGTTGCCGCCCAGCGCTTCGCGAATGGCGGCCTCCTTGGGCTCCGGATCGCGGGAGATCAGCGCCGCCGAGGACATCAGCATTCCCGGCGTGCAGTAGCCGCACTGCAGCGCGCCGTGCTTGACGAACGACTTCTGCAGCGGATGCAGGTCGCCGCTCCCCGGCGCCAGCCCCTCGACGGTCATCACCTCGGCACCCTGGGCGTCGAGCGCCAGCACCACGCACGAGTTGACCACCTTGCCGTTCATGATCACGGTGCAGGCGCCGCACTCGCCCAGCTCGCAGCCCTTCTTGGTCCCGGTCAGGCCCAGGTGGTCGCGCAGCAGCGAGAGCAGCGTGGTGCGCGGCTTGATCGCCGCCGTCCGGCGATCGCCGTTCACCGTCAAGGACACCAGGACTTCGCTTGCCATCGGTCGTTCCCCTCGTTCGCCGCAGCCGGTTGTCGTCAGCTCAGGGTCTTCCGGAACTCGCCTCAGCGGGCGCGGGCGGCCGCCGCCTCGAAGGCGCGCCGCACCAGCACCGCCACCAGCTCGCGGCGGTAGCGCGCCGAGCCGCGCAGGTCGTCGATCGGCCTGCACTCCCCGGCGGCCACCTCCGCCGCGCGGGAGAAGGCGTCCTCGCTCGGCGCCTGATCCACGAGCGCCTCGCCGGCCGCTCGGGCAAACAGCGGCAGCGGAGCCACCGAGGTGAGCCCCACCCGCGCCGCGGCGATCTTCCCCTGCGAGACGCTCAGCCAGACCCCGGCGCCGGCGACCGCCAGGCTGGTGAAGGACCGCCGGCCATGGCGCAAGTAGGCAGAGCCGGCCGACCCGGCGGCTTGCGGGACGATGATCTCGGCGAGGAGCTCGCCCGGGCCGAGCACGGTGGCGCGCGGGCCGGTGAAGAACTCCTCGGCGCGCACCGTGCGCTCGCCCGAGGGCCCGATCAGACGCAATCGGGCGCCCAGGGCGATGGCGGCCGGCGGCGTCTCGGCGCAGGGGACCGCGGCGCAGAAGTTGCCGCCCACGGTGGCCCGGCCGCGGATCTGCACCGAGCCGACCGCCTGGGCCGCCTCGGCCAGCGCGGTGGCGGCCTCGCGCACCGCCGGCGAGGCGGCGAGCTCCTCCATGGTGGTCAGCGCGCCGATGGTCAGGGCGCCGCCGCCGGCCCGGATGCCACGCAGCTCCGCCAGGCCGGCGAGGCTGACCACGTCGGACGGCTCGCGCCGGCGGGTCTTGATGTCCACCAGCAGGTCGGTGCCGCCCGCCATGAAGAGGGCCGACGGTCCGAGCTCCTTCCCGAGCCGGCAGGCCTCGGGCAGGGAGGTGGGGCGGTGGAGGCGGAAGTCGCTCAGGTGCATCGGTCGCTCCGCTAGGCGAGGGGCCTGCGCCCCCCGGAGCAGTTTGTTGAACGAACGTTCGCTAGGATAGAACGCAACCTTGGCAGCGCTGTCAAGGCGCGCTGCCCTGGCCCGTCGCTCGCCAGGGAGATGGACGCCCGTTGCCCCTGGAGCCTGACCCCGAGCGCACAAGGCGGGGCCGACCTGCGACGGCCAGGCCTGGGAACGGCGCGCCCTGGTGCCGCTGTTGCTGGTTAGGGACACGGGGGCTTTGGCCATGTCGAATTCCATCGCCATCGAGGGCAGCCGCCCGAGCGTGCCCAGCCCTGCCAACCGTTCCCCTTCCGAGCCGCAGACCACCGCGCCACAGGCAACAGGGCCCGAGGGCCAATGGGGCGCCGATGTGCTTGGAGAGCGAGCTGATTCCGGGCTCGCCCGCGGCGGCTACGACTCGCTGAAGCGATTTCACTACTTCGAGAGCGCCTCGTCGCCGCAGGTGCGCGGCTGCCTGAGCGAGTGGCGAGCGGCCCACCCGCGAGGCGGGGTGCTGGCCTTGCTCCCTGAGAGGGAGCGCAGCTCGGTTTCGCCGCTCCAGGCGCTGTGCGCCGAGCTGGGACTGGCGCTGACCGGCGCGGTCTTCCCCGCGCTGCTCGTCGACGGCGAGTTTCGGTCTGTCGGCGTCCTGCTGCTGCTCTTCGACGAGATGCCCCATGCAGCGTTGTGCGGCCCCTGGGATAACGCCGATCAGGCCGTCGAGGCGATCGCCAAGTCCGTCCGGGGACAGGTCAACGAACGCCGGGACCTCACCCTCTTCCTGTTCTTCGACGCCCTGGTCCCGAACATCGCCACGATTCTCGACGGGCTCTACCTGGAGCTGGCCGACCGGGTGCACTACCTGGGGGTCAACGCCGGCAGCGAGACCTTCCAGCCGATGCCGTGCCTCTTCGACAACCGCCGGCTGATCCAGGGAGGGGCACTGCTCCTGCTGTTGAGGGGCCACCGCGGAGGGATCCTCGAGCACGGCTACCAGGCGCCCGACACGCTGATCACCGCCACCTCAACCGAGGGAAATCGCATCCTGGAGATCGACTGGCTCCCCGCCTTCGAGGCCTACCGGCAGCGGATGCAGGCACAATACGGGACCGCGATCGACCGCGAGAATTTCTACCGCTACGCGGTTCACTTCCCCTTCGGGATCATGCGCGCCAACGGCGAGATCGTGGTGCGCATCCCGGTGGCGCTGGAGAAGGACGGCTCGCTGTTCTGCGTGGGCGAGGTGCCGCCGAATTCGCTGCTGGCCCTGCTCCAGGCGCCCGCCGTCGACTCGGTGCACACGGTCGACACCCTGGTCAAAGGCCTGAACGCCACCTACGGTTCGGTGGCCGGGCAGGAAGTGATCACTTTCTATTGCGCCGGGCGCCGGCTGCACATCGGCGCGCAGGCGCAGAACGAGCTCGGGGAGCTCGACCGGCGCAGCCGTGCCGCCCGGATCGCCGGCGCGCTCTCTCTCGGCGAGATCGGCAGCTCCATCCAAGGAGGCTACCCGCTCTTCCACAACGGAACCTTGCTCTGCAGCCCTTGGACCGGCCGATGAACCGCGAGAAGATCCTGAGCATCCTCTACGAGATGGCTCTGGTCATCGGCAGCGAAACCTCGGTCCAGCCGCTGCTGACCCGGACGCTGCAGCGGCTGATGCAGCACACCTCCTTTCCCGCCGGAATGATCCTCTCCGGCATTGCCCGCTCGCCGGACGAGCCGGACGCCGCTGTCGCCAAGCTGGAGGTCGCCATCGGCGATTTCGACCTCGCCAGGCTCGCCGGCAACCAGCTCGTGCTTCCCGCCCGCCTGATCGAGGGCGACTCGGCGCTGGTCGAGGACCGGGCCCTCCTGGACTTCCTGCCGTGCCGCAAGGACTACTACGCCGCCTATCTGCGCATGCCGATCGAAGGGTTCGGCGCGATCCTGCTCGTCGCCCCGACGGTCCCGTCCTCCGAGCTGCCGGTGACCAGCATCTTCCGCCCGGTCCTCTCCAACCTGGCCAAGGCGCTGCACCTGTGCCAACGCAACGAGGCCGCCACCGCCGAGCTGATCGCTCAGCGGAACCTGGCCGCCCAGGCCAACCAGGCCAAGAGCGTCTTCCTCGCCAACATGAGCCACGAGCTGCGCACCCCGCTGACCTCGGTGCTCGGGTTCGCCAAGCTGATGGTCCACGATCCGGCCGCCACCCCGACGCAGCGAGAGTACCTGTCGATCATCAACCGCAGCGGCGAGCACTTGCTCGGGCTCATCAACGGCGTGCTGGACATGTCCAAGATCGAGGCCGGCCGGGTCGAGCTGGAGCTGGCGCCACTCGAGCTCCACTCGCTGATCCGCGACCTGGTCGAGATGATGGACGTGCGCTGCAAGCGCCAGGGACTGGACCTGTCGGCCGAGGTCGCCGCGGATGTTCCGCGCTACGTCTTCGCCGACCGCTCCAAGATGCGCCAGGTGCTGACCAACCTGCTCGGCAACTCGGTCAAGTTCACCCGCCGCGGAGGCGTGACGCTGCGCGTGCGCTGGGAGGAGCGCGGACCGCAAGGGTGGCTGATCGCCGAGGTGGAGGACTCTGGAATCGGCATCGCCCCGGGCGATCTGGCGCGCATCTTCGAGCCCTTCGCCCAGGCCGGGCCCAAGGACAGCACCTCCGGCACCGGGCTCGGGCTGGCCATCACCCGGCAGTACGTGGCGCTGATGGGCGGCCACATGAGCGTCCAGAGCGAGCTCGGGCACGGCTCGATCTTCCGGTTTGAGATCCCGGTCCAGCTGGCGACGCCGGACCAGGTCGCTCCTGCGGCCGCATCTCCCGGCCGCGTCATCAGCCTCGCCGCCGGCCAGCGCAGCCCGAGGGTCCTGGTCGCCGACGACACCGAGGAGTCCTGCCTCCTGATGCGCCGGCTGCTGGAGCCGGTCGGATTCAAGGTTCTCACCGCCAACGACGGGCAGCAGGCCATCGATGCCTTCCAGGCCTGGACCCCCGAAGCGGTGCTCATGGACATCCGCATGCCTCGGGTTGACGGCATCACCGCCACCCGGCGGATTCGGGCCATGAAGGGAGGGAAGAAGGTCTTCATCGTGGCCCTCACCGCCAGC
Source organism: Myxococcales bacterium (assembly GCA_037442205.1). Lineage (GTDB taxonomy): Bacteria > Myxococcota > Myxococcia > Myxococcales > UBA5297 > JBBIQS01. The sequence continues at coordinate 45,320 of JBBIQS010000019.1, forward strand.
GCTTTCCGCGAGCAGCGGGAGAGCCTGCTGGAGGCGGGCTGCGACGACGTGCTCACCAAGCCCTACCGAGAGGAGGACATCTTCGCGGCGCTCGCCCGGCTCCTCGGGGTGCGCTACCTCTACGAGGCGGAGGTGCTGAAGCTGGACGAGGGTGGCCCTCCCTCGCAGCTGGTCGAGCGCGAAGCCCTGCTGAGGCTCCCGCCCCCGCTGCGGCAGTCGCTCAGGCGCGCGGCGCTGGAGTGTGACTGCGCCGGGGCCGACCAGGTCATCCGAAAAATCCGCGCCACCGAACCCGCCAGCGCCGACGCGCTGACGCTGCTGGTGGAGACGTTCCGCTTCTCGGAGATCCTCGCCCTCCTCGAGGCCGTCCCCGAGGCGGCTGCCGGCTCCCAGAGCGAGAGTAGCGGCACCAGCCCGCCCGGCCGCTCGTCGGCCGCCGGTGATCTCGAATCGCGCCATTCAGGGTAGACTCTGCCGCCTTGGCCGGCGCCGGCCGGCGCCGACCCCAGCAGAGAAAGATCAGCCCGATGGCCAATGATGTCCTTCCGATCAAAGTCTTGAGCGTGCACGTCCCGCTCGAGGCCAGCCAACTCCCGCGAGAAGAGAGCGCCTCCAACCAGCCGGCCGGCGAGGTCATCCTCCGAATCGAGCTGGAGGGCAGCGCGCTGGTCTTGTCGGCGCGGCTCAACGGCAAGAAGTATCGACGCGCACTCAAGGCCTTCGACGTCGCCCCGGCCAGCTCGCGGCTCGTGCTGCAGGGCTGGCTCCACCAGGCCGAGGACGGCTCGCTCGAGGTGCGCGACGCCGGCCTCCAGGTCTCTGCCGAATCCGACTCGTTTCCCGCCGACCAGGGTTCCGAGCTGGCGGTTGGAGCTGACCGATGACGCCCGCCACGCTGTGCGTGAAGCGCATTCAGGTCTCGGCCTCGCTCGACCCGGCCCGCGCGCGGGACTGGGTGGCCAACCATCCCGAGGTCCCGCAGCAGGCCATCCTCGAGCTGGTGGCAGCGGGCAATGGACCTCGCGCGGTAGCGGAGCTGGAAGCCAAGGCCTGCCAGGACCTCGCCCAGGGGCTCTCGTCGGACAATGTCGTGCTTCGGCTGCAGGGAACGCTGTGCGGCCGGGAGGCGACGGGCGCCCTGCGGATCTGCGAGACCATCGTGTCGGTGCATACCCAGCTGGCGCCGGCCCCGGCCAAGGCGCCGGTCGCACCGACTCCGGCGAAAGCGCCGCTCGCGCCAGCCCCGGCCAAGGCGCAGGTCGCGGCGACTCCGGCGAAAGCGCCGCTCGCGCCAGCTCCGGCCAAGGCGCAGGTCGCGGCGACTCCGGCGAAGGCACCGGTCGCCGTGGCGGCGCCGCCGGCACCTCCCCAGCCGCGGCTCGAGGCCGCGGCCTCACAGCCGAGCCCGGCGGAGCCGCTCTCGAGCATCCAGCCGCGCTCCGAAGCATCCCCAGCCGCCCAGCCGAGGCCGGGCAAGCGGATCGTCATCGTCCCGGTGCTGCCGCCCAAGGCTGCAGTCGCGCCCGAGGTTCCCCCGCCGGCGCCCGAGCCAGTGCGCCGCCCGAGGCGTCATGGCCCGGTGGTGCGCCCTTCGCCGCTGCTCTATCCGGTGATCGCCCCGCGCATCCGCTCGGAGGAGCCGCCGACGCCCTTCGAGGAGGGACTGCGCCAGCGGATCCGCGAGCTGATCGCCCCCGAGATCGACCGCGTCATGCGCCCTCTGGCCGAGGCGTTCCGCCTTGCCCAGCAGAAGGCCGACAAGAAGTCCTAGCGGCGTTTCAGATCGGAAACGCCAGCCGGAATCCGAGCATGGGCGCCGACTGGAGCCAGCCGACCTCCAGCCCCAGGTTGACGAAGCCAGCCAGCAGCCCAAAGCCGAAGGCGGCGTGGGCCCGCACCGGGGTGCCGGTGCCGAAGAGAATCCACGGGCCGGCCATTCCCTCGAGGTAGGCGCGGCCGACGTTGGCTCGCAGCTGCAGGTCCAGCGGAACGCCGACCGTGCTGGGAGTGGCGATGAGGGCCCCGAAGCGCCCGCCGAGCGAGAGGTGCCGGGCAATGCCGCCGCGGACCGCCAGGTTCAGGTCGAAGACGCCGGTGCGGTCGAACCAGTAGCTGGCCCCCAGCCCCGCCTCGAGGTGGGCTACTGCCTTGGCTGGGGCCGCGCCCAGGATCATCCCCAGTCCGAGCGCCAGCGCCGTTGCACGAAGTCCCGCGGCCATGTCCGACACCTCACTTTCGGCATCGGACTATAGCCGAGCAGCCCTCCGGGCGAGCGAGGATCGAACGGCGACGGGCTCAGCGCTCCTCGAGGACCCGCAGCTCGGCGTCGGCGGTGCGCAGCCGGCGGGTCACCAGCAGGGCCAGCCGCGCGAAGATCATCGAGGCCACCGCCGGGTGCTCGCGGGCGAAGTCGTTGAAGCTCGCGCGCGCCAAGGCCCACAGCTGGACGGTGCCGCGGGCCTCGGCGTCGGCGGAGCGCGTGCCCTTGTCCAGGAACGCCAGCTCTCCCACGTAGTCGCCGCTGCCCACCGTCGCCAGGTGATGGCGCTTGCCTCCGGGCAGCGGCAGGAAGATGTCGAGGATGCCCTTGCCGATCAGGTAGATGGCGTCGCCCTGGTCCCCGCGAGAGAAGAGCCGGGTGCCGGGCGCCAGGGTCATCGGCTCGCAGATGATCGAGATGTCGGCGAGCGCGTGGGCGTCCAGTTCCCGGAACAGCTCGATCTTGGTCAGCTCGACCTCCCCGGCCTCGGCGGGCTCGGCGATGCCGGCCTCCTCGAGGATCCGGTCCTCCATCCACTCCAGCGCGGCGTTGCGGTGCTCGAAGACCCTCAGCCCCGACTCGCCGTGGACCAGCCCCAGCTTCGACAGGTAGCGCTCGATCTCCCCACGCGAGCCGGCCGCCGAGGGCATGCCGCTGAGCAGCATCCGCCCGCCCTGGCTCTCCAGCCGGGTGCGCATCAGCTCGAAGAGGTGGGCGGCGGTGTAGTCCATCGACTGCACCCGCCGCAGGTCGAACAGCAGGTAGCGCCGCTTGTCGAGGTCGGCGGCCAGCTCGCAGAAGAGCCGGTCGGTGGTGCCGAAGAACAGGTCGCCCTGCAGCTGCACCAGCAGCCCGGCCTCGCCCTTCTCGTCGAGCAGGTCGCGCGCCTGCGGCAGGCGGCGGCGCTTGGAGGCGATGTCGCGCAGGTCCTGCTGGCGCAGGATGGCCGAGCCGCGCACCTGGTCGCGCATGAAGAGCAGGATCGCCAGCCCCACCCCGAGCAGCGCCGCCTGCAGCAGCCCGACCCCCTGGGCCACCACCACCACCGCCACGATCACGAAGAAATCCAGCCGGGTCTCGCGGTGGGCCAGCAGCGCCAGCATCCGCCAGTCGAACATCCGTACCGCCACCACGATCAGGATGCCGGCCAGCGCCGCCACCGGAATCCAGGCCATGGCTCTGCCCAGCACCAGGAACGAGAGCAGCGCCAGCACGCCGACACCGAAGCCCGACCACGGAGTCCGCCCGCCGCTGGTGACGTTGACCAGGGTGGCGCCCATCGTCCCGGCCCCGGGCATCCCTCCCACCAGCGCGGCCACCGCGTTGGCGGCCCCCTGGGCCACCAACTCGCGGTTGGAGTCGCTGCGGGCGCGGGTCATCGCATCGAGCACCACCGCGGTCTTGAGGGTGTCGATGGACAGCAGCACCGACAGCGTCCCGGCGGTGGCCAGCAGGTGCCAGAAGTCCCCGAGGTGGAACAGGCTCAGCGCCCCCAGGCGATCGGAGACCGCGTCGGCGATTGGCCCGCCGGCGAGCGGCCCCACCAACAGTGGGTTGGCGCTGGGACTCAGCAGCTCCGGCTGAAGCGCCCCCAAGGCGAAGAACGACCCGACTCCCGTGGCCAGCCCGAGCACCGCGCCCGGGACCTGTCTGGTCAGCTTCGGAGCCACCAGGATGGCGACGATGGTCGCCGCGCCGACGGCGATTCCCTGCCAGCGCCAGAGCGAGGGCGTGAGCAGCCCCTCCACCAGCTTCACTCGGTCGCCGAAGCCGAGCAGCTTGGGCAGCTGGCCGGTGGCGATGATCAACGCGATGCCCGACAGGTAGCCAGTGACCACTTGGAACGGGATGAACTTGATGATCCGCCCGACCTTCAGCGCGCCGTAGAGCAGCTGCAGCAGCCCGGCGAAGAGCGCGACCACCGCCATGGTGGCCACGACGTACGCCGGCGAGCCCCCGTGGGTTTCGGCCTGGGCGGCGGCCAGCCCCGAGAGCACCGCCGCGGCCGGAGCGCAGGGGGCGGTGACCAGCCCGCCGTTGCGGCCGAGCACCGGGGCGATCAGCCCGAGCGCCACGGTCCCGATCGCCCCCACCGACGCTCCGACCGAGGCATACCCGGGGCCCAGCGGCGAAAAGATCAGCACTCCGAAGGCGATCGCCGCGGGCAGCGCCACCACCGTCGAGGAGAGGGCGCCCCAGAAGTCGCCGGCGGTCGGCGGCGAGGGCTTGGTCAGCACCGCCATTCCTCTTCCCTACCCCCGGCACTGGCGGCGGGCAAATCCACGGCCGGCGGGCCTCTCCCCAAGCAACCGAGGAGCGGCCCACCGTCAGCAGAAAGAATCAGCTCCGGCTGCGCCTGCGCTCCTTCCGCCAGCGCTTCTGGCTCACGATCACCGCCCCCAGCCAGAAGCCGAGGGCCGCCAGCGTCGAGCTCGCCGCCGCCGGGCCGCTGCTCGCCGAGCAGCCGACCGCGGGCGTTCCATCCGCGGCGCTCGAACCCTGGGGAGCTTCCGGCGCCTGCTGGCCGGTGGCGTCCGAGAGGGCGACGTCGGGATTCGGGCCGGCGCCGGCATCGGTCTGGGTCGTCGCGCCGGAGTGACCCGAGTGACCCGCGTCGGCGGTCGTGGCGCCCGCATCCGGAGTCGAGGGGGTCCCGGCGCTCGGGGAGGCTGGAGCGGAGCCCAGCACGTCGTCGAGGGTGGTCCCGATGACGAAGCCGTCGTGCCAGACGGTCCCGGTCGGCTGGATGGTGCTGTTCCGGTAGAGCCCCTGCTTCAGGTACTGGGTCATGCCCGCGAACTGGGTGGTCATGAAGGTCTTGGCCAGCGACAGCTGCCCGTCGTACCAGAGCTCGACGAAGCCCACCGCCGGGTCGTTGGACCACTTCACGTGGAAGATGAAGTCGTGCCACACGCCGCGGACCAGCGGCGCCCGCCACACCGCCTTGAAGTTGACCACCAGCGAGATGCCCTCGTTGCGGATGTCGAACTCCACCGGGGGCGAGCCGTTGTCGCCGCTGTGGTGCCACTGGGTGAAGAGCTGCCAGGTGTCGGCGCTCGGGTAGTCGTTGGCGAACATCGTCTGCCAGCGGTAGTAGCGCTCGGTGCCGCTGGGCTCGTAGCTCAAGTAGACGAGCTCGTTGCGGTTGCCGCTGGCGCCGATCGGGTTGTCGCCGGCCACCACCGTGGCCTGCAGCGCGTACTTGCCCTGGGCCACCGGATTGGAGACCACCTTGAGCCGGTCCGGGCTGACCATCTGCGCCTTGCTCCACTGGGAGATGTCCCCGGTCTCGAAATCGCCGCGCCAGATCACGTTGGCCCTCGCGTCCGCCGCCGCCAACGCCACCGCCGCCGCCGCCGCTGCCACCGCCAAGGATGCCGTGCGCAAGAAGTCGCTCCTGGTCGAACCGCGGCGGGGATTCGCCGCGGCCAGTTGAGTCCTGGCAAGAGCCGGGCCAGCGACGTTGACCAGTGAAATCAGTGAGATCCCGGGCGATGACCTGAGGTCTACAGGCCCCGATCGTGGACTTCGGTCCACAGGGAGCAGTCGCGACCTGCCCGGGCGCTCCACCGCCGCCGGCCGAGGCCGGGCTCGGTCCAGCACCCCCGGGTCAGGAAAGGCACTCAGGCGGAGATCGGGCGGTCCGCCCCCTGCCCGCCATCCGCGGGTGCGCGACAGGGCGTCGCAGCCGGCAGCGCCCCGACAGCCGCTCCCGCGGGCGCTCCGGCGCCTGGCCCCAAGCGCTGCTCGGTCGGTCGGCAGGGGCCCATGTCGGCTCACCGTTCGGCGGGCGCCGATACAGACCTCTCGGCGGGGAGGGTGAAGCGAAAAGCGATGCGCCCAGGAGGCACCCGCTCTGCCCAGATTCTCCCGCCGTGCGCCTCCACCAGGCTTCGGGCGATGTAGAGCCCCAGGCCAGTGCCGGCCACGCGGCGGCCGGCCGTCGGCGCGCCTCGCTGGAAGCGGGCAAAGAGCCCCTCGAGATCTTGCGCGGCGATCTCGGGGGCTGCGTTGACCACCGAGATCCGCACCTCGTCGCCCGCCGCCTCGGCGGTCACCTCTACCGCGGCGCCGGGCACCCCGTACTTGAGCGCATTGGCAAGCAGGTTGCCCAAGACCTGTTCGATCCTTCCTGGGTCGACTCGCACACCCGGAAGGACCGCGGCCGCCGCGACCCGGATCTCGCGCCCGCCGGCGTCGAAGCGCTCGACCGCGCCACGGATCAGCGCCGCCGGATCGACTTCCTCCAGCGAGAGCCGCAACCTCCGCGCGTCGATGCGCGAGGCGTCGAGCAGGTCGGCGATCATCCGGTCCAGACGGCGCGAGCCGCTGAGGATTCCCTCGGCCAGGCTCTTGACCGAAGGCTGCGCCCCGCCGCGCGCCAGCACCGCCGCCGCGGTGGCGATGGTCGAGACCGGCTGTCGCAGATCGTGGGCCACCATCGAGGTCCACTCCTCGCGCAGCCGCTGCAGCTCGCGCAGCGACGAGATGTCCTCGAGCACCATCGCCGCGCCGATCCGCGCTCCAGTGCCGTCCTCGATAGGAGCGGCGTTCACCAGGATGGCGCGGTCGCCGTCCGGGCGGCGGCAGACCAGCTCCACCCCGGAGACGATCTCGCCGCGCTCCAGCGCCAGCGTCGCCGGCAGCTCGCCGGCGTCGAGCGCACTGCCGTCGGCCCGGCACAGCTTCTCGCCGAGCTGCCCTATTCCGCCCTCGGCCTCGATGCTCTGTCCCAGCAGCTCCTCGGCGCGGTGATTGACCAGCACCCGCTCGCCGCCGGGGGCGAACGCCAGCACCATCCCCACCGGGGACCGCTCCACCACCGCGTGCAGCCAGCTGCGCTCGGCGGCCAGCTCGGACAGCAGGCGCTCCCGGTCGTCCTCGACGCGGCGGCGCTCGATGAGCTGGCCGATCTCGGTCCCGAAGGCGGTGAGCATCAGCAGCAGCTCCTCGTCCGGCTGCCGGACGGTGCGGCTCATCAGCTCGAGCACCCCGAGCGTCCGCCCGTCGGCGGTCACCGGCACGAACAGCGCGGCGTGCAGCCCCTCGCGTGCGGCGACGCCCAGCCGCAGAAACCGCGGGTCGTCGATCACGTCCGCCGCCCAGAGCGGACGGCCCTGCTCCCAGACCCGCCCGGGAAGGCCAACCCCGGGCGGGAAGCTGAGCTGCCGGGTCATCTCCTCGAACCGCGGCACCTCCAGCCCCTGGGCGCGCCAGGCCTCGGTGAAGCGCAGCGCGTTCGCCGAGCGGTCGATCAGCCACAGGCAGCCCCACTCCCAGCCCAGGGCCTCGCCCAGCGCCCGCAGGATCCGCCCCGCGGCGACCTTCACCGGCGGCGCCTCGGCGAGTACGCGGGCAGTCGAGGAGTGCACCGCCAGGGCACGCCGCGCCCGATCTCCCGCGGCGTGCTCGAGCTTGAGCTTCGCCAGATCGCGGAAGCGCTCGACCGCCGCGCCAGCGTGTTCGGCCAACAGAGTGGTCGCCCGCTCGTCCTCCTCGTCGAACTCCTCCGCCCCCTCCTTGTCCCCCAGATACAAGTTCCCGACCGGCCGGCCGCGCGAGCGAATGGGAACGCCCAGGAAGTTGCGGACGTGCGGATGGTTGGGCGGATAGCCGCGGAACCGCGGGTCGAGGGTCAAGGTCTGCAGCCGAATCGGACGCCCCTCCCTGGGAACCGCCCCGAGCAGCCCCACTGGCCGCGGGCCCCTTCCGATGGCGGCGGTCTGCTCAGGGCTCACGCCGCTCTGGACCCAGGGGAAGAACGGCGCCTCGGGAGCATCCTCGCGCACGATTCCGAGCGCCGCGTAGCGCGCGCCCACCAGGCGCTTGGCCTGCTCGACGATGATCTGCAGGGCGGCGGCGAGGTCTTCCGCCTCCGCCAGCGCGAGCGCCGCCTGGCGGACGGCGTCGAGCTGAGCCCTGAGGCGGCGCTCCACCTCGAGCCCCAGGATCGCCGACAGGCCGACCGCGAGCAGTTCCGCGAAGGCCTGTGCCTCGCGGATGGCGGGTGGCGCGAGCCGATCGACCGACCGCACGGCGATGGTGAGCACGCCCACCAGGCGCGCGCCGCTGGCGACCGGCAGGGCGAGAAGGCCGGCAGCCCCGAGCCGGGAGAGCACCGAGTCCGAGCCGGCGAGCCCCGCCGCCGCCACGTCGCCGCGGCAGACCTGCGCCGACCTGTCCCGGGCCGCCCTCGCCTCGACGAAGGGCGCTCCGACGCCGATGGCTCTCAGCTCGTCGAGCCGATCGGCGGCCACGCCGCGGTGCGCCAGCAGCCGCAGCAGCCCCCGCGGCTGATCCCAGGCAAACAGCCAGGCGGCTTGCGCGTCGAGCTCCCTGCAGGCGTATTCGGCAAGGCGACCCGCGGCCGTCCGCGCGTCGGAAACCGCGCTCTCGGACTGCTCCGCCATCTGGACCGGCCTCCGCGAAAAACCTAGCGGCGACCGGGCCGAGGGACCATCCGGGCCTTGCCGCGCGCGCCGGAAACTCGGCGGCGCGCGGACCGGGCCTTCGCGATGCCGGCGGCTCGTCGAGCATCCTCGTCCGGCGAAGCCTCTCCTTGCCTCCGCCTCGCGACCGAAGGCGCCCTCAGCGGCAGGCCCCTTGCCCCGCCGCCTGCTCCCAGACGAAGCTGCGCCGATGAACTGCCCCTGCGGATCCGCCCGCAACTTCGACCAGTGCTGCGGCCCCTTGCTGGCCGGCGCCAAGGCTCCGACCGCCGAGGCGCTGATGCGCTCGCGCTACACGGCCTACGTCCGCCACCAGATCGACTACCTGATCCAGACCCACCACCCCGACACCGCCGAGGGCCTGGACCGCGACGCCACCGAGAAGTGGGCCAGGCAATCGGAGTGGCTGGGGCTGCAGATCCTCGCGGTCGAGGGCGGCGGCGAGCAGGAACAGGAGGGCGTGGTCGAGTTCGCCGCCCGCTTCCGCCAGGGCAGGCAGGAGGCGACCCACCTCGAGCGCTCGCGCTTCCGCAAGCTGGATGGACGCTGGCTCTACCTCGACGGCGAGCAGCCCAAGCGCGCCCCGCTGCGCGCCACCGAGCGCCCCGGCCCCAACGCCCTCTGCCCGTGCGGCAGCGGCAAGAAGTTCAAGCGCTGCCATGGCACTTGAGGCCCCAACTTCCCGCCGCAGTGCGTCGCGCGAGGGGCTTTGCGGCCAGGCCGTCCGTCAGCCGATACTTCCCGAAACCGAGCAGGCGACCCGTTGATTCCTCGGGCGGCTAAGGGCACACCTCGCCGCCCTCGACCGGCGGCCTGTCGAGAGCGACGAACTTCTTCCAGTGAAGCGGGGGCAGCAGATGCCAAGTCTCAACCGAGTGAACCTGATCGCGCTGGCGGCGCTTGCTGCGCTGGCGGCGGCGCTGTCTCCGGGCTGCAACTGCTCGCGCGAGAACGTCAAGGTCTCGCCCAAGACCCTGGGCGAGCGCTGCCAGAGCGACGAGGAGTGCCAGTCGGGGCTGTGCGACTCGATCGCCCCCGACCCCACCGTGTGCATGCAGCCCTGCGGGTTCGGCTGCGGCCCGCTCGAGATCTGCGAGCCGCTGCACCCGGACCAGGAGCAGAAGCGCTACGCCTGCGTCAGCGACAAGGCCGGGCTGTGCCAGCCGTGCACCACCGCCAAGGACTGCCCGTACCCCGGCGACGCCTGCCTGACCATCGATGGAAAGAGCTTCTGCGGCCGCGACTGCTCGTTCAAGGCAGACCCGGGCACCACCCCGCCGCCGATGTGCCCCACCGGCTTCACCTGCGCCGACGGGCTGCGCGACGCCAGCGGGGTCCGCAACCGCCAGTGCGGCCCGGTCACCGGCACCTGCGACTGCACCCCGGCCAGCGTCGGCCAGACCCGCTCGTGCAAGGTCGAGAACTCCTTCGGCAGCTGCGCCGGGCTGGAGAAGTGCCAGGTCCCGGAGGGCTTCGTCGGCTGCACCGCCAAGGTGCCGACCAAGGAGATCTGCAACGGCGTGGACGACAACTGCGACGGGCAGATCGACGAGGACACCCAGCACGAGAAGCACCCCGGGGCCGGCATCCCGGCCCAGGAGTGCGGCGTCGGCGCCTGCTACCGCACCGTCCCCGGCTGCCAGGACACCCAGACCCCCGACGCCGGCATCGAGGCCAAGATCCCCGACTGCGTCCCAGGCACGCCGAGCCCCGAGATCTGCAACGGCGTCGACGACGACTGCGACACCAACGTCGACAACGGCTTCCCTGACAAGGGCCAGGCCTGCACCAACGGCCTGGGCGCCTGCCAGCGGCCGGGCAAGATGGTATGCGCCAGCGACGGCACCAAGACCATCTGCGACGCCGTCCCGGGCCCCACCGCCCCCGAGACCTGCAACGGCATCGACGACGACTGCAACGGCCAGATCGACGACATGGGCACCATCTCCTGCGGATTGGGCATCTGCACCAACACCGTGCCGGTGTGCGCCAACGCCAAGCTGCAGACCTGCGCCCCGGACATGACCAAGGCCCAGCCCACCGACCTGCCCGACGACAACCTCACCGACACCAACTGCGACGGCATCGACGGCGACATCTCGCAAGCGGTGTTCGTCGACTGCTCGGTTGCCTCCGGCGGCAGCGGGACCATGCAGGCGCCGACCAACTCGGTGGCAGCGGCGCTGACCATCGCCGCGGCGAGCTCCAAGACCCAGATCCTGGTGGCCACCTCGCTGTGCGCCGAGACCATCACCCTCAAGCCGGGCATCGGCATCTACGGCGGCTATGACAGCGCCAAGAGCTGGACCCGCAGCCTGGGCAAGCCCTTCACCCTGCTGCAGACCGGTCCCGGCGGGCCGGTGATCACCGGCCAAGGCATCAACGCGGCCACCGCGCTGGACAGCATCATCGTCATCGCCGCCGACGGCGCCGTGCCGGCCGGGAGCAGCATCGCGGTGCAGCTGGTCAACTCGCCGGCGGTGACCATGGCCCACCTCGACATCCGGGCCGGGGCCGGCGGGCATGGCACCGACGGAGCGGTGGGTCTCAGCGGAAACAGCGCCGGTCCGGGCTCGACCGGTGGCGCGGGACAGAGCAGCAGCAGCGCGGGCGGCGGCAGCGGCCCCGGTAGCAGCGGCTGCACCACCGGAGGTGCGGGCGGCACCGGTGGATATGACACCGGCAGCGGAACCACTGGGGGCGCGGGATCCGGCGGGGCGACCGCGGGAACGGGCCAGCGCGCCGGGCACTGCAGCTCGTGTGGCGGCTGCGGAGGACCGACCGTTGGGCTCACCGGCGGCTCAGGCGGCACAGGTGCTGCCGGCGCCGCTGGAGGCAACGGCACCGGCGGCGGCGGGGCGGGAACCGGCAGTGCCGGTGGCTTCACCTCAGCCAACGGGGTCGCCGGAGGCGACGGCCAGAACGGGGCCTCGGGAGGCGGCGGTGGCGGCGGCGGCGGCGGCATGTCCGAATGCTGTGCTGGTGGCTTCTTCTGCGCCTGCGCCAACGGCTGCAACGCAGACCGCGGCGGCGGCGGCGGTGGTGGTGGCGGCGGCGGTTGCGGCGGCAAGGGAGGCGGTGCCGGGGGTGGAGGCGGCGCCTCGGTTGGAATGCTGCTCGTGGGCTCGCCGGCCACCATCCGCGACTCGAGCATCAAGACCAGCCTGGCGGGCTTCGGGGGCAACGGCGCCGCCGGTGGCTTGAAGGGAGCGGGAGGAGGCGGCGGGCAGGGAGGCTCGGCTGCCGACGACGCCGGTGGCGGCGGCTCTGGCGGTGCCGGTGGCGACGGCGGCAACGGCGGCGCTGGCGGCGGCGGTGGCGGCGGCCCGTCGGTCGGCATCTACCAGGTCGGCGGCGCAGCCACCGAGAGCAACGTCAGCTACACCATCGGCTCGGGCGGCGCCGGCGGGATCGGCGGTGCGGCCGGAAACACCAACGGCGGCACCAACGGCATCTCGCAGTCGGTGTACACGCAGTAGCGAGAGGGGCCGAAGCGGGATACCGGAGCGCGGGGCTACTGCCCCGCCTCCAACCCGGCCTCGAGGACCAGCGCGGTGGTTCCCTTCACCGGCAGCTCGCGGAACTGGCCGCTCTGCAGCGCGAACTCGGACGCGATCTCGTTCACCGAGCGCTCGGAGACGATCGCCGCCACGTCCTTCTGCAGCAGGAACTGCCGCCCCAGCTCGCCGGTGGGAACGACGTCGTCGTAGATCATCGGCTCCGAGTCGTTCAGGTAGCTCTTGCCCGACAGGTAGAACGCCAGCGGCGGACCAAGGTCGGTGACCACCGGCCGCGCGCTCGGATTGGCCTCATTGATGGTCCGCGCCAGCGCCCGCAGGTCGCGCCCGGCCTGAGCCATCGTCAGCTGCTCGCCGTGCAGCTGGCTCGAGCGGATTCCGTAGGCCGCGCCCACCGCCGCGAAGAAGAAGCACAGCCCCAGCGCCACGCCCTGGCGCAGCCGCGGCTGGGCCCAGGCCAGCGCCGCATCCAGCGACCACCCCAGCACCAGCGCCGAGGCCGGGTAGGCCAGGTAGTCGTAGCGCTCGAAGACGTCGTACCAGGCCGAGTGAAGCAGGGCGAAGACCACCAACCCGCACGCCGACCAGAAGGCGTAGCCGCGCAGGTAGAAGCCGGCCACCAGCGTCCCGAACAGCGCCACGACGTACACCGCCAGCGTCAGGCTCTGCAGCGCGCTCAGCCAGCCGGGGAAGTAGCGCGCGTAGAGCCAGGGCTCGGCACTGAAGCGGAACAGCAAGGACTGCGGCGCCCGCAGGTGGCTCCAGAAGCCGGTCAGGTAGTGCAGCTCGGAGCGGTGCAGCCGCGCTTCGTCGAACAGCGCGAACACCGCCCGCCCCGAGGTCTGGGCCATCAGATACGAGACGTGCAGCGCCTCGGGCACCAGGAACGCCGCCAGGGCGATCACCACCAGCGCCCGCCGCTTCTGCCGGTACAGCCGCTGGAAGCTGAGCGCCGCCACCGCCATCCCCACGAACACCCCTTCGACCCGGGTGAGCAGCGCCAGCCCGGCCAGCGCCGCCGCCCACAGCAGCTCGCGGGCGTTGCCGTCCTCGTGGTAGCGCAGCGCGAAGTAGACCGCGGTGATCCCCAGGGCCACCATCAGGCCCTCGGACATCGGCACGCTCGCCCACTTGAGCGCCAGCGGGTTGAAGAGCAGCAGCGCCAGCGTCCCCAGCCGCAACTGCGGGCTCAAGCCCAACAGCCGCGCGATGCGGGTGAAGACCAGCCCGGTCCAGGCGTGCATCAGCCCGGCGATCACCCAGAAGCTCGCTTCGCCGAGGACCTTGAAGGGCAGCGACAGCGCCAGCGAGTAGCCCCAGAAGAAGCGGCGGTCGATGCCGTCGTTCCAGGGCACGGTCAGAAAGCCCAGGCTCCCCAGGCTGCGGGCCTTGGCCAGGTAGAAGTAGGAGTCGAGCGGATAGATCAGCTTGGAAGCGCCCAGGCCGGCCACCAGCAGCGCGGCCACCACCACCAGCCCGATCTGGGCCAGGCGCAGGGTGTTGGGGCTGGCGATGTCGCTGGAGGGACTGGCCAAGGCTCTTTCCGAATACCGCGGCGCGCTCTCGAGCGCCGCTCTACAGCCCCTCCCTGCCAAGGCGCTCGCCGAGGAGGCGAGCACCGACGAGGACGGACTAGTACGCCGACTTCGACTTCTGGCCGGTGACGATGGCCACCGAGGCGCTGGCCCCGATGCGGTCGGCGCCGGCGGCGATCATCTTCTGGGCGTCCTCCCGCGAGCGGACCCCGCCGCTGGCCTTGACTCCCATGTCGTCGCCGACGATGTGCCGCATCAGCGCGATGTCCTCGGCGGTGGCCCCGCCGCCGGCGAAGCCGGTCGAGGTCTTGACGAAGGCGGCGCCGGCGCCCTTGGACAACGCGCAGGCGATGATCTTCTGCTCCTGGTCGAGCTGGCTGGTCTCGAGGATCACCTTGACCGGGATCGGCTTGACCGCGTCCACCACGCCCTTGATGTCGTCGAGGACCAGCTTGTAGTCGTGAGACTTGAGGGCGCCGATGTTGATCACCATGTCGATCTCGCGGGCGCCGCAGCGCACCGCCTCGCGAGCTTCAAAGGCCTTGGCGCTGGTCAGCCCGGCGCCGAGCGGGAAGCCGACCACCGCGATGGCCACCGTCGACGAGCCCTTGAGGATCGACGCCGCCAGCCCGACGTTGGCGCTGTTCACGCACACCGTGGCGAAGCCGTACTTCTTGGCCTCCTCGGAGAGCTTGATGACCTCCTCGCGAGTGGCCTCGGGTTTGAGCAGGGTGTGATCGATGTAGGCCGCCAGATCGGGGCTGGTGCGGGTGTGGCCCAGTGGCGTGACGCGGTGGGCGCCCAGGGCGACGATGGCGTGGGCCCCGCAGCTGCCCGACTCGTTGTTGCGGCAGCCGTCGCAGGCCCGCGAGCAGGCCCCGCTGTTGCCGGCCTCGAGCTCGACCCCGGCGGCGCGCGGCGGCGGCGGCAGCGAGGCCCCCAGCCTCTCCGCCACCCGCTCGCTGATGAGCTGCACCAGCCTCTCGAAGTCCTGTTCGTTGGCCACGGCGACACCTTAACCTTGTTGAAAAGGTGGCGATTGTAGGGGCGCTTCTCAGAGGGCGCAAGGAGCGGGCAGGCTTCGGCATCCCGGGTCGCGGAATGAAACCAGGCGAACGCTGGCCCCGCGTCGGGCCGCCTGTCGGGACCGGCCACTGTCCTGTTCAGCGACTGATTTGCAGGGCTGGGCGCGTCGATCTCGTTATCCATCCGGCCAATGCGTACCTCTCGCTCGCTCTCGATCCCGACCGCTCTGTTCGTCCTCACCCTCGCCGCCGCCTTACTCGGCGCCTGCGAGTGCGGCAGCATCCGCACCGAAATCGCCCGCGGACAGCTCGAGACCTCCCCGGCCTCCCTCGACTTCGGCACCGCCGCCACCGGCCTGCCGGAGGAGCGCACCGTCACCCTGTTCAACCAGGGCCAGGTGGAGGTGCTGATCTCCTCGGTGACGGTGACCGGAGAGGCCGCCGCCCAGTTCTCGGCCAAGGTGCCGCAGTCGCTGCGCGTAGAGGCCGGTGGCAGCCTCCAGCTGACCGTGGCCTATTCCCCGACGGCAGTGGGGAACCACTCGGCCCGCCTGTTCATCGAGAGCGACGCCTCCAACGCCCCCGAGCTGCTGGTGCCGCTGGCGGGCCTGGCCGTCGCACCCGACCTCTGCGCCAAGGTGACCTGCAAGCAGCCGCCCGCCGCCACCTGCGTCGACGGCGCCACGCTCCGCAGCTACGCCTCCCAGGGCACCTGCAGCGCCGGAGAGTGCAGCTACCCGCCGGCGGATTCGCCGTGCGCCACCAGCGAGGTCTGCCAGGTGGGCGCCTGCAAGTGGGACGACGCGACGCTGCTCTCGCTGGGAGTCTCCCCGGGGAGCCTGGCCTTCTCGCCGACGCAGACCACATACGCGGTGTCGGTGCCGACGGGCACCGCGAGCATCGCGCTGGCAGCCGCCGTCTCCCAGCCGGCCCGGGCGGTGTTGCGGATCGACGGGACGGTCACGACCTCGGGAGCTACCGTCACCGTCCCGCTGACCTCCGCCGCGACCTCGATCTCGGTGAGGGTGGACGCCGAATCGGGCTCGTCGAAGACCTACACGGTGGTGGTGACCGTCGCCAGCGCGCCCGCCCACCATACCTATCTGAAGGCCTCCAACACCGGGACCAACGACTCCTTCGGCACCAGCGTCGCGCTGAGCGCCGATGGAAGCACGCTGGCGGTGGGAGCAGTCGGCGAGGCCAGCGCCGCCACCGGCGTGGGCGGCAACCAGGCCGACAACTCGGCGCCGAGCAGCGGCGCGGTCTACGTCTTTGCCCGATCCGGCACGGGCTGGGCGCAGCAGGCCTACCTCAAGGCCTCCAACGCCGAGGCGGGCGACCTGTTCGGCTTCAGCCTGGCCTTGAGCTCCGACGGCAGCACGCTGGCGGTGGGGGCCAATCGAGAGGCCAGCCGCTCCACCGGCGTGGGCGGCAACCAGTCCGACAACTCGGCGCCGAGCAGCGGGGCGGTCTACGTGTTCACCCGCGCCGGCGCGACCTGGACCCAGCAAGCCTACGTCAAGGCCTCCAACACCGAAGCGAACGACTGGTTCGGCTACAGCCTCGCGCTGAGCGCCGACGGCAGCACGCTGGCGGTGGGAGCCCCCTGGGAGGACAGCAGCGCCACCGGCGTCGGCGGCAACCAGACCGACAACTCCGCGGCCGACAGCGGCGCGGTCTACCTCCTCACCCGCGCCGGCACGACCTGGTCCCAGCAGGCCTACTTCAAGGCCTCCAACACCGAAGCCAATGACTGGTTCGGATACAGCGTGGCACTGAGCGCCGACGGCAACACGCTGGCGGTGGGAGCAAATCTGGAGGACAGCAGCGCCACTGGCATCGGCGGCAACCAGGCCGACAACTCGGCGTCGGCCAGCGGCGCGGCCTACGTCTTCACCCGCTCCGGAGCCGCCTGGGCGCAACAGGCCTATCTCAAGGCCTCCAACACCGGCGTCGGCGACTGGTTCGGATTCAAGGTCGCGCTGGGCGGCGATGGCAACACGCTGGCGGTGGCGGCCACCAATGAGTCGAGCAGCGCCACCGGCCTCGGCGGCAACCAGGCCGACAACTCGGCGGCATTCTCCGGCGCGGTCTACCTCTTCACCCGCACCGGCGCGACCTGGGCCCAGCAGGCCTACGTCAAAGCCTCCAACACCGATGCGGGCGACCAGTTCGGCTACAGCCTCGCGCTCAGCGCCGACGGCAACACGCTGGCGGTGGGGGCGACCCGGGAGGCCAGCAGCGCCACCGGCCTGGGCGGCAAACAGGCCGACAACTCCGCGCCCAGCAGCGGCGCGGTCTATCTCTTCTCTCGCACCGGCGCGGCCTGGACCCAGCAGGCCTACGTGAAGGCCACCAACACCGACGCCAACGACGAGTTCGGCTGGTGCCTCGGGCTGAGCTCGGACGGCGGCACGCTGGCGGTGGGGGCGCACCTGGAGGACAGCAGCGCCACCGGCGTGAGCGGCAACCAGGCCGACAACTCGGCGACGGACAGCGGCGCGGTCTACCTGTTCCCCCGCTGATCGTTACCTCAGCTCCCAAGCCCCGGGCCGCTCCTCCAGCGCATCGGCGACCTCTTCTCTGAGCGCCAGAGCGTCGACGATCGCCGCCCCGCCGGCGTCGTTGTTGAAGTAGGCGAAGCACATCTGCCCGCGCCTGGAGAGCACCGCGATCTCCGCAGCCGCCGGCCGCAGCCGCCGATGGCCGTAGCGCCCCGCATAGCGGTCGCCGTGGAAGCGCCGGTAGTAGATCGGCCCCGGCGGAGGGAAGGGCGTCTTGGCCAGGAGCTTGTCCTGCAGACAGAGCGAGACCCCCAGGTCGTTCAGCGCCTCGTAGACCTCGTCGCAGTACCAGTCCTCACTGCGAAACTCGAACACGTAGGGAAAGCCGTCAGGCAGCGCCTGGACGAAGTCCGCCAGCCGCGGCAGATCGAGCTTCATGTTCGGCGGCAGCTGCCACAGCACCGGCCCCAGCCTGGCCCCCAGCGGCTCCAGGGCGTCGAAGAAGCGCTGCACCCCGAGGTGCGTCTCCCTGAGCCGCCGGATGTGCGTCAGGTAGCGGCTCCCCTTGGCGGCGTAGATGAAGCCCGGCTTGGCCTGGCTCGCCCAGCGCGTCACCGCCGCCTCGGTCGGCAGCCTGTAGAAGGTGTTGTTGAGCTCCAGGGTGTCGAAGTGCTGCATGTAGAAGGCGAGCTCTTGCTTGGCCGGCAGCCCCTCGGGATAGAAAAGCCCGCGCCAGTGCGGATACGAATACCCGCTGGTGCCGATGCGCACCGCCGGCGGCAGCTCCATCGCCCCTCCCCGCGCGCCCTCCGTCGCGCCTCAAAGGATAGGCCGCCGCCCCACATCGGGCATTGTCCGGAGCACAGCACCGCACAAGGGCTTCATGGCTCGCCCGGCGACCGGGGCGCCATTTCCCGTTTCTCCGATCACCACTTTGGTCCTCCCGAGCGCTCCTTCGGTCTTCCCGAAGACTCCCTCGGTCTTCCCGAGCGCTCCTGCGGTCTTCCCGAAGACTCCCTCGGTCTTCCCGATCACTCCTGCGGTCTTCACGAAGACCCCTTCGGTCTTCCCGAGCACTGCGGAGGTCTTCCCCAGCTCTCCGCAAGTCTTCCCAGAGACCTCGCGGGTCTTCCCAAGGACCTCGCGGGTCTTCCCGAGCACCGCGGAGGTCTCCCCGAGCACCTCGCAGGCCTTCCCAAGCACCTCGGAAGCGCCGCTACAGAGTCCGCTTCATCGACAGCGTGGAGATGGCGAGCATCAGCGCGGTGAAGCCGGCCAGCCACAGCACGTGGTGACTAGCGGCGGCCAGGTCGCCGCCGCGGAAGAGGATCGCCTTGAGCGCGGCCACGGCGTGCGTCTCGGGATCGATGCGGGCGAAGGCCCTCAGCCACCCCGGGAAGCTGGAGAGCGGGTAGAGCGC
Source organism: Myxococcales bacterium (assembly GCA_037442205.1). Taxonomy (GTDB): domain Bacteria; phylum Myxococcota; class Myxococcia; order Myxococcales; family UBA5297; genus JBBIQS01. The sequence continues at coordinate 64,031 of JBBIQS010000019.1, forward strand.
GCCGCTGGGGAAGAACAGGATGATGCTCAGGAACCCGCTCACCAGGCCGACCAGGCGCGGGTGACCGGCGCGCCCGAGGATGATCATCATCATCGCCAGCATGCCCAGCGCGGTGAGCAGCACCACCCCTGCCACCGCCAGGTAGCCGAACGCTCCGCCGTGGATCCTCGTGCCGGTGATCAGGAAGCTGATCACCAGCACCAGGGTGCTCGAGACCAGGGTGACCACGGTGCCGCTGAGGAGCACGCCCAGGTTGATGTCGGAGCGGCGCAGCGGCGTCGACAGGTAGCTCTCGTGGACGCCCAGGAAGCGGTCCATCACCACGTTGAAGGCGCCGGTGATCATGCTGCCCATGAAGATCGACAGCACCACCACCCCGGGGATCAGCGAGGCGTCGTAGTCCACCCGCGGGTAGATCTCCTGAGGGCGTAGCTGCGCGGTGCCGAGATGGACCTCGAACCGCGCCAGCGGCTGGCGGATGGCCGGCAGCGCTTCGTTGAGCGCGCCTTCGAGCGTGGCGGCGGCGATCGCATCGACGTTGTCCACGTAGAGCGCCGCCGAGGCTGCCAGTCCGCGAGAGAGATCGCGGGAGAAGTCCGGCGGCACCAGCAGCAAGCCGGAGAGCTCGCCGTCCTTGAGCCGCTGGAAGCCCTGCTCGGGGCTGCTCTGCGGGACCAGGATGACGGTCCTCGGCCCGCTCTCGATGGCCTGCAGCGCCCCGAGCAGCGAGCGCGCCTGCGGTCCGCTGTCCAGGCTCACCAGCCCCAGGCGCAGGCCGGTGAGCGGCCCCTGCAGCGAGTTGCCGAGGATCACCAGGTAGGCGATCGGCAGCAGCACCGCCGAGACCAGGGTGAAGGGGTTGCGCCCGATGCGCAGCAGGTCGCGCATCATCACCGCCCAGATCCTCATGTGTACCTCCGCAGGATCGGCGCCTGGGGCCTGGCGGGCGCCTCCTCGCGCAGAGTCCGCCCGGTGAAGTGGATGAACACGTCTTCGAGGGTGATGCGGCTGACGGTCGCCGACCGGACCTCGGTCCCCTCGGCGCGCAGGCGGTCGAAGACCTTGGGGAGCAGCTCGGCGCCGCCGTCGGCGCGGATGCGAATCCCCTGCCCCGTCCGCTCGATCGAGCGCACCCCCGCCATCGTCCTCAGGCCCTCGAGGATGGCCTCGGGCAGCGCGCTCCCCAGCCCGAGCTCGAGCGTGTCGCTGCCGGGGACCAGCGACTTGAGTTCCTGCGGCGTCCCGAGGGCGACGATCTTTCCGTAGTCCACGATCGCCACCCGGTCGCAGAGGATCTCCGCCTCGTCCATGTAGTGCGTGGTCAGCGAGACCGTCAGCTCGCTGCCCTTGCGCAGGTCGGTCAGCAAGTCCCAGATCACGTGGCGGCTCTGCGGATCGAGGCCGATGGTCGGCTCGTCGAGAAAGAGCACCTTCGGCTTGTGGATCAGGCCGCGGGCGATCTCCAGCCTGCGGCGCATGCCGCCGGAGAAGGTGCTGACCCGGTCCTTGCGCCGGTCCCATAGCCCGACTCGGTGGAGCAGCTCGTCGATGCGCGGACGCCGCTCGCTCCGCCGCACGCCGAAGAAGCGGCCGTAGATGTCCAGGTTCTCGTAGGCCGTCAGCTCGAGGTCCGAGGTGAGCGCTTGGGGAACCACACCCAGCGCGCGCCGCACTCCGTCGGGATCCTTCAGCACGTCCACCCCGGCGACCCGCGCCTCTCCCGAGGTGATGGGGATGAGGCCGGTGAGCATGCGCAGCAGCGTCGTCTTGCCCGCGCCATTGGGCCCCAACAACCCGAACAGCTCGCCACCGCGGACGTCGAGAACGACGTGATCGACCGCCACCAGGCTGCCGAAGCGCTTGGTGATTCCTCGAACCTCGATCGCGGCGCTCATCGCGCTCCGCCGTCGGCTTCGCTCGCGCCGGAGTCACCACTGAGCTGCACCTCGGCCGTCATCCCCGGGCGAAGCGCCTCGCTGCGCTCGTCGAAAGCCACTCGGACCCGGAAGGTGCGGATGTCGGGCCGCCCGCGCCTCACGTCGCGATTGACGGCGAAGCCGCCGAGCGGACCGACCTCCATCAGGTGCCCGCGGAAGGTGTGGCCGGGAAGAGCGATGACCCGGATCGTCGCCGGCTGACCCAGCTTCAACCCGGAGAAGTGGCTCTCCTCGATGTCCAAGCGAACCCAGAGACCTCCCAGATCCTCGACCGTCACCACCGGAGTCCCCGGCGCCGCCCACTCGCCTTCTTCCAGGTTGCGATCGACGACCAGCCCGTCGAAGGGACTCAGGAGCTCGGCCTGGGCCAGCTGGACCTTGGCCACCTCGAGCGCCGCTTCGCCGACGCGAACCGCCGCCTGCGCGCTGGCGAGCGCGGCTTCGGTGGCGGTGACCTTGCCGCGCGCCACTTCCTTGCCGGCGCGCACCGACCGAAGCGCCGCCTCCGCTTCGCGCAGCCGAGCGCGAGCCGTGTCGAGATCCGCCGGAGTGGCCGACCTCGCCTCCTCCAGCCGGCGGACGCGCTCATAGTTGCGCCGAGCCTCGTCCGCCGTGGCCTGGGCGCGGGCGATGTCGGCGCCAGCGCCGGTCACCGTCGGAGTGGTCGCCCGCACATTCGCCTCGGCCTCGCTGAGTGCCTGCTGCTCGCGAGCCAGAGCCGCCTCGGCCTGGGCGACCATCGCCTCGCGCTCGCGAGAATCGAGCTTCGCCAGCACCTGTCCCTTGCGCACCCGATCCCCTTCCTTCACGAGAATCGATTGCACCTGGCCGGCGATCTGAGAGGCCACCGCGGAGATCGGTGCGTCAACGAACCCCGAGTAGGGAAGCGGCTCCCGCCGCCCGCAGGCCAGCAGCGCCAGAACGAGGGGAAGGAGTGCTTCCCGTCCGACCAAGTGGGCTCACCCCCGCAACTCCACGCGCGCTGCAAGCGCAAGGTGCCAAGCGCCACCCTCTTCGGACAGCCCCGCGGCGGGAGCACCTGACGGGGCTCGCGGCCAGGGCTACTTCTCGCTCTCATCGGCGGCCCGGGTCTGGCCGCTGCCGCCGACCGCCGATTCAAAGGCCGGCTCCACTCTGCCCACCCAGTGCGCCCCGGCGATATCGCCGATGAAGAACCTGGCGTACGACCCCGGCACCAGCCCGTGGAGCAGCGCCGGGTGGCCGTGCAGGAGCACGTGCCCGGTGGGCCCGTCGACGAGCACCTCTCCGGTGGCGAGGTTGATCTCGCCGACGGTGCCGACCAGCGTCCCTTGCATGGCGAACGGGGCGGCCTGCCCAACGCCCCCAGGGCGGCCGACGGCAAAACCGATCTGTTCCCAGAGCCAGTGGTATCTGCTCCCGCGATAGGCCAAGGCGACGTTGTCGCCTTTCTTGTAGCCCATCAGCTGGGTGGGCACCGAGCGCAGGGTGATCAGCCCGGTGGTGGAGCGGATGGTGATCAAGCCCTTGGCGAAGTCGACGTCCTGAACCGTGCCCTGGACCAGGCCGCCTTCGCGGATCGGCTCGACCCCGCGTTCTTTGGCGGCCTGGTTGCTCTGCTGTATGGCGGTCTGCGCCACTGCCGGCGCCGCGAGCGCCAGACCAGCGGCCGCCAGGACCAGGCCCAAAGCACGATTCACGAACCGAGACATGCGCCCCTCCCCGAGCCTGCGGGCCCGCCTACTTCAAGCTGCGCACCAGGCATCCCCAACTGCGAGAGACAGGCGCGGGCTGGTTGGGACCTCGAGCGTGATGGCGAGCCCGGCATTCTCAGGTGCCGGTGGAGCGGACGCCGTAAAGGGAGCCTAGACGACGAAAGCCCGCCGAAGCGGGCTCCCGACGTCGGGGGTCGACGGCTACTGCGCGCTCGGAGTGCCCGGCGCAGCAGGGGAAGGCGGATTCTGGCCGCTGCCGCCAACTGCCTGGCCGCTGGCCGGCTGCACCGCGCCTATCCAGCGGTCACCGCCCATTTCGACGACTTCGAATTTGGCGTAAAGGCCCGGCAGAACCCCGCGAAGCAGCGTCGGATGCCCGTGCAGGAGGACCTTCCCGCCGGGAACGTCGACGGTCACATGCCCGATGGCGTCGTCGATCGCGTCGACCGTGCCGATGATCGTGCCCTGCTTGGCATACGGGGCGCCGTAGCCGGAGCTGCCGACGGAGCTGACGGTGGTGCCGACATCTCTCCCCAGCCAGCGAAACTTGGTCCCGGTGTAGGGCAGGCCGACGCTGTCGCCTTGCTTGAACCCCATCAATTGCGTGGGCTCCGCCTGCAAGGTGATCAGGCCGGTGGTGGAGCGAATGGTGATCAGGCCCAGGCCGAAGTCGATGCCCTGCACAGTCCCCTGGACGAAGCCGCCTTGGTGCGTCTCGGTCCCGCTCTCCACGTGCGCCTGGTTGTGCTGCTGCATGGGAGTCTGAGCCACCGCCGACGCTGCGCTCGCCAGACTGACGGCTGTCACTGCCAAACCCAATGTGCGCTTCGGGAACCGAATCATCCGCCCCCTCCCCGAGCCTCCGGGCCCGCCTTCTCCAAGCTGCGCACCCGCCCTCCCCAACTGCGAGAGACAGGCGCAGGCTGGGCGGGACCTCGAACAGATTGGCGAGCGGTGGATCCGGCTTCGCAGTCGTCGAAGCGGCCGCTCACTTCTCCCGCAGGTAGCGGCTGATGCTCAGGTCGAGCTGGCTGGTGAGCTGGGCGATGATGCTGTCGAGCTCGGTGCCGGCGACCTTGAGCCTCTCGGTCAGGCGCGCTCGCGTCTGCTCGAGCAGAGAGGCCTTGGAAGCCTCGATCCAGCGGAAGGCGGTCGTTCGGTGGACGCGGTAGAAGGCGCCAATCTGATCGATGTTCAGCCCCTCGACCGTGTGCATGCGCAGCACCGCCCGCTCGCGAGGAGCCAGCGCGAGCAGCGCGCCCTTGAAGGCCTCGGCGAAGTGCTCGCGGTACTGCGACTTCACGAAGGCCATCTCGGCCGGAAGGCCGTCAGCGGCCAGCTTGTCGGCAAGGCCGTCGTCCATCGACTCCTCGCCCTTCTCCTTGCGCTTGAGATCGATGAACAGCCGGGTGGCGGCCGCGCGCAGCCAGGTGAGGAGCTGGCCGCGGCCCGAGTACTCGGCGATCCGCAGGCGCCCTTCGCCGGGGACGAAGAGCTTCTCCAGCAGCTGCGGCACCACCTCCTGAGCCGTGGCGCTGTTCCCTGCTCGGCGCTCCAGCATCCGCTCGATCTCCGGGAGCAGCCGCTCTTGGAACGCCGACAGCGCCCGCCGCTGCCCGAGCGTGCAGCCGCAGGCCAGGTAGAGATCGGCGCCGTGGATCGACTCGAGGGCCTCGCGGGTGCGGTGCGCCGGCAGCCGCTGGGCGATGTGGCGCATGAAGTCCGCCGGAACGATCTCCAGGGCCGGCCAAGCCCTGCGACCGTCGTCGAGGAGCTTGGCGAGCACGGGCTCCAACTCCGCCTCCGAGCCGAGCTGGCGCGAGGCCTCGGTGCTGAGGTGGGCCAACAGCTCGGTGCTCAGAAGTGCCGCCATTCCCCGTCCTTAGCAGGGCGCGCCGGGCGCGCGCAAACGCTCGGCTTCGCGGGCCGCTATCGGCTCTCGTCGAGCTCGAGGGCTCCCTGGCCGTGCAAGAGACCCTCGATGCGGCTCATCGCCCACTCGCCGGCCAGCGTACACACCGGCTCGGACTCCTTGAGCTTCCAGTTCGGATGGTAGACCGCGATGGTCTGCCACTGCGGCGGCACGTACTGGTACTGCAGCTGGTACTCCATGCGCGTCACGGAGCGGGTCACCGGGACGCTCTTGCACTCCTGGGAGCTCTCGTAGGTGGTCTCGGTGCGGGTCTGCGGGACCATCCGCGAGCTCTTGGAGTAGTAGTCGTACTGGTAGTTGTAGTCGGTCCGGGTCCGGGTCACCGGCTTCATCACCGACTGGCACTGGTACTGGTACTCGGTGACGGTGGTGGTCACGCTCTTGGGGACGTAGACCGCCTTGGGCGGCATCGACACCAGCCGCTGCTCGTGGGTGGTGAAGGAGTGGTCCTCTGGGTAGACGTAGCTGGTGCACTCGAAGCGGCCCTCGGGGCGCTCGACCTCGAGGATGATCCGCAGCTCGGTGACGAACTGCGCGCCCTGGGCCTGGGCCGACTCGAGGAAGCGGATCACCAGCTCGGTGCCGTCGGCCTGCCTCTGGATGATGAACGCCGAGGGCCTGGTGTTCAGGTTGAGCCCGTCGAGCTTCTCGGGATCGACCACCCGGACCTCGGCGGCGTCGCGGCGCGCCGGCGGCGGCTGGTAGCCCGCGGGCGCCCGGGGCGCAGCGCAGAAGGCCAGCAGCAGCGCCGCCAGCAGCAGCGCCGCCAGTCGTATGCTCGCTCGATGAAAGGAACCGCCGGTGACGGGGCGCATCGCTGCGCGCTATCGTAGCCGCCATGTTCGTGCCCTTGAAGTGGGCGCCGGCTCTCGTCCTGCTGCTCTCCAGCGTCGCCCTGGCCCAAGAGGCGGGCGCCGCCGACCCGCGCGCCGAGGCCGCCGCCGCCTACTCGCGCGGAGTGAAGCTCTTCGAGTCGGGACAGGCGGCCAAGGCGGTCGCCGAGTTCAGGCAGGCCTATTCCCTGGCCCCAAACTACAAGGTCCTCTTCAACCTCGGGGTGGCGGCCTCCGCCGCCGGCGATCCGGTCGAGGCCGCCACCGCCCTCGACCGCTACCTGCGGGAAGGCGGCCCAGCCGTCTCCGCGGACCGGCGCGAGACGGTCGAGCGCGAGCTGAACGGCCTGAGGCGCCAACTGGTCGAGGTCTCGGTGGCGGTCGAGGGCGGCCCGGCGCGGCTGAGCGTGGACGGCGCCGGCGTCGGAGCCACGCCGCTCGCCCAACCGCTGCTGCTGCTGCCGGGCCGGCACGCGGTGAAGGCCGAGCGCGACGGCGCCGAGCCCGCCGAGCAGCAGTTCGAGGGCACTGGAGGAACGCGGCTGTCGCTGCTGCTCGCCCCCAAACCGAAGGCCGCCACCATGCCCGCGGCCCCGGGCCGGCTGAGCATCGACTCGCGCCCGGCGGACGCCTTCTTCGTGGTCGACGGCTACTTGCACGGCAGAGCGCCCTGGACCGGGCCGATCGCACCGGGCGTCCATGTGATCTCCGGCCAGCTCAAGGGCTATCCCTCGGCCAAAGAGGTGGCCACCGTCGCCTCCGGAGAGGAGCGCTCGGTGCTGCTGGACTTCGGCCCGCCACTGCCAGTCTCCGAGGCCAAGGTTTCGCGCGGCATGCCGTGGTATGGCTGGACCGCGATCGTGGTAGGCACCGCTTCGGTGGTGGGGCTGGGGATCTACTGGATGGCCACCCGGCCCGACGTCCGCACCACCGTTCCCTGAGCCGATGCTCTGCCCCGACACCAGCGACTACTTCGACTTCCAGGCCGGGCTGCTCCCGCCCGAGAAGGCTGCGTCGCTGGAGGAGCATCTCTCCGGCTGTCCGGCGTGCAGCGCCGCGCTGGCGGAGCTGCTCGCCTCGCAGGTCAAGGCGCCCTCAGTGGCCGGACCGGAGTCGGATCCCACCTTCCTGCGCGCCGAGAGTCCTGCCGCCGGCGAAGCACGCCTGCCCGAGCTCGGCGCGCTGGTCGCCGGCAAGTACCGGCTGGAGCAGCTGCTGGGCCGCGGCGGGATGGGCGCCGTCTACCAAGCCGAACACGTTGCGATCGGGCGCAAGGTGGCCGTCAAGCTGCTGCTGCCGCGGCTGGCCGCCGATCAACAGGCGCTGACCCGGTTCCGAATGGAGGCGCGGGCGGCGGCAGCCATCGGCCATCCCGGAGTGGCCGACGTCCTCGACGCCGGCGACTCACCCGAGCACGGAGCCTTCCTGGTGATGGAGCTCCTGCAGGGAGAGACGCTGGCGGCGCGCATCGGCAGGGAGGGGCCGCTGCCCTTCGGCGAGGCCGGTCGGATCGTCGAGCTGATCCTCGAGGCGCTGTGCGCCGTCCACGAGCGGGGAATCGTCCACCGCGACCTCAAGCCGGCCAACGTCTTCCTGGTGGCCAGCTCGCGGGCGGTGAAGCTGCTCGACTTCGGCATCTCGAAGTTCGATCGCCAGGGAGCGCCGTCGCACACCCGCTCGGACCTGGTGATGGGCACGGTGGCCTACATGTCGCCGGAGCAGGCCAAGGGCGCCAAGGATGCCGGGCCGGCGGCGGACCTGTTCTCGGTGGGTGCCATCCTCTACGAGGCGCTGGCCGGCGCGCCGGCCTTTCCCGGCCAGAGCTACAACGAGATCATCTCCAAGGTCCTCACCGAGACTCCGCGGCCGCTGGAGTTGATTCGCGCCGACGTGCCGGCCAGTTTGGCGGCGCTGATCGGGAGGTTGCTGGCCAAGACCCCCGAAGCAAGGCCGCCCGGCGCCGCCGAGGCGCTGCAGGAGCTGCGCGAGGCACTGGATGATTCGACCCCGGTAGCGGCCGCGCGCCGACGAAAGCGGATGGTGATCGGCGCGGCGACGATCCTGGCGATCGCCGGAATCGTCGGCGGAACCGGCGCGCTCTTGGCTCAGCGTCCGGCCCCGGTGCAATCCGCTCGTCCCCCCGAGGTGCCACCGGCGGTTCAAGAGCGCGCAGTAGCTTCGGCCGAGGCCGTGGCCCCGGCGCCCGCGGCCTCCTCATCGATCAGGGTCGAGCTCTTCGCTGAGCCCGCTGCCGCTCGCTTCTTCCTCGGCTCCGAGCCGCTGGCCTGCAATGACTCGTGCTCTCTCGCGCGGCCGGCTGGAACGCGACTCGAGCTGAGCGTCCGCGCGCCGGGCTATGCCGAGCAGAAGATCCCGATCGTCTTCGCCAAGCCGCACGAGCTCCGGGTGATCCTGGTGAAGGCGGCGGCCAAGCCTCCCTCGCCCAAGGCGGCGCCCAGCAAGCCGAGCCCGACTCCGATTCCAGCTCCCGCCCCCGCGCTCAAGATCGAGAAGGACAATCCCTACCAATGAGGATGGGGGAGACCCGCAAGCCAGCGCGTCGAGCCCAGCCATCCCTCTCCCACTCGCTCTTCGGTTGTGCCTTTTGCCGGCGATAGAACCGAACGAGCCGAGGGGCCCGAGCTGCGCTGGTCTCCCCAACCAGGCCGATGCGATGATTCTCGGCAGCCGCAGGGGGGTCGATGGCCGAGGCCGGCGCGCAGGGGCTCATCTACGACATCCAGCGCTTCTCGGTCCACGACGGGCCGGGCATCCGCACGACAGTCTTCTTCAAGGGCTGCCCGCTGCGCTGCCGCTGGTGCCAGAATCCCGAGTCGCTGCGTCCGCGCCCTGAGATCGCCTTCCTCGCCGACCGCTGCCACGAGTCCGGCGACTGTCTGGCCAGCTGCCCTCTCGGCGCCATCGCCCCGGGCCAGGAGCGAATCCTGCGCGACCGCTGCGACGGCTGCGGCCAATGCCTCGACGCCTGCGACTGGGGCGCCCTGCAATCGGTGGGACGCTTCTGGACCGCTCGGGTGCTGGCCGCCGAGATCGCCCGCGACGAGCCGTTCTTCCGCAGCTCCGGCGGCGGCGCCACCCTCTCCGGCGGCGAGCCGACCTTCCAACTGCCCTTCGCGCTGGAGTTGACCCGCGAGCTGCGCGACCGCGGCATCGGCGTCGGCCTGCAGACCTGCGGCGCCTTCTCCTGGGAGTCCTTCGCGCCGCTACTGCCGCTGCTCGACTTCGTCTTCTTCGACTTGAAGCACCTCGATAGCGAAGAGCACCGCCGCCTCACCGGCTCCGATAACGCCGCCCTCCGCGACAACGCCCGCCGGCTCGCCGCCTCGGGCGCCAGGGTCACCTTCCGGATGCCGGTGGTCCCCGGCCTCAACGACGGAGCCGAGAGCCTGGCCGCGGTGGCAGGCTTCCTGCGCGAGCTCGAGAGGCCTCGGCTGCACCTGCTCGCCTACCACGCGATGGGCGAGGCCAAGCTGGCGCGCATGGGCTTTCCCATCCCGCCGCTCGGGCTCGACTTCGACCACGACCAGGCCGTCCGATGCCTCGAGGCGGCGCGCGAAATCCTCCAACACCACGGAATCGAGGTGACGTCATGACTTCGCCGACGCCGCTGCCTTCGAGGCTGTTCGCGCTCGATCGCGCCATCCGCTCCGCCAAACCCGGCCTGTGCGCCGAGCGCGCGCTCTCGGTCACCCGCTACTTCAAAGGCCAGAACGGCGAGCGGCCGATGGCAATCCAGAAGGCCGAGGCGCTCTGCGCGATCCTTCGCGAGAAGACCGTCCGCATCTGGCCGGGCGAGCTGCTGGTCGGAAACTTCACCTGCCACCGCGTCGGAGGCGGCCTCTACCCCGAGCTGCACGGGGTGGCGATGCTCGAGGATCTGCTGGCGATGGACTCGCGCCAGATCAACCCGCTCCAGGTCCAGCCCGGCGATCGCAGGCGGCTGCTGGCCGAGGTGCTCCCGTACTGGACGACCCGGATGCTGGCGGTCCGCGGCCGGCCGGTGCTGGAGGCCGCGCGCTTCGTGGCCGATCAGCTCTCGCCGACCCTCTCGCTAATCAACGAGTCCGGCGGCATCTCGCACTTCGTCCCCGACTACGCCCGCCTCCTCGCCGGCGGCACCGATGGCATCCGCGCCCAGGCCGCCGAGCGTCTCGAGCAGGTCCCGAAGGGATCGCCGGAGGCTGCCTTCCTCGAGGCAGTGCGGATCGCCTGCGACGGGCTCGATGCCTTCGCGGAGCGCTACCGCGCCGAGGCCCTTCGGCTGGCAGAGCAGGAAACGGACCGGATCCGCGCCGCCGAGCTCAACCGGATCGCCGAGGTCTGCGCTCGGGTTCCGCGCCACGGAGCTCGCAGCTTCCACGAGGCGCTGCAGTCGATGCTGTTCGCGCAGATCGCCCTGAACCTGGAATCGCTCGACAACGCGGTCAGCCCGGGCCGCATCGACCAGCTGCTGTGGCGGTACTACGAGGAGGCCCTGGCCTCCGGGCGCCTCGACCAGGCCGGGGCGCTGGAGCTGCTGGGCTGCTTCGCGCTCAAGCTGTGCGAGATCATCCCCGCCTTCTCGCGCCGGCTCACCCGGTTCCACGGCGGGCTGTTCAACGGCCAGGTGGTGGTGGTCGGAGGTCTCGATCGCCACGGCGAGGACGCCACCAACGAGGTGAGCTACCTGTGCCTGGAGCTGATGGACCAACTGCGCACCCGCCAGCCCAACTGGCACGCGCGCCTTTCCAAGAAGAGCCCCGAGCGCTACCGCACCCGCATCGCCCAGGCTTTGGCCAAGGGCGCCGTCTCGCCGGCGCTGTACAACGACGAGGTGATCGTCCCGGTAGTCCGCTCGCGCAGCGACAGCGACTCCGACGCCCGCGACTACGCCACCGTCGGCTGCGTCGAGCCGGTGGTTGCCGGGAAGAGCTTCTGGTCCACCGATGCCGCGCTCTTCAACCTGCCGCTGTGCCTGGAGCTGGCGCTCAACGAGGGCCGCCGTTTCGGCAGCCGCAAGAGGATCGGCGCCGCCACCCGGCCCCTCGAGAGCTGCCAATCCATCGGCGAGGTGATCGAGCTGTTCAGGGTCCAGCTCGAACGCGCGGTCGATCGGCTGCTCTTGGACCTGCACGCGATCGAGGAGCAGAACCTGCGCTGGCACCCGACGCCGCTGACCTCGGCGTTGCTCGACGGCTGCCTGGCGTCGGCCCGCGACGCCTCCGCCGGCGGGGCCACCTACAACGGCAGCGGAGTGCAGGGCGTGGGAGCGGTCGAGGTCGGCGACTCGCTGGCGGCGCTGGAGGCGGTGGTCTTCCGCGACCGCAAGGCAACCTTGGCGCAGGTGGTGGAGGCCTGCCGCGGCGACTTCGCCAAGGACCCGGCCCTGCGCGCCAGGCTGCGGGCGGCGCCCAAGTTCGGCAACGACGACGAGTTCGCCGATCGGCACGTCGCCGGAGTGATGCGCCTGTTCTCCAGCGCGCTGGCCCGCGGGCACAGCGCGCGCGGCGGCAGCTATCAGGCCGGGTACTACTCGGTGACCGCCCACCAGGCCTTCGGCGAGGAGGTGGGCGCGCTGCCCAGTGAACGCGCCGCCAAGACTCCCTTCTCCTCGGGCCTCACTCCGGCCAGCGGTTGCGATCGCAAGGGGCCGACCGCCGCGCTGCTCTCGCAAGCGCACCTGCCGCTGAGCGAGGCCAGGAACGGCATCAACTTCAACCTGCAGCTGGCGCCTTGGGCGGTGAAGGGAGAGCCGGGGACTCTCTGGCTGCGCGCGCTGGTCGACGGCGGGTTCGACGCCGGCTGCATGCAGCTGCAGGTCAACGTGCTCGATCCCAAGCTGCTGATCGAGGCCCGCGACAACCCAGGGAAGTTCCCCGGAATCCTGGTGCGGGTCTCCGGCTACTCGGCCTACTTCGACGACCTGTCGCCGGCGATCAAGCAGGAGATCATCGACCGCACCTTGCACGATGCGGGCATCGCCTGAGGGCGATCAACGTGCGGCGGTCTCGCCTGCCTGGCCGCCCAGCAGCCCCTTCTCGATCACCTCTTGGTGGTAGAGCTCGCCGCGGAATCCGACCGCCCGCTCGACCTCGTGGCCGTTGCGGAAGTAGACCACCGTCGGCGTGCCCATCACCCCGAGCTTGCGCATCGTCTTGGGCGCCGCGGCGGCGTTGATCTCAGCGACCTTCACCTTCCCCTGGTAGCGCTTGGCCAGGCGGATCACGATCGGCTCGAGCTGCTTGCAGGGCGCGCAGTCCGGCCCCCAGACGTCGAGCAGCACCGGCAGCTCGGAGCGGGTGACCTCGGCCTTGAAGTTCTCGTCGTCGACGTGGACCGGCCAGACCTCGGGCTCCTTGGGACCGAACAGCTTCGACCAAAAGCTCATGACGACCTCCGCCCGCTGAGAGCCAAGGCGCGCAGCGGAGGATTCGCGAATCTCCTGACCCGGCGCGGACCTCTCACCATGCAGCCGAAGAGAGCGGACGTTAGACCGTGGAGTCACTGGTTTCCGCGGCGCCGCCAGGGAGTAGAACGATGACCATGTGGGACGAGCGCTTCTCCGCGAAGGACTGGATCTACGGCACCAGGCCCAACGAGTGGCTGGTCGCGCAGGCCTCGCGGCTGGCGCGCAGAGGCCGGGTCCTCTCTCTCGGCGAGGGCGAAGGGCGCAATGCCGTCTGGTTGGCTGAGCAGGGCTTCGCCGTGGATGCGGTCGACAGCTCGGCCGTGGGGCTGGGAAAAGCGCAGACCCTGGCGAGCCGGCGCGGCGTCGCCGTCGAGACCACCGTCGCCGACCTCGCCAACTACCGGCCGCACCAGGGCCACTACGACGGCGTGGTGCTGATCTACATCCACCTTCCACCGTCGATCCGGACCGCGGTACATCGTGCGGCGCAGGCGGCGCTCAAGCCCGGCGGCATGGTGATCCTCGAGGCCTTCACCCCGCGCCAGCTCAACTTCCGGAGCGGCGGCCCCAAGGATCCGGCGCTGCTCTACGAGCCCCAATTCCTCCAGGCCGACTTTCCCCAGGTGCTGTGGGAGGACCTGCGCGAAGAGGAGGTCGAGCTCTCCGAGGGCGCCTTCCACCAGGGGCGCGCCGCGGTGCTGCGCGCCGCGGGCCGGGTCCGCGGGCCGGTCGAGTCCTGCTTCTGAGAACCAGCTACTGGCAGAGGTATTGGCTCGAACCCGAGTCGTAGCTGCAGCGGTTCGGCTCGCAGCAGATGCTCGACGACGACGACGTATCGCAAGACTTGCGGTAGCCGGAGCAGATCCCCTTGGGAATGCACTTGCTCCAGTTGCACGTCAGCCCGTCGCAGCAGGGAAGTCCGGCGCTGCCGCAGGATCCCTGCTCCACGGTGCAGAACCGGCAGAAACTCCCGTCGCAGTGGAAGCCGGTGCAGCATTTGTCGCCGTAGGAGCAGGCCAGGCCGCCGTCGATGCAGCCCGGCTGACCGCAGAATCCGCTATTGCAGGCCAGGCCTTCGCAGCACGGCTCGAGCGCCGAACAGCTGTACCCGTGCGAACCGCACTTCCGACACACCGAGCGATCGCAGACCTGCGGATCCGGGTTCGGGCAACAGTCCGAGGTCCCTGCGCAGCTCTCTCCCGGCACCCGGCAGCTGCCGATGCAGCGGTTGCGCGCCAGGTTGCACAGGTCGTTGGACTGGGTGCAGTCCTCGCACTGGTCCTTGTTGCGGCCGCAGGCCAGATCGCCGCGCTGCTTGACGCACAGGTTGTTGGCGCCGCAGCAGCCGTCGGGGCAGTTGTCGGGGCCGCAGGCATAGACCGGGCGCGTCACCTTGCAGTCGGTGGAGACCGTGCATCGGCCGCCGGAGCAGCCGAGGCGATCGCCGGCGGCGGGTGGCACCTCCAGCGAAAGCCGGAGCGCAGTCCCCTCGTACCAGATCTTCACCGCGTCGCACGCGTCGCCGGTGCCCGCGCGGTAGAGCCACAGCTCCAGCTCGCGCACGTCGCTGTCATGCTTGAGATCGAGCCCGACCGTGCGCGTGAGCCCGCTCCCCTCGGGGAAGACCTCCACCAGCTCGCAGCCGGGACAGGCCAGCAGGCTGAGCTTGGTGCGGACGTCCTGGCGCGTCACCTCGAGGGTCACCGACGGGCGGCAGGCGGCGAGCGACAGCGCGGAGGCGAATAGAAGAATCTTGAAGAGCTTGGCCACGATGCGAATGCGTTACCGCCGCCCGACCAGCTTGTCCACCAGGTCGGGGAGCGCGTCGAAGAAGGCCTCGTTGCTGCTGCTCTTGAGCCGCTCGGAGACGGTGGCCACCGCCACGCCCTTCCTGGCGTCGAGCAGGGTCAGGTTGATGAGCAGCGACTTCTCCACCCGGCCCACGGTGCCGCTCACCAGCCGATCCGCCCCCAGCGCCCCGGCGACTTCCTCCATGCACGATTCCTCGGTGCAGCCCAGCAGCTTGCGCTCGCGGTCGGCGCCCAGCGCGGCGGCGGCGTCGCGGGGACTGCTCACCTTGAGCCACTTGCGCTTGCGCAGCTCGGCAACCAGCGAGTCGGCGTAGAGATCGGCCAGCGCCTGGTCCAGCCCGGTGCGCGCCTCGATCCGGACCACCGCGATCCGCGTCGGTTTGTCGAGGCTCCCGGCCTGCGGGGCTTGGTCCTTGGGGCGCTCGCGCTCCTTCTTGTCCCGCTTCTCCTGATCCCGGCGCGCCTCTTCTTCTTTCTCGCGCTCCTTCTTGTCCCGCTTCTCCTGATCCCGGCGCGCCTCTTCCTCTTTCTCGCGCTCCTTGCGCTCGCGCTTCTCCAGGTCCTTCTTCTCCTGCTCGGCGTTCTCGCGCGCCTCCTGCTCCCGCTCCGCCTGCTCCTTGCGCGCCTTCTCCAGCTGCTTCTTGCCCTTCTTGTCGAGCGCGAGCGCCCCCTGCGCCCTGAGCGGCTCCTTGGAGACCCACAGCGTGACCTCGCCCTCGGCCGGGACGTCGAGCCAACCGCCCTCGAAGCCGCGCGAGACGTCCACCTCGCGGATGCCGGGGTCAACCTCTTTGAAGATCCACTCGCTGTCGGAGACCTTCTCGGCGCGGCTGCCGTCGATCTTGATCTTGCAGCCCCCGGAGCAAACCGCCCGCACCGAGGCCTTGGCGTAGGAGACCCCGGGCGCTGTCAGCGCCAGCACCAGCGCAATCCGGAGAATCGTCCTCACGCAGTGGCCTCCCTGCCCCAGGCAACGATGGCCAGGAGTCTACCACCGCCGCCCGGCGGTCCCAGTGAGGCAAGGCTCGTGGAGAAGGCCCGGCGCCTGCTGGGATCAGCTGGCGCTCGGGACTGGAGGCGGGGTGCCGCCCGAGGGGCCGCCTTCGCCCGCGGGGCCCGGTCCGCCGTCCCCGCCCGGTCCGCCGGCTCCACCCGAGCGACCTCCGCGGCGGCGGCGACGGCGACGCTTTCCTTGGCCGGGGCCCGGCCCACCCTCGCCGGCCGGCGGCCGCGGCGGCTCGAACGGCTTGCCGCTTTTCCAGCGCTCCAGCGACTCCTGCCCTTGCCCGGTGGCCTCGACCTCGATCTCGAACAGCGCCAGCGCGTCGTCGAAGGCCGGGTGGTGCCGGAACGAAGCCAGCGAGCGACGGCGCTTGCGCTCTCCGGTCAGCACGCCCATCGACCAGAGCAGCTGCCGCGCCTGATCGACCACGCGCCGGGGAAGCCGCGCGGTCTGCACCATCTGCTCGAGCAGACCGTCGAAGGCCTGGCCAGCGTGCGGCGCCTCCGCCTGCCTCGAGAGCGGGCCGAGGATGGCGGCGATGATGATCGCGTCGTCCACCGGCGCCTGCTGAGCCCGCCGGTCGAGCGCCGCCAGCCGCTCGAAGAGCAGCCGCTGATCCTCTTGGCTGGCCTGGTCGAGCCAGGTCGAGAGCGGGGGCAGCAGGACCCGCAAGGCCCCCAGCGCGTACAGCAGCTGCACCGCGGCCCGCGAGTGGCCGCTGCGCAGCAGCCGGAAGGTCTCCTCCAGCAGCCGCGCCGGCGCGCAGCGCGGCAGGTCCTCGACCGCCCCCTCCATCGCGGCGTAGGTTGCCGGGTCGGTGTCGAAGCCCAGGCGCGAGGCGAAGCGCACCGCCCTCAGGATGCGCACCGGATCCTCGCGCAGCCGGATCTCCGGGTTGCCGATGGTGCGGATCAGGTGCTCGTGCACGTCGCGCAGGCCATCGACGAAGTCCAGCACCCGGCCCTTCTGCACGTCGTAGAACAGGCCGTTGATGGTGAAGTCCCGCCGCCGCGCGTCCTCCTCGGCGGAGCCGAAGACGTTGTCGCGGGTGATCAGCAGGTCGCCCTCGGGGACCTCGTCGCCGTCGACGGCGACCTCGGCCTCGGTGGGGTTGGCGCGGAAGGTCGAGACCTCGATGATCTTGCCGCCGCGGAAGTAGACGTGCGCCAGCCGGAAGCGCCGGCCGATCAGCCGGCAGTTGCGGAACAGCGAGCGCACTTCGCCGGGATGGGCGCTGGTGGCGATGTCGAAGTCCTTGGGCGGCCGGCCGAGGATGCCATCGCGCACGCAGCCGCCGACGAAGTAGGCCTGGTGCCCGAAGCGGTGCAGCCGGGCCAGGATGCGCAGCCCGTCGGCGTCCAGCCGCTCCGGCGCGATGTCCGCCGGGGCGCCGTCGTCGCGCACGGTCGCCGCGAAGGGGCCGTCCCGATCCAGCGAGCTCTCCCTCGGCTCGGGCTCACCCTCCGGCAGATCCGAGCCGCGGACCGGAGCGGGAGCGGCGGCGCCCTCGGGTGATTGAGCGGCGGGACTCCTACCGACGGGCCGCTCGGCCTGCCCGTCCTCGCGCCGCTCGCCAGAGCGACGGCCGCGGCCACCTCGGCGGCGGCGCCGGCGCGGGTGCTCCGAGTGCTCCGGGGGCTGGGACAAGGCGGGGCTGGCGGGAGCGGCGGCTGCCGGTTCGCTGGGCGCAGACGGTTCGCCCGCTGCGGGAGACGCCGAGGCGTCGGGAGGTTGGTCGGATCGGAGAGGCAGCGTTTCGCTCATTCGTTGGGCCGGCTCAAAGGCGCGGACTGTAGAGAAGAGGCCTTGTCGAGTCAACGCGTTGAGAACGCGAGTACCCAGCCCGCCTCTCAAATACAAACGGCCAAGGCGCTCCTCGAATGCCGCTCGAAGGGCTGGGGAGCGCACAGGACTCGCCGAGGCCGGCACAGCCGCATCGCGGGTACAGGAGAGCGGGGCTCGCACGGTCGGACTGCGTGTATCCTGTCGCGCGAACGGCCGGAAAGCGGGCCGCCTCCAGGAGCAGGAGGGCCCGCGGGGAGCGACATGAGAGCCACCCGAAGATTTGTCCCCATTGGCCTGACCGCGGGCCTCGCCGCCTGCGCGCTCGCCGCGGCCGGCTGCGGCAACGAGTGCGACTTCTTCAGCCGCTGCGACGGCAACACCCGCCAGGTGTGCGGCGGCGGAGTCGACCAGCAGGTCAACCGCAAGATCGTCTCCACTCCCTGCGCCGGCGAGAACCCGGTCTGCGTCGAGGAGAACGGCCACGCGATTTGCGCCGTCGCCGCCTCGCCGCGCTGCGACTCGAGCACCCCCGACCGCTGCGAGGGAGACGTGGCGGTCGCCTGCTCGCGCGCCGACTGGGACACGCCGGCCGGCTTCGTCACCCGCACCGACTGCGCCACCGCCTACGCCGCGCCCGCCCGCTGCACGATGATCGACCCCAGCGCCGCCCGCTGCCAGCGGTAGCGATCAGCTGGTCGGCCCGCCGCGGCGCGGCCTGCGCCCTCGGGCGGGCCGCCCGCGCCCCCGGCTGAGACCTCGCGCCAGAATTGTTGGAGAAACAGCGGGCGCACGCCTTTCCCCGGTGCCTGCACGGCTCTTCGCAGGCCGCCAGGCCAGGCGCTCGCGCGGCAGGTGCGCGATGAGGCGCTTCGAAGAGACCCGCAGCACGCCGCTGCTCCCGGTCGCCATCGTCCTGAGCACGGCTGCCACCTTCTGGCTCGACCTGGTGACGCACTTCGGGCTGGTGGTGTGGGTGCTGTTCCTGCTCCCCCTCTCCCTGAGCATGTTCCTGTGGCGCCCGCGGACGCCGCTGCTGGTGGGCGCTGCGGCCACGTTCTCGATCGTCGCCAGCTACTTCGTCTCTCCTCGCGAGGAGGGCCTGCCCTTCGACGCCGCCGTGCTCAACAGCACCATGGGCCTGCTCGTCACCTGGGGCCTGTCGCTGGTGGCCCGGCAGTTCATCCTCAGCCGCATCGCCCTGCGCGAGCGCGACTGGATCCGCCAGGGCCAGCAGGAGCTGAGCGCCTGCTCCCAGGGCGAGCAGCGGCTGGGCCAGCTCAGCGACGCCATCGCCGCCTTCCTGTGCCGCTACCTCCAAGCCCCAGTGGGCGCTCTCTATGCCCGCGGCCCCGAGGACCGCTTCTTGCGCGCCGGAACCTACGCCCTGGCGCCCGGGACCGCCCCCGACTCGGCGGGCCCGGGCGAAGGGCTGGTCGGCCAGGTGGTGCGCGAGAAGAAGCTGCTGCGCCTCGACGAGGTGCCCGCCGGGCACCTGCCCATCTCCTCCGCCCTGGGCCGCACCTCGCCCGCAAACCTGGTGCTCTTCCCGGCCATCGCCGACAACGAGCTGCTCGGGGTCCTCGAGCTGGGCTTCCTCCACCCGGTCGGTCGCTCGGACCTCGACCTGCTGGCCGCGGTGGCCGAGCCGATCGCCGTCTCCATCCGCTCCTCGCAGTACCGGACCCAGCTCGAGGACCTGCTCCACCAGACCCAGCAGCAGGCCGAGGAGCTGCAGACGCAGCAGGAGGAGCTGCGGGTCATCAACGAGGAGCTGGAGGAACGCAACCGCGCGCTGCAGGCGGCCCAGGCCCACCTCGAGGTGCAGCAGGCGGAGCTGGAGCTGACCAACTCCCGCCTCGAGGACCAGTCCCGCTCCCTCGAGCAGCAGCGCTCCGAGCTGGCCACCGCCCAGGAGCTGCTCATCAAGAAGGCCGACGACCTGGCCCGCGCCAACCGGTACAAGTCCGAGTTCCTGGCCAACATGAGCCACGAGCTGCGCACCCCACTCAACAGCGTGCTGATCCTGGCCAAGCTGCTGGCCGACAACAAGGACGGCAACCTCACCGCCGACCAGGTCAAGTACGCCGCCACCATCTCCTCCTCCGGCAACGACCTGCTGGCGCTGATCAACGACATCCTCGACCTGGCGCGGATCGAGGCCGGCCGGGTCGAGACCAAGCCCGAGGCGCTGCAGCTGCCCCACCTGTTCGAGACCCTGGAGCGCACCTTCCGGCCGGTGGCCGCCCACCGGGGCCTGGGGCTCTCGTTCGCGCTCGAGCCGGACTGCCCGGTCTCGCTGGTCACCGACCCGCTGCGGCTGGAGCAGATCCTGCGCAACCTGCTGTCCAACGCCCTCAAGTTCACCGAGCGCGGCGAGGTGTCGCTGCGCGCCGGCCTGCGCGGCGAAGGGCAGGTGGCCCTCGAGGTCAGAGACACCGGCATCGGCATCTCGCCGGAGCAGCAGGAGCTGATCTTCGAGGCCTTCCGCCAGGCCGACGGCAGCACCCAGCGCAAGTACGGAGGCAGCGGGCTGGGGCTGACCATCTCCCGCGAGCTGGCCCGCCGGCTGGGCGGCGAGATCACCGTGGACAGCGAGCCCGGCAAGGGCAGCACCTTCACCCTGCTGCTGCCGCTGTCCCCCCCGGCCGCCGTCGAGGCCCCCACTCCCCTGGAGCTGGCGCCGGCGCCCGGCCCAGTAGGGCCCGCGCCCGCGCAGCGGCTCGCCGCCCGCGCCGCCGAGGTCCTGGCTCCTTCGGCGGCCGCGAAGCCGGCGGTGGAGGACGACCGGGCGCACCTCGACGGCGAGCGCCGGGTGCTGGTGGTCGAGGACGACCTGGCCTTCGCCGGGGTGCTGCGCGACCTGGCGCACGAGAAGGGCTTCCGCTGCCTGGTGGCCACCACCGCCGCCGAGGGGCTGCAGCTGGCCGAGCGCTACCTGCCCAGCGGCGTGCTGCTGGACGTCCGCCTGCCCGACGACTCCGGGCTCTCGGTGCTGGAGCGGCTCAAGCGGCAGAAGGCCACCCGCCACATCCCGGTCCACATGATCTCCTTCGCCGACCACGCCCAGCAGGCGCTGGAGCTGGGGGCGGTCGGCTACGCGATCAAGCCGGTGATGCGCGAGCAGGTCGCCGAGGCCTTCGAGAAGCTGGAGCAGCGCCTGGAGCAGCGGCTGCGCCGGGTGCTGGTGGTCGAGGACGCGGCGGTCCAGCGCGAGAGCCTGGTGGCGCTGCTGCAGAGCGACCAGGTGCAGGTGGCGTCGGTGGGCACCGCCGGGGAGGCGCTGGAGAAGCTGCGGCGGGAGCCCTACGACTGCATGGTGCTCGACCTGCGGCTGCCCGACATGTCGGGCTTCGACCTGCTCGATCAGATGGCGGCCGGCGGCACCTTCGCCTTCCCGCCGGTCATCGTCTACACCGGCCGCACGCTGTCGCGCGACGAGGAGCTGCGGCTGCGCCACTACGCCAGCTCGATCATCATCAAGGGCGCCCGCTCTCCCGAGCGGCTGCTCGACGAGGTGACGCTGTTCTTGCACCAGGTGGAGGCCAACCTCCCCAAGGAGCAGCAGAGCCTGCTGCGCCAGGTGCGCAACCGCGAGGCGGCCCTGGAGGACAAGACCCTGCTGATCGCCGACGACGACGTGCGCAACGTCTTCGCTCTGGCCAGCGTGCTCGAGCCCAAGGGGGCCAAGGTGCAGATCGCCCGCAATGGCAAGGAGGCCCTGGAGGCGCTGGAGCGGCCCGACTCGGCGGTGGACCTGGTGCTGATGGACCTGATGATGCCGGAGATGGACGGCCTGACCGCCATCCGCGAGATCCGCCGGCGGGAGCGGTTCAAGAAGCTGCCGATCATCGCCCTGACCGCCAAGGCCATGGCCAGCGACCGCGAGGCCTCGCTGCAGGCCGGGGCTGACGACTACATCGCCAAGCCGGTGGACGTGGACAAGCTGCTGTCGCTGATCAAGGTCTGGATCCCGAAATGAGCACTGGGGGCATGGAGACCGACTTCGACATCGAGCTGCCGCTGCTGCTGCAGGCCGTCCACGCCAAGTACGGCTACGACTTCCGCCACTACGCCACCGCCTCGCTCAAGCGCCGGATGAAGCTGGCCCAGCAGGAGCTGTCCTGCCGCTCCCTCTCCGTGATGCAGGAGCGGGTGCTGCGCGAGCCGGACTTGATGCACCGGCTGCTCGGCTACCTGACGGTGCAGGTCAGCGAGATGTTCCGCGACCCGGAGTTCTTCCTGGCCCTGCGCGAGAAGGTGGTGCCCTTCCTGCGCACCTGGCCCTCGCTCAAGGTGTGGATCCCCGGGTGCGCCGGCGGGGAGGAGGTCTACTCGATGGCCATCCTCCTGAGAGAGGAGGGGCTGCTCGATCGCACCCTCATCTACGCCACCGACATCAACCGGGAGGCCCTGCGCAAGGCCGAGGCCGGGCTCTTCCCGCTGGGCCGGATGGCTCAGTTCAGCAAGGCCTACCACCAGGCCGGCGGCCGCGCGTCGCTCGCCGACTACTACACCGTCGGCTACGGCTCGGCGCTGTTCGACCGCTCGCTGCGCGAGAAGGTGCTCTTCTCCGACCACAGCCTGACCACCGACAGCGCCTTCGCCGAGGTGGAGCTGATCACCTGCCGCAACGTGCTCATCTACTTCGACCACCAGCTCCAGGACCGGGCCATCGGGCTGTTCAGCAGCTCGCTGTGCCATGGAGGGTTCTTGGGCCTGGGCTCCAAGGAGACGCTGAGCTACTCGAAATACTCGCCCGATTTTGCTGATTTCGTAGCTGATCGGAGGATCTACCGGCGGCAATGAACGGGCTCCCCATCACCAGCGCAGTGGTCGTCGGCGGCTCGGCGGGCGCCTCCGAGGTGCTCTCTCGCCTGCTGGCCGATCTGCCGGACGACTTCGCCGCCCCGATCGCGGTGGTCATCCACCTCGCCCGCCGCCAGCCGAGCGCGCTGCCCGAGGCGCTGGGGCGCCGCAGCCGGCTGCCGGTCCGCGAGCCTTTGGACAAGGAGCCGCTCGCCCCCGCGACCGTGTACGTGGCCCCGCCCAACTACCACCTGCTCATCGAGCGCGGCCCCGCGTTCGCCCTCTCGACCGACGAGCCGGTCTACTTCTCGCTGCCGTCCATCGACGTGCTCTTCGAGTCGGCCGCCGACGTGTTCGGCCCGCGCCTGGTGGCGATCCTCCTCTCGGGCGCCAACCAGGACGGCGCCCGCGGGCTCAAGGCGGTCAGCGACGCCGGAGGGCTGGCCCTGGTGCAGGCCCCGGAGGAGGCGGCTTTCCGGGCGATGCCCGAGGCCGGGCTCGCCATGTGCCCCCACGCCCAGGCGATGGGGGTCGAGGCGCTGGCGCAGCTCCTGCGCGAGCGGCGCGAGCTGCGCGCCCGCGCCGGCGAGGAGGCCTCTTGGTGAACCAGCGAGCCGAGATCCTCCTGGTCGACGACCGCGAGGAGAACCTGCTGGCGCTCGAAGCGATGCTTCGCGACGAGGACGCGGTGCTGCTCAAGGCCCGCTCCGGGCGCGAGGCCCTCGAGCTGCTGCTGGACCACGAGGTGGCGCTGGCGCTGCTCGACGTGCAGATGCCGGAGATGGACGGCTTCGAGCTGGCCGAGCTGATGCGAGGGATGGCGCGCACCCGCGAGATCCCGATCGTGTTCATCACCGCCGGGCTGCACGACCAGGCCCGCGTGTTCCGCGGCTACGAGTCGGGGGCGGTCGACTTCCTGTTCAAGCCGCTGGACGGCCACGTGCTGGCGAGCAAGGTGCGGGTCTTCCTGCAGCTGTTCCACCAGAAGAGGCAGCTGGCCGAGCGGGTGGGCGAGCTGGAGACCGCCCTCGGCGAGCGGCGCCAGGCGCTGGAGGCGCTGCGCCGCAGCGAGGAGCACTTCCGGGCCATCGCCGAGTCGCTGCCGCAGCTGGTGTTCGAGGCCGACGCCCAGGGCCGGCCGCACTACTTCAACCGGCGCTTCGAGGAGTTCCTCGGGGTGCGCCCGGGGTCGCTGCCGGCGCTGGGCGAGCGGGTGCCCCCCGACGACTGGCTGCGGCTCGAGGCCAGCTGGCGCCAGGCGGTGCTGGACAGCGCCCCGCTGGAGTGCGAGCACCGCCTCCGGCGCCACGACGGCCAGTACCGCTGGTTCATCACCCGCGCCTTCCCGGTGTGCTCCGCCGGCGGGCGGGTGCTGCGCTGGTTCGGCACCGCCACCGACATCCACGAGCTGAAGCAGACCCAGGAGGCGCTCCACGCCGCCGACCGCAACAAGGACCGCTTCCTGGCGATGCTCTCCCACGAGCTGCGCAACCCGCTGGCGCCGATCAAGAACAGCCTGTTCATCCTCGGCCAGGCCGCCCCGGGCAGCCCCCAGGGCCGGCGCGCCCAGGGAGTCATCGGCCGGCAAGTCGACCAGCTGGTGCGGCTGGTGGAGGACCTGCTCGACGTCACCCGCATCACCCAGGGGAAGATCTACATCCGCCGCGAGCGGCTGGACCTGAACCTCCTGCTGCGCCACGTGATCGAGGATCACCGGCCGCAGATCGAGCGCGGCGAGATCGACCTCGAGGTGCGGCTGCCGGCGGCGCCGGCCTTCGTCGACGGCGACGGCACCCGGTTGGCCCAGGTGGTGGGCAACCTGCTGCAGAACTCGATCAAGTTCACCTCGCCCGGCGGCGCAATCCGGATCAGCGCGCAGCTCGATCCGTCGCGGGGACAGGCGGCGATCCGCGTCGCCGACAACGGGATGGGAATCGAGCCCACGCTGCTGCCGCAGCTGTTCCGGCCCTTCACCCAGGCCGACACTTCGCTCAGCCGGACCCAGGGAGGGCTGGGGCTGGGGCTGGCGCTGGTGAAGGGCCTGGTCGAGCTGCACGGCGGCGAGGTGTCGGCGCACAGCGAGGGTTTGGGGAGGGGCGCCGAGTTCGAGGTCCGGCTGCCGCTGGCCGAGGCCGCCGCGGCGCGGGCCCCGGTGGCCGCGGCGCCGGTGCACGCCGTCCCGCGCCGGGTGCTGATCATCGAGGACAACGTCGACGCCGCCGACAGCCTGCGCGAGGTGCTCGAGCTGGGCGGGCACCAGGTGGCGGTGGCCTACGACGGGCCGGAGGGCGTCGCCCGGGCCAGGGAGCTGCGGCCCGACGTGGTGCTCTGCGACATCGGGCTGCCGGGGATGGACGGCTACGCAGTGGCCCGCCTGCTGCGCTCCGATCCCTCGCTGGAAGGCGTCCACCTGGTGGCGCTGTCGGGCTATGCGCTGCCCGCCGACCTGGAGCGGGCCGCCGCCGCTGGGTTCGAGCGCCACGTGGCCAAGCCTCCCACTCCAGAGAAGCTGGCGGAGCTGCTGGCGGCGCTCCCCGCGCGCGAGTGGAGGGCCGAGGAAGCGTCTCCGGCCTGAGCCGCCGGGGAAGTCGGCAAGGCGACAGTGCCGCGTCCTAAGCGGCGAGAGGCGCCCGGCAGTCTCGGTTGGCGCTATGCTGCGGCTCGTCTTTTCTCGAGCCGCTTTCCCCTTTCGCCAATGGAGGTTCCATGATCCGCGCGCTGCTGCTGTCCGTCGCCGTCTGCCTGTCCACCGCCGCCTACGCCGAGAAGCTGCAGCCCTTCTCCGCCGAGATCGTCACCACCGGCTCCAGCACCCCGGACAAGGCGGTCACCGCCAAGCTGTTCTCCGCCGGCACCAAGCTGCGCATGGAGGTAATGGGCAACGTCATGATCATGGATCTGACCGCCAAGAAGTCGTTCATGCTGATGCCGGCGCAGAAGATGGCGATGGAGATCCCGCTCCAGGCCAATGCCAACGCCCCCAAGCCGATGATCGGCGACAACCCGTGCTCCTTCGACCCCAGCCTGAGCTGCAAGGACCTGGGCAGCGAGAAGATGGGCGGCCGGGCGGCGCACAAGTGGCAGGTGACCCAGAAGACGGGCTCGGTTTCGACAGTGTGGGTCGACAACAAGATCGGCTTCCCGCTCAAGACCGAGAGCAAGGAAGTCAAGAGCGAGCTCAAGAACATCAAGGAAGGGGCCCAGGCCGCCGAGCTGTTCGAGATCCCCAAGGACTACCAGATGCAGCAGATGCCGGCGATGCCCGGCATGCCCGGCGCCGGCCAGTAGCCCCGAAAAGCAGCGAGGCCGGCCTTCCCACGCTGGGAGGGCCGGCCTCTTTCTTTGCGGGCTGTCGCCGCCGAGGAGCCGCGCTATCCGCCCAGCGCCCGGTCCCAGCGCGGCTCGACCTGCTTCGGCTCCAGTGCCAATTTGATCAGCAGATCCGCCATCTTGGAGACCGCCCAGCGGAAGTGGCTCTCGCCCAGCGAGCTGACGTCGAGGTCGGGGGCGCTGTTCATGAAGTCGATGGCGAACGGCACCCCGTCGGCGATGGCCCACTCCACGGTGTTCATGTCGTAGCCCAGGGCCGAGCACAGCTTGATCGAGTCGCGCACCAGCCGGGCCTCCAGCGCCGGGTCGAGGGCGGGCATGGTCTTGGCGGCGCGGATGTAGCGCTCGTGGTGCGGCAGCCGCGGGTCCCACAGCGCCGGCAGCACCTCGTTCTTGCCGAGCACGATGCAGCGCACGTACTGGGTCCAGCGGATCTCCTGCTGGACCATCATTGTCAGGGTACCGGTCTGGTCGTAGGCCGCCCACAGCTCCTGGAGCGAGGTGACGCGCTTGACGTTCTTCCAGCCGCCGCCCCAGTGCGGCTTGATGTACAGCGGCATCCCCAGCTCGCCGACGATCCCCTGCCAGTCGATGGGATAGACCAGGTTGGTCAGCGACTGCTCGGTGACGTCCTCGCCCCAGCTCTTGGAGGGCAGGACCACCGTCTTGGGGACGGCGATCCCCAGCTTGGCGGCCAGGGCGGCGTCGAAGAACTTGTCGTCGGCGATGCGCCAGAAGGGGTTGTTGACCACCCGGGTGCCGTGGAGGGCGGCCACCTTGAGCACCGGCTGGTAGCAGGTGACGTCGTGGCTGATGCGGTCGAGCAGCACCTCGTACGGCAGCGGCCGGTCGTGGCGGGTGGCGTCGATCTTGGCGTAGCGGCAAACGACCCCGGCCTTGCGGCGGGTCACTTCGGCGATCAGGGCGTCGGGGAAGCTGCGCTCGCGGCCGACGAGCAGTCCGATGGTGGCGGTCATGGCGCTCCCAGGGTTGAGGGGAAGGGGGGGGCACACTGTAGCAAAGGTCGTGGGGCGCCGGCTTTCAGCCGGCCTCGCGCGGAGCGCGAAAACCAGAGCGCCGGCATCAGCGCGGGCCGTGGGGCAATCGCCGCCGAGACGCGGTGGCCGAGTGGATCGCCCGGCAAAGAGCGGACGCCTCAAGAGCGTGTCCGCCCTCTCCGATCCGGCCGGGACGGCGCCGCTCGCCCGGCCACTCCCGCAACGAGAAGAGCGCCAGCCAACTGCAGCCGGCGCTCCTCTTGTCGCGCTTCGCGCTGGACGCGCTGAAAGCCTGCGCCTACCAGCCGAGCCGATTCTCGATGTAGTAGGGCAGCATCCTGCGCCAGGTCGGCCAGTCGTGAGCCATGTCGTAGCCCCACAGGTCGAGGTTGTGGGCGATGCCGCGGTCCCACAGCTTCTGGGAGAAGTTCTTGGCCATGTGCGGCCGCTCCCAGTTCCCCTGGCCGCCGAGGATGTGGATCTGCGAGTGGTTGCGGATCAGGTCCAGCTGGTGGCCGTCGTGCATGTTGGGGACGAACCAGCTGGGGTTGTTGAAGTAGCAGTTCTCGTCCGAGTAGTCGTAGAGCACGTCGGCCAGGTCGTACATGCCGCTCATGCCGATCATCCCGTCGAACAGGTCGGGGCGGCGGAAGAACTGGTTGGCGGCATGGAAGGCGCCGAAGCTGGCTCCGCAGGTGGTGATGCGGGCGTCGGGATCCTGCAGCACCCGGCGGATGTGCGGGACCACCTCCTCCTCGACATAGGCCGAGAACAGCGCCTGCCGGTAGGCCTTCTCGTGCATCGGCACCGGCTTGCTGGTCCAGGCGTAGCGGTTGATGCTGTTGATCGAGAACACCCGCACCTTGCCGGCATCGATCTGGGGGCGGATGGCCTCGATCAGGTGGAAGCGCTCGCAGTCGAGGAAGTCGGCGTCGGCGGTGGGGTACAGCAGAAGCGCGTGGCCCCAGTGGCCGTACTGGGCGATGGGCATCTCGATGCCCAGCCGCGGGCTGCGCCAACCGTAGAGATCTCGCTGCATGGGTTCGCTGGCTCCTCTCGAAGAGTGTGGTGCTGAAACGAGTGGCGAAGCCTACAACATCCGCTTTCGCACACAAACTTGGCTGCCCGGGGGGCGAGCGGGCAGGAGCCCCGCGCGAGGCCGACATGAGCCCCGCGCGTCAGCAAGGGGCGGGCGTGAAGCCCTGGGCAGTGATCGGCCGATTACCCGCCGAGCGCGAGGGAACGAAGCCCTCGCCGGGTCGCCTAAAAAACCGCTGAAGATCAGGCGGTTGTCGGTCGGCCTACTTGCCGCGGCGGCGGCGCAGCAGCTCCTGGTAGAGGCTCAGGTACTGCTCGGCCGAGCGCTTCCAGGAGAAGTCGCGGTTCATGGCGTTGAGCATCAGCCTGTGCCAGAGCTTGCTGTCCTTGAAGCACAGGTTGGCCCAGCGGACCGTCTCGCGCAGCGCCTCGGGGTAGGCGTCGTCGAAGCCGAAGCCGTTGGCGTGCTCGCCGTTGCCGCCGTCGTAGCCGTGGACCGTGTCCGCCAACCCACCGACCCGGCGGACGATGGGCGGGGTGCCGTAAGCCAGCGAGTACATCTGGTTCAGGCCGCACGGCTCGAAGCGGCTGGGCATCAGGAAGGCGTCGGCCCCGGCCTCGATCTGGTGGGCGAGCGCGTCGTCGAACCCCACGTAGCCCCAGAAGCGGCCAGGGGCCCAGTGGCTCCACTCGTACATCGCCCGCTCCAGCTGCCCGTCGCCCGAGCCGAGCATGACGAAGCGGATCCCGTCGCGGATCAGCTCGGCCAGCACCGGGAACAGCATGTCCAGGCCCTTCTGCGAGGTGAGCCGGCTGACGATGCCCACCACCATCCCCGGGTCGTTGGGGTCCATCCCGGCGCGCTTCAGGAGCTCCTTGCGGCAGCTGGCCTTGCCCGACAGGTCGTTGCGCGAATAGTGGGCCGGGAGCTTGGTGTCGAGCTCCGGGTTCCAGACCCGGGTGTCGATGCCGTTGAGGATCCCGTATAGGTCGCGCTGGCGCTCGCGGACGATCTGCTCCAGCCCGAAGCCGCCCTCGCCGGTGCCGATCTCCCAGGCGAAGCGCGGCGAGACCGCGGTCACGGCGTGGGCGGTCAGCAGCCCGCCCTTCATCAGATTGAGCGCCCCCTTCCACATCAGCGCCCACTGCACCGAGCGCGGCAGGTTGAGCCGGTAGAAGAGATCGGGCGAGTACATCCCCTGGTAGGCCAGGTTGTGGACGGTGAGGACGGTGGCGGTCTTCTCGAAGTGCCAGTCGCGCGGGTCGTCGCAGCCGACCGCCATCGGGGCCAGGGTGGTGTGCCAGTCGTGGGCGTGGAGCACGTCCGGGACCAGCTGCAGCTTGCGCATGCCCTCCATCGCCGCGCGCACGAAGACCGCGTAGCGCAGCAGCCCGTCGTCCATCCCGTTGATGTCGGGGGAGTAGATCTCCGGGCGGTTGAAGAAGCGGTCCTGGCCGACGAAGAAGCACGGGACCTTGCTGCCGGGGAGGGTGACCTTGAGCAGGCCGATCTGGAAGCGCTCGAAGCCGACCTCGACCTCGAACGGATCGCAGGCCAGCTCGGGGGTGAGTCCCCGGCGCTGCAGGTCGTTGCGGGCGGTGCGGTAGAGCGGCATCCACACCGAGGCCTCGTGGCCGAGCTCGGCCTGGGCGATGGGCAGGGCGCCGGCGACGTCGCCCAGGCCGCCGGTCTTGGCGAACGGCGACACCTCGGCGGAAAGATGGGCAATCCTCATGCGAGCTCTTCCGATTCGTTGGGAGGCGCTTGCGGCCCATTCGAAGGGCCGCCCCTCGTGCGCCTGACTGACACGGTTCCCCGCGCGGAAAATACGCTGAGTCCGGCTCGCCCGCCGAGAAAATTTGTTGCGGCCCTCAGGCTCTTGGGGCGCCTCCGGCGGGGGCCGAGGGGCTCCGATGGAGGGCTCGCTTGCCGCTTGGGTCGAGGCCGGCGGGTGTGGTTTGCTTCCCAACCGCCGGCCGGAAATCCCAGTACTTTGAGGAGCATCCCATGCGTTGCCTCGCCGCTGTCCTCGCTGCGACCACCCTGGCCTGCGGAGCCTCCAAGCCGCCGCAGAGCGACCTCGACGACGCCAAGGCCAAGGTCCAGGCGGTGCTGGCCGGATCCAACGTCGCCCTGCAGGCGCTGGAGATGCTGTCGCTGCTGCCGAGCTACCAGTGCGGCGAGCCGCGCGGGACCGTGGT
Organism: Myxococcales bacterium; assembly: GCA_037442205.1. Lineage (GTDB taxonomy): Bacteria > Myxococcota > Myxococcia > Myxococcales > UBA5297 > JBBIQS01. Next base: position 93,810 of record JBBIQS010000019.1, read on the forward strand.
GGGCAAGGCGGTGGATCAGCTGCGGGCGGCTTATCCGGTTCCGGCGACCGGCCCCGGCTGCGGCACGGTGACCACGGCGGCCGGAGCGACCGGGGACACCGTGTCGCTGGAGTTCCCGACCGCCGGCTGCAAGGTGCGCGGCCACACCTGGGCCGGCACCGCGACCTTCCAATACGCGCAGCTGGGCGACGCCATCGACCGCTACGACCTGGCCGGCGACCTGCGGGCGCTGAGCATCGACAACCGGCTGATCCCGGCGCGGGTGGGCTACACCGTCTGCGACGGGCTGACCCGCTACAGCGTCATGGCCGAGGGGACGGTGCCCGGACACAACAATCTGCAGTTCACGATCGACGGCAACGTCGGAGTGCGCGACGGGCTGCCGGTGATCGGCGACAAGGAGATCTTGATCGATGGACCGGGGACGCTCACCTCGTCGGCGGGCACCGACAGGCTGACGCTGACCGATCTCGACTACGTGATCGGCAACTACCTTCCCAAGACCGGGACCATTCTCCTCGAGACCGCCAAGGGGCGGACCATCAAGGCGGTGTTCACCGAGGGCGACTGGAGCCTGGGCCAGATGCAGATCACCGTCGACGACTACGCGCCGGTGACCCTGCCGGTGCTCAATTAGGACGGGCCTGCGGTTCTTTCGGTCCGGGGCGCAGGGCCCGGCTCGTTCGCCTCACGCGACCCATCGGGCCGATTGCCTCTCCACCTCGTCCCTGAGCCCTAATCCGGCGGCTTGCGCCTCCGGAGAGTGGTGACCGCGGGGAATGAGGGAAGCGAGGCGCCCGCCAGTCCAGCGGGTTAGACTCCTCGCCCACCCTCCTCAACCACCTGGATTCTCTCGAGATCTCCATGCACGCGCTCGCAACCCTGCTCCTCGCGCAGGCCCTGGCCCAGGAGCCGTCAACCGACGCCGCGGTCCAGGCCGCGCAGCAGGCGGCGCAGGCCGCCGAGCGGGCCGCCCAGGCGGCGGAGCGCGCGGCCAATGCCGCGGAGAAGATCGCGGGCGCCGCCGCCCCGGCGCGCGTTGAGGCGGCAAAAGAAGAGGCGAAGGAGGTCACCTGGACCAGCGTGATCGGGCTGGGGCTGATCTCGCTGACCGGCAACAGCCGCTCGGTGACCGGGAGCCTGACCGCCAGCGTCGATCGAGTGGGCCAGGAGTGGACCTGGGGAGCCAAGGCCTCGGCGGCCTACGGCCAGAGCTACGCCCCGGGGACCAATGAGGCGCAGGTGGTGGCGCTCAACGGGCTGGCGCAGCTGCGCGGAGCGCGGCGGTTCACCCCGCGCTACTCCGGCTACCTGCTGGCGGAGATCTTCACCGACCACGTCAAGAGCGTCGAGGCGCGGCCGGCGGGCGAGGCCGGCGCGGGGATCATCTGGCTGGCCGACAAGCAGGGCGAATTCCTCAAGACGCTGCTGCGCACCGACCTCGGCTTCCGCTACGGCGAGGAATACCGCTTCCAGTACTACCCGACTCCCGAGAACATCCCCGACGTCACGCTGGCCGCGCCCAAGGTCGGCATCGCCTTCCGCTACGCCCTGGACGAGAACGTGATCTTCACCGAGGACGCCGAAGTGCTGCTCAACGTGGTGGGCGTCCCGCGGGTGCTGGTCAATTCGACCACCAAGGTCGCGACCAAGCTGTCGAAGTCGCTGGCGCTGAACGTGGCCTTCCAGGTGAACAGCGACAGCGAGCCGGCACCGGGCAAGGTGCCCACCGACACCGCGCTGACGGTGGGAGTGGAGCTGGGGCTGTAGGGTTGCCGCGTCCGTGAATGCAGCGGCGGGTCAGGAGCCCCGCGCGTCAGCAAGGGGCGGACGTTGTGCCCTGTGCAGCTCCGGCAAGCTCGATGTTCCCCGGCAGCCGAGCGCCCTGGTGATCGCGGGCGTAGGCGCAAGCCCGCTCGAGACTGCCGGCAGTGCGGATGAGGCGCACGCTGCCGCCGCGGGTCCAGAGTTTCTGGCCCGGTCGCGCCAGTCCTGAAACGACGAGGCGGCGCGTCGCGTACGCCTTGAAATCGTTCATCATTCGATCGCCCGAAGCCTGGCCAAGGACCACGACGTGCAGGTGGCAGGTCCGGAGGTTGAGGGCGCACAGCTGCCAGTGGCGGACCCGGCAGACTTCGGCGATTGCCTCGGAGATGCTCGTTCGCTCGCGCTGGCCGATGTGGAACGGGGCGTACTTCAACCGCTCGGAGTTGCGCTGCTCGACTTCCCGGTTTCCGGCGGCGTGCGGCCACCCTGGTCGATCATGACGGCGATCGACGCTTCCTCGCCGATCACCCGGAAGCCACGTTCCGTAGGTTGTGAAGGTGATGAGGTAGGCCGGTAGCTCGAGCCGATCTTCTTGCATCTGGTTCCCCCCTGGTTCGCCACGAGAACCATAGCTGCTGGGGCTGACGCGCATTGTCCTGGAGTTGGGTTACCGCCTGAGCTGCTCAGGGCACTACGCCCGCCCCTTGCTGACGCGCGGGGCTCGTGTCACCGGTGTCGAAGGTTAGAAGCGAGCGGAGCCGCATCGAACCGACGCCGTCACCCGAACAACGCCCCCAGCGCCTCGCCCACCGTCTCCACCGGCACCAGCTCCAGCCCGGTCTTCTCCGCCCTCCTGGCGCTGGCTGCCGGGAGCACCGCCCGCTTGAAGCCCATCTTCTTGGCCTCGGCCAGCCGCGGCTCGACCTGCGCCACCGCCCGCACCTCGCCCGCCAGCCCCACCTCGCCGAAGACCAGCGTCTTCTCCTCCAGCGGCCGGTCCCGCACGCTCGACACCAGCGCCGCCAGGATCGCCAGGTCGGCGCTCGGCTCGCCCAGCTCGATGCCCCCGGCCACGTTGACGAACAGGTCGCAGCCGATCAGGTTCACTCCCTCCTTCTTCTCGAGCACCGCCGCCAACAGCGCCACGCGGTTGTGATCGACGCCCATCGTCGTGCGCCGGGCGGTGCCGTAGCCGGTGGGAGCCACCAGCGCCTGCAGCTCGACCAAGAGCGGCCGGGTCCCGCTCACCGAGGCGGTGACCACCGAACCCGAGGCCCCGTGCGGCCGCTCGGCCAGGAACAGCGAGCTGGGGTCCAGCACCTCGGCCAGACCCGAGGTCTTCATCTCGAAGACCCCGATTTCATTGGTGGACCCGAAGCGGTTCTTGTGGGCCCGCAGCACGCGGAACGGGTGGCCGCGGTCGCCCTCGAAGTAGAGGACGGTGTCGACCATGTGCTCCAGCACCCGCGGCCCGGCGATGGCCCCGTCCTTGGTGACGTGGCCGACGATGAAGGTCGGGGTTTCGGTGCGCTTGGCGAAGGCCATCAGCCGGCCGGAGATCTCGCGCACCTGGCTGATCGATCCCGGGGCGCTGCCCAGCTCGGGCAGGAACAGGGTCTGGATCGAGTCGACCGCCAGCGCCTTGGGCTTGAGGACCTCGGCGGCGGCCAGCACCTTGTCCGCGTCGGTCTCGGCCAAGAGGTGCAGCTGCTCGCCGGCGACGCCCAGCCGATCGGCGCGCATGCGGGTCTGGCGCAGCGACTCCTCGCCGGTGACGTAGAGCACCGGCCCGGAGCGGCCCAGCCTGTCGAGCGCGGCCAGCATCAGGGTGCTCTTGCCGATGCCGGGATCGCCGCCCAGCAGCACCAGGCCCCCGGGGACCACCCCGCCGCCCAGCACGCGATCGAGCTCGCCGATGCCGGTCAGCAGCCGGTCCTCGCGCTCGGCGCTGACCTCCTTGAGCTTGACCGGCTTGCCGTTGCCGCCGCCGGCGCCCCAGGCCGGCCGCTTCTCCTCGACCCGCGCCGCCTCCTCGACCAGCGTGTTCCAGCCGCCGCAGTCCGGGCACTTGCCCAGCCACTTCGGCTCCTGGTGCCCGCACACCTGACACGCGTAGACCGTCTTCGCCTTGGCCATCGCCCGAATCCTCCAACCGCTGAACCTCGAAGCGGCGGCATTGTAGGCGATGGGGCTGACGCGGCTCGATGGGCGCCTCGGTTATCGCGGCCTGGCGTCGCAACCGGCCGTGTTTGCTGGCGATTCGATCAACACCTGGTCAGCTGCGCCATACTGCTCGGCTTCGTCACTGGGGTGATCCTCGCCCGCGAGACCATCCGCAAGATCGTCCTCGCCAGCTCTGGGGCGCCGACCTCGCCGTCGTCTTCGTGCTCGGCGTCTTCCCGGTCTGGCTGCTGGGCATCGTCGACTACCACGGCAGCAGGCTGATGGCCCTCGAACCTTTGAAGTGGCCCACCAGCGCCGAGATCGCCCGCGTGCTGGAGAGCACCATCGCCCGCTTCGGCGCTCCACATCGCTTGCTCACCGACAATGGATCCAACCTGCTCGCGCCTCCAGTCGCCGAGGTCCTCGCGCTCCACGACGTCCGCCACGTCCGCACTCGCCCGGCCCATCCCTGGACCAACGGCCGCATCGAGCGCGTCTGGCGAACCTTCAAGGAGACGCTGCGCCTGCACTACTGGATGCTCGCCAGCCGCTCGCACCTGCGCCGCGTCTGCCAGGACTTCCTCGTCTTCTACAACCAGTGCCGCCCCCACAGCTCCTTCGGCGGCAAGACTCCCGACGAGGTCTTCTTCGGCCTGCCAATCCGCCGCAACGTGGTCGGGCGCATCTCGTTCTTCGACGGCGACCTCTGCTGGTACAAATTCAGGTGACTTCCGCGCCGGGACAGCCGTCGATCCCGGCGCTTGCTCCTTCGCAGACTTCGTGGCGGGCTGGTCCACGGCACCGATCTGCCCTGCTCTTGCCGGCGGCGCCTTCATTTCGCGCCTTTTCGCGCCGCTGTCGCGGCGTGAGGCATTCGCGTGGGCATTACAGGCGCGCCGGGAACCACCTCGAGACGACGAGGTAAAGACTGGTCCCCGACCTCCGCACGAACTCTGGCGCCCTACGGTGCCGAGGGACGCCAACAGCAGCGCGATTGCCGACAGTCCAATCATTGACCGCAAGCTACCACGGCGGCGCGGCGCGTCGGGAACCGACTCGAGCTGGCGTCACCCCGCCCATTCCATGATGACGACGAGGTAAAGACTGGTCCCCGACCTTTCTTCCAAGGCCAGACGCCCGACGAGATCTTCTTCGGGACCGGGGGCAACGTCCCGGACGAGCTCGCCAAGGGGCGCGCCGAGGCGCGACAAGCGCGGATCTCCGCCAACAAGAGTCTCACCTGCGAGCAGTGCCAGGGGCCGCCGACAGCTGCCGCCTGAGCTGGCTGCGTCACGGATTCCTCTGGAGATCCGCGCGTGTTGCAGTTGCGTCATCGGAACTCCAGGATGTCCTGATACACAGCTGTGTTTTTCGTGCCATGTTGCGGCGTGTTTCCTTGGCATGGGCAGTACACATGTTACGGGGTCGGAGTGCGCCATGGATTCTTTAAGACCCCCATCCGAATCAGCAGACGGCTCAATGAAGAATTCCTGTAGACCAACGGCACCTCTGAAAGCGGCAGGGGCGCTCCGGTGACGCGATGCCTCGCCCTGATCGGACGTACGAGGTCCCTTGAACCCGGACCAACGCGCATCCATTCATCGAGGGTCGTCTCTACATCGCCATGGGGGTGCGAAATTGTCACAACGATGTCCTGAACGGGGATTGAAGGCATGGGCAACCTCGGCTCTCAGTAGGGATTTGGACCGCACGAGTCCAAGTGAGAGGCGAGGTCGTCACCCCAGTAGACTTGCTCCGTTTCCTGGATGGACAACGTGTTCCCGGGCCGGGGCGAGATTAGGCGCTTGGCTGGAACCGTGAACTGCCCAAGGTCAGGTGCGCGTCGCACTCCGGCCATTCCAGGCTTCCCAGTCACAATGGTTCGCGCCCACGGGTCAGTGGAGGACGCAAGACGGGCGGGGTCCCTTATCACGGACACGAAGGGGCTGTTCTGCGTGTCGCCGCGCATGTGGCGGTCTGCGCGCCATTCGCGGTAGGGCTTGAACCGCATGAGGGTGCCTACCATTGCGCGAGTGAACCAGCCAGAAGTCGAGGACCGGTCTGATATGGAACGACACGTCAAGTTAGGCACCCAAGTCCGACACGTCTCCTGGGCCTGAGAGTCGGGCGGTCAAGGCAGCGGCCGAGAAGCTGACGCGACGGTTGATCACTCTGAT
>JBBIQS010000020.1:0-96342 GCA_037442205.1 Myxococcales bacterium
AGTCGCTCTACCGCCGCGCGGTCAACGAGAACCCGGCCTCGCGCTTCGCCACCGCCGGCGAGCTGTTCGACGCCCTGGCCGAGCTGGTGGCCACCGAGCCGCCGTCGGCCGAGCCGGTCCGCCCGGAGCCGATGCGCCCCGCCCCCCCGATCGCCCCGGCCCAGCGCCCGCCGACCCAGCCTCCGCGCCCGGCCAGTTCGTCGGCAAACCTGGCCTCGGCCCTGGCTCCACTCGAGCCGCGCGCCCCCGGGGCCGGCCGCCGCTCGAGCAACGACTCGCGGCCGCCGCCACCTCCCGCCGCCGCCTTCAGCGAGCCGGCCTTCGTCAAGAAGCCAGCCACCCAGCCGCCTGCTCCGGCGCAGCCGCCCTCCCAGCTCCCTCGCGCCAGCGCGCGCCCCGCGCTCGATGAGACGCCAGTGGCGCGCGATCCGCGCCGCGCCAAGCACAAGAAGAAGAGCCAGACCACCCTCAAGCTGGCGATCCTGGCGGTCGCCGGCATCCTGGCCGGCCTGCTGGTCGGCTGGGGCTACCTGTCCTACGTGCAGCGGCCGGCGCCCAAGCAGGCTGTCGGCGACCAAGGCCCGAGCCCGCAGCCGACGCCGGCTCCGGCGGCCACCGTCGCCGACGCCGGAAATCCCGCCGCCGACGAGGCCAAGAAGCTCGAGGAGCAGCGGTCGGCGGAGCAGAAGGCGGCCGAGGCCAGGAAGGCGGAGGAGGCGCGGCAGGCCGAGGAGCAGAAGCTCGCCCAGGACAAGGGCGACAAGGCCAAGGCCGAGCAAGATGCCAGGCAGAAGGCCGACGAGGAGCGCAAGCGCAAGGAGGCGCTGGAGAAGGCCTTCGCCGCCAAGCCCGAGCCTGCCAAGGCGGTGGAGACCGCCAAGGTCGAGACGGCCGCGATCCAGCCCAGGGCCGAGGGCTGTCCAGCGGGGATGAAGCTGATCCCGGCCGGCGCCTTCAAGATGGGCACCTCGCGCGACGACCCGATGATGGGCTTCGACGAGAAGCCGCTGGCCGCGGTCACCACCCGGGCCTACTGCATCGACTTCTTCGAGTTCCCCAACCGCGTCGGCGCCGAGCCCAAGGTCGGGGTGAGCTACCAGGCGGCCGAGGCGGCCTGCAAGGCGCGCAACCGGCGGCTGTGCACCGAGGAGGAGTGGGAGCGGGCCTGCAAGGGCCCCGGCAACTCCCGCTTCCCCTACGGCGTCAGCTTCGACGCCGCCGCCTGCAACACCCAGGACGGCAACGGCGACCCGCGCTCGCTGGCCGCCTCCGGCACCTTCGCTCGCTGCCGCTCGGCCTTCGGCATCGCCGACATGAGCGGCAACGCCGCCGAGTGGACCAGCTCCTCCTACGGCCCGGACACCCCGGAGAAGTCCGTCAAGGGCGGCGCCTCGGACCGCCCCGACTACGACACCCGCTGCGCCTCCCGCAAGAGCGCCGCGCCCAGCGCCCACACCGACAAGCTGGGCTTCCGCTGCTGCGCCGATCCCTGAGGCTGGAAGCTCCCGGTCTTCCTGCCGATTTGCGCGCTCTTCGCCGGCTGGCTGGAGAGCCCGCGCGGGGGGCGTGCGCCGCGACGAAAAATCGAGGGGCGCATCCAATCGATGCGAGTGATGGAGGCCTCCGGCGAGGTCCCCACTGGCCGCCGGCAATGGCAGCGAGCGCGACAGCATCGGCCGCCCCGCGGGCGGTGGCGCACACCTCAAGAAGAAAAGGGAGAGCGATCATGGTCGAGGAGCGAATCAAGCAGGCGCTGGAGAAGATCCCCTACGGCGTGGCGGTTGTGACGGTGGGCCGCGGCGGGGCAGAGAACGGGCTGGCCGTCTCTTGGATGAGCCAGGTGTCGTTCGATCCGCCGCTGGTGATGGTGGCCGTCGCCAAGCTGCACTACAGCGAGGAATTTCTGCGCAGCACCAAGACCTTCGTGATCAACCTGCTCGGCGCCGACCAGCAGAAGCTGGCGGCCCACTTCGCCCGCGAGTCGGTGAGTGGCGAGGACAAGCTGGGCCAGGTGGCGGCGCGGCCCTCGGCCGGCGGCGCGGCGATCCTCGAGGAGGCACGGGCCTGGCTGGGCTGCGAGGTGGTGCAGATCCACTCCGCCGGCGACCACCTGCTGGTCATCGGCAGGGTGGAGGAGGGCGAGGTGGTCAACCAGAGCCGGGCGCTGACCAGCGAGTCGGGCCTGCGTTACCGCCAGAGCAAGCCGGCGCGGACCGCCGACCAGGTCCAGCAGTAACGCGCGGGGAACGAGAGCGACGATGGCCAACCAGAAGCTCAGGATCGCCGTAGTGGGAGCGGGACCGGCCGGGTTCTTCGCCATCGCCGACCTCCTGAAGAAGTCCGAGCTGGTGGAGCGGGTGGACCTGTTCGACCGCCTGCCCACGCCCTACGGGCTGGTGCGCAACGGCGTGGCCCCCGACCACCAGAGCATCAAGTCCATCGCCGGCAAGTACGCCAAGGACGCCGAGGGCGGCGGCGCCCGCTTCCGGCTGTTCGGCAACGTGGAGATCGGCCGCGACCTGTCGGTCGAGGAGCTGCGCGCCCGCTACCACGCGGTGATCTTCAGCCACGGCGCCCAGGACAACCGGCGGATGGGGGTGCCGGGCGAGGAGCTGAGCGGGGTGCACCCGGCCTCGATCTTCGTCGCCTGGTACAACGGCCAGCCCGACTGCGCCGAGGCCAGCTACCAGTTGGACACCGAGCGGGCGGTGGTGGTGGGGACCGGCAACGTGGCGGTGGACGTCGCCCGCATCCTGCTCAAGCCGGCTGAGGATTTGGCCAAGACCGACATCAGCGACCGGGCGCTGGCCGACCTGCGTCGCGACCGGATCCGCGAGGTGGTGATGCTCGGCCGCCAGAGCCAGGCCCACGCGGCCTACACTCCGGCCGAGCTGGAAGAGCTGACCGAGATCCCCGGGGTCGACCTGGTGATTTCGCCGGAGGACCGGCGGCTCGACCCGGTCTCCGAGGAGGCGCTGGCCAAGGGGACGCTGGAACCTCGGGTGCGCAAGAACCTGGCGATCGTCGCCGCCAAGGCCAAGACCGAGCCCACCCCGGGCAACAAGGTGATCCGGCTGAGGTTCTTCTCCTCGCCGGTGGCGGTGCTGGGGACCGAGAAGGTCGAGGGCTTCCGCATCGGCGAGAACGAGCTGCAGCTGGGCCCCAACGGCAAGTCGCGGCCGGTGCCCACCGGCCGGACCGAGGAGATCTCCTGCGGGCTGGTCTTCCGCTCGATCGGCTACAAGGTGGCCCCGCTGGCCGGGCTCCCCTACGACGACAAGACCGCCAGCGTGCCGCATGACAAGGGCCAGGTGCTGGAGGCCCCGGGCGGCAGGAAGGTCCCGGGAGTCTTCGTCGCCGGCTGGGCCAAGCGCGGTCCCACCGGCGTCATCGGCACCAACAAGCCCGACGCTTCGGAGACCGTGGCCACGCTGCTGCAGGAGCATGCGGCCGGGGCGCTGCCCGCCCCGAGCGCCGGCCAGGACCCGGCGGACGTCGCCGCGCTGCTGGAGAGCCGCCAGGTGCAGTTCGTCGGCTACTCCGACTGGAAGCTGCTCGACCAGCTGGAGGTGGAGTCGGGCAAGCAGGAAGGGCGGCCGCGGCGCAAGTTCACCGACCTGCCCTCGATGTTCAAGGCCATCGGCGACAACAAGCTCGGCTCGTTGCCGCACGACCGGCTGATCGGCTCCGGCCAGGTCGGTGCCGTGGGCGCCGGCCGCCGGTAGCCCTCAGTTCACCGGCCCGCCGCCGACTCCGAAGATGCACCACTGGATGTTGGCGGCGGTCACCGCGAAGCTGACCTTGGCCGTCTTGCCGGCCAGGGCGCTGGTGTCCAGGTCCTTCTCCAGGAGCTTGCGTCCGGCGACGTCCTCTTCAAGCAGCACCTGATCGCCGACCTGGACCTTGAAGTGGACCTGGGCGTCGGGGCGGGAGAGGTCGGCCAGCCCGTAGCGCAGGTGCAGGGTCTTGCCCAGCGGCACCTCCGCGTATTCCAGCCGGCGCTCCTTGCCGGTGAGATGCGGGTGGAGCAGCAGCAGCTTCTCCTCGCGGCCGGAGTACTTGAGCTCGCCGCCCAGCGGGCGCCCGGTCATGTAGAAGTCATTGTTGTCGTAGTGGCTGCACTCCCAGCGCTCCATCTGGTTGTTGAAGTAGTCGCAGGGGTAGTCGCCCAGGAAGACCTGGGCGTGCGGCAGCTCTCGATAGAAGTAGTCGCCGCTGGGCAGCATCCGGCGCACGCCGGCTCCCAGCAGCAGCAGCGCCACCGCCGCCACCGGCAGCAGCCGCTCCCAGCGCACCCGCGAGGTCGACGGGTCGAGCGGTGCCGCGGGCCGGCCGAAGGGAGGCAGCAGCGCCGCCAGCGGCGCCACACTCAGGGCCAGCTGCGGCAGGTTGAACTCCAGGCGGTACCAGGCGTAGGTGGCGTGGAAGGCGACGGGCACGAGCAGCGCCCAGGCCAGGAGGATGGCCTCGCGCCAGCGCCGCACCGCCAGCACCGCCACCCCGAGCAGCGCCGGGAAGAAGAGCGGGAAGTGGCCGAGGAAGCCCTCGGGGCCGGTGAGGACCCGCTTCATCCCGGCAGTGATGGCCGAGAGGGTGAAGGTGAAGTCGGTGGCGTGGGAGTGCATCCCCGCCTGGCCGTGCTCGCGGATCAGGATCCGGTGGTAGCCGGTGGCCAGCGGCGAGCCGTACATGTACCAGTTGAGGCCCAGGTAGCAGGTGGCGGGGATGGCGGCGGCGATGCAGAACCGCAGCGCGCCCTTGAAGTCCTTCTGCAGCAGGAACAGCAGCAGCAGCGGCGGGCCGTAGAGCACGTTGGTGGACTTGGCGAAGACGCCGACCCCCAGCAGCGCCCCGGCGAGCAGAGGCTTCTTGCCCAGTGCGGCGTCGATCGCCGCCAGCACGATCACCGTGTAGAAGACGTCGTTGTTGAAGCCCCAGACCCGGTCGTAGATCCACGGAGTGGCCACGAAGGCCACGCTTGCCGCCAGCGCCGCCGGCCGACTGGCCACACGCGTCGCCACTCGGTACGCGAAGAGCGCCATCAGCAGGTAGAAGACGAACTGGAAGACCAGGCTGCCGAGCGGTCCGAAGGCCCAGATGAAGGGCAGCGAGACCAGCGGCATCAGGATCGGGTGCTTGGGCCACCACTCTCCGTTCCGGCCCAGGGCGATGTTGCTCCAGGCGGCGTCGATGTTCTGGTTCCAGCCCAGGTCCTGGTCGTACCAGGAGTGGGGGTGCATCGACTCCTGGCGCAGCGAGTGGTTCTCGAGCACGCCGCGGGCGACGTTCATGTAGAAGGCGCCGTCGCCGAAGAGCCACTTGTTGGGCACCCAGTGCTGGTTGATCGCCCAGCCGCCGAGGATCGCCGCCAGCAGCACCACCGGCAGCCAGAAGTGGCGCGACATCTCCGAGACCGGGCTTGGCTGCTTCTGCGGCTCGGCGGCGGTGGAGCGGGTACCGGTCTGGCCGTAGAGCTCGGCCAGGTCGGGGATGGGCGGCAGATCGGACGAGGGCTGGGCCATGTTGGTCAGCGTCCCCAGAATGGCGGCGAGGCGCGGCCGGGGCTGGGCAGGAAGCGCTCCATCAAGAAGGTGTAGGTCCCCTGGTCGCGGGCGCGGCTCGCCTCATCGTACGGGCGGGCGGCGGCGTGGATTGCGCACACCAGCGCGAAGGCCGCCGCGGCGGCGGCGAGCAAGCCCTTGGCCGGGGCAGGGGCGATCGCGCGCACCACCAGCGCCATGGCCGCGGCGACCGCCAGCAGCACCGGCAGCGCGGCCCAGGGATTGGGAACGCCGAGCAGCGAGAAGACGGTCTGCGGCAGGTAGCCGTGGGAGAGGAAGGGGAGCGCCACCTGCCAGAGGGCGTTGGTGAGCGAGTCGGGGATGTAGTTGAGGAAGGTCATCGCGCTGGTGGCGAAGATCGACAGCGCGGCCAGCCCGGCGGCGGCGCCGGCGGCCAGCTTCTGTCCCAGGCTCTCGACGAAGCGGCCGGCGGGCAGCAGCAGGAAGGGCACCAGCGGGGTCAGGTGGCGTGGGCCGGTGGTCCAGCCCCAGGAGTCGTAGGAGAAGCTGGCGGTGAAGTAGGCGTAGAAGACCAGCAGCCTCGCGCTCAGCGCCAGCTCCTTGCGCGCCGCCGCCGGCCAGAGCGAAGGCCGCAGCCCGGGCAGCGCCAGGAGCAGGAACGGCGACAGCGCGAACAGCCCGCGCAGCGGCGAGAAGAACGACAGGAACAGGGCGCGCAGGTCGGGCAGCTTGACGCCCAGGAATCCGCCGCGGTGCCAGCCCTGGTAGGCGGCGTCGTTCAGGTACTTGTAGCCGGAGTCGAGCGGGCCGCCGAAGGCCGCCTGGTGGTAGAGCGCCAGCAGGATGGCCACCGGGAGCACGCCGAGGAGCGCCAGCGCGACGGCGCTCAGCTTGCCGCGCGCGTTCCCCGGGGCGACGGCGAGCCCGTAGGCGGCCAGGGGGACGAGCGCCAGCGCTCCAGTGTACTCGGCGGCGACGGTGAGCCCGGCCAGCATCCCGGCGACCAGGTAGCCCCAGCGCGGCCATTCCCCGCGGCTGAGTCGAAAGAGCGCGTAGAAGCAGGCGAACACCAGCACCGCAGTGGTCTGGTGGCTCATGAAGAGCTCGGAGTAGCTGAAGGCCAGCGTCCCCAGGGCGTAGGTGGCGGTGAGCGCGTCGGCCAGCGGCTCGGGCAGGTGGACGCGCAAGTAGCGGCGCAGCGGGATCAAGAGGAGCAGCGCCGGCAGCAGGGTGGCGAAGAGCCGGGCGAAGAAGACCAGCGGCACCTCGCCCACCGGCAGCGGGCTGCGCAGGGCCTTGAGCGCGGCGTAGACCGGCACCGCCGCCACCGACAGCAGCGGCGCCTTGGAGGGGAAGTAGTGCTCCTCGGCGAAGCGCGGCTGGCCGCGGACCTCGGGGCAGGGCCGGCGCTCGACCACCTGCCCGTCCTGGCGCGCCACCGCCACGCAGCTCAGGTCGCCGATCGGCCCCTGCTCCCTGAGGATGTCATTGATCTCGAAGGTCCCGTGATCGACCAGGGCCCGGGTCTGGTGGAGCCGGCACAGCTCGTTGGGGCTGCGCAGCGCGGGAAGGTAGGGGAAGAGGCTGAGGTAGATGAACGCGGGCAACAGGATGGCCCAGTTCGCCCTCGCCCAGCGCCCAACCCTTGGAAGTATCTCGCTCATTTTCTATCGGGTGCCGGACAATCGCCGAGCAGCGACGGAGATGTCAAACCGCACACCCGTCAACCGGGATTGCGGCGGCAGGACGGCAACTGTACAGTTGTTCAGTCATGAGACGCACCGGGCGCTCGGCCCCTCGCCAGCTGTGCCTTCCCATCGACCTGGCCCCGGCCCCCGGCCGACCCGGCGGGCGCGAGCTCGAGAACCAGCGCGAGGTCGAGTTCCGAGAGATGACCTGCCGCTCGATCCTGACCTGGGTCGACGGGGCGCGGGCCGCCGACTTCTTCTCGGTCAACCCCTACCGCGGCTGCGAGTTCGGCTGCGTCTACTGCTACGCCCGCTACACCCACGAGTTCCTCGACCACGCCTCCTCGGACGACTTCGAGCGCATCGTCTACGTCAAGGTGAACGCGCCGCAGGTGCTGGCCCGCGAGCTCAAGCGCAAGAACGTCTTGGAGCACGGGCTGGGGCTGAGCAGCGCCACCGATCCCTATCAGCCGGCGGAGCGGCGCTTCATGCTCACCCAGCGGCTGCTGGAGACGCTGCTGCCGTACCGCGGGCTGTCGCTGTCCGTGATCACCAAGAGCGCGCTGGTCGAGAGGGACGCCCCGCTCTTGGCCGAGCTGGCCCGCCGTCACGAGGTGAAGGTCCTCCTCTCCTGCATCACCGTCGATCCGGCGCTGCAGCGGGCCCTCGAGCCGCGGGCCCCAACCCCCGAGCGGCGGATGGCGGCGCTGGCCAGGCTGTCGGGGATGGGCATCGACACCGGCCTGATCCTGGCGCCGATCCTTCCCGGCCTCACCGATTCCTTCGAGCAGCTGCGGGCCACCCTCGAGCGCGCCCGCGCCGCCGGCGCCCGCAGCGTCACCAGCCAGGTCCTGTTCCTTCCCACCGCCACCCGCCCGCGCTTCCTTTCCTTCCTCTCCGCGTTCCGCCCGGCGCTGGTCCCGCACTACCAGGAGGCCTTCCGCGCCGGCCGCGACACCCCGCCCGCCCTGCGCGAGCGGATCGAGGCCCGCCTCGAGCGGGCGCTGGCCGCCGCCGGCTTCCGCGCCGAGCAGGCCTGCGAGGTCCGCGGCCAGTCCTCCTGAGCCTGGAAGTGGCTCAGGTCGCCGCAACGACAGCCGATTTCTCGACACCGTCAACCGGATGTCAGAGTCGACCTGTAAGCTTGTTCAGCATGAGCGCCATCGATCTATATCCGTCAGGCTTTTCGCGCCCCGACCCCTGGTCTCTCCCGGCCGCCAAGGTCGAGGTCCGCCCCACGCGATCCACCGAGGTGCTGGTGGCCTCGGGCGAGGGGAGGGAGCGGGTCTGGGTGCTCAATCCCTACTCCGGCTGCGAGTTCGCCTGCAGCTACTGCTCGGCGCGCCGGCTGCCTCCCTTTGAAGGCGCCGACCCGCGCCTGTTCGAGCGCGACATCCACCTGCGGGCCAACGCCGCCGAGGCGGTTCAGCGCGCGCTCCGGGATGGCAGCCTGTACGGCGCCCGCCTGGAGCTGGGGACCACCTGCGATCCCTGGCAGCCGGCGGAGAGGCAGGCCCGGGCGACCCGCGGCGCGCTGGAGGTGCTGGCGCGCTTCGGCCGGGTCGAGCTCTACGCCTCCACCCGCTCCACCCTGGCCCCGCGCGACGGCGATCTGCTCTCGGCCATCGCCCGAAACGGGCGGGCGCGGGTGGCCTTCTCGATCGGATCGCTCGAGCTTCGGCTGACCCGGCTGCTCGAGCCGCTGGCCCCGACCCCTGACCGGCGGCTGGTGGCGATGGAGGCCCTGGCCCGCAGCGGGGTGGAGGTGGGGGTGGCCATCTCCCCGGTGGTGGCCGGCTGCAACGACTCGCTGTCGGCGCTGGAGGCGCTGCTGCGGCGGGCGCGCAGCGCCGGGGCCAGCTTCGCCTCGGTCCAGGCGCTGAGCATGCCGCAACCGGCGCGGGAGCGGCTGGTGCGCTTCGTCGCCCGCTTCGACCCGGAGCGGGCCAGCCGCTTCAACCGCCTGCTGGCGCGCTCCGCCGAGTCCGACCCGCACTTCGCCTCGCGGCTGCAGCAGCGCTTCGCCGAGGCCTGCCGCCAGGTCGGGCTCGAGCCCCTGCCGGCGCCGGGAGCGGCGCCCCTCGCTCCCCGCCGACCCCGGCAGCTGAGCCTCTTCCCCCCTCCTCAAGATCAGCTCTGAACGAGCCGGCTCATTGAGCGCCCGCCTGCTCGGCATGAACCCCCGATCGGGCGAGGTCCGCCGCCCGACGAAGGGTGCGGCCGGGAAAGTCCGGGGATATTGCCCTGGGACTCCAAGAGCTTGCGCGGCTGTGGCAGTGTGCGCGTCCGCCTCCGCTGTGCGCCGGTGGACATCCGGCCCCATCGGGGGGTTGTTCGTGTTGACACGCCTGTTTTGGCCGCCAACAATCGTCGGGCGAGTGCGAAAAAAAAGACGTTACCGGCGGAACGTTCGCGAGCGATCAGCATCCAAAAGCCGCCTCTTGAATTGCCCTCGAGCGGCCGCAGAACACAACCGCCTGTGGGAATTGCTGGCCGGTGCCCCGGTCAGTGAGGCGGTTTCACGGCAGTGGATTCGAAAGCCGCTGGCCTTGAGTCGGGGATCCCATCGGGTCCTCGTTCTCGGGGTCTGAGGCGTACCTGGCTGCGTCTGAGAGAACCGAATGCATCGCTACCAATTCCCACGGTGGACCAACAAGGCTCCGCGCATCATCCTGCTGGCGGGCCTGGGTCCTTTGGCGACGTTGCTGGGGATCGGCCTCTGGTACTACGGCTCCAACAAGTACCTCGAGGTCGGCTACGCCCCGGTCCAGCCGGTGCCCTTCTCCCACAAGCTGCACGCCGGCGACCTGGGGATGGACTGCCGCTACTGCCACTTCACGGTGGAGCGCTCCAGCTTCGCCGCGGTGCCGCCGAGCCAGGTGTGCATGAACTGCCACACCAAGGTGCGCCCCGACAGCCCGAATACGCTCCCGGTGCGCGAGAGCATGGCCTCCGGGAATCCGGTCGAGTGGAACCGGGTCCACAAGCTTCCTGAGTACGTCTATTTCGATCACAGCGCGCACCTGGCGGCGGGCGTCGGTTGCTCCACCTGCCACGGCCGCATCGATCAGATGCCGCGCGTCACCCAGGACCAGCCGCTGACCATGAGCTGGTGTCTGGACTGCCACCGCAACCCGGGGCCGAACCTCCGCGCTCCGGCTGACCTGACCAACATGGCCTGGGTGACCAAGCCCGAGGGTGCCGCGCCGGTCGCCGCCAACGGCCGCAAGGTCGCCCCGCCCACCAACTGCTCCGGGTGCCACCGATGAAGCGCGCTCACTACCAATACGGAATCGATCGCTCCGGCAAGAACTACTGGCGCAGCCTGGGCGAGCTGTCCAAGTCGCCCGAGTTCCAGGAGGCCTTGGAGCGCGAGTTCCCCGAGGGCGCCGCCGAGCTTTCCGACGGCTTCTCCCGCCGCGGCTTCCTGTCGCTGATGGGCGCCTCGCTGGGCCTGGCCGGCTTGTCGGCCTGCCGCCGTCCTGAGGAGAAGATCCTCCCCTACGCCAAGGCCCCCGAGCACCTGATTCCGGGCAAGCCGCTCTACTACGCCACCGCGATGCCGTTCATGGGCACCGCCATCGGCCTGCTGGTGGAGAGCCACGAGGGGCGTCCGACCAAGATCGAGGGCAATCCCCGCCACCCGGAGAGCCTGGGCGGCGCCAGTGCCTGGGTGCAGGCGTCGATCCTCGACCTCTACGATCCGGACCGCAGCGCCGCTCCGAGCGAGAAGGGCACCGCGCGGACCTGGGAGGAGGCCTCGGCCTTCCTCACCAAGCTCGGCGCTTCCTTCGTCGAGAAGAAGGGCAAGGGCCTGGTCATCCTGACCGAGGCGCACCGCTCGCCGACGCTGGCCGCCGGCCTGGCCGCGCTGCTGCAGAAGCTGCCCGAGGCCAAGGTCGTCCGCTACGAGCCGTTCACCCGCGACGCGGCTCGTCAGGGCGCGGCGCTGGCCTTCGGCCGCCCGCTGGACGTCACCTACGCCCTCGACAAGGCCGACGTGATCGTCGCCCTGGACAGCGACCTGCTGCAGACCGAGGGCAGCCCGCTCAAGTCCGCCCGCCAGTTCGCCTCGCGCCGCATCGTCCACGAGCCGGGCGACAAGATGAACCGGCTCTACGCGGTGGAGAGTACCTTCACCGTGACCGGCGCCTCCGCCGATCACCGGCTGCGCGCGCGCCGCTCGGAGATCGCCGGAGTCCTCTCCGCCCTGGCCCAGAAACTGGCGCAGAAGGGCGTGGCGCTGCCGGCCGAGGTCCTGGCCTCCAAGTCGGCGCCGCTGGCCGGCAAGGCCGAGAAGTTCGTCGCCGCCCTGGCCTCGGATCTGGCTTCCAAGCCGGGCCGCGGGGCCATCGTCGTGGGCCACTCGCAGCCGGCGGCGGTCCACGCCCTGGCGGCGATCGTCAACCAGGCCCTGGGCAACGTCGGCCAGACCGTCCGCTACGTGAAGCCGTTCGACGCCGCGCCCGAGGGCCCCGCCGCCCTGCGCGAGCTGGCGGCCTCGATGCAGAAGGGCGAGGTCGAGGCGCTGGTGATGCTCGGCGGCAACCCGGTCTTCGCTGCTCCCGCCGACGCCCAGTTCGCCCAGGCGCTGGCCAGGGTCGGCACCACCGTCCACCTGTCGAGCTACCTCGACGAGACCGGCGCCGCCTCCACCTGGCACCTCAACCAGGCCCACTACCTGGAGTCCTGGTCCGACGTCCGCTCCGAGACCGGCCTGCTGAGCATCGTGCAGCCGCTCATCGCCCCGCTCTTCGACGGGCGCACCGAGGCCGAGGTGGTGGAGCTGCTGCTGGGCACCCCGCGCAAGGCCTACGAGCTGGTGCGCCAGACGCTGCAGGCCGAGCGCGGCGCCGCCTTTGAGACCGCGTGGAAGCACGCGCTGGTCGACGGCCTGGTCGCCGACTCCGAGTACGCCGAGGAGAAGGTCGAGCCCAACGCGCAGGCCGTGGCCCAAGCGCTATCGGCCCTCAAGCCGGTCTCCGGGCTGGAGCTGACCTTCCACGCCGACGCCCACGCCTTCGACGGCCGCTTCGCCAACAACGGCTGGATGCAGGAAGCGCCGGACCCGATGTCCAAGCTGACCTGGGACAACGCCGCCGGCTTCGCCGAGGCCACCGCCCAGAAGCTGGGGCTGGCCGAGGGCGACCTGGTCGAGCTGACCCTCGACGGCAAGACCGTGGCGCTGCCGGTGGTGATCGCCCCCGGCCAGGCCGACGAGTCGGTCTCGGTGACCCTGGGCCAGGGCCGCCGCCAGGCGGGCAAGGTGGGCACCGGCGTCGGCCATGACGTCTACCCGCTCTTCGGCAGCCAGACTCCGGGCGTCGCCGGGCCGGTGACCGCCAAAAAGTCCGGGAGCGGCTACGTCCTGGCGCGCACCCAGGAGCACAGCGCCATGGAAGGCCGGCCGCTGGTGCGCGAGGGCACGCTGGCCGAGTTCGAGAAGAAGCCCGAGTTCGCCAAGGAGATGGTCGAGTCGCCGAAGTTGGCGAGCATCTTCGCCGACCACGAGTACCAGGGTCACCGCTGGGGCATGGTCATCGACCTCAACGGCTGCATCGGCTGCAACGCCTGCATGGTGGCCTGCCAGTCGGAGAACAACATCCCGCTGGTCGGCAAGTCCGGCGTCATCCGCAACCGCGAGATGCACTGGATCCGCGTCGACCGCTACTTCGAGGGCGCCGGCGCCGAGGATCCGCAGGCGGTGTTCCAGCCGATCAGCTGCCACCAGTGCGAGAACGCGCCCTGCGAGCAGGTCTGCCCGGTCGGCGCCACCACCCACAGCCAGGAAGGCCTGAACGACATGGCCTACAACCGCTGCGTGGGCACCCGCTACTGCGCCAACAACTGCCCGTACAAGGTCCGGCGCTTCAACTTCTTCAACTACAACAAGGAAGTCGCCGAGATCTCCAAGATGCGGATGAACCCGGACGTCACCGTCCGCGCCCGCGGCATCATGGAGAAGTGCACCTACTGCGTGCAGCGGATCATGCACGCACGAATCAACACGCACACCCAGGGCAAGGACCGGGTGGCCGACGGCGAGGTGGTCTCCGCCTGCCAGCAGACCTGCCCGACCAAGGCCATCCACTTCGGCGACCTGAACGATCCGAACAGCGACGTGTCGCGCCACGCCAAGCTGCCGCGCGACTACCAACTGCTCGAAGAGCTCAACATCCGGCCGCGCACCTCGTTCCTGGCGCGCGTGCGCAACCCCAACCCTGAGCTGGAGGGCGCATGAGCGCCGCCCCCGAGAGACTGGTGGAGGATCCCTCCACTCGCCCGCCGCTGGTCCTGGGCAACACCGACTTCCACGACGTCACCGAGAAGGTGGCGGGCATCGTCGAGAGCAAGGCGCCCAAGCTGTGGGTGCTGCTGCTGATGATGGCCCTGAGCCTGGCCCTGGTGCTGGCCGGGTCGATCCTGGACCTGGTGGGCAAGGGCATCGGCGAGTGGGGTCTGAACCATCCGGTCGGCTGGGCCTGGGACATCACCGGCTTCGTCTTCTGGATCGGCATCGGCCACGCCGGCACGCTGATCAGCGCCATCCTCTTCCTGTTCCGGCAGAAGTGGCGCACCTCGATCAACCGCGCCGCCGAGGCGATGACCATCTTCGCGGTGGTCTCGGCGCTGCTCTACCCGACCATCCACGTCGGCCGCCTCTGGTTCCTGTACTGGTTCTTCCCGGTGCCCAACCAGATGGGCGTCTGGCCGAACTTCCGCAGCCCGCTGCTGTGGGACTTCGTGGCGGTGTCGACCTACGGCACGGTGTCGGCACTGTTCTGGTTCACCGGCCTGGTCCCCGACCTGGCCACCCTGCGCGACCGCGCCACCAGCAAGGTCAAGCAGGTGGTCTACGGGGTGCTGGCCCTGGGCTGGCGCGGCTCGCAGCGGCACTGGCAGAACTACGAGAAGGCCTACCTGCTGCTGGCCGGCCTCTCCACCCCGCTGGTGCTCTCCGTCCACACCATCGTCTCCTTCGACTTCGCGGTTTCGGTCATCCCCGGCTGGCACACCACCATCTTCCCGCCGTACTTCGTCGCCGGCGCCATCTTCTCCGGCTTCGCGATGGTGCAGACGCTGATGATCCTGGCCCGCAAGGCCTTCGGTCTGCAGAACCTGCTGACCGAGCGGCACATGGAGAACATGAACAAGGTCATGCTCGGTACCGGAAGCCTGGTCGGCTACGCGTACGGCATGGAGTTCTTCATCGCCTGGTACTCGGGGAATCCCTACGAGGCCTTCGCCTTCATCAACCGCGCCTTCGGCCCCTACGCCTGGGCCTACTGGACGATGATCAGCTGCAACGTGCTGTTCCCGCAGCTGTTCTGGTTCAAGAAGGTCCGCACCAGCGTCGCGGCCAGCTTCGTCCTCTCGATCATCGTCAACATCGGCATGTGGTTCGAGCGGTTCGTGATCATCGTCACCAGCCTGCACCGCGACTTCCTGCCGTCGAGCTGGGCCTACTTCACCCCGACCATCGTCGACGTCTCCACCTTCGTCGGGACCTTCGGCCTGTTCTTCACCCTGTTCCTGCTGTTCCTGCGCTACCTGCCGATGATCGCCATGGCGGAGATCAAGCAGGTGATGCCGCAGGCCAGCGCCCATCCCGCCGGGCACCACGCGGCCCACGCCGCCGGCGAGCACGGCCAGGGAGGCTCCCATGCAATCGCCTGAGCAAGCTCCCGCGGCGGACCAGCCGTTCGCGCTGGTCGGCACCTTCGACACCCCGGCGGCGCTGGTCCACGCCTGCGAGGCGCTGCGCGACCAGGGCTACGAGAAGTTCGACGCCCACACTCCGTTCCCGGTCCACGGGCTGGACCGGGCGATGGGAATGAAGGCCAGCAAGGTGGCCTGGATCACCCTGGGCGCCGGGCTGATGGGCGGCCTGGGCGGCTTCGCGCTGCAGATGTGGACCCAGGGCGTCGACTACCCGCAGAACATCTCCGGCAAGCCGTTCTTCGCCTTCCAGGCCTACGTGCCGGTGACCTTCGAGGCCACCATCCTCTGCGCCGCCCTGGGGACCTTCCTCGGGATGTGGGCGCTCAACCGCCTGCCGGAGCTTTTCCACCCGGTCCACCAGGCCAAGCACTTCCCCAAGGTCAGCGACGACAAGTTCCTGGTCAGCATCGAGGCCTCGGACCAGAAGTTCGAGCGCCGCAAGACCGCGGAGCTGCTGGCCGGCCTGGGGGCCAAGGACGTCGAGGAGGTGGCGCCGTGAAATTTGCGCCGCTCGCGCTTTTGCCGTTGGCTCTCGCCGCCTGCCGCGGCGATCCCGCCGATCAGCCGCCGATGCACCTGATCATGGACATGCGCAACCAGGCCAAGTACCGGCCGGAAGGGGAGAGCGCCTTCTTCGCCGACAAGCGGGCCATGCGCGCCCCGGTCGAGGGGACCATCGCCCAGGGCCAGCTGTTCGAGGACCAGGCATTCTACAAGGGCCGCACCGAGCAGGGCTTCCTGCTCAAGTCGCCGCAGGAGGTCTCCGAGTCGAGCCTGCGCCGCGGCCAGGAGCGCTTCAACATCTACTGCTCGCCCTGCCACGACCGCACCGGCACCGGCCGCGGCCTGACCGTGCAGCGCGGCTTCCCGCCGCCAGTCGACCTGAACGGCGAGCGGGTCCGCAACTTCGCCGACGGCGAAATCTTCAACGTGATCACTCGCGGCGTCCGCAACATGCCCTCCTACGCGGCCCAGATCCCCGAGGAGGACCGCTGGAAGATCGTGGCCTGGGTGCGGGTGCTGCAGCGCAGCCAGCACGGCAGCCTGGCCGACGTTCCGCCGGAGCAACGCGAGCAGATCGAACCGGAGGCCAAATGAGCTCCCCTGCGGTTGCAGTTCTTGACCCCGCGCGCCTCGAGCAGGCGCCTGCTTCCCGGCTGATCATGGCCGGGCGGGTGGCGGCGGTGGCCGGCATCGCCCTGGCGGCGGCGGCGGCCTTCGTCGACCAGCAGCGCTTCGCCTTCAGCTACCTGGTCGGCTTCTGGTTCGTGCTGACCCTGTCGCTGGGCGGGCTGTTCTTCGTCGTCATCCAGCACCTGACCCGCGCCGGCTGGTCGGTGGGCGTGCGCCGGCAGATGGAGTGGGGGGCGAGCTTCCTGCCCTTCACCGTGCTGCTGTTCATCCCGCTGGCGGTGCTGGCTCCCAAGCTCTACGAGTGGATGGGCCCCGAGGCCGCCCACGACGAGCTGCTGCACAAGAAGGCCGGCTACCTCAACGTGCCCTTCTTCTACGTGCGCGCGGCGATCTACTTCGCGATCTGGGCCGGGCTGTCGCTGTTCTTCACCCGCACCTCGCGCCGCCAGGACGAGACCGGCGACCACGCGCTGACCATGAAGATGCGCTGGTTCAGCGCTCCGGCGGCGGCCCTGTTCGCGCTGTCGCTCACCTTCGCCAGCTTCGACTGGCTGATGAGCCTGCAGCCGCACTGGTACTCGACGATCTGGGGCGTCTACCTCTTCGCCGGCTCGGTCGCCAGCTCGCTGGGGCTGCTGGCCCTGGGGTCGCTGTGGATGAACGGCCGCGGGCTGCTGAAGAGGGTGCTCACCGTCGAGCACCGCCACGACGTGGGCAAGCTCTTCTTCGGCTTCACCGTGTTCTGGGCCTACATCGCCTTCAGCCAGTACTTCCTGATCTGGTACGCCAACATCCCCGAGGAGACGGTCTTCTATCTGAACCGTGAGCCGGGCGGCTGGCTGCAGTTGAGCCAGCTGATGGTGGTCTGCCAGTTCCTGATCCCCTTCGTGCTGCTGATCTCCCGCCACGGTAAGCGCAACAGCCTGGTGCTGGCGGTGGCCGCGGCGATCGGGCTGGTGGGCCACTACCTCGACCTGTACTGGCTGGTGCTGCCGATCCACGACAAGGCCGGCGTGCACTTGAGCTGGATGGACCTGGCCGGCCTGGCCGGTCCGCTGGGGCTGTTCTTCTGGTGGCTGACCACCCGCATCGCGGGCGAGCCGCTCTACCCGACGCGCGATCCGCTGCTGCACGAGTCCGTGCGGCTGGACAACGCCTGATCTGCAAGGACCTGTCATGAGCGAAGTTGACAGCCCACGGACAACCTTCCTCTTCGTCTCGGTCATCGGTGGGGTGATCCTCACCACCGTGCTGGTGCTGGGCGTCTACGAGTACGTCTCGGGGGCGCTGCGCGACGAGGTCAGCCGCAAGCAACTGCAGCCCGAGGCCAGCGCCCTGCGCCTGCTGCGCGCCGAGGAGCAGGCCAAGCTGACGCACTACCAGTGGGTCGATCAGAAGGCCGGAGTGGTGCGGATCCCGGTGGAGAAGGCGATGGCGCTGGTGCTGGCCGAGTGGCCCAGCCGACCCAGCGGCTTCGGCCCCGGCGCTCCCGATCTGACTCCGGCCGCGCCGGCGGCGCCTGCCGCTCCCGGCGCCGCGCCGGCCCCCGCCGCTCCGGTGGCGGCCCCGATCGCCCCCGCCGCCGGAGGCGCCGGCAAGTGAAGAAGGCCTCGGCCATCCTGCTGGTCGCCCTGGCGACCTCTCCCGAGCTGGCGCGGGCCGAACAGGCCCTGCCCAAGGAGCTCGAGGAGATCTCCATTCTCGAGAAGCCGGGGGCACAGGTCCCGCTGGATGCGCCGCTGACCAACCAGGACGGCCAGAAGCTGACCCTGGGCGATTACCTCGAGGGCGACAAGCCGCTGGTGCTGGTGCTGGCCTATTACCACTGCCCGATGCTCTGCAACCTGGTGATCAACGGCGTGGCCGACGGCCTCAAGCAGCTGGCCTGGAGCGCCGGGGAGAAGTACCGGGTGCTGGTGGTCAGCTTCGACCCGCGCGACACCCTGCAGCTGGCGCGCGACAAGCGGCAGCTCTCCCTCGAATCCTACAAGCGCGAGGTGCCGGAGAAGGGCTTCGACTTCGTCGTCTCCGACGCCGCCAGCGTCAAGCGCATCGCCGACGCGGTGGGCTTCCGCTACAAGTGGGACGAGGCCGGCCAGCAGTACGCCCACGCCGCCGGGGCCTTCGTGCTCACTCCCAAGGGCGCGCTGTCGCGCACCCTCTACGGCATCTCCTTCCCCGCCGACTCGCTGCGGATGGCCCTGCTCGAGGCCAGCCAGGGAAAGCTGGGTGGGGCCTGGGACCAGGTGGTCCTGTTCTGCTTCCACTACGACCCCAACGCCCGCGGCTACGTGCTGGCGGCGACCCGGCTGATGCGCGCCGGCGGGGCCTTCACTCTGCTTCTGCTGGCGGCCTTCTTCTCGAGGCTGTGGCGGAAGCGGCCGGTGCCGTCCAATTCCGCGGCGGCCGCCAGCCATCCACTCGCTGCACCCACTCCTTCGAAAAGGGGCGCCTGAACCCATGGCCGGACAGGACACATTCTGGCTCCCGAGGGCCGGGTCGACCATCGCCAAGGAAGTCGACTTCGGCTGGAACCTGGTCCTCACCGTCTCCGCGATCTTCTTCCTGATCGTGGTGGGCGCGATGATCTACCTCGTCGTCCGCTACCAGCGGCGCAATGAGAACGAGGTCCCACATGGCCCCGAGCACAACACCAAGCTCGAGGTGGTCTGGACCGGCATCCCCATCGCGATCGTGATGGTGCTGTTCGCGGTCGGCTTCAAGACCTTCCTCAGCATGGCGGTGGCTCCGGCCGAGTCGCTGGAGGTGAGCGTCACCGCCGAGCGCTGGCTGTGGACCTTCACCTACCCCAACGGCACGGTCAGCGTGAACGAGCTGCGGGCGCCGGTGAACCAGCCGGTCAAGCTGGTGATGAGCTCCAAGGACGTGATCCACTCCTTCTACGTGCCCGACTTCCGCATCAAGAAGGACGTGGTCCCCAACCAGTACACCACCACCTGGTTCGAGGCGACCGAGGCCGGCGAGGCGACGCTGATGTGCGCCGAGTACTGCGGCACCGGTCACTCGGCGATGCTGGGCAAGATCGTGATCCAGCAGCCCAAGGAGTTCCAGGACTGGCTGGACAGCGCCGGGGCCGACGCCAAGCTGCCGCCGGCCGAGGCGGGCGCCAAGCTCTTCGTCAAGATGAGCTGCAACACCTGCCACACCACCGACGGCTCGCCCAAGACCGGCCCGACCTTCAAGGGCGTCTTCGGCCGCACCGAGGAGATGTCCGACGGCCAGAAGCTCCAGGTCGACGAGCAGTACATCCGCGAGTCGATCGAGACCCCGGCCGCCAAGGTGGTCAAGGGCTACCAGCCGGTGATGCCGGTGTTCAAGGGGCTGCTCAACCAGAAGCAGATCGACGCCCTGATCGCCTACATCAAGACGCTCAAGTAGAGGCAGGACCCGTCACACGGGACCCCAGCTTCAAGAAGGAAGACGGACGATGGCCGACACGGCAGCAGTCGTAGGAGCGGTCGAGGACGCGCGAGGGACCAACTACCTCAACGCCGAGCGCGGGATCATGTCCTGGCTCACCACCCTCGACCACAAGCGCATCGCGATCATGTACCTGGCCAGCATCCTGGTCTCCTTCGCCATCGGCGGGGTGCTGGCGATGCTGGTGCGGCTGGAGCTGCTGACTCCCGGCCGCACGATCATGGATGCGGACACCTACAACCGCATCTTCACGCTCCACGGCGTGGTGATGATCTTCCTGTTCATCATCCCCGCCATCCCCTCGGCGCTGGGCAACTTCCTGGTGCCGCTGCTGGTCGGGGCCAAGGACGTGGCCTTCCCGCGGCTCAACCTGTTGAGCCTGTACCTGTACTGGATCGGCGGGGTGGTGGCGCTGTACGCGCTGGTCCACGGCGGCTCGGACACCGGCTGGACCTTCTACATGCCGTACTCGAGCAAGACCGCGGCGCCGGTGATCAGCACCGTGCTCGGCGCCTTCATCATGGGCTTCTCGAGCATCCTCACCGGCCTGAACTTCATCGTCACCATCCACAAGCTGCGGGCCAAGGGCATGGGCTGGTTCGACATGCCGCTGTTCCTGTGGTCGATCTACGCCACCAGCATCATCCAGATCCTGGCCACCCCGGTGCTGGGCATCACCCTGCTGCTGCTGGTCGCCGAGCGGCTCTTCGGGATCGGCATCTTCAGCGCCGACCAGGGCGGCGACCCGGTGCTCTTCCAGCACTTCTTCTGGTTCTACAGCCACCCCGCGGTCTACATCATGATCCTGCCGGGGATGGGCGTGATCAGCGAGCTGATCGCGGTCCACTCGCGGCGGCGGCCCTTCGGCTACAAGGCGATCGGCTTCTCCTCGGTGGCCATCGCGCTGTTGGGCTTCCTGGTGTGGGGCCACCACATGTTCGTCTCGGGCCAGAGCCCGGTGGCCTCGGCGGTGTTCAGCTTCCTGACCTTCTTCGTGGCCATCCCCTCGGGCGTGAAGATGTGGAACTGGCTGGCGACGCTCTACAAGGGCTCGATCGTCCTGACCGTCCCGATGCTCTACGCGCTGGCGTTCCTGTTCCTGTTTTCGATCGGCGGGCTGACCGGCCTGTTCCTGGGGATGCTGGCGGTCAACGTGCACCTGACTGACACCTACTTCGTGGTGGCTCACTTCCACTACGTGATGATGGGCGGCACGCTGATCGCCTTCCTCGGCGGCCTGCACCACTGGTGGCCGAAGCTGTTCGGCAAGATGTACGACGAGAAGCTGGCGCGCATCGCCTGGGCGCTGGTGGTGATTGGCTTCAACGCCACCTTCTTCGTCCAGTTCATCATGGGCGCCCGGGGCATGCCGCGCCGCTACTACGACTACCTGCCGAAGTACCAGTTCTTCCACGCCTTCTCGACGGTGGGCTCGTGGATCCTGGGGGCCGGCTTCCTGGTGATGCTCTACTACCTGCTCATCTCGCTGAAGAACGGGGCCCCGGCGACCAAGAACCCGTGGGGCGGGGCCAGCCTGGAGTGGCAGACCGCCTCTCCGCCAATCACCGAGAACTTCGAGCACGAGGTGGAGGCCGTCCACGGCCCCTACGACTTTGAAGCGGCTTTGAAGGGGAATCGATGATCAACCAGAGCGCTCGAGCGCCGTCCGAGCCGGCGGCGGTCACTCCCAAGTTCCATTTCGCCCATCACTTCGACAGCGCCCAGACCCAGTTCGAG
Source organism: Myxococcales bacterium (assembly GCA_037442205.1). GTDB lineage: Bacteria > Myxococcota > Myxococcia > Myxococcales > UBA5297 > JBBIQS01. Next base: position 21,245 of record JBBIQS010000020.1, read on the forward strand.
GCCAACAAGCTCGGGATCTGGCTGTTCCTGGTGACCGAGGTGCTGCTGTTCGGCGGGCTGTTCGGGGCCTTCGCGGTCTTCCGCTCCTGGTACCTGCCGGCGTTTGTCGAGGCCCACCACCACCTGGACAAGGTGATGGGCAGCGTCAACACCGTGGTGCTGATCTGCTCCAGCCTGACCATGGCGCTGGCGGTGCGCTCCTCGCAGCAGTCGAAGAAGGGGTCCACCGCCTTCTTCCTGGCCTCGACCATCGCCCTGGCCTGCACCTTCCTGGTGATCAAGTACTTCGAGTACTCGCACAAGATCGAGCACGGCCTGCTGCCGGGGAAGCTGTGGCACGCCGAGGGGTTCGTCTATCCCCAGGCCAAGATCTTCTTCGGCCTGTACTTCATGATGACCGGCATCCACGGCCTGCACGTGCTGATCGGGATCGGGCTGATCGGCTGGGCCTTCCTGCGCAACAGCCGCAGCGAGTTCTCCAGCAGCTACTACGCGCCGGTCGAGGGCGTCGGGCTCTACTGGCACCTGGTGGACCTGATCTGGATCTATCTCTTCCCGCTGCTCTACCTCATCGGCTGAGAGCAGCTGGTTCGCCGGCGCGAGGGCCTGAGGGCCATCCGCCGACCGGCGACGCCGCAGCGAAGGAGCCTAGACGATGCACACTGAGCACGCCGTTTCCGCCCACGACGAGCACGTTCCGCACGTGCTGCCCCTGAGCCGCTACCTCGGGGTGTGGGGAGCTCTGTTGGTCCTCACCGGCGCCACGGTCGGGGTCAGCTACCTCGACTTCGGCACCTGGAACGTGGTCATCGCCCTGCTGGTCGCCACCACCAAGGCGCTGCTGGTGGCCTCGGTGTTCATGCACCTGGCCTACGAGAAGCAGAAGTTCAACGCGGTGGTCTTCCTCTCGTCGGCGGTGTTCCTGGCGACGCTGATGGCGCTGACCATGATCGACACCAAGAGCCGCGGCCTCAACGAGGAGATCGAGGGCGCGCGGCCCAAGGTCGTGACCCAGCCGTTCGTGAACGGCGTGGCCGACATCGTCGGGAAGCCTCCCGCCGTCGCGCCGGCCCCGGCGGATGCCAAGGCCGCTGTTCCCGCCTCCGCGCAATCTCCGGCGGCGCAGGCTCCGACCGCGCCGGCCCCGGCCGCGCCGGCCCCGGCCGTGCCGCCCGCGCCCGCCGCCCCTGCCAAGTAGGAAAGCGCCTCACTTCGGGCACCGCGCCCGAGACTTCGAGCGCCGCGATCGGCTCCTGCCGCGCGGCGCTCGAATTGTTTTCGGCTTCGAGGTGCGGCTCAGGGCGACGCTTCGCCGTGCGCGACGGGCTCTTCCGGCTTGGGGCGCCTCCCGCACTCCACCCTGGCGACCGCGCGCTCCCAGCTGACGCCATTGCGCCCCAGCGAGCGCTCGAGAGCGATGGTGGCGATGCCGTTGCGATGATCCATCGCGATCACGGTGCCGGAGAAGCGCCAGCGGCTTCCGAGATCGCGCAGGGACAGTTCCAGGTAGTCGCCGAGCAGGACCTGCCGCAGGGGAACGATGACCGCGGTGCGCTGGCTCAGAGCCTGGACGTAGGCCCTGCCGACGACTCCTCCGACCCGGAAGGCGGCGCGGCTCTTCGAGGGCAGGCGGACGGCGCCATCGGGCTCGAAGCGCCGCTGGAGCCCCTCGAGCAATCTGGCTTCTTGCGGGCTGAGGCAGCCCTCTCGCTGCTTGGACTCGAGCCGATGGAAGGCGGCGAGGTGGCAGAGCTCGTTCTCAGGCTGGGCAATCACGGGCGCCTCCAGGATCAGACCTGACCGGCACCGACGTCGAGCAAGCGACATGCCGGGCGGCTGGCCGTTCGCTTCCCTCGGGAGCGGGCGGCGGCGGAAGCGCCGCCGAGGGCCGCAGCGACCCTTCCGAGCTCGAGCGCGGGCCATCCGAGAGCTTTTCCGGAGGAATTGCGCGGGCCAGGAGCGGTGAGTCGGACGCGACCTCTGGGGCCGGCCGCTGGGTCGGATCCGCCTTCCCTGGGCGAAAGCGCTAGGCGATGCTCCGGGCGATGACACCCTGGGCGTTGATCAGCGGCGAGCAGTGCGATCCCAAGGCGAGGTGCGCGCTGGAGGTCGCCAGCGAGCTCGAAGCGCGCGGCATCTCAGTCGGCGGGGTCGTCCAGCGCTCGCGCGGCTCGGACGGAGCGAAGTCCAGCGAGCTGGTGCGGGTGGCCGGCGGCGCGAGGGTGCCGCTGGCGCAGGAGGGCATCGCTCCCAGGGGCGCCTCCGAGGAGGCGTTTTGCAGCTACGCCTTCCGCCTCGATGCCTTCGCTCAGGCACGGCGCTGGCTGGAGGAGGATCTCGCCGACCGGCGGGTGCTGATCCTGGGAGACCTCAGCAAGCTGGAGGTCGCCGGGCGCGGCCACGCCGAAAGCCTGCGCCGCGCGCTCAGCCTGGGCGAAGAGCGGCTGCTGGTGCTCACCGTCCGCACCAGCCAGCTCGGCTACTTGATGGGCAACTACGCTCTCGAGTCCGACCCGGTGGCGTCGCTGCAGTTGCCTGACGGGCCGGGCGAGCGGCGCGCCTTCGTCGACGCGCTGCTGCGCTTCCTCGAGCGGCGATAGCGCAGGCTCAGTTCGCGGCGCCAGTGGCCGCGGCCGCCGGCGAAGGGGCAGCGGTTGGCGCCTCCCCACCGGCCGGGGCGGCGGGCGGAGACGCTGGCGCAGGCTCGGCGGCGGCAGCGGCAGGCTCCGGCGCGGGCGCGGGCGCCGCTGAGGCCGCCTTGCCAGCTGCGGGGGCGAGCATCGAGTCGAAGCGGGCGCGGGCCGCGGCGAAGCCGGTCATCTGCTCGGCGCTGAGCTTGGCGCGGTAGGTCTCGTGGACCTTGAAGGGATCGAGCAGCTTTCCGTCCGGCCCCTCGAGTTGGTAGTGCAGGTGGGGAGCGGTGGTGTGCCCGGTGTTGCCGGACTCGGCCACCGTCTGGCCGGCCTTGAAGTGGGTCCCTTCCTTGAGCGACTTCGGCAGCTCGGAGAGGTGCAGGAAGACGATTCGCCGCCCTTGGGCATCGTGGAACTCGAGGCAGTTGCCGTTGCGGCGCCAGCTCCAGTTCTTGCGGCTCAGCGTGGCGTCGAACGGCACCTTGACCGGGGTTCCGGACGGCGCCTTGAAGTCCACGCCCTTGTGATGGCGCCCGTCGCGCAGGATGGAGGTCACCTGCTCGTAGTCATCGATCGGGCTGTTGCGCAGCCGCTCCTCGACCTCTTCTCCGTCGGTCGAGTAGTAGTGGGCGAAGCGGCCGCCCTCGGGCTTGTAGAGGTAGGCGCGGTGCTCCTTCTCGTCCTTGGTCGAGTAGAAGCGCAGCGCGTGCACGAGCGGCTCCTTGCCGGCCACTTGCTGGTAGACCACGTCGATGCTGTCGCCCTTGCGCAGCCCGCGGGCCACGTCCACCCACCAGATGAGGAGGCGGGCGGTCACCTGGGCAAGCGGCGCCGCGATGTCGGCGGGGGCGGCGGCCTTCATGCTCTCTTCGAGCGAGCCCTTGACGGTCAGGCTGATGTGCTCGATGCCGTCGGGAAGCGCGGGCGCCGGCGGAGGAGCTGGCGGGGGCGCCGGGGCGGCGGTCGGAGCTGCGTCGGGGACGGCCTCGGCCGCCGGCTTTTTCGATTCGCCGCCGCTGCATGCGGACAGGAAGAGGACTGCGCTTGCCCAGGCTGCCAACGCTCTCACGAGAGACCTCCAGCAACAGGTTGTCGCTTCAACGCCCAGCGCGCCCTTGCTCTTCCGGCCAGGCGGCCGCCGCGAGCCGATCCAGCGCTCGCCCGAATCTTCTCTGCGGCAGAGCAGCTTGCCGCATCGGGGCGCGACCTCTACCATGAGCCACCTCCGATGCGAACTGCCGCCCGAGCCCTCCTCCTCCTGGCCGCACTTTCCTCTTGCCGCCGACCTGAGCCAGCGACTCCCGACGCCGGGGTGGAAGCGGCCTGCAAGCCTGCCGAGCCAGCGCCATTGCCGGCGCCGGCCACCTCGGCGGCGATGCCCGAGAGCCTGCCGCAGTGCCCCGCCGGCCCCGGGACCTTGCTGCAGCGGGCCATCGACTACTACGACCGCGGGGCCTACGACGACGCGCTGTCCTGCGCCGTCCAGGCGGCCGCCGCCGAGCCGGCGAATTCCGCGGCTCTGTCGGAGCGCGGGGCGGCGCTGGTCGCCCTGGCCAAGTACGAGGAGGCGCGGGTGTCCTATGCCCGCGCCCTGGCGCTCACCCCCGATCTCCCCGACGCCTTGCTCGGCGCCGCCGATCTCTACCTGAACAAGCTGCCGCCCTCGCGCGACTACTTCGAGCTGGCGCTGGCCTACGCTCAGCGCGGCCACCAGCTGGCGATCCGCGAACCCGAGGGCGATCTCGCTGGCCGCTTCGCGCTGCTCGAGGCGACCGCGCTCAACGCGCTGGGGCGCGGCCGGGAAGCGGTGGAGAAGGCCGATGAGGCGATGGAGGTCGAATCCGAGCGGGAGGCGGCGCGCTACGAGCGGGCGATGGCGCTCTGGGAGCTGTGCCGGTTCGCCGAGGCCAAGAAGGAGTTCGAGCGACTCGCCAAGAGCGGGGAGCGCCAGGCCTCCGCCCACCATTACCTGGGGCTGCTCGCCGAGCGCGACGGCGACTTCGCCAGGGCCGAGCGCGAGCAGGCCCAGGCTCGCAAGCTCGACCCCGACACCTATCCAGACCCGGTGGAGCTGGGCCCTCAGGAGTTCGCCGCGCTGGTCTCCAGGTTGGTGACCCAGCTGCCGGAGGACATGCGCAAGGACCTCAAGGAGGTCGAGGTCTCGACCCAGGACCTGCCCGACCTCGAGGACCTGACCGCCAACGACCCGCCGCTGTCACCGGAGATCCTGGGGCTGTTCCGCGGCGTCTCTCTCGGCGAGGACTGCCCGGATCCCGAGGAGGAGCCCGGGCCCTGCCGGGCCATCGTGTTCTACCGGAAGAACCTCGAGCGCGCCGTGCGCGACCTCGACGAGCTCGAGGTCCAGACGCGGGTCACGCTGGTCCACGAGGTCGGACACCTGCGCGGCGAGGACGACGTCCAGCTCTCCGCCCGCGGTCTCGAGTAATCCATGAAAGCCGAGCTTCCCCTCGTCCAGGTCAGCCACCGGGGCGCCAAGCGCCTGCGCGCCGGAATCCCCTGGGTGTTCCGCGCCGACATCGAGCGGGTCCCAGAGGCGCCAGCCGGAGCGGTGGTCCGGGTGGTCGACGTCCGCAACAACTTCGTCGCCGTCTGTCTGTGGGCGCAGAGCTCGCCGATCGCCCTGCGGCTGCTGTCGCGCAAGGACGAGGTGGTTACCTCCGACACCTTCCGCGACCGGCTGACCAAGGCCCTCGAGCGGCGGCGTCTCCTCTACCCCGAGACCGACGGCTTCCGGGTGGTCCACGGCGAGTCGGATCTGCTTCCCGGGCTGTTCGTGGATCGCTACGCCGACGCGGTGACCATCCAGACCATCAGCGAGGGGATGGATCTGCGACAGGCCGAGATCATCGGCTGGCTCGATGAATTGCTTTCGCCGCGGCTGATCGCGGTGCGCAACGACGGCTCGGCCCGCGACTTCGAAGGTCTGCCGCGGCAGAGCGCGCTCGCCAAGGGGCAGGCCCCGGCCCGGGTCCACTACCGCGAGGGCGAGAACCTCTTCGAGATCGATCTGATGGAGGATCTCAAGACCGGCAGCTTCCTCGACCAGCGCGACAACCACCTGCGTGCCGCTCACTACGCTCGCGGCCGGGGCCTGGATTGCTTCACCTACCACGGCGGCTTCGCGCTCTCGCTGGCCCGGCGCTGCAGCTCGGTGCTGGCGGTAGACCAGCTGCTGGAGGCGGCCCAGCGCACCGAGGAGAACGCGCTGCGCAACGGGCTCAAGAACCTCGAGGCCCGCGCGGTCAACGCCTTCGACCTGCTGAGGCAGCTGGAGCAGGAGGGGCGGCGCTTCGAGACGATCGTCCTCGACCCGCCGGCCTTCGCCAAGCGCAAGGAGGGGCTTCCCGCTGCCCAGCGCGCCTACAAGGACCTCAACCTGCGCGCGCTGCGGCTGCTGGAGCGGGACGGAATCCTCATCACCTGCTCCTGCTCCGGGAAGATGACCTCCGAGCTCTTCGGGCAGATGCTCCAGTCGGCTATCGAGGACGCCAAGCGGCCGGTGCAGATCCTCGAGCGGCGCGGCGCCGGCGCCGATCACCCGACGCTGGCCGGCCTGCCCGAGAGCGAGTACCTCAAGTGCTGGATCCTGCGCGCGCTGTAGCCGGGGCTAGAGCCCCAGCTCGCGCTTGAGCTTCTCCAGGATCTGGAAGTACTCGGTCCGGCTGTAGGGCTGGTTGAGGATGTGGAAGTCCTTCTTGGCCAGCCCGACGCACCCCAGGCAGTAGTTACAGTCCTGCAGGTTGCGGCACAGGGTCAGGTAGTTGCTGCCGGTGCAGGCCTCCGACTGCTGGGTGTAGGCGCAGGCGTTGCACGACTTGCAGCCGCTGCAGTGTGTGCAGCTGGTGCACTCGGTGCACTCCTGGCAGTGCGTGCAGTGGTAGCAGGCCTCGCAGCCCTCGCAGAACATGCACCCGGTGCAGCGCTGGCAGCTCTTGCAGGCGTAGCTGCCCGGGTTGCCCGGGTCGCTCGAGAACTCCTTGAGCAACCGGCTGTACTCGTCCATGAAGCCGCGCTTGGAGAGCGGGACTTCCGCGACGGCCACGGCGGGAGCTTCCTTTGCCACGCACGACCTCCTTAGGCGCCAGCAGGCGGAATGTCCGAAGGATAGCAGACCGAGGCGAAGTCGGAGCCATCCTCGTTGACCCCGAACCGCCGCCCAGGCTGAGGCGAGGCGGCTAGGGCGAGCCGGCGTCGCGCGGGGCCAGCGCCGCCAGCCGGTCGAGGGCGAGCGCGGCGACCAGGCGCTCCATCTCCTCGGGCCCGCGGGCGTCCTCGAGCTTGACCGTCACCACGAAGCGGCCGGCGACCACCAGGTCCGCCTGCGCCAGGCGGCTCTGCTTGTCGAGCTCGAAGAAGCCCTGGGCGTCGCCGGAGTCGAGCGAGCGGTGGAGCGTCCGCTCGTCCTCCCAGCTGGCTCTCGGGGGAGCGCCGCCGGTGTGCAGGTTGGTGTCGACGATGCGCACGCTCGCCTTGCGTTCGCCCTGGTGATAGCTGCGCTCGGCCTCGCTCACCGCCACCGAGTTGAAGCGCGAGGTCGAGGCGGTCGGGCGCGCCCCCTCGAAGTCGAGCACCTTGTCCGGCAGGAAGGAGCGCAGCTTGGTGAAGTGGACGGTCGGCCCGGCGACCTCGGTGCTGGCGGCGGGGGCCGGCGCTGGCGGCTGCGGCGCGGCGGGGCGGTCGCAGGCCATCCACAGCAGCGCCGCGGCCGCCAGCAGGCCGGGGTGTCCGGCGCGCCCCGGCGCGCGCCCGCCCGAATCCTGATAAAGGGTGTCGCGCATGGCAGTCGATCTCTCCACTCTCAATCCTCCGCAGCGCGAGGCGTGCTTGACGCTGGAAGGCCCGTTGCTGGTGCTGGCCGGGGCTGGTAGCGGAAAGACCCGGGTCATCGTCCATCGCATCGCCTACATGATCGAGCAAGGCATCGCTCCCTCCAACATTCTGGCCGTCACCTTCACCAACAAGGCGGCCAGCGAGATGCGGGAGCGGGTGGCGGCGCTGGTGGGCAGCAAGAACGGCAAAGCGCTGACCGTCTCCACCTTCCACGCCTTCGGCTGCGAGGTGCTGCGCCGCTACATCGACCGGCTCGGCTACCCGCGCCGCTTCGCCATCGCCGACGCCTCTGACCAGATCGCCATGGTCAAGCGCGCGATGCGCGAGGTGAAGATCGACGACCGCCGCTTCGACCCCAAGCGCGTGCAGGCGCTGATCAGCAAGGCCAAGTGCGTGGGCAAGGCCCCGCAGCCGATGGAGGCCGGTAGAGGTGACGACTACGATCTGGCCACCGCCGAGGCCTATCCCCGCTACCAGCTGGCGCTGCGGGCCCAGGGGTGCGTGGACTTCGACGACCTGATCCTGCTGCCGATGGAGCTGCTGCGCGAGCACGAGGAGGTTCGCTCTCGCCTGCTCGAGCGCTACCGGTACCTGCTGGTGGACGAGTATCAGGACACCAACCGCTCGCAGCTGGATCTGCTGGTGCTGCTGGCCGGGGAGCGGCGCAACGTGTGCGCGGTCGGCGACGACGACCAGTCGATCTACAGCTGGCGCGGCGCCGAGGTGGAGAACATCCTGCGCTTCGACCGCCACTTCCCCGGGGCCAAGGAAGTCCGCCTCGAACAGAACTACCGCTCGACCGGCGCCATCCTCGATGCGGCCAACGCGGTGATCGCCAAGAACGAGGCCCGCAAGAAGAAGCGGCTGTGGACTGCCTCCGGCGAGGGCGACAAGATCCAGGTGGTGGTCTGCCCGGACGAGGAGGAGGAGGGGCGGTACATCGCCCGGGAGATCGCCCGGCTCATCGCCGGCGGGAAGCGGCCCAAGGACCTGGCGGTGCTCTACCGCACCAACCTTCAGTCGCGCGCCGTCGAGGAGGCGCTGCGCGAGGGCAACATCAACTACGAGGTGGTCGGCGGCCAGGAGTTCTTCGACCGCCGCGAGATCAAGGACCTCGTGGCCTACCTCAAGGCCTGCCACAACAGCAGCGACGAGGTCTCGGTGCTGCGCATCGTCAACATGCCGCCGCGCGGCATCGGCGACGCCACCATGACCCGGCTGTCCAGCCACGCGCGCGAGCGCAGCCTCTCGATCGAGGAGGCGATGGCCAGGGCCAGCGAGTTCGACGACCTGCCCAAGAGCGCCGCCACCAAGCTCGGGGAATTCCTGGATCTGCTGAAGCGCTACCGGGCGCGCTTCGAGTCCGAGCCCATCGACGTGGTTGTCAGCGCGCTGGTGGACGAGATCGGCATGCGCGAGGTGGCCCGGCTCTCGGTGCAGAGTCCGGCGGCTGGGCTGCGCAAGGTGGCGGCCATCGACGGGTTCCTGGCCTCCATCAAGTCGTACGTCGAGCGCGACTCCAAGGCTTCGCTCGATGCCTACCTTCGGCGGCTGGCGCTCGACGCCCGCGAGGAAGACTCGGGCCTGCCGGGAAGCGCCGTGACGCTGATGACCCTGCACGCCGCCAAGGGGCTGGAGTGGCCGGTGGTCTTCGTCTGTGGCCTGGAGGAAGACCTGCTGCCGCACGGTGGGATGCAGGGGGAGGCGCAGAACCTCGACGAGGAGCGGCGCCTGGCCTACGTCGGGATCACCCGGGCGCGCGAGAGGCTCTACCTGAGCCGGGCCGCGCAGCGGGTCAAGCGAGGGCGCGTGGCTCCCCGCGCCGTCTCGCGGTTCCTCGAGGACATCCCCGGCGAGCTCAAGGAGCTGGTCGACTACAGCGCCGCGCCCAAGGGGCCAGCCGGGAACGAGGAGCGCAACTTCTTCGCCGGTTTGCGGGCCAAGCTGAAGGCGGGCTCCTGAGCTCGGGCCCGGTCAGCGGGGCCCCTGCGGCCGGGCCAGCGGGCGAAGCGCCGACCTCTGCTCCACCTCGCGCTTGAGCAGCTCGAGCGCCTCCGCCGGCGGATGGGCGGAGAGATCCTCCGCCTCGGCCGGATCGCGCTCCACGTCGTAGAGCGCCATCCCGGCCCTCTCGCTGACCAGCCACTTGAAGCGGCCGCCGTAGATCGCGAAGCGCGCCGGGGACCAGTCGCTGATCTCGCCGAAGTTGGTGGCCACGATCGCCCGCTCGCCGATGGGCTCGATCAAGCTTCGCCCCGGCAGCGGCAGCTCATGCCCCCGGGGAGGCCACAGCCCCCACACGTCGAGCACGGTCGGGAGGATGTCGCGGCTGGAAACCGGGTGTGCGCTGGCGGTGCGGAGGGCGGCGAGCCGCTCCGCCGGGAATTGCGCAGGCAGGTGCACCAGCAGCGGCACGGAGAGGATGGATTCGCTCATCGAGTCGGGCCGGACGGTGGCCTTGATCGCCGAGAGCCCACGGGTGTCCTCCCCGTGATCCGAGGTCACGATCACCAGGGTGTGCTCCAGGGTGCCTGCGTGCTCCAGGCGGTCGAGCAACTCCACGGTGAGGCCGCTCATGTAGGCCGCCGCCCGCTCGCAGCGCTCGGTCCGGGTGCGGGTCCCGGTGAGATCGGGCGCCCAGCATGGAACGTGCGTCGAGTTGAATTGGACGACCGCCAGCCTGGGCTCGCTTCGCGGGCGGGCTTCGAAGAAGCGGGCCGTCTCCTCCACCATCTGCTTCTCGTCCACGCCCTCGGCGTTGACGCGCTCGGTGCCGAAATCAGCGGCAACCCTGACCAGGTCCGGGCGGTCGCTGCCCAGGAAGAAGGTCGGGAAGAGGAAGGCCTCGAACTCCTGCGCCGAGAAGAGCGCGGTCCGGTAGCCGGCCGCCCGGGCCCAGTTCCACAGGAGGGGAGTTCGGGCGTAATCGCGCGTGGAGGCATCGGGATCGAGCCCGGAGAGCATCGCTGGCAGGGCGATGCAGGTGGCGCTGCCGGCGGAGCGGCAGGCGGGGAAGTGAACCGCGTGCCCCTGGTGCCGGGCGAGGAAGTCGACGATTTCGCCGCCTGGGCCGGCGGAGGGATTCCACGGCCGCCAGTCGCGAGTGCTCACGCTCTCGTGGACGACGAGCAGGACGTCGGGGGCCGCGACCGGGGAGACGGAAGCGACCGCCTCGCGCTCCGGCACCGGAAGGACGTGGCTGTTGGTGGTGCGGTTGATGGCCGCGACCACCAGCGTGCGCAGGCCCAGCAGGTCGCAGGGCGGCGGGCGACGGGAGCCGTAGAAGTCGGCGATCACCACCGCCGTGGCCAGGACGAATACCGCAAGCGCGACGCGGTTCGGTGGCGGCAGTGGCCGGCGGATTAGCTGGCGCTGGACCAGAATCACGGCGGCGGCCACCGCCACCAGGGCGACCAAGGTTCCCCAGCCGGCGACCGAGCGAACCAGCGATAGCGCCAGCTTCGGGTTGCGCAGGGTGATCTCGACGAAGGCCGGAGTGAGCTCGGTCTTGGCGATCTCGGCGAAGCCGAGGACGCCGACGATCGAGAGCGAGGCGAGGGGAGCGGCAAGGCCAGCCAGCGCCGCAGCCAGCCAGCGGCGCTTTACGGACACCTCGTAGAGGATGCGGAACCAGACCAGCCAAAGGATGGCGCTGAAGCTCTCCGCCACCAGGTAGAAGGGAACGCCGAGGGTCGGCTGGGAGAATAGTGCCTTGCCACGCACGGCAATGTCGGCGATGGCGATGCTGGCGATCCAGAGGCCGAAGATCGCCCAGGCTTGCCGCGTTCCTTCCTGAATGGCCTGCTTCGCTCCGAGAGGATCGGATTTTTGGAGCTGGTCCATCCGACTTCACTCCTCAGCGCACCGGGCTGTAGCGCCCTTCGCAGTATCCGAAGAAGAAGAAGACCGCGCCGACGAAGCGCAGGTAGACCGGGTGCAGGGCTGCCGAATAGGTCGGGAAGGTCGCCTGCATCGCCGACAGGACCAGCAGCAGCACCAGCGGGACCACCACGCCGCCGCGGGCGAGCTGGGCGCGCAGCCGCTCCGGGGTGGAGTCGGCAAGCAGGCTCGAAGCCAGGCCGGCGCCAGTGAGGGTCGCTGCTCCGAAGGCGGCAAAGGGGATCTGCAGCGGCAGGCTTGCGAGGCCGGCGAGCAGCGCCGCCAGCGCACTCGCCGCCAATGCCCAGCGCGGGGCCGTCGAGCGCGGACCTTCTTCTCCGGTTCGAGAGAGGGCGCCCATTCCGTGGCCGAAGAGCAGCAGGCCGATCGGCACCAGGCTGGCGGCGACACCGGCGCGCGTTCCGAGCAGCGCCACCAGACCGCCCGCCAGGACCAGGGGCCCGGTCAGGCCCAGCGCGCCGGTGATGAGGGCGACAGCCGCTCCCACCGAACCCGAGGCCAGGAAGAGGAGGCAGGCGGTCCCGCCCATCAGCGCCAGGGCAGCGTGCATCGCCAGCGGCAGCGGATGCACCTTGAGCAGCCAGGCCGAGGCAGCGAACACTCCCGCCGACACGAGGGCGGTGGCCAGGGCGCGCGCCAGCTTCATGGGGCAGCTCCCGCCCGCGGCCCGCGCGGCGAGCGCGAGGCCTGCAGTCCCTCGCGCAAGGCGGTGGCCACCGCCAGGTAGGAGCGCTCACACCGCTCGCAGCGGTGCGGCGGCGCCAAAGGAGGCAGGTTGAACACCGGCGGGTAGCCGGTCAGGTCGCCGCCGATCAGCCGCCGCTGGGCGGCCAGTCCCTGGATCGCGGAGACGATCTGCGCGGTGCGCACCGCCCCGGTCCCCCAGCCCGACTCCTCGAAATCGGCCTCGTCGAGGACGTCGAGATCGACGGTGACGTAGACGAACTCGGTGGGGATTCGTTCCGCCAGCTTTGGCCCCATCTCGGCCAGGGTGGGGGTGATCAGCTCGACGCCGCTCTGGCCAAGGAGCGGCGAGAGCAGGTCCCGGCGGACGGCGGTGTTGGCGATCGCGTCGACTGGCGGAGGCCGGGAGAAGAACAGCGCCTGTGGCTCCACCGAGATGACGTCCATGCGCCCGGCCAGCGGGCCGGCCTTCGACATCCAGGTGGCGGCGTCCCGGTAGATAGGGTGGGGAAGTCCGACGTGGAGGTAGCGCTGGAGATGGTCCAGGCGGGAGAGCGCCGAGTGGGCCCAGCTGCCGCAGTCGATGCTGGCCTGGCCCACGTCGTGGGAGTCGTCGTGGGCGTCGAAGTTGACCACGCTGAAGGGCACTCCCAGCGGCTCGATGTCGCGCTCGAGCAGGAAGTAGGTCAGGTGGTGGAAGTCGCCGAAGCCGTTGAGCATCAACACCGGCCCCGGAGCGCCGGACTCGGCCAGCGCCGGCTCCCCGGGGTCCGAGTGGCAGTGGACGGTGGCTAGCGCGGCGAAGGCCGAGTCGACCGGCAACTTCTCCGCCGCAAGCCCCAGCCGCGCCAACAGCTCGTCGAGGGCCGGCAGCTTCTCGGGGGCCACCACCCGCGCCGGGCCCAGCTCGAGGGCGCTCGCCGCCGGCGCCATCGCCGCCGAGGCGCCGCGGTGCAGCGACGGCCAGACGGTCTGCAGCAGCCCGAGGCCGGTGAGGACCAGCACCAGCGACAGGTTGCGCAGCGATCCCAGCGGGCGCCTCATTGCCCCGGGCCCAGGAGGCCATCGACCGTGGCGAGCAGCTCCTGGTGCTGGAAGGGCTTGCCCAGGAAGCCGTCGATGGTCTTCGAGCGCAGCGCCTCCTCGATCGGCTCGTCCTGGATCCCGCCGGAGAGCAGCAGCACCTTGCAGCTCGGGCACTGTCGCTTGACGCTGCGGGCCAGCTCCAGCCCGTCGATGCGCGGCATGTGGTAGTCGCAGACCAGCAGCGACGGGGACTCGGAGAGGTGGGCCAGCACCTGCTCGGCGGTGGAGAAGGCGCCGACCTTGTGGCCGGCGTGCGCCAGCTGCCGGGACAGCGAGCGCAGGATCATCTCGTCATCATCGAGGACAAAGAGGTTGGCCACGGCTCACTTGTATTTGAGGTAGGCGGTGAGGACATCGCGCAGCAGGGTGCCGACTGGGATGCGGTTGCGCTCGGCCAGTTGCTTGAGCGACTCGTAGGTGTCCTCGGCCACGCTGACCGTCAGCACCCGCTCCGAGCCCTCGCCGGTGGGAAGGCGGGCGATCTCGGTATGCTCCTCGCGCTTGGGGCGCAGCGGGATCGGGGCGTTGTCGGGGAGCACCTCCTCGACTTCCTCCACCTCCTCGGGAACCGGCGCCGGGGCCGGCTGGCGGCTGCCGGCCATCAGCCGCTTCTTCTCCTCCTCCAGCTCGTCGCTGAACAGCTGCTTGAGGAAGTTGGAGAGGTGGATGTTGCTCGGGGTGAACTCGTACTGGGAGAGGAACTGGTCGATGTCGTACTGCATGTCCCAGGCGGTCTGGTAGCGGCGCTCGCGGTCCTTCTCCAGCGCCTTCATCAGGATGTGCTCCACCGCCTCGGGGATGTCGGCCTTGAAGTAGCTGGGGGCGTAGATCTTCCCCTCGGTGATCGACTTGAGGATCGCCACCTCGTTCTCGCCGGTGAACAGCTTGAAGCCGGTGACCCACTCGTAGAGCACCACTCCCAGCGAGAAGATGTCGCTGCGGTGGTCGAGGGGCTTGCCCATGCACTGCTCGGGCGACATGTAGCTGAGCTTGCCCTTGATCTCGCCGGCGCGGGTCTGCTCGATCTGGTTGGCGGCCTTGGCGATGCCGAAGTCGAGCACCTTCACCGTGCCGTCGAAGCTGACGAAGATGTTCTCCGGGGTCACGTCGCGGTGAACGATGTTCAGCGGGTTGCCGTAGATGTCGGTCTTCTGGTGCGCGTAGAACAGCCCCTCGCAGACCGAGCTGGCGATCTTGAGGGCGTAGACCATGGGGAAGGGGATCCCCATCGAGTCGGCCTTGGGGATGATGCGCCGCATGTCCCGGCCGAAGATGTACTCCATGGCGATGAAGTACGTTTCGCCGATCTTCCCCAGGTCGTAGATCTGCACGATGTTGGGGTGGTTGAGCTGGGCGGCGAGCTTGGCCTCGTTGAGGAACATCTTCACGAAGGCCTTCTGCGAGCTCAGGTGCGGCCGGATGCGCTTGATGACGATGGTCTTTTCGAACCCCTCCAGGCCGGCCTGGCGGGCCAAGAAGATCTCGGCCATCCCGCCCACCGCGATCCGGTCGATGAGCGTGTACTTGCCGAAGCGATGCGGTTCTCGGCTGCGCGACTCCTCGATGCCCATGCCAGCTCCAGAAGGTTCAAGCGAAGCAGGCGATTATAGGGGAAGGGGTGCGCCGCGAACAGGACTACCGGGCCCCGGCGTCGTCGTCGGCTCGAGAGGCTGGCGAGCGGGCGACGCGCCGGTCAGCGGAGCGCGGGCCTGCCGGGGTCCCGGGGATTCTGCTAGCGTGGCAGCTCTCCGCCGATGGCGACCTCCCCCGATCTCTCCTCTGTCCCCTCGACCGGCGCCGCGGCACCGGTTCGCTGGCCGTCCCGCGCCCTGCGCTGGCTGAGCCCGCGCCCGGCGGAGTGGGTGTTCCTGGCCTGGGCCGCGATCCTCGGGGCGATCGTCTCGGTGCGCGGCCTGCCCACCGGCAAGTTCGACCTTCCCCGGACCGACATCGCGATGGCCGCCCTGGGGGTGGTGGCGGTGAAGCTGGCCCTCGAATACTGGCGCACTCCCTGGCCCGACCCTCGCTCGAGGATGGCCATGACCTTCTCGGCCCTGGTGATCCTCCCGGCGGCGATCAGCGCCGACCTGATCTTTGATCAGCTGTCGGGGGTCGCTGCGGACTGGCCGACCGTCTACCTGTTTGGCGGAAAGGCCGGGACGATCTTCAACTACCTGCGCATCCTGGCCGGCCACCTGGCCTTGGCCCTTGTGCCGCTGCTCGGCTGGTGCGGGGTGGGGCTTCACCTCAAGCAGGAAGGGCGATTCCGCCTGGGGCGACTGGCCGCCGGGGCAGGGGTGTCGGCGCTGGAGTACCTGCGCGCCTTCGCCCCGCTGATGCTGGTCATCCTGAGCTACTCGCTGGTGGGCGATCTGCTGGAGAAGCCGGCCTTCTCCGACAAGGACGGCCTGATGCAGGCCATCGACCGGGCGCTCTTCTTCGGCCGCGATCCGGTGCAGCTGCTGCAGGCGATCATCAACCCCTGGCTCTCGGAGTGGCTGGCGCTCAGCTACACCTCTTACGCGTTCCTGATGCCCTATCTGTTTGCGGTGATGCTCGCGGTGCGGCGCCTCCCCGCGCTGCAGGAGCCGGCTTTCGCGCTGAGCCTGGCCTTCGCCACCGGGCTGCTGCTCTATCAGCTGGTCCCGGTCCAGGGGCCGGTCTTCACCGGAAAGTTCTCCGTCCCGCTCGACCTCTACTATCTGTCCTGGGTCAAGGAGCAGCTGATGGACCGGTTCCGGGTCCCGCGCGACTGCTTCCCCAGCCTCCACACCTCGATCACGCTGCTCTGCCTCTGGCAGATCTTCCGGAACTCCCGGAAGGCGTTCTGGGTCGCGCTGCCGATCTCTGGGCCGACGCCTCTCGCCTGCGTCTACCTGCGCTACCACTACGTCGCCGACGTCTTGGCGGGGGCGCTGCAGGCACTGCTGGTGGTGGCGCTCGTCGGCTGGCTGCGGCGGCGGGGGGCCTTTGGCGAGCGCGCCGAAGCGGCCAGGGCCTCCGAGCCGGCGGCGCCTGCCCCGGGACTGATCTCAGCTCCCTAGAACCAGAATCCAAGCTCGCCAAGCCGGATGGCGACGCCGCGGCGCCGTCGTGAGCGGCCCGAACAAAGAACTGGCGCGACCTCCAGAAGGAGATCGCGCCAGTGACAGCGGGACAACCAACGTCCTCACGGAGGAGAGTTGAAGTCCTTGTTGAAGTTGCTCAGGCCCTTCTTGACGATGGTGGCCTGAATGCCGCCGCCAGCCGCCGAGGTGGTCTGGTTGGTCTGGCCTCCCAGGGCGTTGGAAGAGGCGGCGAAGAGGGCGCGCAGGTTCTGACCGAAAACGGTGATGATGCCAATGGCGGCGATCGCGATGAGGGCGACGATGATGATGTACTCCGTCATCCCCTGACCATCTTCGCGCACCAGCAGAGAATTCATGCGGCGAATCATGAAGGAGCTCCTTGCGGATGGGTCACTGGCACGGCCCGAACGCTCTTTGGGGTTCGCGCCAGCAACGAACCGATGCAACCCCGGCTGCTTCAGGGGACGTTCTGGTCCACGTTGAAGTTGCCGAGGTTCTTCTTGGCGGCATAGGCCTGGGTACCGCCACCGGCGGCCGAGGTGGTCTGGTTGGTCTGGCCGCCCAGGGCGTTGGAAGAAGCGGCGAACAGTGCGCGCAGGTTCTGGCCAAAGACGGTGATGATGGCGATCGCGGAGATCGCGATCAGGGCGACGATGATGATGTACTCCGTCATCCCCTGGCCGTCTTCGCGCGCCAACAGAGAGTTCATGCGGCGAATCATGAGGGAGCTCCTTGCGGAAAAATCATTCGCGCACGGCCTGATCGCTCAAACTGCTGCGTCAAGACGGGCAGGATACTGCCGCGGCAGGTGCAGCAGCCCGAGAGCCGCTGCACCGTGCCGAACCGCGGACTAGCGGGTGCCGTCGTTGGTCTCGTTGAACTTGTCGAGGCCGACGCGCTTCGAGGCCGCGCTCTGGATGCCACCGCCGGCCGCCGAGGTGGTCTGGTTGGTCTGGCCGCCGAGGGCGTTGCTGGAGGCGGCGAACAGCGCGCGCAGGTTCTGGCCGAAGACGGTGATCACGCCGATGGCGGCGATCGCGATCAGGGCGACGATGATGATGTACTCGGTCA
Organism: Myxococcales bacterium; assembly: GCA_037442205.1. Classification (GTDB taxonomy): domain Bacteria; phylum Myxococcota; class Myxococcia; order Myxococcales; family UBA5297; genus JBBIQS01. The sequence continues at coordinate 38,538 of JBBIQS010000020.1, forward strand.
TGCCCTGGCCTTCTTCGCTGCGGATCATGGCGTTCATGCGGTTCATCATGGCTTGCTCTCCTTGGGGTTGAAGGTCGGGCCCCTTTCCCGGGGCTCGCCGCCCCCGCCGAAAAAGCGGTTGCGCGACCGTGCTCAGAATGGCTCATCCGGCATAGGCCGTCCATCGGTCATCGGGTGGAGTTGGTGGCCCCGGCCCATCGGTCATCGGGAGGATAAAGTCCGCCGGCGGACATCGGCGTCGACGGACGGTCGCGAATCGATATAATCCCGCGAACTGACGGAGGCTTTTGATGAGACTTGCCACCCGCGTCGCTTCCCTGTTGGCCGTGGTCGCCCTGGCCGGCCCCGCCCGCGCCGAGAGAATTCAGCTGGCGGTGATGGACCTCGAGGCCCGCAACGTCGAGCCGCTGCTGATCGACAGCGTCAGCGAGTCGGTGGTCGGCGCGCTGCGCGAGCTGCGGGTGTTCAAGGTCATCAGCCGCGCCGAGATCCGGCAGATGCTGTCGCTGGACAAGGAGCGGGCGCTGATCTCCAGCCGCTGCTCGGAGTCGAGCTGCCTGGCCGAGGTCGGCAGCGCGCTGGGGGCCCGCTACCTGGTGGTGGGGACGGTCTCGGGCATCGACCGGACCAAGGGGCCCTTCACCGTCAAGCTGCAGCTGTTCGACATGAAGAAGGCCGAGGTCGCCGCCGAGCAGATCCGCGGCGATCAGAAGACCGCCCGCGACGCGGTGGCCGCCGGCGCCACCTTGGCCCTGGAGGTGGTCCGCCCCATCCTCGACAAGGAGCAGGGCTTCTTCGAGCTGGTCAGCCGCGAGAGCGCCGCCAAGGTCTCCATCGACGGGCGGCTGGTGGGGCTGACCCCGTTCCCGGTGCAGAAGCTGGGCTGGGGGCCGCACCGGGTAGTGGTGGAGAAGGAGGGCTTCATCGCTTGGGCCAAGGACGTGCAGATCGAGCGCAACCAGGCCACCACCGAGACGGTCACCTTGATCCCGTCGCCGGACTTCGTCAGCTCCTACCGCTCGCGCAACCGGGCGATGCGCCTGGGGGCCTACCTGACCACGGCCCTGGCGGTGGTGGGGTTGGGCGCGGCGGCCGGGCTGCAGCTGGGACCGGTCAACAGCACCTACAGCAAGTTCGAGCCGCTGCAGCGCGCCTTCTCCTCCGGCAGCTCGCGCGCCGCCATGTCCTCGGCCTGCAGCGACGCCGCCTCGCTGCTGCGCGCCTCGGGCGACTCCGCCCGCGCCGACCAGGTCGCCGCCGATCCCACCGGCGCCTGCTACAGCTACGCCAAGGAGCTCTCCACCCAGGGCTCGACCTACCTGTTGGCCGCCCGCGGCAGCCTGGCCGCGGGAGTGGTGGCCGGGGCGCTCGCCGGATACCTGTGGTCGGCCGGCGACGACCCCGACCGCTACCAGGCCTTCACCGGCAGCGGCGAGGTCGCCCCCGAGCCGGCTGGCGCTCCCAAGGCCTCGCTGGTCCCCGCGGTCGGCGGGGCGATGGCCACCGTCTCCTTCTCGTTCTGATGTCCGGCCCCGCCGCTCCCCGGCGCCCGCGTCCTGGCTCGTCCTCCCTGGAGGCGCTGCCTTCGACCGGCGAGATCTGCGCGCTCACCCTCGATCCCCAGCTCAAGGTGATCGACGCCTCGCCCGGGTGCCGGCACCTGTTCCAGGTCGAGCCCCAGGCGCTGCTGGGGCGCCGGGCGTCGGAGCTGCTCGATCCGCTGGCGCAGCTGGCCCCGATGAGCGAGGGCAGCCTGGAGGTCTTCGCCCGCGGCGGCGGGCGCCCGCGGCGGGTGCGCCTGTTCTGGAGCACCCGCGGCCCTTCGGTGGAGCTGCTGCTGCTCGACCTGGAGCGCGCCGCCAGCGGACCCTTCGCCCAGGCGGCCGCCCTCTCGCGCTTCGCCTCGATGATCACCCACGAGGTCCGCAACCCGCTCTCCTCGGTGAAGATGGTGATCCAGACCCTGGCCCGGCACGGCCCGCTCGACGAGCGGGCCCAGCGCCGGCTGGAGATCGCCGCCCGCGAGGTGCGCACCATCGAGCGGATCCTCACCGCCCTCTCCGAGCTGTCCTGCGACACCGGCCGCGAGCGCGCCGAGGCCGAGCTGGCGCCGCTGCTGCAGGAGGCGCTGCAGCTGAGCGAGCTGGATGTCGCCGAGCGCGGCCTGACGGTGAGCGTGGAGCTGGCCGCCCGGCTGCCGCCGCTGTGGTGCGACGCCGCCCGCATCCGCATGGCGCTGGCGCACCTGCTGGCCTACGCCTCGCGGGCGCTGGCGGTGGGAGAGCTGGCCATCGGCGCCGAGGCCGAGGGCGAGATGGTGCGGCTGACCGTCGCCGGCCCCTCGGCCGGCACCTCGGCGCCGCCCAGCAGCAGCAACATCTCGCTGGCCATGGTGGACAAGATCGCCCGCGACCACGGCGGCGAGCTGTCGGTGGAGGAGTCGCCGCGCACCTGCGCCTGGAGCCTGACGCTGCCGGCGCGGCCGCGCGGCGGCTGATTCCGCCAAGCTTCGCTTTCCCGGCACCGCCCCCCGGTGTTAAAGAAGCCCGGGAGGTGCCCGTGGAAACGCTGCTGCTCGTCGACGACGACATAAGTCTCGTGCAGACGTTGCAGATGCACTTCGAGGATCAGCGGGATGCCCAGGGCAACCCGCGCTTCGCGGTGCACACTGCCGGCAGCGCCTCCGAGGCGCTCCGGCAGGCGGCCCAGCTCGGCCCCGACCTGATCGTGCTGGACATGATGCTCCCCGACGGCTCCTCGCTGGAGGCGCTGCCCGAGCTCAAGCGCGCCGCCGGCGACGCTCCGATCCTGGTGGTCACCGCCCACTACGACATGGAGACCACGATCCGGGCGATGAAGCTGGGGGCCTTCGACTACCTGCACAAGCCCTTCCACGACCCGACCTCGCTGGACGTGGTGGTCGAGCGCGCCCTGGAGATGCGGCGGCTGTCGCGGCGGGCGGCGGTGGTGCCGGTGGAGGGCACCGCGCGGCTGGGCGACATCGTCGGCACCAGCCCGCGGATGCAGCAGATCCTCAAGGAGATCGGCAAGGTCGCCGCCAGCCGGACCACGGTGCTGATCACCGGCGAGTCGGGGACCGGCAAGGAGCTGATCGCCCGGGTGATCCACAACTACAGCGACGAGCGGCCGCGGCCGTTCGTGGACATCAACTGCTCGGCCATCGTCGACACCCTGCTGGAGAGCGAGCTGTTCGGCCACGAGAAGGGCGCCTTCACCGGCGCCCAGGCCGCCAAGCCGGGCAAGTTCGAGCTGGCCGAGGAGGGGACGGTCCTGCTCGACGAGATCGGCGACATGTCGCTGCCGCTGCAGGCCAAGCTGTTGCGGGTGCTGCAGGAGCGCGAGTTCGAGCGGGTGGGCGGGGTGCGGCGCATCCGGCTCAAGGCGCGGATCATCGCCGCCACCAACCGCACGCTGCCCGAGGAGGTCGCCCAGGGCCGCTTCCGCGAGGACCTCTACCAGCGTCTCAAGGTGGTGACCGTGGAGGTGCCGCCGCTGCGGCAGCGGCGCGAGGACATCCCGTCCCTGGTCCAGGCGCTGCTGGCCAAGATCAATGAGAAGGTCCACAAGAAGGTGGCTACCGTTCCCACCGAGGTGCTCCACCACCTGTGCTCGCTGTCCTGGCCGGGCAACGTCCGCGAGCTGGAGAACGTGCTGACCCGGGCAGTGGTGCTCTCCCCGGGCACGGTGTTGCTGCGCGAGTATCTCCCCTCCGCCGACGGCCGGCTCATCTCCGAGCCGGCGGCCCGCCCCGCCGACAAGACCCTGCCGACCCTCGAGGAGGCGGAGCGGGTCCACATCCTCAAGGCCCTCGAGCTGACCGGCGGCCACAAGGGCAAGGCCTGCCAGATGCTGGGGATCAGCCGCCCGACCCTGGAGCGCAAGCTGAGGAAGTACCGCTCCGGCGCCGCCTCCTAGCCGCCCGCCCCTGCCACCGTCCCGCGCAGCACTCCTCCCGCCGCCGGCAAGTTGCCTGGGCGCGCCAGACCTCGGCGCGGGCGACGCCCAGTCCTCATCCTGTCCAATCCATTTGCAGCGCCCTGAACGAAACGTTCCAGCGCGCGCCAGTGGGCAGAGTCGGCAACTGGAAACTAGGCCGGCCGAAGGGGGCGATATCTATCGGCTTTTTGCCAGTGGCGCCGGCCGAGGTGCCGCTGGCACGACACTTGGAGAGTGCCCGCCCGCACACATCAGCCCCTGGCGAACAGGGGAACGAACAAGGGAGGGATCCAATGCGATTCCAGAAGACGATGAGCGGTGCGGCGAACGTGGCGATGCCTCTGGAGACCAAGCCGGAAGTTCTCAGCGTCAACCCGGCCAACTTCGTCATCGATCCCACCGAGCCGCTGGGCTCGGAAGTGGTCGACTTCCGCGGCTACTTCAAGGTCGAGGTCTATCCGCACAATGCGGTGATCTTCCGGGCCGGGGACTCGGCGGACCGGGTGTTCCTGGTCAAGCGGGGCCGGGTGCGGCTGATCCGCACCGGCCGCAACGCCGCCCGCTCGGTGCTGGCGATCCTCAAGTCCGGCGACCTGTTCGGCGACATGACCCTGGGCGGGGAGGCGCAGGCCAGCGAGGAGCTGGCGGTGGCCACCGGCGAGGCCGAGGTCTGGTCGATCGAGGGCGGCGAGCTGCGCGGCCTGCTGGAGAGCCGCCCCAGCCTGTCGGTGGACATCATCCGCGCCCAGAACGAGCGCATCCGCCACCTGCGCCGCCGGCTGGTGGGGATGACCTTCAAGGAGGTCCCGGCCCGCCTGGCCGAGACCCTGCTGCAGCTGGGCGAGACCCTCGGCGAGCGCTGCCCGCACGGCGGGGAGCTCGACCTGCGCGGCGTGACCCAGCAGGACCTGGCCGACCTGGTCGGCGCCAGCCGCTCCTTTGTCTCCACCCTGATCAACGAGATGAAGCGCGACAGCTACCTGGGCAACGTCGGGCGAGTGCTGTGCATCCGCGACCAGAAGGCGCTGCGCAAGATCGCCAGCAAGGAGAAGTAGCGCCAGCTGGCCGAAGGCTGTGGCGGCCCCGCTCCCGGCGACGGGGGGCGGGGCCGCCGTCTTGCGGGGGGCCGGCGCCCGCGACTCGCCAGCCGACCCGGCTTTGGCCTAGCATGCGGCCCTCCCTCCGACCTCGGGAAGGCCATGCGCGACCATCTCTACGACCGTGCCGACTACCACTTGCCCGAAATCGAGCACCGTTACGGGAGCAACATCCACATCCTCGCCAACCCTTTTCTGTTGACCCAGCTGGCGACCCTCTGCGCCAAGGACACCTTCCAGCCGACCGTCAACCAGCTGGTGGCCTCGCTCTACGTGGACCTGGTCAAGACGGTGATCAACGTCGAGTTCCCGCGCAAGCAGGTCTCGGTGCCCACCCGCATGATCGCCAGCAACCCGCGGGGCATCTTCCACGGGACGCTGATCGATCGCGAGGTGCGGGCGGTGACCGTAAACATCGCCCGCGCCGGCACCCTGCCCAGCCAGATCACCTTCGACCTGCTCAACTCGCTGCTCGACCCGCGGCTGGTCCGCCAGGACCACATCATCATGAGCCGGATGATCGACGACGCCCAGCAGGTGGTGGGCAGTTCGATTGGCGGAGCCAAGATCGGCGGGGACATCGACGACGCCTTCGTGCTCTTCCCCGACCCGATGGGCGCCACCGGCGGCAGCCTGGCAACCGCCATCAAGACCTACAAGGACAAGGTGCCGGGCACGGCCCGCCGCTTCATCTGCATGCACCTGGTGGTCACCCCCGAGTACCTCAAGAAGCAGACCACCGAGAACCCCGATGCCGTGATCTATGCCCTGCGCCTGGACCGCGGGCTCTCCCCCCCCGAGGTCTTCGACACCGTCCCCGGCACCTACTGGGAGAAGGAGCGCGGCCTGGACGACAAGCAGTACATCGTCCCCGGCGGCGGCGGCTTCGGCGAGATCATGAACAACGCCTACGTCTGAGGACTCCATGAACTGCTACCGCGACGCCGACGTCCTCTTCTCCACCGAGGTCCTCAACCAGCGCATCGCCGAGCTGGGAGCGCAGATCACCCGCGACTACCAGGGCCAGGACCTGTCGGTGGTCTGCGTGCTCAAGGGCTCCTTCGTGTTCTGCGCCGACCTGGTGCGGCAGATCGCGCTGCCGATCTCGGTCGACTTCCTCGGGCTGTCCAGCTATGGCGGCGACACCGAGAGCAGCGGGGTGGTGCGCATCACCAGCGACCTGTCGCGGCCGGTGGCCGGCAGGCACGTGCTGGTCGTCGAGGACATCATCGACACCGGGCTGACGATGGAGTTCCTCATCGACAACCTGCGCACCCGCCACCCGGCCTCGGTGAAGGTGTGCAGCCTGCTGGAGAAGCCCAGCCGCGCCAAGCGGCACATCGACATCCACTACAAGGGCTTCGTCATCCCCGATGCCTTCGTGGTCGGCTACGGGCTGGACTACGATGAGCGCTACCGCAACCTCCCGTTCGTCGGGACGCTGCGCCGCTAGCGCCGGAGTCGACGGGCGGCAGCGCTGGCTGGGACGCCGGGACGGCGGACCAAGCCCGGGAGCGGGCGAAGAGCGCCGGTCGCCGCCGGTACCAGTCTTTTGCCTGCGGGCGCCCCGAGGTGAGCCATGAGCGAGGACGCAAACCCCACGGGCGCCATGCCCCTGCTGCGCCGGCTGGCGGGCCTGCTGGCGATCGTCGCCCTGGTGGCCGCGCTGCTGTTCCTGCTGAGCGAGCGCAACGCGCGGACCTTCGCCGTGGAGCAGCGGGGCGACAAGCTGCTGGTGATGCGCGGGCGGATGTTCCCCTGGGGACTGGAGCCATTCGCTCCGCAGGACAAGGTGCTGGTCCAGGCCTACGCCCCGATCTCCCTCGAGGGCGACTCTCCGGGCGAGGTGCTGCTAGAGCGGTATGACGACCGCGATCAGCTCGACCGCGCCCTGTTCCGGATGCTGCGCCAGTGGGTCGAGGGCCGGCTCGACTCCGACGACCCGGCGCGGCTGGCCCAGGCGATGCGCTTCCTGGGGCGCGCCGCGCTGCTGAACGGGGCCGACGAGGAGGAGCGCCGCCAGCTGCGCGAGCTGCAGGGGCGGATCGCCTTCTTCGAGGGCCGCGCGCGGATGGAAGAATCGCTGTCGGCGCTGCGCGAGGCTCTGGCCAAGCTCAAGCTGGCTTCCGAGGGGAACGGCCGCTACTCGCGCTACGCCGGCGAGCTCTACGAGGCGCTCTCGCCGCTGTCCGAGCAGCTGGGCCGCGCCACGCGAAGGTCTTCCTCGGCTCCGGCGCCCGAGCTGGACAAGGCCGCCGCCCCGCCTCCCGCCCAACAGACCGGCGTCGAGAGCTCGGCGGCGCCGCTCCCGGCCAAATAGCTGCTCGGCTGGTGCCGGGGGCTGCTGGCGTGCGCTTGCCCGACCAACGGACCTCGGACCAGCGCATCGCCGCGCCGGTGAAAAGATGGGGCTGTCGCGAGCTTTGACTCGGCGATCCCTGGCCTATAATCCAGGGCCTTGGATCCTTCCCTATCGAGGCGGCGAGCCGTGTCCCTGCCGTTCTACCAGCCGCGCGGCACCAGCGAGCTGCTGCCGCGCTACGCCTTCGTCGAACCCCTGCTCTCGCGGGCCCGCGTCCTGGAGGTCGGGGCGGTGGCGCGCACCGGCGGGGCGAGCACCGCCTGGCTGCGCGAGCACGGCGCCCGCTTCGTGCTCGCCCTGGACGAGGACGCCGACGCCGTCGAGGCGGCGCAGCGCCAGTACGCCTCTGACGGCCACCTGGCCTTCCGCGCCGGCCCGCTGCACTCGCTGACCGAGGGCGCCTTCGACCTGATCCTGCTCGCCGACGCGGCGCCGGTGCTGCGCGAGCCGGCCCTGCTCAACGCCCTGGTGCAGCTGGCTGGGCCGCAGGGGCGGGTGCTCTTCGCGCTGCGCAACCCGGCCGGGCCCAGCCTGGCCCAGCTCGCCAGCGACGAGCCGCGGGAGGTCGCCCCGACCTACGGCGAGATGCGCGGGCTGCTGACGGAGCGCTTCGCCTGCGTGGAGATCGCCACCCAGACCGCGGTGCTCGCCTACCAGGTGGCGCCGGCCAATCCCGCGGGAGATCCCGAGCTGGCCCTCGATGGCTCGCTGGTGGATGCCGAGGAGTGCTCCTACTTCCTGGCGCTGGCCGGACCGCGCCCCTCGGGATTGATGGAGTCGCAGAACCTGGTGGCCCTGCCGGCGGCGCCGATGGCGGTGGCCGCGCAGCAGCGGGTGGAGCTCAAGGACAGCCTGCGCATCTCCCGGCAGAAGGAGGAGGAGGCGCGGCGCGCGGCGCAGGAGGAGCGCAGCAAGCGCGAGGAGCAGGAGCTGCGCGGGGTCCAGCTGGCAGGCGAGGCTCAGGAGTCGAAGGACCACGCCGAGGAGCAGGCGGAGCGGGCGGCGGCGGCCGAGCACCGCGCCGAGACGCTGGAGCGGGAACTGCTGAGCCGCGGCGAGCAGATCGCCTCGCTGGAGCGGCGGCTGCGCGAGCGGATTCAGGTGGCGCCGGCGGAGCTGGAGCGGGCCGCCAAGGAGATCATGCAGGCCCGCACCCGCGTGATCGAGCTCGAGGCGCGCTGCGGGGAGCTCGAGGGAGAGCGCGACCAGCTCGGCGCCGACCTCGCCGCCGAGCGCGAGCAGCTGGCGGGGCTGCGCAAGGACCGCGACCGGAGCCTGCGCGAGCTGGAGACCGCCCGGGCGCTGGCCGACGACGCCGGGGCGCGCATCCGGCTGGCCGAGAGCCGCGGCGAGGCCGCCGAGAGGCAGCTGCGCGCCCGCGTCGAGCAGGCCGGCGATCTGGAGCGGCGGGCGCTGGAGGCGCTCGAGGACCGCCGCCAGCTGGTCACCAAGCTGCAGGAGCAGCGGCAGGGATTCCAGGCGCTCGAGGCTCAGTTCAGCGAGGCCGTCGAGCAGCGGCAGACCGTGGAGCTGGCGGCCGCGGCCCAGGCCAAGGAGCTGGCCGAGGCGCGCTCCCAGGTGCAGGCCGCGGAGCAGCGCCTCGCCGAGGCGGAGCAGGGCTTCCAGCAGCAGAACGGCGAGCTGCGGCAGAAGCTCGTCGAGCTCCTCGCTTCCGAGCAGGAGGCGCGCCAGCGGCTCGAGAGCCTGGAGAAGGAGCATGCCGCCGAGCAAGACCGCGGCGCCGAGGCCGGGCGGATCACGGCCCAGCTCACCTCGAAGCTGGAGGCGGCTGGCGAGGCGCTGGCCAAGGCCGAGGCCCGGCTCGAGGCGCTGGCCGCCGAGAAGGGCCAGCTGGCGGAGGCCAATGGCGCCCTGGAGCAGAGGCTCGCCGATCGCGATCAGCTGCAGACCGCCGCCGACCAGGCCCAGCTCCGCGTGGCCGAGCTCGAGGAGAACCTGGAGTCGACTCAGGCGGCGCTGGCCGAGGCGCAGAAGACGCAGGGCGAGGCGGAGGTGGCCCGGGAGACGCTGGCCGCCGAGCTCGACAACGCCCGCCAGCTGCAGATGAGCGCCACCGCCGACTTCAGCGCCATGCGCGAACGGGCCGCCGCCTTCGAGGAAAAGGCGCAGGCCGCCGAGAAGTCGCTGGCCGAGCTCACGGCGCAGGGCGCCGACGCCTCGCGCAGGCTGGACGAGGCCCAGGCCCAGCTGGCGCGGACCCAGGAGAAGCTGGAGCTGGCGGGTCTGGCCCAGGGGGAGTCGGAGGCTGCGCTCGAGGCTGAACGCCAGCGGGCCGGTGCGCTGGAATCGGACCTCGCCGCCAAGGAGCCGCTGGAGCGCGAGCTGGCGGCGGCGAAGGAGAAGCTCGCCGCGCTCGAACGGTCTCTCGCCGACGCCCAGGCCCAGTCCGCCCAGTCGTCGACGGCCCTTGCCGCGGCCCAGGCCGAGCGCGAGGCGCTGGCGCAGAACATCCAGTCCGCCAACCAGGAGCAGCTCTCCTCGCTGGCGGCCCAGCTGGCCCAGGAGCAGGCTGCCGGGGAGGCCTCTTCGGCCGAGAAGGCCCAGACCGAGCAGAGGCTGTCCGCCGCCGACGAGCGGATCGGCGCGCTGCAAAGGGAAAAGGACGAGCTCGCCGCGGCGCTGGCGGCAGAGAAGGAGAGGACCTCGCAGGAGGCCGCTGCCGCGCTGCGGTTCTCGGCGAGCCTGGAGTCGATCCAGGCCGAGCGCGACGAGGCCGCCGAGGACCTGCGCAACGCCCGGGAGCAGCTGCGGGCCCAGGCCGCGGAGCTGGAGAGGTCCCGCTCCGAGGCCGCGCTGGCCGCTGGCCGTTCCGGCGATTCGGAGGGGCAGCTGGCCACCGCCCGCCAAGAGCTGGAGCTGAGCCTGGCGCAGGTCGCGGACCTGGAGGCGAAGGTCCAGGGCGGCGCCCAACACCTGGAGCAGCTCAGGGCGGGCCTGGTCGAGGAGCAGGAGAAGTCCCGCCGCCTGGCCGAGGAGGGCGAGCGCGCCGCCTCCGAGCTCGCCGAGGCCCGCGCCCGGCTGGCGGAGTCTGGCCAGCGGCTGGAGGTTGCCGAGGCGGAGGCGAGCCGGGTTCCCGAGGCGCTGGACGTTCTCCAGGCACAGATCGCCGATCTGAGCGGGCAGCTCGAGCAGCGCCAGGCCGAGCTGGCAGCCGGCACGCAGCGGGAGGCCGAGCTGCAGGAGCGGGTCGCCGGGCTCGAGGCGCAGGGGCTGTCGGCGCGCCAGAACTTGGATAATGAGTCGGAGCGCGCCCGCCAGGCGCAGCAGAAGGCCGAAGCGGCGGCCGCCAAGGTCGAGGAGATGTCCGACGCCCTGGAGATGGCGCACCTCCGCGCCCGCCGCCTGGAGCGCGATGTAGCCGAGGCCGCTCGCGCTCCGGCGCCGTCGAGCAGCGAGCCCGCGGGCGGCGAGGCCACAGCGGGCCCTTCGTCGATGGCGCCGGAAGCCGATCTTCTCGAGGAGGTCCCGCCAGCCGCCGAGCCCGGGTCACAATCCGCGCCGTCGCTCTGGAGCGACGAGGTCACACCTCCTGTGCCGGCGGCCACAGCGCCTGTGGCGCAGCCGCCGAGCGAGGGCGGGGCACCTCTTCGCACCGCGTCCGACGAGCTCGGCCTGGAGCCACTGGATCCCGAACCCGCGGTCGCGACCGCGGCGACCTCGCCGCCGGCGACGGGCCTCGACGAGGAGGCGGAGCTCTTCCCGGCGTCCACCGAGGCGGGCCCGACCGCGCCCGCGGCCGATCCCTTCGACTTTGGTCCGGTGCCGTCCGAAGGGCCGGGGCAGGAGAACGCGACGGCTGTCTTCGTCAGCCCGCTCATCGCCGCCGAGAAGGATGCCGTCCCGGTGTTCCCTGAGGCTGGCCCTGCGCCGGAGGAGTCGACAGCGGTCTTCATCAATCCGCTCATCGCTGCCGAGAAAGCCCAGGCGGCGCCCTTGGCGTCGGCCGATGAAGTGACCGCGCCAGGCGCACCGGCCCCCGGGAGCGAGGGACCCGGCAAACAAAAGAAGGGCTGACCGGGTTCAGCCCTGAGAGAGAGCGTGCCGGGCAGGAAGGAAGCTCGCCGGCCCTGGTGCCAAGAAAATGCGCCGCCGATTGTTCATTCCCGCTGTCGCGATTGTGCTGGCGGTCGGCGCCTTCTTCTTCCTGCTGAGCGGAAGCGAGGCCGGTCCAGAATCGGCTCCGGGGCCGGAGCGCTCGCCGGCGGCGGAGCGCCCGACGCGCGATCGCCCGGCGCCATTCCGCGACCCTGGGAACTCCGCGGCCGGCTCCTCGATCGCCAACGCCGCGCCGGCTCCGGCGCAGGTCTCGGGCCGGGTGGTCGACGAGCGCGGACGGGCTGCGGCCTCGGCGATCGTGGTGGCCCGCGGGCCACGTGAGACGAGCGCGGTCGCCGGCAAGGATGGCGACTTCCTCCTGCGAGGGCTGATCCCCGGGGAGTACACGATCTTCGCCAGCGCCGGGGCGCGGGCGAGCGTGCCGCTGGGGCCGGTGCCGCTGGGCTCCTACGAGGAGCTGCGCGAGGTGGTGCTGGTGCTGGAGGCGGGAGCGGCGCTCTCCGGAATGGTGCTCGACGGCCAGCGCGGCGGGCCGGTGGCCGGGGCGACGGTGAGCGCCGGCGCCGCCAGCGCCACCGCCGACGAGCGGGGTCGCTACCGGCTGTCCGGCCTGCCGGCTGGGATCGTCGCCGTCCGTGCCCGCGCCGAGGGATACCTGGCTCGCTCGTTCGAAGTGGAGGTGTCGGCTGGGAGGGAGCGGGCGGGAGCCGACGTCCACCTGGAGCGCGCGGCGCGGGTCTTCGGCAAGGTCTTCTCGAGCGGCGGGCCGGTCGGAGGCGTGACCGTGCAGGCGGCGCTCTACGGCTTCGGCTCGCGCGGCACTTTGATCCCAGTGGCCACCAACGCTCCCGACGGCACGTTTAGCGGCTGGGTGCCGGCCGGGCACCTGTCGCTGGTCTCTGCCGGCGGCGGCTATGCCGAGACCCGCAGCGCCGAGTTCGAGATAGCCGCCGGCGAGGAGCGCGAGGTCAACCTCACCCTGAGCGCGGGAGGGACTCTCTTCGGGACGGTCCGCTCCGCCGACGGCGCCGGCGTTCCCGCCTGCTCGATGACGGCGGTCGAATCGGCCAGCGGCCGGCGGCTGGCGAGCTCGATCAGCGGTCCGGCGGGCCAGTACTGGCTCGCCCCGGTGCCGCAGGGGATCTACCAGGTCGTGGCGACCTGCCAGGCGGGCCGCGCCGAGGCGCCGGGCGCCCGGGTAGCAGATGGGGATCAGGTCGGCGTCGATCTGACCCTGGGGAGCGGCAGCATCGCCGGAAGAGTGGTCGACTGGAGCGGCAAGGCGGTTGCGGGAGCGGCGGTCGGCGTTCGGCTGGAGGGAAGCGCCGAGACTGCCAGCCAGGTCGCCACCAGCCGCGCCGACGGCTCCTTCGAGGCCGGAGGGCTGGCGGGCCAGCGATTCACGGTCTCTGCGGCGGCGGCCCAGGGTAGCGTCGAGCGGGCGGGCGTTCCGGCCGGCGCCAGGGACGTGCTGCTGATGCTCGGCTCCGGGGAACTGGTCGGGCAGGTGACCGGCGAGCGCGGAGAGCCGGTCGCCGACTTCGTGGCCTACGCCGAGCCGCTGGAGCTTGGCGAGGCGCGGCCGCGCTCTCAGCGCTTCGTCAGCCCAGGAGGAGAGTTTCGCCTCTCGCTGGCCCCGGGCTTATACGCACTCCGGGTCTCGGCGACCGGCTACGTCCCAGGCGGCCTGGAGCGGGTGGTGGTGCGGGCAAGCGCGGCCTCGGAGCGGGTCCGGGTGGCATTGCGCGAGGGGGCCTCGATTCGCGGCCGGGTGGTGGACGAGGGCGCGCGCCCGCTCGAGGGTGTGCGGGTGGCGACCAACGAGCGGATGCTCTGGGCCTTCGGCCGGGCAGCGCCGGTCCCCAGCGGCGCCTTCGCCATCTCCGACTCGGCGGGGGCATTCGTGCTCTTCGGCGTGGCCTCGGGCGAGCGGGCCCAGCTCTTCGCCTACAAAGAAGGTCTGAGTCAGAAGGCGCCGGTGCAAGCGAGCGCCGGGAAGGATGGGGACTCGCCCGAGGCGGTGGTGGTGATGCGTTCCCGGGTGCATCCCGAGGGCGACAGCGAGTTCGGCGGGGTGGGCATGTCGCTGGGCCGGGGAGATCGCGGCGAGATCTTCGTCGCCGACGCCTACCTCGGCGGTCCGGCGCGCGAGGCGGGCGTGCGCAGCGGCGACCTCGTGGTGGCGGTCGACGCCTTCCCTGTCGCTGGCCTGGACGTGCAGCAGGTCGTCACGCGGATCCGCGGGCAGGTCGGCACGCCGGTGCTGCTGGCGATGCAGCGCGCCGGCAAGGACTACCAGGTGGCGCTGCAGCGGGTGTCAGTGAAATTCTGACTCCGGCTCTCGCTGCCCTGGCCCCGGGTAGGCCCTCAACCCGTGGGAGATCCAGCGCGCGGAGAGCCGCTGGAAGGCGCGTTCGCGCCGGGCGATCGGCCGCAGCCCGGAGCAGGCCTTGGGAAGTGTGCGCTCCGGACAGCTCGAGCACGGTGCGCGGTCGGGGCCGCGCCGCCGGTAGAGGGCGATGGCCAGAGAGACAACTGCGACGGCGACAGTCGAGAGTGCCAGCGCGGCAAGGGAGCGCTCCCGGGTCCCGAGGACGAGGCAGGCGGAGGCGCCGGCCATGGGCAGTGCTCGCGTGAGGATCTTGGGCAGGCGCCGGCGAGAGAGGGCGAGGGCGCCACTGGCAATTAGCGTGGCCAGCGAAAGCCCGGCCAATTCCAGCGACGCCGGCGAGACCAGTCCGGCCGCCGCCCCGAGCAGCGCCCCGGCGGTGGCCAGCGAGCAGCCCAGGCACAGGCGCATGCGCCGGCCGATCTGGATCACTTCGCCGGAATAGGCCCCGCACAGCGGATGGTGGGCGAAGCGATGGAAGGCGTGGGCGCGGCGGGCGAGCCGGTCGATCCGCCGCGCCAGGCCTGGGGGCAGCGCGCTCACCCGGCGGAACGGACGACGACGGCGGTGCCGTAGGCGACGATCTCGTTGGTGTTCTGCATCAGCTCGCTGGAGTCGAAGCGCATGCCGAGCACGCAGTTGGCGCCCATCTCCTTGGCGTGCCGCTCGAGCCGGTTCATGGCCTCGTTTCGGGTGTCGTTGGCCAGCTCGGTGAAGAGGGTGATCTCGCCGCCGAACAAGGTCTGGCAACCGGCGCAGGCGGTGCCGAAGACGCTGCGGCTGCGGACGGTGATTCCCCAGCACGGGCCGATGATCCGCTCCACTTCGAAGCCGGGCGGCGGCGCGAAGGTGGTGAGGATGGGCATTTCGTGGCGGACGATGGACTCGGACATGGCTGCCTCCCGAAGGAGCGACAGGATACCGCCGCTCTTGGCTGTCCGAGGCGAATTCTTGCCCCTGAAACGCCGCGGCGCCCGCCGTTGCCAGCGGGCGCCGCGGGAGAGACCGGAGCTTGCCGATCAGCGCTGCGGGATCTGCGAGGGCTTCAGGACCATCTCCAGGTCCTTGGTTCCGGCGGCGACGCTTTCGACGCGCGCCGATGGCTCGGCGGGATCGCGGGTGGTGGCGACGCCGTCGAAATCGATGCGGGCGTCGATGCTCGCCCTCTCCGGGAACGGCATGCCCATCATCGAGTCGGCCTGCGACAGGCTGAAGGCCAGCGGGAAGCCAGTGGCCGGCAGGCGCTTCACCGCCGACGGCGGGCCGCGCCTTTCGCCCAGCGGACGGGCGGTGATGAAGACGATGGCTCCCTCGGGGATCGATCCGGCGCTCGGGTCGAGCACCAGCTTGCCGCTGATCCCGCCGGCGACGCTGGCGGTGGGGGTCTTCGACTCGGTGGCGGCAGGCCGGGCAGCGGGAGCGGCCTGCGGAGCGTCGGAGTTGCTCAGCACCAGCCGCAGCTCCGAGCTGCCGGCAGTCACCCCGTCCATGATCACCCGCGGCTCGGCCGGATCGTGGGTGCCAGCGTTGCCGTCGAAGTCGACGTAGGCAATCAGCGTCGACTTCTCGGGGATCGGCTGGCCCATCATCGAGTCGGCGTTGCTCAGGCTGAAGGGAATCGGAAACTGCAGCGAGGTGATCTTCTGCGCGGCGATGGGCGCGCTGCCGCGGTCGCCGTCCGGGCGGACGATCAGGAACAGCACCGCCTCCGCCGGCGGGGGCGACACGCCCGGGGCCAGCTCGAGGGTCCCGCTGAGCACCGGAGTCTCGTCGGCCTCGGCCTCCTGCTGGCCGCCGCCCATGCCTCCCATGCCCCGCATCCCGCCCGTCCCGCCGCCCATCATCCCCATGCGGCCGGAGGGCTGGGCCTCGGTGCGCGGCTGCAGCAGCTCGCGCATGAAGAAGGCCAGCAGCACCACCGTGGCCCCGGCCCAGGCGCCGATCAGCCCCGAGCGCAGCCCGCTGCTCGGCTTGGCGGCGGCCGCGGCGGACGGCTGCGCCGCCTGATTCGGCTGCGCTGGCGCGGGAGCAGCCTCGGCCGCGGGCGCCTTCTCCAGGGCGAGCAGCACGCGGGCGGCCTCGAGCTCGGTTTCGTACCGCTCGCGGGCAATCGATTCGGGCTCGGCCCCGGCACCGCCGACCTTGAGCTCCTGCAGCCGCGCGAAGAGGGCGTCGCGCCGCGCCAAGAGCTCGTCCGGCTTGAGCCCGCCGCTCTCGGTCGCTGCCGGAGCGCTCGGGGCCGCGGGCTTGGCGCCCTTCCCCTTGCCCCAGAAGAGCAGGAAGGTGCCCGCCGACAACCCGGCGGCCAGCGCGGCCACTCCGGGGATCCAATCCGTCTGTCCCGCCATCATCAGCTTCTCTCCGGGGAACTGGTCTTCGGCGAGACTCCGCCGGGCCAGCCGTAGGCCAGCTCTCGAACCTTGAGGACCGCCTTGGCCAGCTCGGGCGACTCGGGAAGCTCGTCGCGGCCGGGCGCTTTGCCCGCGCTCGCCGGCGCCTCCGGGCGCTTCCCCGAGCGCAGCGACAGCGCGATCCCCAGCCCGCCGCCGAGCACCACCAGCACCGGCAGCGCCCAGAGCATCAGGTTGATGCCGTCCGACTTGGGCTTCTCGCGGATGAACTCGCCGTAGGCCAGCTCGAAGTAGCGGATGATCTGCTCTTCGCCGTAGCCCTTGGCCAGCAGCTCGTGGGTCTGGCGCTTCATGTTCTGCGCCATGGTGCTGGGCGACTCGTCGATCGAGCTTCCCTGGCACACCGGGCAGCGGACCAGCGAGGCGACCTCGCTGGTGCGCTTCTCCAGCTCGGCTCCGGCCAGCGGCCTGCCGGCGGGGGCGCCGACCTGCTGCACCAGGAACTGGTTGAGGGTCTCCTCCTCGGCGGCGCCGGCCGGGCCGGCGGCCAGCGACAGCAGCGCGAGGAGCGCGGCGGCGATTCTCATTTGGCCTCCATGAGCTGCTGCACGTAGCCGGTGAGGATCTCGGCCGACAGCGGGCCCTCGTACTTGGCGACGATCTTTCCGCGCGGGTCGATGAAGAAGGTCTCCGGCACTCCGTAGACCCCGTAGGCGATGGCCGCCTTGCCGCCTTTGTCCACCAGCGCCGGGTAGCCGCTGCCGTGGCGGCGCAGGAAGTCCTGGATGCGCGCGTCCTCGTCGTCGTAGACCACGCCCACGAACTGGATGTGGTTGCCCATCGACTTGGCCGCCTGCTGCAGCATCCCGTGCTCGGTCTGGCAGGGGACGCACCAGGTGGCCCAGAAGTTGAGGACCACCGGCTTGCCCTTGAGCGAGGCGAGCGCGATCGGGGAACCGCCGCCGACCGGAGTCAGCTCGAACGGCGGGGCCTCGCGCCCCACCAGCGGTGAGTCGATGCGGTTGGGGTCCTTCCCGAAGCCGAGCGCCAGGATCACGATCAGCGGGACGGTGATCCCCAGCCCGATGGCGAGCACGGTCTTGTTCACGGCGCCGCCTCGCCGGCCGCGATCGCCGGAGCCGCCGCGCTCTTGGCCTCAGCGGCGAGGGCCGCCGACCGCCGCCGCGACGGCCAGAGGGCGAGCATCGCCCCCAGCACCGCGATGCCGGCGCCGCCCCAGATCCAGCTGACCATCGGATTCCAGAAGGCGCGCAGCCCGACTACGCCGCTCTCCTGATCGACGCTCATCACCGACAGGTAGATGTCGCCCGAGGGCAGCGAGTAGACCTCGGGAGTGCCCACCGGCTCGCGCATGGCGAAGTAGTGGTTCATCTTGGGGTTGGCCTCGGCGAAGACCACTCCGTCCTTGCTGAGGGCGAAGCGGACCATCTCCACCCGCCGGTTGACCTCGTCGACCGCCGAAGTGCCCAGGAAGGTGAACTGGTAGGGCCCGACGGTGCCGGACTCGCCCTGGCGCAGGGTCTTCTCACTGCTCTGGCGCAGCGTGCTGCTGGCGGCCACCGCCACCAGGATGATCAGCACCCCGAGGTGGATCACGTAGCTGCCCATCCGGCGGCTGCCCTGGCTCAGCTGCGAGGCGAGGGCCTTGAAGGGGTTCTCGCCTCCGGCGCGCCAGCGGGCGAAGGCCGGGGCCAGCGCCTGCTGCAGGGTCACCTGGACCGCGAACCCGCCGGCGGCCAGCGCCACCAGCAGCCAGGCGTTGCGGCTGCCGTTGACCAGCCCCACCGCCGCGAAGACCAGCGCCCCGGGGATGCCGGAGATCGCGGCCCTGCCCAGCTCGCGCAGGCCGGCGGTGCCCCAGGGGAGCGCCGGGCCGATGCCCATCAGGAAGGTCAGCGCCACTCCCAGCGGCACCGCCATGCGGTTGAAGTACGGCTCGCCGACGCTGATGCGGGTGCCGCGGACGGCCTCGACCACTAGCGGGAAGACGGTCCCCAGCAGCACGGTCAGGGTCAGCGTCACCAGCAGCAGGTTGTTGACCAGGAAGGCGCTCTCGCGGCTCGAGCCGCCGTGGAGGTCGGCGTCGGCCTTCATCACCCCGATCCGCGCCGACAGCAGGCCGATCGAGAACAGCAGCGCCATCGCCAGGAAGGTCAGGAAGGTCGGGCCGATGTCCGACTGGCTGAACGAGTGCACCGAGTTGAAGACGCCGGAGCGCGTCATGAAGGTGCCGAGGATGGTCAGCAGGAAGGTGGCCAGGATCAGGGTCAGCGTCCAGCCCTTGAGGATGCCGCGCCGCTCGACCAGCAGCAGCGAGTGCAGCGCCGCGGTGGCGGTCAGCCAGGGCAGCAGCGAGGCGTTCTCCACCGGGTCCCAGGCCCAGTAGCCGCCCCAGCCCAGCACCTCGTAGGCCCACCAGCCGCCCAGGACGATGCCCACGGTCAAGAAGCCCCAGGTGACCAAGAGCCAGGTGCGCAGCGGCTTGAGCAGATCGCGCCCCAGGCTCCCGGCGAGCAGCCCGCCCACCGCCAGCCCGAAGGGCGCCACCATGCCCACGTAGCCGGCGTAGAGCATCGGCGGGTGGATGACCATCAGCAGGTGGTTCTGCAGCAGCGGGTTGGGTCCGGGGCCGTCGGGCGGGGCCGGGAACACCGGCTTGAAGGGATCGGCCGGGCCGGCGATCAGGAAGGCGAAGAACACGCCCACCGCCATCATGGTGCCGATGGCGTAAGGCAGGCTGGGGGCAGGGTTGTCGCGGTTGAACCACGCCACCAGCGCGATGAACAGGCCGAGGATCGCGCCCCAGAACAGGATCGAGCCGTCCAGCGACGACCACAGGCTGACCGCCGCCACCCAGCCCGGCACGCCGCGCGAGCCGACCTGGGCGGCGTAGGAGATGGAGAAGTCCTTGGCGATGAGCGCGTACTCCATCAGCGCGTTGGCGGCCAGCATCAGAAAGGCGAACAGGTACGCCAGCCGCCAGGTCCAGCGCCGGGCGGAGGCCGAGCCGCTGCGGCCGGCGGCGATGCCGCCGAAGGCGCCGGCGGTGGCCGCCACCACCGAAGCCAGGATCAGGGCCTTGCCCAGAGTGGAGATCATTTCTGCTCGTCCTTGGCGTCGTTGATGATCTGCTTGATCTGCTCTTCGCCCAGCTTCTCGCCGCGCTTGGGCGCCCGGTACTCGTTGCCGTGGGAGACCATCAGCCGCGAGCCCTCGAACTTGCCGGCCTCGTTGACCGTCCCCTCGACCACCACCCCGATGCCCTCGCGGAACATCTGCGGCGGCACGCCCTTGGTGTGCACCGGCACGGTCTTCTCGCCATCGGTGACAGCGAAGTCGAGCTCGGTGGCCCCGGCCTCGTACTTGACCGAGTTGTCGGCCACCAGGCCGCCGAGGCGGATGGTGGCCCCGCGGGCCTTGGCCCCGGCCTCTAGCAGCTGCGCCGGACCCCAGTAGTAGATCAGGTTCTTCCCCAGCCCGCCGAAGCCGACGAAGGCGATGGCCCCGCCGGCGATCAGCAGCGCGCCCAGGGCGAACATCCCGCTCTTCTTCGGCAGCTGGGCGCGGGGCAGGGGGGCAGCAACCTGGTTGATGGCGTCGCTCATGGGCGCTCCTTGGCGGCCAGCTGGCGCTCGGCGCGGCGCGCTTCGCCCCTCAGCCGAATGAAGATGGTGGCGGCGTAGCCGGTGAAGGCCAGCGCGGTGATGACGTAGGTGGCGATGACGAACTCCCAGCCTCCGGAAATGACGCCGTTCATGCCTTGCCTCCAGTCGCCGGCTCAGGAGCCCCGGCCAGCGCGATGGGAGAGGGATTGGCCTCGGGCAACGGCGGGGCCAGCTGATCGCGCAGCCGGGTCTCGGCCAGCTTGGCGCGCAGGATGATGAACGCCGCCGCCAGCGCCATCACTGCCAGCGCGTTGATGTGCAGCGGCCGGGCCATGGCCTTGTCCATCATCTTGGGCGAGGTCTGCAGCTGGTGCAGCGAGTTCCACCAGCGCACCGAGAAGTAGACGATGGGGACGTCGGCGAAGCTGACGATGGTGGCCACCGCCGACCAGGCGGCGCGGCGCACCGGGTCCTCGACGAAGTGGCGCAGCGCCAGCACCCCGAGGAAGGCGAAGAGCATCACCGCCACCGTGGTCAGCCGCGGGTCCCAGTCCCACCACACGCCCCAGGTCGGCTTGGCCCACAGCGAGCCCTGGACGCACAGCAGGAAGGAGAAGACCACTCCCACCTCGATCCCGGCCTCGAGCAGGGTGTCGTACTTCCAGTTGCGGGTGACCAGGAAGGCCACCGCCATCACCATGGCGAAGGTCAGGGCCAGCATCCCGTTCCAGGCGGTGGGGACGTGGATGTACATGATGCGCTGGACGTCGCCCATGTAGAACTCGGGCGGGGCGACGAACAGGCCGATGTAGCTGCCGATGCTCAGCAGCACCAGCGACAGGGCGATCAGGATTCCGGCGACCAGCCGGCTCCGATCGCCTTTGGCGGCGGGTGACGAGGTGGATTGGCTCATTGGCTACTCCTCGGCGACGACTCCGAACAGCAGGCCGCCCAGCGGCCAGAAGATGGCGTTGAAGGCGACCAGCAGCAGCATCCACGACCCGAGCTGGTTCATCGGATCGCCCATGACCAGCAGCGAGGTGGCCTTGACGCAGGCCAGCAGCACCGGCACCAGCAGCGGCAGGAGCAGCAGCGGCAGCAGCACCTGCTGGGCCCGCAGCTGGGCGGCCATGGCGGCGTAGAGCGTCCCGGGGGCGGAGATCCCCGCGGCCCCCAGGGCGATGACCCCGAGCAGCGGGAAGACCCGCCAGGTCCCGGCGTCGAAGAGGACCACCATTACCGGGACCAGCATCGCCCCGAGCACCGTCAGCTGCAGCCAGTTGGCGATCGCCTTGCCGTAGTAGAGGGCGCGCGGGCTGGCGGGAAGCAGCAGCAGCCCCTCCATCGCCCGCTGCTCGTACTCGACCTGGAAGCTGGCCGACAGCGACAACACCGAGGCGAAGAGCAGGGCCACCCACAGGAAGCCGCCGGCGTTGTGGCGCAGCGCCTCGGCGTCCGGGCCGGCGGCGAAGCTCAACAGCAGCAGCGCGGCGGCCCCGAAGGCGAAGACCGCCGAGGCCTGGGCGCGGGTGCGCCAGGAGAGGAGGAGATCCTTGTGCAGGGCGGCGAAGAGCTGCATCAGGTGCCCCTCGCGGCGGCGAGCCGGCTGGCGCTGGCGGCCTTGGACACCGCCGGCAGCTCGGCGGCGGGGCCGGTCCACTGGACTCGGCCCTTGCTCAGCAACAGCGCCCGGTCGCACAGGGCGGCGCCGTGCTCCAGCAGGTGCGAGGCGACGATCACCGCCGTCCCGCGCTGGCGCATCTGGTCGATGAGCGAGTCGAGCAGGGCAAAGCCCTCGGGGTCGAGCTGGCCGTAGGGCTCGTCGAGCAGCGCCACCGCCGGCTGCTGCAGCAGCAGCCGCGACAGGGCGAGCCGCTTGTGCATGCCGGCGGAAAAGGTGTGGACCGCGTCGTCGGCGCGGTGGGCCAGCCCGACCGTCTCCAGCAGCGGCATCAGCGCCGCGCGATCGGAAGGCCTGCCCAGCAGGCGCGAGAAGATCTGCACGTTCTGCAGCGCGCTGAGCGCCTCGTAGGTGTTGAAGTAGTGGCCGACCAGCGCCGTGCGCAGCCGCTGCTCGTCCCGCCCCTCGAAGCCCTCGACCTTGATGGTGCCGGCGTCAGGCCGCAGCGCCCCGGAGAGCACCCGCAGCATCGTCGATTTGCCCGAGCCGTTGCTGCCCGCCAGCAGCAGCACCTCGCCCCGCTCCAGCCGCAGGTCGACCTGGGCCAGGGCCCAGGAGCGACCGTAGCGGCGGCAGAGCCCGCGGACCTCCAAGGCCGGGCCCAGCTCGCGCACCCGCCCGGGGGCGTCGCTGTTCGTGCCGTCCGAGGGCTTGGTCGATGGGAGGAGCATGGGCCTTCTCGCGCTCCGTTAGATGAGCGGGCGGTCCCATCGTTTCGCCTGTCCTTAGGAGCATTTGGCGCGCTCGGGCGACCCGGTGGACCTCCCGCAAAGCGCGCGGGCAGCCTGGCTCCTGGCCTGGCGGGTGCGCCCCCTCCGGCGAAGGCTGAGTAGCCGATTTTGTTGGACTTCTGGTGCCCCAACGAATGGCACTTGGGCGGCCGAGCGCCTGGTGGCCCGGGAGCCTGGGAGCCATTCATCGGGATGTGTTCGAGCCGGCGGCTGGTCGTCAGATTCGCGGGAGGCACAGAGGCCGGGTGGGAAACGGGGGCAACGCCTCAAATCGACCTCGGCTCGTGCGAAGGCGAGGAGTACGATTTCGCCGTCGAAAGGCTATGCGCCTGACTGCGAGGGAGGCCAGCGCTTGATTCATCTGCTGCCAGACGTCTGTCGGGACTGCGGCCGAAGCGCGGACGAGGTGACGCTCAGTCCCTATCTCGACTTCCACTTATGCAATCCCTGCATTGCCCGCCGGGAGCGGGAGCTGTTCGCGAAGGATTCCAGGAGCGAGAAGCGGACCGCGCCGCCGCGCCGCCACGAGGCCCGGCGGACCGCCGGAGCAGGGAAGCCGAGCGCTTCCGGCAAGAGCGAGTCCGAGGTGAGCAAGGCCAAAGCCGGCAAGCCCCAGGGTGGGAAGGCCAAGCCAGGCAAGTCCAAGCCGGGGAAGGGTCGGCCGAAGGGGCGGGGGAAGTAGCCTCGCGCCTCTCAGCGCGGCCGGCGGTAGACGACGATCTGCGGGGTCTCGTCCATGTAGAGACCGTAGACCGGGGTGGCCGTCCCGTAGGCCTGCCAGATCTGCAGCTCCACGTCGCGGAACTCGGGCATGTACTGGTAGGCCGCCAGCTCGGAATCGTTCGGGCCCCAGGCGTACTGGATGTCCGGCCGGAGCATGCCGGCGCGCTTGTACGCGGCGAAGGAATCGCCGTTCACCTCGTGCAGGAACACCCGCGCGCCGCTGGGGGCGTTCTCGTTCAGCCAGGGCAGCACGCCAGTGACATTGCTCGACCAATACTGACGGTGCATCCCCAGGCTGGCGCCGCCCGGATACCCGCCGGCCAGCTCGTTGTAGAAGCTGGTCCCGTAGGGATGGTTGTGGACGAGCCCGACCAGCGAAGGTGCCAGCACCAGTGCCGCCATCGCGGGGAAGGCCGCCCGCCGAATCTGCGGCCACTGCTCGGCCAGCGATTGGCCGACCCGCTCCAGCGCCCGGCCGGCAAAGATCAGAAGGAAGGGCATCGACGGCAGCCAGTGCTTGGCGCCGCCGAAGATCGGGACGTTGGGCAGCGAGAGCACCACCAGCGAGGCGAAGGCGTTGCCCAGCACGAGCAGGCTGTCCCCGTCGAGCGGCGGCAGCCCGGCGCCCAGCGGCTTCCAGAGGTAGGTCCCGGCGAACCGGGCCATCTCGCGCGCCGCGCCGAGGACGATCAGCAGCAGCACCGCGGCCGGCACGGTGACCAGGGTCAGTCCGAAGGCATAGCCCCAGGGGAAGGGCGCCTCGACCAGCAGGGTGCCGTAGTACTCCCAGGGATAGTTGATGTGCTGGCCATGGAAGTTCACGTACCAGAGGAAGCGCTCGAACGGCGCGTGCCAGAGGTAGGGCCAGTGCAGGTAGAGGACCGCCGGCCCGAGGGTGAGCATCGCTCCGAACGGGGTCAGCTCCCGCGCCACCGCCTTGGCCCCGCCCCGGCGCCAGGCGCGCCCGGCCTCGGTGAGGGCGAAGTGGATGAGCAGCACGCCGGGGATGATCCAGGCGTTGTGCTTGATGGCCAGGGCGATCCCGAAGGCGAGCCCGGTCCAGATCGCCCACCAGCGGTTGGAGAGCGAGCGCCAGTAGCAGTAGACGACCAGCATCCAGGCGAAGGCGATCGGCATGTCGAAGGCCGCCAGATGCCCGTGGAAGAAGTGGCGCGGAGCGAGCCAGAAGGCGAGCACCGCGAAGATCGCCCCTCGGCGCGAGAGCAGGCGCGCGCCCATCAGATAGAGCAGCGCCGAGAGCAGCCCCGAGACCGCCCAGGCCGGCATCCGGTAGCCGCCGGCGTCGCGCAGCCAGTGCAGCTTCTCGCTGAACACCAGGTGCGACAGGCCGTAGAGCGTCTTCATCAGCACCGGGTGTTCGTGGTTGTTCTCGAAGCGGCGGACGATGGCCGCGTCCCGGAAGGCCTCCAGCGGATGGCCGTGCTTGAAGGCCTCGACGACGTCCACGTACCAGGCGGCATAGTCGTCGGCGGCGCGGAAGTAGACGCCCTCGTCGCGCGGGAAGCCGACGCCGCCCTCGGTCAGCGCCAACGCCAGAAAGGTCGCGACCGCCAGCGCCAGGGCGATGAGTCTGTCGCCGCGAACAGGGGCGCGCGGGTCGCCCAGCGTGACCTCGGGGGCGGGAACCACGGTGAGGGCTTCGGACATCAGAAGGCCCCCGCGTCGAAGCAGAAGTGGCGCATGTCGGGATTGGCGGCGCTGACCTCGAAGCTGACGGTGTGCCTGGCGCCCTTGAGCGCGCGGGTGTCGAAGCGGGCGCGCTTTTCTCCAGGCTTGCCGGGCGGGAAGTCCATCGAGCCCAGCCGCTGCCCGTCGACCTTCACCTCCATCAGCACGGTGCCGTAGTTCTCGGTGCGGTAGACGATCTGCCCGACGATGCCGCCCATCACCCGCAGCTCGTCGCCCAGCTCGACGTCGGGGTACTCGATGACCAGGGGCTCGGATCCGGCGGGGTGGGCCCAGACGCACCGCTGGGGCTTGGCGGCGATCTCCTTGAGCTCGGCGTGGACATCGATCCAGCCGGCGCGGGGACAGGGGTGGCGATCCTCGCGGCGGGGACACAGCTCCTCGCTGCCATCGGGGCGCCGGATGAAGACGTGGGCGTCGGCGACGCCGGCGGTGAAGTCGAAGCGGGGGATCGCCGGCGCCGGATTCTCGAACAGCCGCACGCTCAGCCGGCCATGCGGCTGGGCCGGGCCCGCGGGCTTGAAGTCGATCGATCGGAGGAAGGCCTCTTCGGCCCCCGGCGACGAGCGCGGCAGCTCCGGCAGCGCCAGCAGGAAGATTCGCCGAAAACGGTAGAGATCTTCCCGGGCTGGGGCGCGCCCCAGGTTGAGCACCGGCACCCCGGTCACGAAGAGCCGCGCCCGCTCCGCCCAGTGCGGCGAGAGCAGGACCGCGTCCCCGTCGCGCGCCTGGGAGGCGATGTCAGCGGCGGCCGCGCGGTAATCCGCCTCCGAGGGCAGGGTCCCGGGGAGCCGAAGGTAGTAGGCCAGCGAGAGGACCGCGGCCGCCACCACCGCCGCGATCTCGAGCCGGGCGGCGATCGAAACAGCTCTTGGGCGCGCCGGCTTCACGGGCTCGGGGGCGTCCGCGTCCGCGGGAGTCGATTGGGGCAGTGGGGTGGGAAGGAGGTCTGGCAAGCTCTGTCCGGTCGCGGGCGGCGATCATATCCGGCTCGCCGCCAACCGCAGGCGCCTAGGTCTTGGCCATGCGGATCTTCTGCTCGCTCTGCTCGCGGCAGAAGGTGCAGAGCGACGGCTCGCCGGTAAGGAAGGCGGGCGACCAGGGCGCGTACATCGCGCAGCGCGGGTCGAGGCAGTGGTGCAGCTCCCAGACGTGGCCGAGCTCGTGGATGCACTGCTTGGCCAGCCGCTTGACCAGGGCCTCGCCGGAGGGCATCCCGTGCGAGCTGACCAGCGCGCGCTCGCCGTCATACTGGGAGAAGCCGGCGGTGGGCGCCTTGCCGCTGGGCAGCTCGCGCTGAGCCAGCGGCCGGGTGGTCAGGTAGAGCACCTTGTCGTCGGCGAAGCCGCGCACCGCCTCGGCCTTGGTGAGCAGCTCGACCGGATCGATCGCCTCGCCCTTCTTCGAGACCTCGGGAAACTTGACCTCTCCGGCGTACTCGCAGCCCAGCCCGAACGCCTGGTACAGGATGCGGGTCAGCTGCTGCAGCGTCTCCTGCTCGAAGGGGTCCAGGGTCACCACGCGGATCAAGGGAGGCCTCCTTCGTCGCTACTTCTTGCCCTTGGACTTGGCGGGCTTGGGCTTGGCGGCAGCCTTCTTCTCGGGCTTCGCCTTGGGCTTGGCGGCCTTGGCGGCCGGCTTCTCCGCCTTCTTCTTGGGAGCAGCGGCCTTGGCTGGCTTCTCCTTGGGCGGCTTCTCGGCCTTGGCGGCGGGCTTCTTGGCCTTGGCCGGAGGAGCTTCCTCCGCTTCGACCTCGCCCTCTTCCGCTTCGGCCTCTGCGCCCTCGGCCTCCTGCGGCTCCTCGGCTTCCTCGACACCAGCGCCCAGGTCCATGCCTTCGCCCAGGTCGAGCTCGTCGCCCTCTCCCTCGCCGGCGGCCAAGGCGAGCGCCGCCAGATCGGGCTTCTTGCGCTCCTGGCCCGGCGGGAAGAGCGCCAGGTCCACCGCGTCCTCGGCCGAGACCTCGGAAATCGAAGCGGCGGCGGCGATCTCCGAGACCAGCAGGTGGCGGGCGTTGTTGTAGAGCTCGCGCTCCTTGGGAGGCAGCGGCCGCAGGTCGGCGAGGGTGGTCAGCCCCTTGACCACCTGGGCCAGGCCCATCAGGCCGCCCAGGCTCATCCGCTCGCCGTGGCTGCGGTGGCGCACCTTCCAGTCGAGCTCGGGCCCCTCGACCGGCGAGGCGAGGTAGGCGAAGACCTTCTTGAGCTCGGAGAGATCGGCGATGCGGCGCACCCCGACCTTCTCCAGCCGGCCCTTGGGGACCATTACCGTCGCCTGGTCGTCCTCGCGCGAGAGCTTGAAGAAGGTCTCGCGCTGGCCGCCGATCTCCATCTCGGTCAGGCCAATGACCTGGCAAACGCCCTGGTTCGGATAGACGACGCGGTCGCCTACCTTGATTTCGGTTTCGGCGATTGCCATTGCGGCATGCCCTCCGGTGACAAGGGTAGCGGTGTTTACCACCCGAGGCAGGCAGGGTCAAAGCCAGATTATCGGGGCGATTCGGGCGCTTGGAGGCGGGCCCCGCTCATTGGAGGCCCAAGCGCCGTGGCGGCTGCCGGAGGAGCCGGCCAGCCGCGGCCCGCCGTGAGGCGGACCGTGCAGCGAGGGCGCGGCTAGCGATCGGCGAGAGCCAGCTGGGCCTTCTGCTGGGCGTCCTGGGCCATGCGGGCCAGCAGCGCGTGGAGGCGGGCGTCGACCTGCGAGCGGACCTGGGCGCTGTCGATGTCGCTGGCGGCGGGCGCGGCGCGGGTGGCGCGCTCGAGCAGGGCGGCGGTGGCGACCGAGACGACCAGCAGGGCGGCGAAAACGGTCTTCTTCATCGGATCCTCCTCGGGAGCGGCGCTACAGCTACGTTTGACTACACGCTACGGCAGCTGGGCGATCGGTCAATTTTTCGGCTGCTCAGCGGGCTTGGGGGCTGGCGATCTCCCGCGGCTCGCGACCGGCCGACGAATTCGGTGCAACCGCCTTCACGGCCGCTCGTCCGGGAGGGTAGAGCAGTGCCTGCACGGCCGAAGTGCGAAAGGGGAAGCACCGTGAAATCGCCGACCTGTCTAGTCGCAGCGCTGCTGGGCGCGCTCTTCCTCACCGGGTGCCTGACCGCCGAGGGAGACGCCTGCAATCCGGGCAATTGCGGAGGCTGCTGCCGGGACGGGGTCTGCGAGGACGGCACCGCGCCTTCCTCGTGCGGCAGCGGAGGCGAGCAATGCGCCTCATGCTGGGGAACCGAGGACTGCCTCGAGGGAGCCTGTGTCTCCACCGCCGCCGACGCCGGCTCGGGGAAGGATGCGGGCTCGGCGGCCAAGGACGGCGGTTCGACCAAGGCCGAGAACACCAACGCGCTGTGCTCCGACGGCATCGACAACGACGGCGACGGCTACACCGACTGCGACGACTACAGCTGCTCGAAGAACCCGAACGTCACGGTGTGCCAGAAGGTGCCGACCCTGGGCATGGACTGCACCAACGCCCGCAACATGTGCAACCCGGGCGAGCGCTGCGTCGAGGGCATGGATCTCAACTACACCTTCACCTACCGCTGCCGGGCCGACGTGCAGGGGCAGCCTTGTCCATCCACGACGAGCTGCGGCTCTTTCGACGACACCAAGGCCTTCGAGTGCATCCCGGGCCCTGGAGTGTGCGAGGCCAGGTGCCGCTCCGACGCCGAGTGCGCCGCCGGCGAGTACTGCTTCGCCTACGCCGGGCCCGACAAGCGCTGCGAGAAGGGCTGCGCGCTGGTCGGGACCGCGACCTGTCCGGCAGGGCGCAAGTGCACCCTTCACCAGGGGCTCTACCAGGTCGGCGCCTACTGCGTCTCGTCGGGGCAGCTGGGAGAGGGAGCCAGCTGCACGCCGTCTCGCGATGGAGTCGACGACTGCCTGCCAGGGCTGATCTGCGCCTCGGGAGGCGGAATCGGTTCGACCTGCCGGCGCTTCTGCGACGCGACGCACGCCTGTGGGACCGCCCACCCGCTGTGCCTGTCGCTGGGCGTCGGGTGGACGGTGGCGAGCGGAACCTCGGCCGGGGCCAGCGTCTGCGGCAACGCCTGCGACCAGAATCCGTGCACCCAGCCGCATCGGAACAGCTGCACTCCCAACGGCAGCGGTGCTACCTGCGGCTGCAACTCCGGCTACGCCGACGTCGGCGGGAGCTGCGTCAGCACCACCCCTTGCGCCCCCGACCCTTGCACCGCCCCGCACAGGACTGTCTGCACGGCCAGCCCGAGCTACCAGGCGGTCTGCTCCTGCGATCCCGGCTATGCCGACGACGGCACCGGCAACTGCCTGAGCACCACGCCGTGCTCTCCCAACCCCTGCACCCAGCCGAACAAGAGCGTCTGCACCGCCAGCGGCTTCACCTTCAGCTGTGGCTGCGATCCCGGGACCGTGGCGGTCGGAGCGCAGTGCCTGGCCTCGTGCCCGGGCGGTCAGCACCTGGACGGCGACGCCTTCGAGCCCAATGAGTGCGCGAGTCAGGCGGCTCAGCCTGCCAGGACCGCCGCCGGAGCCGGCGCGCTGGTCTCCAACTCCGCCAACATCGGACCGCTCAGCAGCGACGTCGACTTCTACCGGACCCCTGGAGCGGCCAGCCACGTCTACTGGGCGTTGCTCGCCGCAGATGCGCCGATGTGCAATGGGATCGGCACCTCGCTCGACGCCGCGGTCTCCTCCACCTGGCGATATGCCCAGCAGTACTCGAGCATCTCCGCATCCAACATCTGGTCCTGCGCCCGGCAGGCCTCTCAGGTCGCCAACCCCGCCTATCAGATGGCGGTGATCGACTTCGACGTGAGCGACGGCGACTACAGCAACTCGAGCACCTCGCCGACCGTGCTCCCGTCCGGCCGGACCTGGGCGGCGAACACCCTCAGCCCCGCCGGCGACACCGACACCTTCTCCTTCTCGCTCTCGCGCTCCACGACCGTGCTCCACCAGGGGCAGAGCGTCTATCTCTCCCTGGAGATCAGGAATCCGGCCAACGGGAGCGTCCTCAGCTCGCTCAACGCCGTCTGCCTGCAGTCGCTGACGCCCGCCAGCTGCCTGAGCTTGAGCACCACCGGCACCGTCGAGGTGAGGGTCACGGTCAGCTACGAGCCTCAGTACGCTTCGGCGACTCCTGGCCTGACAGCGTACTACCTGGGCTGGTAGCCGCGGCCGCAAGGAAATCGTGGTCGGAAAAGGGCGATTACCGCCCTTTTTCGACCACGACAGAGCGAGCGCGCGGCGTCCTCGCTCGAGCGAGCGCGGGCGAGCGGTCTCGAGCCACAAACCCCGAGAGCGCGGAGCGCCCGAACCGGGCACCGCCGCGCTCTCTGGATTGGTTGAAGCTGGCTGCGACTAATGAGCCGCGGCGGGCGAAGCCGCCGGAGCGGTCGCCCCTGCGGCGGTGGGGGCGGCGTTGGGGCCCACCGGCCCGCGGCGGCGCACGCCCTCCATGGACTCGGCAGCGCTCTGCTCCGGGGCCTCGCGGCGCACCCGGGCCTGCTCCTCCTGGCGGCGCTTCTCCTCGGCCAGGCGCTTCTGCTTCTCCGCCTCGAGCCGGGCCTCCTCTTCCTTCTTGAGCCGCTCGGCCTCCTTCTTGGCCTTCTCCTCCTCGGCGAGGCGCTTCTTCTCTTCGCCGGCGCGCTTGGCCTCGTCGATCTTTGCCAGCCGCTCGGACTCCTTCTTGGCCTTCTCCTCTTCGGCGAGGCGCTTCTTCTCCTCGGCAGCGCGCTTGGCCTCGTCGATCTTGGCCAGCCGCTCGGCCTCCTTCTTGGCCTTCTCCTCCTCGGCGAGCCGCTTCTTCTCCTCGGCAGCGCGCTTCGCCTCGTCGATCTTCGCCTGGCGGTCGGCCTCCCTCTTGGCCTTCTCCTCCTCGGCCTTGCGCTTCTTCTCGTCGGCGATTCGCTTGGCCTCGTCGGCCTTGAGCTGGCGCTCGGCCTCCTTGCGGATCTCAGCCTCCTCGGCGGCCTGGCGCTCCTCGAGGATCTTCTTCTTCATCGCCTCGACCCGCTCCTGGCGCGCGGCCTCCTTGGCCTGGCGCTCGGCGTCGGTGGCGGCCTTCTTCTCCTGCTCGGCCTTCTTGTGGGCCTCCTCGGCGGCGCGGCGGGCGTCCTCCAGGTTCAGCTTGACGTCGTCGACCGACTTCTTCGCCTCCTCGGCCGACTTCTTGGCGCCCTCGGCGGCCTTGGTCTCGAACTCGAGCTTCTTCTTGCGCTCGTCCTCGGCGGCCTGGCGCGCGGCCTGGGCCTTCTTGCGCTCCTCCTCCGCCTGCTTGCGCTCCTGGTCGAGCTTCTTGCGGGCCTCCTCGGCGCTGATCTTCTCGGCCTCGGCCTTCTTGCGCGCCTCTTCGGCGGCCTTCTTCTCCTCGGCCACCTTCTTCAGCGCCGCCTCCTGCTCCTTCCTCTTGGCCTCCTCGGCCGCCAGCCGCGCCTCCTCGGCACGCTTCCTGGCCAGCTCCTCGGCGGCCTTCTTCTCCTCGGCGGCCCTGCGAGCGGCCTCCTCCTCGGCCTTGATGCGCGCCTCCTCGGCCTCTTTGCGCTGGCGGATCTCGTCCTCGAGGCGCTTCTTGTCCTCGTCGGTCATCCGCTTGCGCTTGGGCAGGCCCAGCCCCATGGCGTCGTCCTCGTCGGACTGGGCAAACGAGCTCGCCGGCAGCGCCAGCCCGAGGCAGAGCAGGGTGGCCAGGTAGATGCGCATCGCTTCTTCTCCCGAAGTGGCCGATCGGCCAGTAGCCGACGGCAAGAAGGGAGCGCATCCTACAGCGCTTGACGCAGCGCACGAAAGGCCGCCCGCGGCCCCGGCTCAGCTCAGCGCTTCTTGGCCAGCTCCTCGTCGACGATCTGGCGGAGCTGGTCGTAGGGCACCGCCCCCGCCAGCAGCCGGCCGTTGATGAAGAAGGAGGGAGTGCTCTCCACCCCGGCCTTGTCGGCGGCCTGCCGGTCCTTCTCCACCGATTTGGCGCCGCCGCCCGAGTCCAGGCACTGGTCGAACATGGTCCCGTCCAGCCCGGCGTCCCGGGCGTACTTCTTCAGGTCGGGGACCGCCAGCGCCTCGGGGTGGGCGAACATCGCGTCGTGCAGCGGCCAGAACTTGTCCTGCTCGGCGGCGCAGACCCCGGCCTCGGCGGCCTTGGCCGATTGCGGATGCGAGGGCAGCGGGAAGTTGCGGTACACCAGCCGCACTTTGCCCGGGTAGTTGGCCAGCAGCTGCTGCAGGGTGGCCTCGGCCTTGGCGCAGTACGGGCACTGGTAGTCGCTGAACTCGACGATGGTCACCGGGGCGTCGGCGGGGCCTTTGCTCGGGCCCTCGGCGGCGACCTGGACCCGCGGCTCCTCCAGCAGGAACTTCACCCCCGCCTTCTGCCGCAGCTGGTCGAGCCAGGCCATCATCGCCTGCTCGACCACCGCCGCCTTGAGCATCGGCTTGGCCTCCTCGAAGCTCTTGCCGCCCATGGCGTCCTTGTGCTGCTCGTAGAGCTGCTTGAGCTTGTCGTCGGTGGCCTGCGCGGCCGCCTGCTCCTCCTGCGCCTTGAGCAGCTCGGGCTCGGTCTTGCCCTGCTTCTTGGCCTCGTCCTGGAGCAGCCGCCGCAGCACCATCGTCTCCAGCCCGCGGCGGCGGGTCTGGTAGAGCTCGGCGGCGATCGACTGGTCGAGCTCGCCCAGGGTGACCTGCTTCTTGCCGTCGTCCCAGGTGGCCACCACCGTGCCGGCGGCGCCGCTTCCGCCCTGCGCCGGAGCGGTGGCCGCCGGGGCCTCCCGATGGCAGGCCGCCAGCACCAGAAGGCCGAGGATCTTTCCCAGGTTGTCGCGAGCCGACATGTGGCGCCCCCAATCCCGCATCTCTCAGCACTTCGGATCCGGCAACTGGCAGCTGCCCCGGCTCGAGTCGCCCGGGCGCAGCACGCAGCGGGCCGGCGGCAGGCACACCGGCCCGTGATCGACGTCGCACGGGGCACCGTCGGGCGCCGGCGGCACGCAGGTGCCCTCGAGCGTCCCCGCCTGCACCCCGCAGCTGCCCCCGGCGCGGCACAGCACCAGCGCCCCGCCCACCAGCCCGCATGGCTCGCTCGGCTCAGACAGGCGCAGCCGGGCGCACTGCCGGCTGGCCGGTTCGCAGAAGAGCCCGGCGCGCCGATCGCAGTCCGGCCCGGAGGCGAGCTGGGGATCGCAGGCCGCCCCCAGCGCGGCCGGCTCCCGGACGCAGCTGCCCCTCTTCTCGCCGCCCGCCCCGACGCAGCTCAGCCGCGCGCCGCAGGGGGAGAGGGCGTCGCAGGCCGCGCCCTCGGCTCCGGGTTGGGCGCAGCGGCCGTCGATGCCGCACTCCAGCCCCGGGCCGCAGGCGAGGCCCTCGCAGGCGGCGCCCACCGCCGGCTTCTCGCGGCAGCGGCCGCAGCTCTCGCCGCGGGAGTAGCCGCACAGCCTGCTCTCGCACTGGGAATCGCTGCCGCAGGGCTGGCCGGCGGGGCGGGCGGCGGCCGGAGACAGCTGGCGCAGGCAGGCCAGCTTCATCCGCGCTTCGCAGCGGGTCGCGTCGCCGAACAGCAGCGGCAGCTCGATGGCCGAATCGCGGGCCATCCGGCTGCACTCCTCGCGCGCCCGCTCGTCGCAGCGCCCGCCGTTGCTCCCGGCCCGGGCCGCGGCCGCCGCCTCGATCGCCGCCGGCCCGCTGGCAGAATCGGAGCGCCGCGGCTCGCGCTGACATCCCATCGCCACCAGTCCCAGCGCCGCTGCCGCGATGGCTCGCATCGATCCTCGCCGTCACCATGACGTCCCTCGGAGGTTGGGCGCGCTGGCGCTCGCTCGGCAGTCCGCATCGAAGTAACCCCGCATTTGCCGGGGCGTGGACCGGAACCGGGGCGAAGCTGCTACATTCGGGATGTGACCGACGCGAAGAGCTACCTGCGCCGGCTGAGCGAGGAGATAGTCGCCCTCCAGAAGCCGCTGCGGATTCTCAAGGCCATCAACTGGGATCCCAAGGTCCACGCCCGCTTCTTTGCCGACAAGGGGCGGCGCCTGCCGCAGGTCGACTACCCGCCGCTGGGCTATGACGCGCTGGATCTGGCGCGGCAGTTCCTCGCGCTGAAGAAGAAGATCCACGGCCGCAACCCGGTCGAGGAGCTGCTGCGGGCCAAGTGCCAGGAGTTCGCGCTCGTCGCCCGCATGCTGCACGCCCGCGGGACTCCGGACTTCTTCCGCTACTCGGTGAAGGTCTTCGGCGACCCGCGCGACCGCTACATCGCCCACCCCGGGGTGGACAACCTCAAGGTGGCCGGCCTGTGGGCCTCGCGGCCGGCGGCGCGGCAGGAGCGGCCGATCCTCACCTCGGAGCAGGCGGTGCAGATGGTGCGCGGGGTGATCGAGCCGCACCTGGGGCGGGCCTGCGCGGTGCGCGAGTCGAGTCGGCTGACCGCCAACGCCGCCGCCGGCTCGACCAAGGTCTCCGTCCGCAAGGGAGCGATGTTCACCCTGCGGCAGGCGCGGGCCCTGGCCCACCACGAGGGCCTGTGGCACGTGCTCACCAGCCTCAACGGCTTCCGCCAGCCGGTGCTCACCGTGCTCGGGGTCGGGCTGGCCCGCTTCACCGAGAGCCAGGAGGGCGGGGGCATCGTCAGCGAGTACATGACCGGCAACATCACCGACGATCGCTACATCGAGCTCGGCCAGCGCACCCTGGCGGTGGACATGGCGGCCCGCGGCGCGGACTTCCTGCAGGTCTACCGGCACCTGTGCGAGCGGTTCGAGCCGCAGCGGGCGGCGCAGATGGCGGAGCGGGTCTTCCGCGGCGGTGTGCTGCAGGGTGGGGCGCCGTTCACCAAGGACGCGGTCTACCAGCGCGGCTACTGCCGCACCTACAACTTCATCCGCATCGCCCTGGCCAAGCCCGACCTGTCGCTGTTGACCGCCTTCTTCGCCGGCAAGATGCGCGTCGACGACGCCCCGCTGGTGCGCGAGCTGATCGAGGAGGGGATCTGCATCGGCCCCACCTACCTGCCGGAGTGGTACCTGGACCAGGACTGGCTGCACGCCCGCATCACGCACTCGATCACCGTCAACCGCTTCTCGGTGAAGCGCGGGCGGGCCTACTTCGCCGAGCGCGAGGCGGCCGCCGATCTGACCGGAGTCGAGTTCACCACCGCCCCGGCCCACGAGGCGACGATGAAGCTGCTCAAGGAGTAGCGGGCTGCCCGCTCGGCGCCGCGGTCTGGCCGCCGGGAGTCGCCGCCTGTCCGCCGCTGGCAGGCAGCGGCGCCAGCGGCAGGTCGATCCGCCACCGCCCGCCTTCCTTCACCACGTCGACCACGCTGGTGGGCTGGCCCTGGACCTTGGCCTCGACCCTGGCCCGCTCCGGCCCGGCCTCGAGCACCTTGACCTCGGCGGCCTTGGCCCCCGGCGTCGGGACTGGATAGAAGTCGGGGTTGCCCTGGACGATCATCTTGGCCGGGTCGTCGCTGACGCTGCCGCCGCTGGCGTCGTGGGCGGCCTTGGCCCGCTGGGCCAGCTCGGCGCGGGTCTTGGCGTCCAGCAGGGAGAGCGCCTTGTCGCCGCGCCCCTGCGCGAGCGCCTGGTGGTACTGGTAGACCACTTCGGCCGGGCCTTCGCAGGCCGCCAGCGACAGGGCCAGCGCCAGGAACAGGGGGCGGGTCTTCATTCCTCGTGAACCTCCACGCGGTTGCGGCCGCGTTCCTTGGCCCGGTACAGCGCCTCGTCGGCGGCGCGCAGCAGCGCCTCGGCGCTGGCGATGTTCGGCACCGGGTAGCTCGCCGCCCCGATCGAGACGGTGATCCCAAAGCTGCCCCCGCTCTCCTGTACCCGGCAACTCTCGACCAGCGCCCGGAAGCGCTCGGCCACGTGCCGGCCGTCCTTGAGGGCGGTCTCGGGGAGGATTGCCACGTACTCCTCGCCGCCGAAGCGGGCCGCCAGGTCCACCTCGCGCAGCGCGCCGCGCAGCAGCAGGGCCAGGGCCTTGAGCGCCTCGTCTCCGGCCTGGTGTCCGCGGGTGTCGTTGACCTTCTTGAAGTGGTCGATGTCGATCATCAGGCAGGTGATCGGCACCCGATAGCGCTGGCTGCGGGAGAACTCGGACTGGAAGCGTTCCTCGAAGTAGCGGCGGTTGTAGAGCCCGGTGAGCGGGTCGGTGCGCGACAGCCGCTCCAGCTCCAGCGACTTGCGCTCCAGGTCGCGGTTCATCTGGTCGAGGTCGCGGCACTTCTGCACCAGCTCGTCCTGCAGCGCCTTGAGCCGCAGCATGCTCTTGACCCGGGCCGACAGCTCCAGTGGATCGAAGGGCTTGGTCAGGTAGTCGTCGGCGCCCAGCTCCAGCCCCTCGACGCGGCCGGTGGGCGAGCGCGCGGTCATCAGGATCACCGGGACGAAGCCGAAGGCGTCGTCGCCCTGGTTGGCCTTGACGATCCGGCAGACCTCCATCCCGGAGAGGCCGGGCATCTCCACGTCGAGCAGCAGCAGGTCGGGCTTGAGGTCGCGCAGCCGGCTGAGGGCGCCGGGGCCGTCGTAGGCCTCTTCCAGCTTGTAGCCCTGGCTCTCCAGCCCGGAGCGGATCTGGGCCAGCGCCGCCCGGTCGTCGTCGACCACCAGGATCCGCCTTCCGGCCAGCGAGTTGGCCCGCAGCAGTCGCCGCGCCGTGGGGGGCAGGCTGTCCTGGCCGGTGGTCACGCGCGGCATCTTGGGACAAAGGGCGCCGAAAACTCAAGGAGACACGGTCTATTGCGCCCGCTCCTCGTCCAGCCAGACGACGATTGACACCCTCCGAACCGCGTCCCTAGCATGGGCCCGCACTTCCGCCCTGCGAGGTTCTCCGTGTCCAAGTCGCTTGCCCTGATCGCCGCGCTCCTGCTTCCCGCCGCCGCGCTGGCCCAGGATTCCCAGAAGTTCAACGCCAAGGCGCTCGAGAAGAGCTTCCCCAAGCTGGCGGTCTTCACCGTCAAGGGCGGCGGGGTGGTGGACAACGAGGTCATCGTCACCAAGGGCAAGACCCAGAACCAGGCGGTCTACGTCATCAAGAGCGACTCCTCCAAGGTGGTCGACTTCTACAAGTCGAAGCTGGGAGTAGACCCCGCGGTGACGGGCGAGGAGGCGCTGGGCGACGTCAAGTACACCTTCGCCATCCGGCCGAAGAAGGGCGACATCAAGATCTACAAGCTGACCGTGGTGCCGCTGGAGGGCGGGGGCAAAGTGCAGATCGCCCTGTTCGAGCGCGACGCCACCGAGGAGGACAACGTCCCCGAGGAGTGAGCGGCCTCCGTTCACCCCGAGCGGACGCCGAGCCCGTCGAGGCAGGAGTCGAGGGACGCTCGGCCTAGCGCTCGCGGTAGATGAACAGCTGATCCGAGGGCTTCGCCGCCAGCTCGAAGCTTCTGCCGCGGAAGCTCACGGCCTGCTCGCCGACGGCCAGGCCGTCCTTGAGCTGCAAGGCGCCGGACTTGCTGGCGAAAAGCCAGCGCGCGGACGGGGCCTCGCCCAGCTGCTTGTCGAAGTTCTCCCACCGCCGGCGCGCCAGCCGCTTCTCCGCGATGCCGGAGAAGAAGGCGACGTTGATGTCCACGTACTGCGGCGCCTCGTCGACGATCACCGACTCGCCTGCCTGCACGTGCTGCTTGAGGAAGTCGGCCGCCGCCTTCTGATCCAGCGGGATGGTGGAGATGGGGCTGATGGGGCGCAGCGAGTCCTGCCAGACTCCCGACTTGAAGGCGGTCAGCTGGCCGAGGAACACCGTGGTCCCCACCGCGGCCGCCGCGGTCAGCCCGGCCATTCCTCGCCGCAGCCAGATCGGAGCTCGGCCCAGCAGCCACTCGAAGCCGTCCTCGACGTAGAAGAGCGCCAGCGCGACCTGCACCATGAAGAAACGGGCCAGCGGCGAGAAGTCGAGCAGCACCGCGCCGCGGAAGGCGTAGTAGCCCGCGGGCAGGATCGCCAGCAGCGCCAGCGCCCGCCGCTTCTTCTGGACGAGGTCGCGGACCATCCCGGCCAGCGCGAACAGCCCCACCGGCAGCGACGCGGTCGCCAACACAGTCCCCGGCCAGAAGAAGAGCGACATCAGCCGGTGCTTGGTCTCGCCCAGCCAGCCGATTCCGTCCTTCACCCAGTTGGCGTGGAACTGGTTGATGTAGTGCAGGGCGTAGAGCGCGTCGCCGGTCGCCTTCTCCGACTGCTGCATCCACCAGAGCGGGAAGGCGCACAGCAGCATTCCGTAGATCACCGCCTTGGTGATGGCCGCGATCCGATCGCTTCCCCAGCCGGCCGCGGTCAGAGCGAAGAGCGGCGCGTACATCCAGCCGTCGTAGCGGGTGGCGCAGAAGAGATTGACGAAGAGCGCCGAGACCAGCAGCGGACCGAAGCGGTTCTCCTCGAGCCCTTCCACCAGCCGGTCGAGCGCCCAGAAGAAGAGACAGAGAAAGAGCGCCTCGCTGGCGGCAGTCGTGGAAGCCTGGATGTGCAGGCCCCACACCGCCATCGCCGAGGTCGTCGCGATTGCCGCCCGCCGGCTGAACAGCCGCTTGCCCAATCGATAGACAGGAAGAATGGTCGCCAGCGCCACCAGCAGGCTCACCAGCCGGGGCGCGTGCTCCCGCGCCGGCCAGGCCCAGAGCGCGGCTCCGGTCAGATAGAAGTGCAGCGGGCCGAACTGGAAGATTCCGTCGTCGAAGCTGCGCAACAGCTTCGGCTGCTCGGCCCAGCGCTCGGCGATCTCGCTGCGCACCACCGCGTCGCCGTACAAGTTCTCGGCGATGGGGAAGACCGCTCCGCGAATCAGCGCGAAGGCCAACAGCAGCCCCGCCAGAATCCACACGTCGGTGCGATCGAGCGCAGAAGGGCGCGCCATTGGCGCAGGCCCCTCGCTCGGTGAAGCCAGGCTCAATGGCGCGTCGCTCATGGGCGCCGAAGAATAGTCGGCGCCTCTTCGATTGCAAGGCGGCCCGTCGCCCAGACGGCTCGCCGCACGTCTTCGCTCAGGTGCGGACCTCCCGCCGCTCGCCGGCAAAGGCCGTCGCCCGCCGCGAAACCGCCGTGCAGCCGAGCACCGAGGCGATCAGCGAGCACAGGATCGCCCCCGCGATGGCCCAGCTGTAGCCGTGCGGCAGCTCCAGGCTGCGCATCTGGAGCAGCGCCGCGGCCGGCATCGCCAGGAAGAACAGGCCGATCGCCATCGAGAAGCCCCAGATCACCAGCCCGTGCAGAACCCCGTTAGTGCGGCTCCCCAGCGTCCTCGCCGCCACCAACCCGCCCAGGAACAAGGCGAGCACCGGCGCCACCAGCGTGTAGATCGCCGTCCACATGCCGATCGTCCCGCCGCCGATCGCGCTCCCCAGCACCAGCAAGAACAGCCAGCAGCCCAAGGCCACGAAGCTGCCCGACAACACCGTGCTCCAGTGGATCGTGGGCACGGCTTCCGTCCGCTCACTCACCATGGATCCCTCCCCGTGCGCACTCCGGCGCACACCCAAGTTTGGGGAGCAGAGATGGCCCGGTGAAGGGGTCAGGACGGCCGGACAGGCGCCCGCGCAAGGAGGACCGGGCCGGCCGGCCTCCCAGCTTGCCGGCAGGCGTCGCCGCGGGGGCGCGAACCCGAGCGCGGGCTTGTCGCCCACCGCCCTGCCGCCCCAAATTCGCCGTCAGATGTACGGGTGGGCAGGGGGACTGCGGGCCGAGGGAGGCCGGGCTGCACTGCGGTTGCTGCTCCCGCAGCTGCTCTCCTATAATTCGCCTTGGCTCGCGCGGGCGGAGGCGGGCCGCCCGCTGACATGAGAAAACTTTCGCTGCGAAGTGCGCCCGGCAAGCAGGCGGGCGCGCAAGGAGACGGGAGCGCGCTCGCTCTGCGAGCTTTCAACAGGGCGCGGCGTTCCCAAGGCAGGGGCCGAGAGAAATATTTGCTGCCCGGTTAGCGGTTTGAGACGTTTAGTCGGCAAAGCCGGCTGCCGCGAGCCAGGCACAGGGCTGGACCACGGCACACAACGACGAGAGGTTCATCGATGCGTCAGCTCAGGGATGACTCGCTGGTCTCGAAGATCGCCGCCATGCAGAACATGGCCCAGTTCCAGGAGCAGAACTGGGAGGGCAGCTTCGAGGAATACCTGAAGATCGTGCGCGAGAACCCGCGGGTCACTCGGACCGCGTTCCAGCGGATCTACGACATGATCCTCTCGCACGGGAAGACCGAGTACATCGACAACAAGAAGCGGCTGGTCAGCTACCACTTCTTCAACGACGAGAAGTTCGGCGGGCGCGACGCCATCTACGGGCTGGACGTGCCGCTGATGAAGCTGGTCAACGTCTTCAAGAGCGCCGCCCAGGGCTACGGCACCGAGAAGCGGGTGATCCTGCTCCACGGCCCGGTCGGCTCCTCCAAGTCGACCATCGCCCGGCTGCTGAAGAAGGGCGTCGAGGACTACTCCAAGTCCCCCGAGGGCGCGGTCTACACCTTCTCCTGGGTGCTGCCCAAGAAGACCAAGGACGGCTCAGTGGAGCAGGAGACGCTGCCCTGCCCGATGCACGAGGAGCCGCTGCACCTGGTCCCCGCCGAGTGGCGCGAAAAGGTGATCGCCGACCTGTGTCCCCCCGGCTCGCCCTACGAGGTCGCCGCCGGCGGCGAGCTGTGCCCGGCCTGCCGGTTCATCTTCCGCGAGAAGATGGCCGAGTACAAAGGCGACTTCGCCAAGGTGATGGAGCACATCAGGGTGCGCCGGCTGATCCTGTCCGAGAAGGACCGGGTGGGCATCGGCACCTTCCAGCCCAAGGACGAGAAGAACCAGGACTCCACCGAGCTGACCGGCGACATCAACTACCGCAAGATCGCCGAGTACGGCTCCGACTCCGACCCGCGGGCCTTCAACTTCGACGGCGAGTTCAACATCTCCAACCGCGGGATCATCGAGTTCGTCGAAATCCTCAAGCTGGACGTGGCCTTCTTGTACGACCTGCTGGGCGCCACCCAGGAGCACAAGATCAAGCCCAAGAAGTTCCCCCAGACCGACATCGACGAGGTGATCATCGGGCACACCAACGAGCCCGAGTACAAGAAGCTCCAGAACAACGAGTTCATGGAGGCCTTGCGAGACCGCACCGTCAAGATCGACATCCCGTACATCACCAAGCTGGCCGAGGAAGTCCGCATCTACCAGAAGGACTTCAACTCCAAGCGCATCCGCGGCAAGCACATCGCCCCGCACACCCTGGAGATGGCGGCGATGTGGGCGGTGCTGACCCGGCTCGAGGAGCCGAAGAAGCACAACCTGACGCTGTTGCAGAAGCTCAAGCTCTACAACGGCAAGACCCTGCCCAACTTCACCGAGGACAACATCAAGGAGCTGCGCAAGGAGGCCGCGCGCGAGGGCATGGAGGGGATCAGCCCCCGCTACGTCCAGGACAAGATCAGCAACGCCCTGGTCTCGGACAAGGGCGAGGGCTGCATGAACCCGTTCATGGTCCTCAACGAGCTGGAGGCGGGGCTGAAGAACCACTCGCTGATCTCCAGCGAGGACCAGCGCAAGCGCTTCCGCGAGCTGCTGACCGTGGTCAAGGCCGAGTACGAGGACGTGGTCAAGAACGAGGTCCAGCGGGCGATCAGCGCCGACGAGGACGCGATCAGCAAGCTGTGCGGCAACTACATCGACAACATCAAGGCCTACACGCAGAAGGAGAAGGTCCGCAACAAGTACACCGGCCTGTACGAGGAGCCCGACGAGCGGCTGATGCGCGCCATCGAGGAGAAGATCGACATCCCCGACAGCCGCAAGGACGACTTCCGCCGCGAGATCATGAACTACATCGGCGCCCTGGCGGTGGAGGGCAAGACCTTCAACTACCGGACCAACGAGCGGCTGCACAAGGCGCTGGAGCTCAAGCTGTTCGAGGACCAGAAGGACTCGATCAAGCTCAAGAACCTGGTCAGCTCGGTGGTCGACAAGGACACCCAGGAGAAGATCGACATCGTCAAGGACCGGATGATCAAGAACTACGGTTACTGCGAGATCTGCTCCACCGACGTGCTGAACTTCGTGGCCAGCATCTTCGCCCGCGGCGACGCCAAGGAGTAGGCTCGTCCTCGAGAAGGCCGGTTCCTTGGAAGTTCTCCGGCCGCCCGGCGCCCTCTCCGCAAGGTGCCGGGCGGCCTCGTCTGGAAGGATCGCTCGCATGGCTCGCTCGTGGCTCGCCGCCTGGATGCTCCTCTGGCTCCTTCCCGCGGCGGCGTCGGCCGCCGGCAAGATCATCGAGATCGGCGGGGGCGGGGGCGGGCTGGCCCCCTCGTCGCTGGGCGGCGACCCCTGCTCGCGCTTCGCCTGCCGCGAGTTCACCTTCGAGGACCGCACCACCTTGGGCCGCCCGCTGAGCAAGTTGATGGGCGCGGTCCCGACCCCCGCGCCGGCGCGCTACGAGCAGACCGGGCTCACCTCGCTGCAGGGGCTGGGGCCGACCCTGGTCGGCGACGACACCTGGCAGTCCTCCAGCTTCCCGGCCAACGTCATCGACGCCATGGCCCTCGGCTACAAGGACGGCGCCTTCCCGCGGGTGCTGTCGCTGGTCTACTCGTTCTCGATCAAGAGCGAGAAGGAGCGCAAGGAGCTGGGGATCACCGAGCGCAGCCACGCCGGCGACGACGGCCAGATGGAGATCTACGACCTGCGCACCCAGCTGACGGCCTATCCCACGCCCTTCGTCGCCTCGGCCCTGCTCAAGGGCGGCCGCCTGGTCGAGAAGACGCTCGACACCTTGATCTACGAGGGAGCGGCTAGCGAGCCGGGGATCAAGCAGCTGACCCTCGTGGTCGGGGCGCGCAGCGACAAGGCGGCGGACATGGATCCGCAGCCCGGCGAGCCCACCCGAAAGATCGCGGCCATCAAGGCGGTGCGCCTCGACCTGCGCGGGCCCAAGGACGACGTGATGGCGCTGGCCAAGAAGCTCGATCGCAGGGCGCTGGCGGCGCTGGTGGCGCCCTTCGCCAACCACGACCTGCCGAAGAAGAAGGACGCCAAGGACAAGGGCAACGGAAAGGGCGCTCCCTAGCCTGCTGCGGGGGAGCGCGCGGGACGATATCGTGGAAGCCGGTGAACACCCGCGGCGGCAGGCCAGCGAAGCCGGCGCGGCGAACGGGAGGGGGCGGGTCGCTGGGAGCGCAGGCGGCTGACGAGGAAGCGGATGTCACTCAAGATCAAGCAAGACCACAACCGCTTCAAGCAGATCGTGCGCGGGCGCATCAAGTCCAACCTGCGCAAGTACCTGCAGAAGGGAGAGATGATCGGCAAGAAGGGGAAGGACATGATCTCCATCCCGGTGCCGACCATCGACATCCCGCACTTCCGCTTCGGCCACAAGCAGCAGGGCGGAGTGGGGCAGGGCGACGGCGAGGTGGGGACGGTGCTGGCCCCGGGCAACGTGCAGCCCGGTCCCGGCCAGGCCGGCGAGGGCGAGGGCGAGCACCAGCTGGAGATGGACATCAGCCTCGAGGAGCTGGCGGCCATCCTCGGCGAGGAGCTGGCGCTGCCGCGCATCCAGCCCAAGGGCAAGGAGCGGATCTTCACCCAGCGCATCAAGTACACCGGCATCAACACCACCGGGCCGGAGTCGCTTCGCCACTTCAAGCGCACCTACAAGCAGGCGCTGAGGCGGCAGATCGCCAGCGGCAGCTACAACGCCGACGCTCCGGTGATCATCCCCACCCGCGAGGACCGGCGCTACCGCAGCTGGAAGCTGGAGAACCTGCCCCAGTCCAACGCGGTGATCATCTACATGATGGACGTCTCCGGCTCGATGGGCGACGAGCAGAAGGAGATCGTGCGCATCGAGAGCTTCTGGATCGACACCTGGCTGCGCAGCCAGTACAAGGGCCTGGAGTGCCGCTACGTGATCCACGACGCGGTGGCCCGCGAGGTGGACCGGGAGACCTTCTTCCACACCCGCGAGTCGGGCGGCACGATGATCTCCAGCGCCTACAAGCTGTGCCGGGACATCATCAAGGCCGACTATCCGTCGAGCGCCTGGAACATCTACCCGTTCCACTTCTCCGACGGCGACAACTGGTCGGCCGACGACACCCGGGTCTGCGTCGAGCTGTTGAAGAACGACGTGCTGCCGGCCTCCAACCTCTTCTCCTACGGCCAGGTCGAGAGCCCCTACGGCTCGGGTCAGTTCATCAAGGACCTGCGCGAGGCCGTCGGCGAGGCCGAGAACGTGGCCCTGTCGGAGATCGCCGACAAGGACGCCATCTACCAGTCGATCAAAGACTTCCTGGGACGGGGCAAGTAGCCCTCTGGAGAGAACGACCGTGTCCCTGCCGCCGCGGCTGAACGACATCAAGCACGAGGTCGAGGGCTACGCCCGCGAGTTCGGCCTCGA
This sequence comes from Myxococcales bacterium, assembly GCA_037442205.1. Classification (GTDB taxonomy): domain Bacteria; phylum Myxococcota; class Myxococcia; order Myxococcales; family UBA5297; genus JBBIQS01. The sequence goes on from JBBIQS010000020.1 coordinate 82,563, forward strand.
CTTCTTCGAGACCATCTTCGAGGTCCTCTCGTACGACGAGATGAACATGGTGGCCGCCTACGGTGGCTTCCCCAGCCGCTATCCCCACTGGCGCTTCGGGATGGAGTACGAGCAGCTGGCCAAGGGGTACGAGTACGGCCTCTCGAAGATCTACGAGATGGTCATCAACAACGACCCCTGTTACGCCTACCTGATGGAGGCCAACGCCGAGGTCGACCAGAAGCTGGTGATGGCCCACGTCTACGGGCACTGCGACTTCTTCAAGAACAACTTCTCGTTCGAGAAGACCCACCGCAAGATGATGGACGAGATGGCCAACCACGCCACCCGCGTGCGCCGCTGGATCGACCGCATCGGGTTGGACCTGGTCGAGGACTTCATCGACCGCGGCCTGTCGCTCGAGAACCTGATCGACTATTTCTCGCCCTACATCCAGCGGCGGCCCACGCCCAAGCAAGAGGCCGAGGAGCAGCAGGAGCAGCAGGTCCACGGCTTCAAGGTCGAGCGCGAGTACATGCAGGGGTTCGTCAACCCCAAGGAGTACCTCGAGGCCCAGCGCAAGAAAATCGAGGACGAGAAGGCCAGGGCCAAGCGCTTCCCCGAGCGGCCCGAGCGCGACGTGCTCCTGTTCCTGCTCGAGCACGCCCCGCTGGAGCGCTGGGAGTTCGACCTGCTGTCGATCATCCGCGAGGAGGCCTACTACTTCGCTCCCCAAGGCCAGACCAAGATCATGAACGAGGGCTGGGCCAGCTACTGGCACTCGACGATCATGACCCAGCGCGCGCTGAGGGACTCGGAGATCATCGACTACGCTGACCACCACTCCGGCACCCTGGGGACGCGGCCGGGGTCAGTGAATCCCTACAAGCTGGGGATCGAGCTGTTCCGGCACATCGAGGACCGCTGGAACAAGGGGCGCTTCGGCAAGGAGTTCGACGAGTGCGACGACCTGCGCGAGCGGCGGGCCTGGGACCGCAAGCTCGGGCTGGGGCGGCAGAAGATCTTCGAGGTGCGCCGCCACTACAACGACGTCACCTTCATCGACGAATTCCTGACCATGGACTTCGCGCTGGAGCAGAAGCTGTTCGTCTACGGCTTCAACGAGAAGCGCAACGTCTGGGAGATCGCCGACCGCGAGTTCAAGGCGGTGAAGGAGAAGCTGCTCCACCAGCTGACCAACTTCGGCCAACCGATCATCGAGGTGGTGGACGGCAACTTCGAGAACCGCGCCGAGCTGTGCCTGGCCCACAAGCACGACGGCACCGACCTCAAGATGGACTACGCCCACGACACCCTGCGCAACGTGCAGACCATGTGGAAGCGGCCGGTCAACCTGATCACCAAGGTCGACGGCAAGGGCGTGATCCTGCGCTTCGACGGCAAGGATCACTCCGAGAAGAAGATCGATCTCTAGCCCGCTCTAGCCTGCTCGCTCGTTTCCCCCATCGGCCGCATGGCCGCTGGCGCGCCAAAGCCATATCGAAGGTGTTGGCGATGTCGGCGGCGGCGGAGCCGGGGAGGGGCGATGGCCAGCGTGGTGCGGTCGAGGCGCCGGGTGCTGCTGGTGGAGCCCGCCGCGGTCGAGACCAACGTCTTCTCGGCCTACATCGGAATGCCGCTGATGGGGCCGCTCCTGCTGGGGACCCTGCTGCGCCAGGCGGGGTTCGAGGTGCGGGTGGTCTCCGAGTCGCTGTTGGGGCGCCCGCTGGGCATGGGGGACCTCGACGCCGACTTCCTGCTCCTGTCCTGCCTGACCTCGACGGTGGAGCGCGGCTACGAGCTGGCGGCGCTGTTCAAGCGGCGCAATGAGGCGGGGAAGGTCGCCATCGGCGGCCCCCACGTCTCGTTCATGGCCGAGGAGGCGCTGTCGTACGCCGACTGGGTCGTCTCCGGCGAAGCCGAAGCGATGATCGTCGATCTGCTCAGGCACGGCAGCAGCGAGCGGCAGCTGGCCGGCAAGCCGGTGGAGGATCTCGACTCGCTGCCGTTCATCGACTGGAGCCTGCTCGAGCTGAGCAAGCCGCTGACCTGGGCGCCGGTGATGCTCTCGCGCGGCTGCCCTTACGACTGCAACTTCTGCTCGGTGACCGCGATGTTCGGCCGCCGCTACCGGATAATGAGCGTCGAGCGCTCGCTGGCGGAGATGCTGCGCGCCGAGCCGCCGTCGATCTTCATCTACGACGACAACTTCGCCGCCAATCCCAAGCACACCGACGCCTTCCTCGAGGCGCTGCTGCGCAGCGGCCACAAGGTGCGCTGGACCGCCCAGGTGCGGGCGGACATCACCCGCATCCCGGCGCTGTTGGAGAAGATGCGCCGCTCCGGCTGCCACCGGGTCTACGTCGGGATGGAGTCGGTGGACGACAAGAGCCTGGCGGAGATGCACAAGAACCAGACCGCCGCCGGGCTGGAGCGGGCGATGCGCGCCTTCCACCAGGCGCAGATCCTGGTGCACGGGATGTTCATCTTCGGCGCCGACGCCGACACCGCCGACTCGATCCGGGCCGCCGAGTCCTTCATCGCCGAGCAGCGGGTGGACTCGGTGCAGCTGATGATCTCCACCCCGATGCCCGGCACCGAGCTCTACAAGCGGATGACCGATCAGGGCCGGCTGCTGCACCGGGTGTGGCGCTACTTCGACGGGATGCACGTGGTCTTCCGTCCGCGCAACTTCTCGCCCCACGAGCTTCAGCGGCGGACCATGGACGCCTACGCGCGCTACTACGCCCTGCCGCACGCCGCCCGCGACTTCGCCGAGCTGGCCGCGGCTCAGGTGCTCAAGCCGATCGGCAAAGTGCCGCGGTCGTGGGGCGTGCCCTCGATCGACACCGCCGAGCTCAAGCTGATGGGCAACAAGCTGGTGCGGCAGTGGGAGCGGCTCAACCGCGGCTACTACGACTTCCTGCGCGCCGCCGAGCCGGCGCGGGCGCCGCAGGAGGAGCTGTCCCAGGTGCCCGAGATCTCTCCGGGGTGAGGAGGCGGGTCAGCGGCGAACCAGAACGTCGAACTGCCGCGCCGGGCCGCCCTCGATATTGAGTGTGTAGCCGCCGAGGTCGACCGGCCCGCGGCCGCTGAGACGCAATCTCGTCGCCGCGAAGGCCGTCGAAGCGGAGTCGACGCAGCCGCGCTGCTCCGCCGAGCCGCAATTCGGTAGCGCCTGGCCGGTCTCCGAGAAACCGGTCGCCGCTCCACCAGAGCTCAGGCGGTAGGTCGTCCCGTCGCGCTCGGCGAAGCTGCCGTCCGCGCCAAGGAACACCAGCAGCTCGCGCTTGCCGTCGGCAGCAGCCATTCCGGGCACCGAGGCGTCCGCCGGAAGCACCGTCTGCACGCCCTCCGGCAGCAGCGGAATGATTGATCCTGCGCGGGCGAAGGTCGGCAGCTCGGTCAGCGGCGCATCGACGTCGAGATCGGCCGGGCCCTGGAGCGCGGCCCCGCCGTTGAGAGGAAGCCAGAGCGCCGGCGGCAGGTGGACCCGCCGCGAGAGCTTCCCCTCGGCCTGGATTGGGGCCGCCAGGAGCGCCGGACCGAGCAGGTACTCGTCGAAGAGGGTCCAGCCGGCCTCGTCCTCGGGGAAGGCCAGCGGCAGCGCACGCATCAGAGGCAATCCAGTCGCCTCGGCTACCGCCGAGCCGCCGTCCAGATACGGGAAGAGCTGCATGTGCAGCTTCGCCCAGCGCTGGAAATGGGCGATGGTCTCCTCGTCGGCGCCGAACCACCACTGGTGATCGGGATCGGTGCCGTGGTGGGTGCGCATCACGGGCGACAGCGCGCCGAGGCTGGTCCAGCGAAAGAAGAGCTCCTTGGTGGCCGGCGGGTTGGTGGCGCTCTGGTAGCCGCCGATGTCGTGGCCGAAGGTGGAGATCCCGGCCAGCCCCATCCCCAAGCCGATTGGGATGACGGTGGGCATCCCGTCGTCGGGCTGGAAGTCGGTGCGCTGGTCGCCGGCCCAGTAGACCGGCACGTACGCGGTCGAGCCGATCCATCCGGATCGAGCGAAGAAGAGCCGCTGCTTCCCGTCGTTGGCCCGCTCCGCCAGAACTTCCTCGCTGAGCTTGCTCCACTCAGCGGAGTAGAGGTTGTGAGCCTCCATCGGGTCGGAGCCGTCAGCGAGCACCGCGTCGTGGGGCAGCCACTCGCCGAAGTCGGTCATCCAGCCGTCGAAGCCGACGTCGAGCGCCTTGCGCAAATGCCCCTTCACCCATTCCCGGGTCTCGGGCCGGAAGAGATCCGCCAGGCCGGTGTCCTTGAAGGTCGGCCCCATGAAGATGTCCTTGCCGCCGTTCTTCGAGCCGACGAAGTGGCCGCCGGCGTCCGCCTCGGCGAAGACCTTCGAGCCGCTCACCAGGAAGCTGTTGAAGTAGGCGAGCCAGGCGAACCCCTGCGCATGCAGATCGGCGGCGACCTGCTCGGCGTCGGGATAGAGGGTGCGGTCGGTGTCCCAGTCCTCGATCAGCCGGTAGCTGACGCCGACCTTCTCGCCGCCGCGGAAATCCTCGGTCCAGATGACCGAGCTGGGGATCTGGCGCTCGCGCAATAGCTTGGCGATGCGGCGCACGTTGGCGCTGCCGAAGAGGGCGTCGTTCCAGGGGGCGAATGCCAGCGGAGGCGGGCGCATCGGCCGGCCGAGCACCGCGGCGGTGGCGCGCTCGAGCGCCTTGGCCGGCTCGGGACCGTAGAACAGCCACAGCTCGAGCTCCGGGCCCCAGACTTCGACCCGCCAGGCGTCCTGCTTGGCCGAGCAGAGCTCGAAGACGGCGCGGCGGTTGGTCTTGACTACCCCGATGTAGCCGCGCTGCGACAGCCAGGTCGGCAGGCCCAGGTAGCTCGAGTGGCGCGCGCCCTCCAGCGGCCACGCCGCGGATGGATCGTCGGAGTCCGACTTGCCGATGCCCTGCTCGCTGGTCCAGATGGGGATCTTGTGGCCGCGGTGGTCGAGGGCGTCGGTCTGCGCGCCGAAGCCGACGAAGTGGTCGCCGGCGGCGCAGGTGAAGGCCAGCGAGAGCCGGTTCATCTTGGAATCGGCGGCAGTGAACGTGAGCTTGAGCGCGCCTTCGGCGGGTGCCTCCACCTTCAGCGTGGCCACCGTCGCGCCAGCGGAGTCGAGCCAGTCGGCGCTCTCGCCGCCGGCGATGGACAGGTCTTCCTTGGAGCCGGCGGACGTCTGCCACGGCGCGGTGCCGTCGGCGACCTTGAAGGCCCCGCCCACCTCCTCCCAGGTGGCTCCGTTGCGCCGGACCGCCAGCGGGACGTAAGGGGCCTCGGACTGGTGAGACTCGAGCAGCACCGTGTGGGCGGCGTCGGCGGACGAGACGCGCAGGCCCGAGGGCGCGAGCTGAACCTCGAAGGAGCCGGCGGTCTTGCTGCTGCCGCATTGGCAGGCGGAAGAGGCGGCGAAGAGCAGAGCGGACGCCAAGAGGGTTTTCGAGCGCATGCGCGGACCTTACCGGGCACTCGGGGAGAGGGGCAACGGCTCGAAAGCCTTCTGGGCGTGCGGTCCTTCCGGGCCCCGGCGGCGCACTCGCTTCCCGATTGGTGCCCTGGCCGGGGATGGCGAAGTTTGAGCCAGTCCGGCGGGCGCCGGCGGGGAGGGTGTCGATGGTGCATTGCACGCATCTCTCGGAGGTCCGGCAGGTGCGGCCGTCGGCCGAAGGGTGCGAGGACTGCCTGAAGACGGGCGATTCCTGGGTCGAGCTGCGGATGTGCCTGACCTGCGGCCACGTCGGCTGCTGCGACAGCTCGAAGAACAAGCACGCGACCCGGCATTACCGCTCGACGCGCCATCCGGTCATGCGCTCGTTCGAGAAGGGAGAGGACTGGGGCTGGTGCTACGAGGAAGAGGACTTCATCGAGCCGCACCTGCTGCACAGGGCCCTCGAGAGGGAGGCGAGCCATGGCTTGGTCGAGTGATGGAGGCGCGGGCCGGCACGCCTGGCCGGAGTTGCACCTGGCGGAGTGGAAGGAGACCTGCGACACCCTGCACCTCTGGTCGCAGGTGGTGGGCAAGATCCGGCTGGGGCTGGCGCCGCAGACGAACCACTGGTGGAGCTCGGCGCTGCTGGTGACCTCGCGCGGCCTGACCACCACGCCGATTCCCTACCGCGACGGCGCCTTCGAGCTGCGCTTCGACTTCCTGGATCACAGCCTGGCGCTGGAGACCGCCGACGGCGATCGGCGAGGGCTGTCGCTGGTGCCGCGCTCGGTGGCCGACTTCTATCGAGAGGTCCTGCGGCTGCTGGACAGTGTCGGGATCCAGCTGCACCTGTGGCCGGTCCCGGTGGAGGTGGAGGGCCCGGTTCCGTTCGAGGAAGACAGCAAGCACGCCGCCTACGACCCGGAGCAGGCGTACCGCTTCTTCCGGGCGCTGTCGGGGGTCGACCTGGCTCTCAAGGAATTCGCCACGCGATTCCAGGGCAAGCAGAGCCCGGTCCACTTCTTCTGGGGCGGCTTCGATCTGGCCTCGACGCGCTTCTCAGGCCGGCCGGCGCCTGCGCGCCCGAACGCCGACCTCATTAATCGCGAGGCCTACTTCCAGGAAGTGATGAGCTTCGGCTTCTGGCCTGGAAAGGAAGGCATTTGCGACACCACCCTCTACGCCTATGCCGCGCCCGAGCCGCAGGGATTCAACCACGCTTCGCTGCCGCTCGAGGGGGCGTATTACGACTCGCGCCTTGGCGAGTTCCTGTTCCCCTACGAGCTGGCTCGCGCCAGCGGGGAGCCGTCGCGGGCGATCATCGATTTCTGCGAACATGTCTACGAAGCGGGGGCCTCCCTCGGAGAATGGGACCGCGAAGCGCTGGATCGGGCCGGAATCCGGCCCGCCATCGGCGTGGAGGTCAAGCCCATCGAGAACCCGGTAGAGAGCGCCTCGTTCGATCCTTCGTGAGCGGAGCACTTCTTGCCGAAGACCGGCAGCGCGAGCGGGCGCTGCCGGTCTTCGCAGCCTCTCGGTCCCGCCGAGGGTTCGTCATTCAGGAGATCGCTTCTCCAGTGCTGGCTCAGATCCTTCTTCTGTGGGGGCGGAGGCACTGAGGTCGGTTGGCATTCAGGGCCTGAGTCACACGGCGCCGCGTCGGAGGTGAGAAGGCGCTCATGAAGAAGGTCGGCAACAGGCCTCGTCCTCGCCGGCCAGCCGCAGGGCCACCGCGGACCAGGTGCTCGTCGCGCTCCCGCTCTTATCCCGCTTCGACCCGGTTTCTCCCCGCCTGCTTGGCCCGGTAGAGGGCAGCGTCCGCGCGGGCCAGGACGTTGTCGGGGCTTGGATCGCTCGGAGCTAGCTCGGTGATGCCGATGCTGACAGTCACTGGGACCTCTCCCCGGGCGGTCAGCGTCGGGGAGCCTGCCACCTCGCGACGGAACCGCTCGGCGAAGAGCTGGGCGCCGCTGCAGTTCGTTTCCGGCAGGAGAATCGCGAACTCCTCTCCGCCCAGCCGCCCGAACAGATCGATGCGGCGTACGCCGAGCTGGGAGAGCTCGGCGAGGTGCTGAAGAACGGCATCGCCGGCGGCATGGCCATGCGTGTCGTTGACGGTCTTGAAGTGGTCCACGTCCAGCATGAGCAGCGAGGCTGGAACGCCGAAGCGCCGCACCCGGTCCAGCTCCATCCCCAGCTGCTCGAGGAAGCGGCGCCGGTTCGCCACCCCGGTGAGCGGATCGGTGGTCGCGAGGCGCGCGACCTCCGCCTCCGCCTGCTTTCGCAGCGTGATGTCCTCTTTGACGGCCAGGTAGTGAGAGACGCGGCCCGCCGCGTCGACGACTGGCGAGATGCTAGCGTCCTCCCAGTACAGCTCGCCGTTCTTCTTCCTGTTACGCAGCTCCCCGCGCCATGCGCGTCCGCCGGCCAGCAACCCCCAGAGGTCCTGGTAGACCTCCGGCGGGGTTTCGCCGGACTTCAGGAAGCGAGGGTTCTTGCCGAGCGTCTCCGCTGGGGAATAGCCGGTTGTCCGGCAGAAGGCGGCGTTGACGAAGGTGATCCGGCCCCTGGTGTCGGTCACCATGATCGAGGAGCTGCTCTGCTCGATCGCTGCCGTGAGGAGGCGCTGGGAGGCCGCCAGTTCCTCACGGTGCGTGACGTCCTGCCCAATCGCGAGCATTCCGGCGACCTGCCCGGCGGCATCCCTGAGGTTTCTGCTGGACCACTCGACCAAGATCTCCCGGCCGTCCCTGGCCCTGATGGCGCGAATGCTGGGAGGCACGCGGGCGCCCGAGAGCACCTCCCGGATGACCTCCCGGACCCCGGCCCGATCGCCCTCGGGGACGAAGGTTTCGAGCCAACCCACGCGCTTGGCCTCTTCCAGCCGGTAGCCGGAGAGCTCTTCGAAGAAACGGTTGAAGCGGATCACTCGACCTTCGGTGTCGAGGACCAGCACGATGGCCTGCGCCGTGTCGATCAGGCCCTCGGCGAAGTCGCGCTCCCGGCGCATGGCCTCCTCCAGGCGCTCCTCCTCCAGCCTCAGCCGGATCGCGGAGTCGAGGGTCTCGTGCAGGTAGCGGGCACTGGCCATCATGGAGGCCACGAAGATCAGGGCCAAGGCGCCAAATGCCCCATGAAGCACCGACTCGGCCTGCAGCAGGACGACGGCCGACAATGGGACGCCGATCAGCAGCGCGAATAACCGGAAGGCTGCCGGAACCGGCGCGAGCAGCGGTACGGCTCCTGCCACCATCCCGCACAGCACCAGCCCGGAGAACAGGAGCGCGCCGTCGGGGGCGTTCCACATGAAGAAGCCGGCGCCCGACCCCCAGGTGACAGCGCTCAGCACGGTGGCGAGAAGGTAGCGCCGCCGCCAGACCACCGCGGCGATCGCATCCGGGCGAGCCGCTCGGAAGCGACGCGCCAGAAGGTAGCGCCACGCCGCGATGGCGATGGCCAAGCTCCACCAGCCGAGTGCCACGCGCGGCAAGGCCCGCATCGACGCGTTCACGTAGGCGAACAGCGTCGCGTTGAGGACCGTCACCGACTGCGCGATGCCTGCGCTCCTGAAGAGCAGGGCGGTCTTCTGCCGCTGCGTTTCGGCTTCGACTTGCGAAGGCGGGTCGGTGTGGATGGACATGAGTGTTCTCTGCTCGGAGAGTACCTCAGGATTTCTCGGAGGTCGGGGTCGGCGCTGCCCGTCGCGCACTTCGTCGCTGCTCCGCCAGGCTGCTCAGCAGGAGGGCCTGGGAGCGTCCGAGGGCGAGGGCCACTCCGATCACGTTCGCGGAAGGCGCTGGGGTTTCGGCGCGCCGGCTCCAAAGCACGGGGCCCGACGCGCTGTCCGCCTCAATGTGGGCGCCGATAGTGATCCATTGGGAGGACGATCTCAAGGCGACGCCGGATGGGCCCTGGGAGCTCAATATTTTCAGAAAGGAGGCGGGCCGCCTCGGCCAATCCGTCCACCGCAGCCGGGAGCCCGGTAGCGCGCTGTAGCACTGCCGGCCATCGGCCCGAATTTGCCGAACTTTTTGACCTTGGGGATTTTCACGTTACCCTTGGGCCAATGCTGCGGACCGACTTCGCGAAAACCCTGGCGATTGTCCTCTCACTGGCGGCCTGTCACGGCTCCGGCGAGCCGCAAGCTCCGGCGGTGGAGGCGGCGGCAGCAGAGCCGGAGAAGATCGCTCCCGCTCCGGCGCAGCCGCAGAAGCCGGCCGAGCCGCCGCTGGTCAGCGAAGTCCGCGTCGCCCGCATCCTCAAGAAGATGACCTTCACCGGCACGCTGGCCGAGATGGGGCTGACCGCCGAGGAGAGTGGCGAGGTCGTCGCGGCGCTCAAGAAGGTCTTCAACTTCAAGAAGATGCGGCTGGGCGATCAGCTGCGCGCCTGCCGCACCGAGGGCAGGCTGGCCTCGCTGGAGTACCGCGCCTCGCCGCTGGACGAGTGGCTGGTCACGCGCGAAGGGGCTTCGCTGGTGGCCAAGAAGCGGGTGGTCGAGGTGGAGCGCCAGGTGGCGGTGGTGAACCTGTCGATCCACAGCTCGATCTACGAGGCGATGGTCGACGCCGGCGAGGATCCCGGGCTGGCGGTTGACGTCGCCGACATCTTCGCCTGGGACATCGACTTCTACCGCGACGTGCGCAAGGGCGACCGGCTGCGGATCGTGGTCGAGAAGCAATTGGCGCACGGGCGGCTGCTCAAGTACGGGGAGATCCTGGGCGTGCGCTACGAGGGCGAGCAGGTCGGCAGCAAGCGGCTGCTGCGCTACGACCCCTTGGCCAGCGGGCCCAGCTACTTCGACGAGAAGGGCAACAGCGCCAAGAAGTCCTTCCTCAAGAGCCCGCTCAAGTACGTGCACATCACTTCGGGCTACGGCGGGCGGGTGCATCCCTTCACCGGGTTCGTGCAGAACCACCAGGGCGTGGACTTCTCCGCCGAGATCGGCACGCCGGTGTGGGCGGTGGCCGACGGGGTGGTGACCCGGGTGGTGCGCAACGATCCCGGCGGCGGCAACTTCGTCTTCCTGCGTCACATGAACGGCCTGGAGACCGGTTACCTGCACCTGTCGCGCTTCGCCGACGGCATGGCGGTGGGGACGCGGGTCCGTCAGAAGCAGGTGGTGGCCTTCACCGGCAACACCGGGATGAGCACCGGGCCGCACCTGCACTACGCGATGAAGCGCGGCTGGGAGTACATCAACCCGCTGGCCCAGAAGTTCCCCCGCGCCGAGCCGCTCTCCAAGTCCGAGCTGCCGCGGTTCGAGGAGACGACCTCCCAGGTTCGCGCCCTGCTCGACGCCGAGCTGGTGGCGTCGCTCGCTCGCTAGCGCTGGGGCGAGGCGCCGGCGGCTGGTTCTCGCCGCCGGCGAGGGCCCCGAGGATCCGGCCGCCTGAATCGGCCGTGAACGCTCTGGCGCGTTGAGCGCGAGCTCACTTCGTCGTGTATCCGAGCGTCAGGCTGAGGACCTCGGCCTTTCCGGAGTAGGTCCCCGGCAGCAGCGGGAAGGTGCTCTCGTTGTTCATAAGGATCACGTGCTGATAGCCGAGATCGATCCTGAATCCGTCCAGGTGCACGCCGGCGCCCAGCGCCAGGTTGAGCCGGTTGGCGTCGGGCAGGTCAGGCGAGAGGGTCTCCGCCGGCGAGGGAGTTGGGTCGAAGATGGCGCCGGCGCGCAGGCGCACCACTCCCAGCGCGACCTCGCCGCCGAGCCGGAAGCTCCAGGTGTAGTGCCAGTTCTTCTCTTGCGTGCTCGACAGCTGCGGGTTCTCGAACTCCAGCGCCAGCCGGGGGAAGCGCTGCCAGGCGGTGTAGATGGCGTCGAACCCCAGCTGCAGCGCCTCGACTGGCCGCAGCCCCACCCCGAGCCCGACCGAGTCCGGCAAGGTGATCTCGGTCTTCACCGTCTGGTCGGAGAACCCCGCCGCGAGCGGCGGCGGGACGTTGGAGAACTGGGCGGTGCCGGCGAACGGCAGCTTCACCGCGCTGCGGTAGGTGGCCCCGAGGGTGATGGTGTCGGAGAAGATGCTGTACTGCAGGCCGATGTTGCCGCCGACGCCCAGCGCGGTGCCGCTGACCTTGGCATTGAGCTCGGCGGGGCCCGCGGCCACCGTCCGCTCCAGGTCCACCGAGCCACGCACCAGTTGCACCCCGACGCCGATGCGCAGCCCGCCAAACTGCAGGGCGCAGGAGGGGTCGACCTCAAAGACGGTGAGGGCGGAATGGGTGATCAGCTGTTTCCCGACCCAGTCCGGGGGCCAGGTGAGCGCGACTCCGAAGGGCGCGTTGATGGCCAGGCCGACCGACACCAGATCGCTGATTCCCCAGACGCCGTACAGGTGCGGCGGGTAGACCGGGCTCGACTGGCTGGTGGTCTGGCCGCCGCTGGGCAGGGTGAAGGTCGTCTGGGGGGCGATAAGGGTGTCGCCCAGCTGCAGCTCGAGCCGCTTTCCGCGGGCCAGCCCGGCGGGGTTGTAGAACGCCGCCGAGGCATCGTCGATCCAGCCGGTCACCGCCAGCCCCATTCCGGTGGCGCGCCCGGCCTGGGTGTCCACGGAGTAGCCGGCGGCCTGGGCGGCGCCTGCGGCCAGCATGCAGACGACGAGCATCAGCGACCTGTGCATGGACTCTCCCTCCCGGCTCGAGCCGGCGGCGCCTCCGACGGCTCGGCGCCCTGCCGGTCAGCATGTGGCCGCTCGCTGAGCCGCGAAACCAGCCGCACGGGAGTTGCGCCGCCGACCTCGGGGGGCGCGCCTCGACCGGAAACACCGGCATGAGCACCGGGCCGCACCTTCCCTATGCGAGGAAGCGCGCAGGGGCCTACGTCGTTTCGCTGGCGCAAAGGTTCCCGCGCGCCGAGCCGCCGCCCAAGAGCGACCTGCCCAGGTTCGAGGAGACGACCTCCCAGGTCCGCACCCTTCTCGATGTCGAGTTGTGGCGACGCTCGAGTGGTAGCCCCTACTACTAGGCCCGCGGCTCGTGTGCGCTCCTTCCGGAGTGGGACGCGCTGGCGTTCAGGACTCCCATGCTTGCTCTGGTCACTGGATCCACCGGTCTCGTCGGAAGTGCCCTGGTTCGCCAGTTCCAGGCCCACGGACATCAAGTCCGGGCGCTGGTACGCGATCCAAGGAAGGGCGAAGCGGTCCTTCCCGCTGGAATCGAGCTGGCTGTGGGCGACGTCACCGATCCCGCGTCCATCGACCGGGCGGTCGCAGGAGTGGGCTGGGTCTTCCATGCCGCTGGGATTCCTGAACGGCGCTGCCGGACGAATCGGTGTTCGACCGGGTCAATCACCAAGGCACGCGGGCCGTTCTGGACGCGGCCCTTCGGCACAAGGTGCAGCGGGTAATCCTCACCTCGACCATGGACGTCTTCGCCACTCCGCCCACCGGAGGAACTCTCGTCGAGGGGCAAGTCGATACCTCGCCGCGCGCGTCGGCGTATCAGACCTCCAAGGTGGCGGCCGAGTTGGCGGGAACCGAGGCCCTGGCCCAGGGACTCGACCTGGTCTTCCTCAATCCGGCGGCGATCTATGGGCCTATTTCGCCGCCGACCACGCTCAACGCCACCATCGACAAGCTCTTGCGCGGTCAGCTGCCCGGGCTTCCTCCGGGGGGAATGTCGGTGGTCTTCTCCGAGGGGCTGGCGGCGGCCCAACTCGGCGCGGCCGAGCGCGGGAAACGCGGAGAGCACTACCTGGTGGCGGACGATCACATCACTCCCCGCCGGCTGGCCGAGGTGGTGGAGCAGGTCGCCGGGCTCTCCAAGCTGCCGCGGACGTTGCCGGCCTGGCTGCTCAGGGCGGTGGCGGCGACGGTCACCCCGGTAGCGCAGGCTCTCGGCAAGGAGACTCCGGTCGATCCCGGGCAGCTCGCCTGGCTCCTCGCCGACACTCACGTCGACGCGTCGAAGGCTCGGCGCGAGCTCGGATTCCTGACCACTCCCATCGAAGCAGGCGTGCGCCAGACGGTGGCCTTTCTGCGGAAGGGCGCTGCCGCCACCGGCTGAGCCTGGGCGCCGCTCGGCGATTGCCGGGGCATTCGGCTTGATGCTGGGGTCGATTGAAGTTTGCAGCGTGCTCTCCGTTCTCTCGGGATTCCCTCCACATCGCCAAGGAGCAAGGGCGGAGCCGGGAGGCCCTGACCAGCGGAAATCTCACGGGCCCCGAGCGCTGGCCGTCCTCTTCGCGTCCATTCGGAGAGGGGACACCGAAGCATGATCTTCGACTCGTCCTGCTTTGCCTGGCAGCGCTGTTCGGCGCGACAATGAGCGCATGGAACCCTTGCACCTCCTGCATCTCGTCCTGCTGTGCGCGTGGGGCGGCGTCGTGTTGGTCGAGGCGGTGATCGAACTGTCCGGCCGGCGCGGCGA
>JBBIQS010000021.1:0-94700 GCA_037442205.1 Myxococcales bacterium
GGTCGGCCTGATGCACGCCGCCTTGGAGAAGTAGCCGGCCGTGACAGGATTCCTCGCCCGGGGTCGCGCTCGCCTGACGGTTCGCGTCAGGCTCTTCGCGTCCTTCGGCTTGCTGGTCGCCGCCACCGCCGTGGCGGGTCTGCAGGGCCTCGTCGCCTTGGAGCGGGACGAAGCCGTCTTGGACGCAGTCACCGCTGGAAGCGACGCCGCCCTGCAGGCCCTGCTGCGGATCGACCGCGACCTCGCCAACGCCCAGGCCGCCGAGCGCTCTCTGCTCTTCCTCAGGCAGGGCGCCGAGGACGCAACGGCGATGAGGGCCCGCTTCGGCGAGTCGTTGTCCGATGCCGAGGATGCGTGGAGGGCCTATTCGGCCCAGTCCACGGACGAGGAGGAGCGCAGGCTGCGCGAGGCCTTCTCTCGGGCTTACCCTGCCTGGAAGGCGCTCTCAGCGGAGGTGCTAGAGATTCTCGCCGAAGATTCGATGGCCTCGCGCCGCGACGCCATCGACCAGTCGATGGGAGCCAGCGCCGCCCAGTTTGAAACCTCCCGCAGGGCCCTGGCCGACCTGCTCGCCTTCGAGCGCGCCGACCTCGCCCGGTTGCTGGCGAGCCAGCGCGAAGCGGCGCAGGCCTCCCGCGCCCGAATGACCACGGTGGTGCTCGTCGCGCTGCTGGTCGCCGCCCTGCTGGCGCTGCTGCTGGTCCGCTCCTTCACCCGTCCCCTGGCCCAACTGGCCGCGGCTGCGCGGCGCATCGGCGAGGAAGGGGACCTGACCGGAGCAGCGCTGGCGGTGCCGAGCGATGACGAACTGGGGGCGCTGGCCAATAGCTTCGCTGCGATGGCGCAGAGGCTTCGCAGCCTGCTCGCCGACCTGCACCAGGCCTCAGGATTGGCCCGGAGCGAGTCTCGCGACCTGCTGGCCATGGCCGGCAAGCAGGCCGGGATGGCCGGCGAGCAGTCCTCTGCTCTGGCCGAGACCAGCGCTACCGTGGGCGAGATTTCCCAGACCGCGTCGCAGGCCACTGCCAAGGCAGAGTCGGTGATCGCCGTTTCCGTGCAAGCGGCAGAATTCAGCGGCGCTGGCCTGAGGAAAGTGGAGGAGACCATCGCCGGCATGGAGAGGCTGGGTGGCCAGGTCCAGAGCATCGCTGCCTCCAATACCGATCTCACCGAGCGGGCCCTGCAGGTGGCCGAGCTAATGAGCACCGTTCAGGAGGTCGCCGAGAACGCCAACGTGCTGGCCCTCAACGCTAGTATCGAGGCGGCGCGCGCCGGCCAGCAGGGCAAGGGATTCGCGGTAGTGGCCCAGGAGATGCGCAAGCTCTCCGAGCAGTCGCGCAGCGCGGCGGCCAGCGCCGGCCAGATGCTGCGCCAGATCCAGGTCGGGGCTCGGGCGGCGGTGGCCAGCACCGAAGAAGGCGGGCGGCTGGCCGAGCAGGCCAGCGAGCTGGCGCGTGGCGCCGGGGCGGCCATCAGCAGTCTCTCCGAGGTGATAAGGTCCTCCAAGGTCGCCGCCGAGGAGATCGCCGTGGCCACCCGGCAGCAGGGCGCCGGCGTCGAGCAGATTGTGACTGCGATTCACGGGTTGACATCGGCGCAAGGCGACGCAGTCTCGGTGAGCGGCCGCATCGAGCAGGTGGCCAGCTCGCTCCAGGCCCTTTCCCAATCGCTGGCGGAGATGGTTGCGCGTTATCGAGTCTGAGCGTCCACGGCCGAGGGGCCGGGCCGGAGGTGCCCGCGTCGGTCCGGTCGCAGAAGCTGGCCGACTGCGATTTCAAGTCGCTGGCCTCGGGGCTCAAGGAGGTGGAGGTCCTCGAGCGCACGCCGACCGGCCGTGCGCGCAAGGCGCAGCTGAGCGGAGCGGACGGGAAGAAGGCGGTGACCGGGGTCGATCTGAGGCGGGTGCTCGGCTACGAGAAGGTGCGCAGCCTGTGGTTCGAGGTGGAGAAGAAGCGCGACGGCTGGCTGCTGAGCGGGAAGGGCTTCGGCCACGGCGCCGGGATGTGCCAGTGGGGTGCCAAGGCGCTGGCCGAGCAGGGATGGGGCTATGCGCGGATACTGACCTACTACTACCAGGGGGCGCAGCTGCGGCGGATGTATTGACCGGACGCGGGCGGCGGAGTCGGCTGTAGCCTACCTCAAGGCCTCCAACACTGTGGCGATGCCCCAGAGAGCAATAGCCGGAAGGATCTGTTTGGCCTGAGCAGAGAATCGATCGCTTAGAACTGTTGGGATTCAGGTCTTTCGCTGGCGAACGCGCATCGGGCGTGGTGGATCGACAGGTCTAGGAGTGATCTTCCAGGCGCGCCCCTGCGGAAGAAGAGGCAGGAGACGCCGACGAACGGCATCTATCTCGCTGGGCAGGTTGACGATTACTATCTCACCAGGGGGGGCATTGCCTAGTCCAACGCATAGCGCCAGTCGCAACTCTGCCTCGACTGGTGAAACGCTATGGCCATAAACAACCAGTCGCCGGGTACGATTGATGATCCCCGACATTAAGGCGAGCTTGTTCTTCATCGCCCGTCTATGGGCGGGAGATCTGTAGCGTTCATCGATGGTTTCGCCTGGAAGAAGCATCAGGTCGGGATCTTCGACGTTGCCATGAAGATAGACCGCTCTTGATTTCTCACCAGTTGCAGCAGAGAGAGCGTTCGCCAGGAGAAGGTCCCAATTGGTGGTAAGGTAGACGGTGGATCCAATGCCCAATTCTGCAGAGATCTCGCGAAACTGTAGACGCAAGCCTATTGCGCCGGCTGCGGTCGCTGCCGCAAGTTCGGCGGCGATTGACCTCTTGAGGGCGGTATGTACATCAGCAATACTCTTCTTGAGCTTTTTGCTGGGTTGAAACTCCATATGCCGTCGGAAGCTTACTAGAGTCGCGAAGAACGAGTTCGCAGATTCAGGGCAGGTGACCTGGGCCCGGTTGCCTATGCCTTCGATTCCGCACTTCTGGATGCCATTGATTACTGGTTTCCAGGGATCATGCTGCGCTCCGGTGCCAATCAGGAACACCGTATCGATCATTTCATTGCTCATCGGACTATTCTACCCGACAGGGCACGAGTCCGAAAGCCTGGGGTCCCTAGCTAGGAGCTTGTCGGAGTAAGCGCCAGCAGCACGGGTACGGTCGAGGATCGGCGGGATGCCCGCTTCAAGCGGTGGCCAAGCCGTTGGATCCGGCGGTGAAGAGCTTCATCAGGTTGTGTACTGCGCCGATGAGGGAGAATTCGCTCGAGACCTTGCCTTCGCCGCGAAGCGAGAAGCGCCTGAATCCGCGATTCTTCACCTGCCCAAATACCGGCTCGCCGGTCACCTTTCTCCGGGCGTAGGCCGCGCGCCCCCTCTTGGTGAGCAGCTTCCGAGCCATGCGTTCCTTGAACTGAGGCTGCACGAACTCTCCTGCGAGAAGGCGCGACAGGACGTCCGCCACCAGCACCCCGAGGCCGACGCGCAGGAAGTCGAGCGCCTTCTTCGCGAGCGCCTCAAGCTGGCGCGTGAGCGTAGTTATTGAGCGGGCCAGCAGGGTCAGCTATGAACCCCCGCCATGCGCCTGGACGAATTCGACTACGAGCTACCCGAAGAGCTGATCGCCCAGGAACCGCTCCCCGAGCGGTCCGCCTCGCGGATGATGCTGATCGACCGCCAGACCGGCGGCATCGAGCACCGCCAGTTCCAGGAGCTGGGCTCGTTCCTGTGCCCGGGCGACCTCTTGGTGCTCAACGACGCCAAGGTGATCCCCGCCCGGCTGCTGGGGCGCAAGGTCGAGAGCGGCGGCAAGGTCGAGCTGGTGCTGACCATGCCGCTGGCCGGTCCCTCGGGCGATCGCTGGCGGTGCATCGGGCAGGCCTCCAAGGCCATCCGCCCGGGGATGAAGCTCGACTTCGACGGCCTCAAGGCCGAGGTGCTGGCTTCGCTGGGGGACGGCAGCTACGAGGTCCGCTTCGAGACCGAGAACCTGGCCCAGGAGCTGGAGCGGGTGGGGCGCATCCCGCTGCCGCCATATATCAAGCGCGAGATCAGCCCCGCCGATCGCGAGCGCTATCAGACCGTCTTCGCGGCTAGGCCGGGGGCTGCCGCGGCCCCGACCGCCGGCTTCCACTTCACCGAACAGATGCTCCAGGCGCTCAAGGAAAAGGGCGTCTCCATCGCCCACGTCACCCTCTACGTCGGCGCCGGGACCTTCCTGCCGGTGCGCACCGAGCACGTCGAAGAGCACCGGATGCACCCCGAGCGCTACGAGGTCTCGGCCGAGGCGGCTCTGGCGGTCGAGGAAACCAAGGCCCGCGGCGGGCGGGTGGTCGCGGTCGGCACCACCGCGCTGCGGGCGCTGGAGTCGGCGGCCCAGGGGTCGCTGGTCCGGGCGGGCGAGGGGACCTCGCAGCTGTTCATCTACCCCGGCTTCCGCTTCCAGGTGGTCGATGCGCTGGTCACCAACTTCCACCTGCCGCGCTCGACCCTGCTGCTGCTGGTCTCGGCCTTCGCCGGCAAGGAGCTGATCCTGCGCGCCTACCGCGAGGCAGTGGCGCAGCGCTATCGCTTCTTCTCCTACGGCGACGCGATGTTCCTGCGCTGAGATCGAATCGCTCGGCCGATCGTTTCACCGGGCTGGCGGGCCCGTGCCTGCCCGGACTCGTTCGTCTAGACTGCCGCAACTACTCCGAACTTGGAGGGCGCATGTCCATCGCCGTCCCGCTGATTCTCTCCCTTCTGCAGGTCACTCCAGCCGAAGGGCGCGCCGAAGTCCTGGCGAAACCCGAGCCCGCCGTCTCTGCTCCCGACAAGCCGGCGATCGCGCTGCCGATCCGCGAGGTGACCGTCTACAGCGACCGGGCGCGGGTGGTCCGCTCCGGCGAAGTGCCGCTGAGCAACGGCCAGCAGAGGGTGCGGCTGCCGCAGATTCCGGCGACCGCCGACCCGAGCTCGGTGCGGCTGGAGGTGCAGAACGCCTCCGTCGCCCGCATCGAGGTGCGCCGGGCGGACCTGGGGGAGCTTCCCGTGGGCGAGGCCGAGAAGCTGCTGCGCGAGATCGAGGCCGCCCGCGACCAGGAGGCGGCGCTGGAGCAGAAGCGGCAGACCATCGCCGCCGAGCGCGAGATGCTCGAGTCGCTGCGCCCGACCTCCTCCCCGATCCTCGACGCCAAGGCCCAGCCGGCCCTGCTCGAGACCGGCGGCTGGCGGACGGCGCTCTCCTTCCTCGAGACCCGGGCGGCGGCGGACGCCGACCAGGAGCGCTCGCTCGAGCAGCAGCTGCGGACCCTTCGCCGGCGCCTGGAGCAGCTGTGCGCCAAGGCCCAGCAGATGGCCGCCGGAGCCAACGGCGTGCCGGGCTGGGTGGTGGAGGCGCTGCTCGACGGCCGCGGCGCCAACGCCCGGCTGAGCCTGGCCTACCTGGCGGCCAACGCCCGCTGGTACCCGGCCTACGACGTGCGCTACACGCCAGGCGCCTCTGACGTCGAGGTCGACTTCGCCGGCCTGGTTTCGCAGGAGACGGGCGAGGACTGGACCGATGCCCGGCTCGTCCTGAGCAGCGCCATCCCCGCCACCACCACCTCCGTGCCCAAGCTGCCGGCCTGGAAGATCGGCGAGAAGGACCAGTTCATCCCGACGCCGTTCCCCAAGCCCGAGGAGCTGCCGCCGGCGCTGCCGCTGCCGATGCCGCGGCCGGTTCCGGCCTCGCGGAACTCCGAGCGGCTGCGCCAGGCTCTGGTGGCGGCAGCCCAGGTCGGCATCCAGCAACCGGCCATGAACGGTGAGCTCCAGTTCTTGGATGACTCTGTCCAGGGATACCTGAGCAAGCCCTCTGGGGCCTACGCCGAGAGCAAGAAGAAGGACAAGGGCGGTCGCAAGGCCGCCAATGCCCCGGCGCCCCAGCGGTCGCGGCCTCCCGCCCCTCCGCCGATGGCCCCCGCGGCCGCGCCCCCTCCGATGGAAAGAGAGATGCCAGCTGCAAAGGTGGCTTCCGAGGTAGCGGTCAGCCGCCCGTCCAGCCTTTTAGGCAAGAGTCGCTCCGAGCCGACCGAGGGCGTGAGCTTCAGCGCGGTCCGCGGCTGGCAGATGCCGTCGTACTCGGGCGATCTGCCCGCGGCCTTGGCCGGAGGCTACGACTTCACCTACACCTCGGCGCGGCCGGAGTCGGTGCGCTCGGGAGGGGAGGCGCGGCGGGTGGGGCTGCACGCCGCCCGTTTCCCGGCGCGGGCGCTGGTCACCATCTTCCCGGCGCTCAAGAAGCAGGCCTACCTGGTCGCTGAGGTCAGCAACAACTCCGACAAGCCGCTGCTCTCCGGCTCCGCCAACCTCTTCGTCGGCGCCGACCTGCAAGGCCAGGCCAAGCTGCCCACCATCGCCGTCGGCGAGAAGCTGACCCTGCCGCTGGGCATCGACGAGGGGATCCAGATCGAGCGCAACGTCAACGTGGTCACCAAGGAGACCGGCCTCATCTCCAAGGACGACGTCACCACCTACGAAGTCGTCATCGAGCTGCTCAATCCGCGCGGCGCCGCCGTGGAAGCCAAGGTCACCGACCAGATTCCGCTCAAGGGCGACAGGTACGTCGAGGTCGCGCTCGACCGGATGGAGCCGCAGGCGATCCTCACCAAGGAAGAGGGGACGCTGGAGTGGCAGCTGCCGCTCAAGGGCGGCGCCAAGCAGGTGATCAAGTTCGCCTACACCGTCACTCGGCCTCGCAACGCCAAGCTGCGGCAGTGGTAGCGGAGGACTACGACCATGAACGCCAACCTTCGAGTCGCCCTGTTCTCCTCGGCCTTCCTGCTCTCGGTTCCGGCAACGACGCGCGCCGCCGCCGGCGAGGAGCTGCCATCGCCGGTGTCGCGGGTGGTGGTCTATCCCGACCGTGCGCTGGTGAGCCGCGCCCTGGGCGTGGACTGCCAGCAGACCCCGACCCTGGCGGTCTTCCACGCGCTGCCTCCCGGGATCGATCCGACGACCGTGCGGGCCACCGCCCGCGGCGGCGACGCCCGGGTCGAGGGCGTCAGCTTGTACGAGCGCGTGCTCGACGAGGCTTACGCCGCCCAGGTCCGCTCGCTCGACGATCAGATCGAGCAGCTGGCGCTCAAAATGGCCGGGGTCGAGGAGGCGCGCTCCCGGGCGGCTTCGAGCGCCCAGCAGGCCGAGAGCCTGCGGCGGAGCATGGTTCCGTTCCTGACCCGCGAGACCGCGGCCGAGAAGAAGCCGCAGACCGCGGTCTGGACCCAGGGCCTGGACCTGACGCGCGAGCAGCAGGACCAGGCGATGGCCAAGCAGCTGGCCGCCGGCGTCGAGCTGCGCGAGCTCGGGCGGAAGCTGGCAGAGCTGCAAGCCAAGCGCGCCGAGGTCTCGGCCGGCGGTCCGATGCGCGCCACCGAGGCCGAGGTCCTGGTGCGCTGCCCCGCTTCGGGAAGGACCAAGGTCGAACTCGCCTACATGATGGGCGGGATCAGCTGGCGGCCGGTCTACGAGGCGCGTGCCGACGAGGGCGCCGGGCGAGTGGACCTGAGCGTGATGGCCGAGGTGGTCCAGGGCACCGGCGAGCCGTGGAGGGACGTCGAGGTGGTGCTCTCGACCGCGGTCACCCGCCGCGACGCCAAGCCCCCGGAGTCGGCGCGGCTGAACCTGGGCGCCTCTCCGGAGGAGGACAAGAAGAAGGTGCTGGTGCGCCACTACGAGGAGGCCAAGCACCTGGAGGTCGCCAACAGGCTTGATGAGGCGCCTGCCGATCAGGGCGGAGAGGTGATGGACCAGGGGCTCTCGGTGCAGCTGCCGGTCCCAGGCAAGGTCGATTTCCAGGGCGACGGCCGTCCGATGCGGCTGCTGGTCGAGACCATTCGCCTCCCGGCGATGTTCAAGCTGGTCGCGGTCCCCAAGCTCTTGCCGCGGGTGGTGCGGGTGGCCGAGACCTCGAACGGCGCCCGCTATCCCTTGCTGCCCGGCCGGCTCGACCTCTTTGCCGGCGGCTCCTACAGCGGGTCGGCGGCGCTGGAGCGGACCGCCAAGGGCGAGAAGATGAAGCTCGCCTTCGGACTAGAGGAGTCCATCAAGGTGAAGCGGGTGGTCCTGCAGGAGGAGACCAAGGACCCGAGCTTCCTGGGCTCGACCCGACGCTTCCTCTACAAGTACCGGATCGACCTCACCAACAGCGCCCACAAGGCCCAGACCCTGCTGGTCCAGGAGCACGTCCCGGTCTCGCAGGTCAACGACGTCAAGGTGTTGATCGACGAGAAGACCACCAAGGGATACGACCTGCAGAAGGACGACGGGATCCTGACCTGGACCGTGTCGGTGGCGCCGCAAGAGAAGAAGCAGCTCGAGCTCCACTTTGCGGTAGAAGTGCCCGAGAAATACGACTCCAACGGCCTGTAGAGGCCGGCATCGCTCGCGTCGGCGGGGAGAAGAGAGGAAGAAGTGTCGAACCTGGTGCGGTACGAGTTGCTGAAGGAAGACCCCTCGACCAAGGCGCGCAGAGGCCGGTTGCACACTCCCCACGCCGTGGTCGAGACCCCGGTGTTCATGCCGGTGGGCACGGTGGGCTCGGTCAAGGCGCTGGGCCCCGACGACCTGGCCCGCGACGACGCCCGGATCATCCTCGGCAACACCTACCACCTCTACCTGCGCCCCGGGCACGAGCTGGTCAAGCAGATGGGCGGGCTGCACAAGTTCATCAGCTGGCCCAACGCCATGCTCACCGACAGCGGCGGCTTCCAGGTCTTCTCGCTGGCCGAGCGCCGGGTGATCACCGACGAGGGCGTCACCTTCCGCTCCCACCTCGACGGCTCCAAGCACCTGTTCAGCCCGGAGAGCGTGATCGCCGTCGAGGAGGCGCTGGGGGCCGACATCATCATGGCCTTCGACGAGTGCCCGCCCGCCAAGAGCGAGCGCGCCTACTTCGAGCAGTCGCTCAAGCGCACCACCGCCTGGCTGCACCGGTGCGCCAAGGCCTGGAGCCGGGATCGCTCCTCGCTCTTCGGCATCGTCCAGGGCGGCCTGTTCGAGGACCTGCGCAAGCGCCACGCCGAGGAGGTGTGCGCGGTGGACCTGCCCGGCTACGCCCTGGGCGGCTACAGCGTCGGCGAGGAGCCGGCGGCGATGCACGCCGGCGTGGCCTACAGCGCCCCACTGCTGCCCAGGGACAAGCCCCGCTATCTGATGGGCGTGGGCACCCCGGTCGACCTGGTGACCTGCGTCGGCTCCGGCGTGGACATGTTCGACTGCGTGCTGCCCACCCGCTGTGCCCGCAACGGCCTGCTCTTCACCAGCCAGGGCAAGCTGACCATCCGCAACGCCCAGTACGCCAAGGACCAGGCGCCGCCGGACCCCAACTGCAGCTGCTACACCTGCCGCACCTTCACCCGGGCCTACCTGCGCCACCTCTTCTCGGCGCAGGAGATCCTGGCGATGCGCCTGAACACCATCCACAACGTCCACTACTTCCTGGACCTGATGGCGCAGGTTCGCCGGGCGATCGAGGAGGACCGCTTCCAGTCCTTCGCGCGTGAGTTCCTCTCGAGCCCGGCGGCCTGCCGCTGACCCGCGGGGTTTCCCCGTTCGCCCTGAGCGTAGCGGCGGAGCCGCGGAGTCGAAGGGCCCGCGGCTCCAGCACACGCTGTACGCCACTCCTCCTCGCGTAGGCCGAACGCTCTACCTCGCGAGCAGGCGGCGCAGGCGACGCAGGCGTCGCCCCCTCAGCTCGACCACCGGGCGTCGCGCCCTGGCGATGGCCCGGATGGTGAGCAGCGCGAGGGCGGCCACGATTTGGCCGCCCATGATCACCCGGTTCACGTCGATGGCCGGGCGGAAGCGGACCTTGCCGCCCGAGATGACGTAGGCGCCGATCGGGCGGGCATTCATCCCGAAGCCAGCTCCGCCGCCTTCCTCCTTGGGCCCCGTGCCTCCGCCCGCTCCTCCGCGGATGACCGCCGCCGGCACGAACATGGCCCCGTCCCGCTCGATCGGGTCGCCGAACACCTTCTTGACGTTCATCGCGTCCTTCACTCCGCCGACCATTTCCTCGATCTGCATGGCTGCGCACCTCCCCAAGGGTCGTCGCGCCCACGTTCACCCTCTGGATCTGCGCACCCCGCGCGGACGGGCCATCTCGGCAGGCCAAGCGGCGGGCTGGCGGCTTCCGGAGGAGCGGCCGAGGTAGACTAGAGCAGCGAGCGCCGGGGCGGCGGCTGGGCGAACGGGGTGTTCGGTTGATGGCTCGAGGGCAGAGCAGAGGCGGAAGGCTGGCGCGCTGGCTCTTGCTCGTCGCCGCGCTGGGGCTCGGATGCGCCGCGGCTGGCTACTTCCTCTGGTCACCCTATCCGACGACCGAGCGGCGCTTCGATCAGGGCCGCAACGGGCTGTGGCTAGGGCATCGCTGGCTCACCGGCCGCGAGGTGCGCACCGGCAAGCCGGTCGCCGAGGCGGACCGGAACCAGCTCCTCCAGACCCTCGGGTCCCACGGCATCCGCTGGGCGTTCGTCCATGCGGGTCCCATCAAGTCTGACGGCTCGGTAGCGGACCTGCCGGGCGAATACCTCGCCGAACTGGTTCGGCTGTCGCCTCCAGGAGTGCGCTTCCTCCCGTGGCTCGGGGCGCTGTCGCACCACCTGGCGATGGGCAATCCGCAGTGGCGGCAATCCTTCTTGCGGACGCTGCAGGCGTGGCGGGACGCCGGTTTCGCCGGGGTCCACCTGGACATCGAGCCGCTGCGGGACGAGCACCCGGGCTACTCCGAGCTGCTCATGGAGATCCGCGCCCACTTCGGCCCCGACTACGTGATCAGCCACGCCACGCGGAGGGCGGGACCGTACGGCTGGACGGCCGGCCCGCTGCACGAGAACTTCTGGTCGGAGCGCTACTACCGCGAGCTGATGGAGCTGACCGACCAGACGGTGCTGATGGCCTACGACACCACTTTCAGCCGGGAGAAGCTCTACGTGGGCTTCGTCGGCCATCAGGCCGGGCTCTTGCTCGACTGGGCCTGTGCTCTTCCGCGCCACCAGGTGCTCATCGGCATACCCTCGTTCGAGGACGCGCCGGCGGTCTCCATCCCGCGGGTCGAGAACCTCCGCAGCGCTTCCCTCGGCGTCCGCGCTGCCCTGGAGCGCCGCAATCCGGCGCGCTGCTTTGAGGGCGTGGCGGTCTACGCCGAGTGGGTGACCGACGCCTCGGAGTGGCAGGACTACCGCCGGTTCTGGATGGACGGCAATGAAGGGCCGGGCCGCTGATTTCGCCTCGCGGTCCTTGCGTCTTCCGGCTGGGCGACGGGAGAATTCCCTCCCATGCCCAGCGCTCTGCTCGCCCTGCTTCTCTGCGCCGCGCCCCCGGTCACCGAGGCCGAGAGCCTGGCCGCCAAGAATGACGCCGAGATTCTCTTCCTCAAGTTCGGCTCGGCGTCGGCTTCCGACTACTCGGAGCCGGAGCGTGAGCGGCTGGCGAAGGCGCTGCTGAAGGCGGCGCGCTCGGCGCGCCAGGATCGGGTCATCGCCCTGGGACTGGCGGAGCGCTCGGTCGCCCTGGCGAAAGACGCCGACGGGCTCGCGCTGCTGGCAGAGCTGGAGACCTCGCTGGATCAACGGAGCGCCGCAGCCCGGCACTACGACGAGGCTCTCGAGCTTTCGCCCAAGCACGTCGCGGCACTGCTCGGCCGGGCGGAGCTGGCGATGGAGGAGCGGGATTTTGGTCTGGCCACTTCGCTCTTCGAGCGGGCCAGGTCGCTCGGTGCCAAGGGCGCCGCGGCGCGACTCGCTCAGGCGAAGGCCGAGCAGCAGAAGCTCGAACGAGAGCAGAGCGAGCTCGCGCAGGCCGACCAGCGGATCAAGGAGAAGGTCGCGGTCGCGGCCCGCAGCGCCACCCGAGACTGGATCCGCCAGGTCGACAAGCAGGACGAGGAGCGCGCCGCCAAGAGCCGGATGGCGCCCGACGGGGTCCGCCAGACTTCCATGGACCACTTCGTCTACAGCTACTCCGCCGGCGAGCGGGCCTCGGGCGAGATGGTGGCGCTGGAGATCAAGATCGAACGCCTGCTGGACAAGGTCTACGACTTCGCCAGCGACCTGCTGGGGCACCAGCTTTCAAAGAAGGTTGCGGTGTCGCTGCTCAACCGCGGCGAGTACCTGGCCCGCTATGCCGACAGCCCGATGGGCCGCGCCGCCGGCTTCTGGGACGGAAGGCAGATCGTCATCAACGGCGGGGCCGAGCTCGACGAGCACTTCGCCGAGGTGATGGTGCACGAGCTGACGCACGCCATGGTCAGCGACATCTCGGGCAACGGCAATCGTGTGCCGCGCTGGCTCAACGAGGGGCTGGCGGAGAACGTCCGGCTCAACGCCGTCGGTCAGAAGGGCGCGCTCAGCGCCCGCGAGCGCGGCGTGCTGGTCGGCCTGGCCAAGGCCGAGAAGCTGCCCAAGCTCAACCAGCTCGAGCCGATGTTCGCCTCGATGAGCCAGGACGTCCACCTCGCCTACCTGCTCTCCGGCGAGGCGGTGCGGCTGCTCGTCGAGCGCAAGAGCTACTCGGCGATGCGCGAGCTGCTGCGCGAGCTGGGCATGGGCAAGTCGCCGGCGCTGGCGCTGGAGCGCCACTTCCAGCGGGAAGAAGACCTGCAGTCCGAGCTGGAGGACGAGCTGCGCTGAGCCGGGTCAGAGGATCGGCGAGAGCAGCTGGGCCGCTCCATCGCCGAGGGCTGCCAGCGTCCCGCGGGCCTCGAGCCAGCCGGTGGTGATCTCCACGCTGTTCTCCAGGTCGGTGAGGAACTGGGCCTCGAGCACCTTGGCGAACTCCAGGTCGTGGACCAGCACGCTGGCCTCGAAGTTGAGGCGGAACGAGCGCATGTCGAGGTTGGCCGAGCCGATGATTCCCCAGGCGCCGTCGACGACCATGGTCTTGGCGTGCAGCATCGAGGGCTCGTACTCGAAGAGCCTGACCCCGGTCTCGACCAGCTGCGGGTAGTAGGAGCGCATCGCGGCGCGCAGGAAGGGGACGTCGCTCTGCCGCGGCACCAGGACCCGGATGTCGACTCCGCGCAGCGCCGCCGCCTCCAGCGCCCGGGCGGTCGGCTCGTCGGGGACGAAGTAGGGGCTGGTGAGGTAGCAGCGGGTGGTGGCGGCGCCGATCCCCGAGAAGTAGACCATCCCGTGGGTGTTGGTCGGCTGGTCCGGCCCCGAGGGGAGCGCGGCGACGATCGACGAGGCGCCCGGGCAGGCGCTGGGAGAGGGGAGCTCGAGGGTCTGCCCGGTCTGGAAGTACCAGTCCTCGGCGAAGATCTCGGCCAGGTCGTGGACCGCCGGGCCGCGCAGCATCAGGTGCGAGTCCCGCCAGGCCTTCACCCGGCGCCGGGCCGCGCCCGAGTACTCGTCGCCGATGTTCATGCCCCCGGTGAAGCCGACCTCGCCGTCGACCACCAGGATCTTTCGGTGGTTGCGCAGGTGGACCGCCCAGCGGCGCCGCAGCGGGTTGACCGGGAGGAACTCCTCGACCCGGCCGCCGGCGTCGAGGATCGCCCGCACCCCCTCGCGGTCGATGTTCGCCGAGCCCACCGCGTCGTGCAGCAGCAGCACCTCCAGCCCGTCGCGGGCGCGCTTGGCCAGCAGCTCGAGGAATCGGCGGCCGGTCAGGTCCCCGGCGACGATGTAGTACTCGGCCCAGATCAGCTTCTTGGCCTCGAGGATGGCGCGCTCGATCTCGGCGAAGGCCCGCTGATTCTCGGTGAGCAGCTGCAGCCGGTTGCCGTAGGAGGCCGGCATCCCGGAGAGCCGCTCGGCCATCTCGAAGATGGAGCGCTCGGCGGCGCCGATGGCCGGCAGCTGCTCGCGCTGCAGCTGGTCATAGGCGGTCGCCTCGCGCACCCGCAGCGTGGCCTCGTGCCGGCGCCGGCGGGCCCGCTTGATCATCGGATTGGCCAGCAGGAAGTAGGCGAGCGCGCCGGCGATCGGAAGTGACAGGGCCGCGAAGACCCAGGCGATGGTGCTGGAGAAGCCGCGGCGGCGCTTGAGCGCGAAGCCGATCGCCAGCAGCGTCGACAGGGCATAGGCCACGCCGAGGGACGGCCAAAGGATGGCGACGAGCGCGCTCACCCCACCAGCATACCCGGGCTCGCGAAACTTGGGTTCGACCCCCGGTCGGCCCGAGCCCTTCGACGAGCTCAGGGCAGGCGAGCCGAGGGCCCCTCGATTTCGCTCGGGGCGAACTGAGGCGCGCCCAGCTTCCGCTTGGGCGAGTAACGGGAAAGGTGGGGCCGGCCGCTACTCCAGCCAGAAATAGGCGCTCTCGATCAGGGTGCGGTTGGCGGTGATCTTGGAGCGGACCGCCAGCATGGTCAGGGTCCGGTCGAGGTCGGCGTAGCGCTTGTCCTCGTCCTGCCGCATGGCCTGCATGCGCTTGCGATACTCGCGGTCCGCGCGCTCCATGTTGGCGCGGTCGCGCACCCGCTGCGCGGGATCCCTCTCGGCGAGCAGGGCCTGGCGGGCCTCCTCCCACTTCTTGCGGGCCCGCTCCACCGCGTCGCGGCTGGCCATCAGGCAGTCCTCGGCGTAGCGCATCGCCTTCTCGCGGGCGCCGTCCTGCTCGCCGAGCAGCTCCTCCTGGGCCACGGCCAGCACCTCGACCCTCGCACGCTCGAGCGCCTCCTCCTGCGCCTGGGCGACGGAGATGAAGGCAGGGCTCCGGCCCTTGGGCTCCTTGCCGGAGAGGCGGGAGATGGCCTCGCCGTCAGTCACGCTCAGGGAGCGGAAGCGGTCGCCGTCGCGCAGCAGCACCACGTGGACCAGCCGCTCCGGCGGGCGAGCGGCGGGAATCTCGAAGCGGTAGACGAACCACCAGCCTTCGCTGCCGGCCAGCGAGGCCAGCCGCGCCGGCAGCTCGGAGGCGTTGAGCGAGAGGTAGCTGATCGCCGGGGCGGGCTTGGCGCGCACCTCGCGGGCGGCCTGCTCGATCTGGGCGTTGGAGGCCTCGTCCTTGCCCAGCACCGCCTTGGCCAGCGCCCGAGAACCCTTCTTGCGGCGGTCGATGGCGGCCTTGGCGGTGGAGCCGGCGATCCGCAGCCGGCCTCGAACGTCGCCGTCGAAGCGCTCCAGGAGCAGCTCTCGGGCCTGGGCCATGCGGGCGCCGATGCGCCCCTCGAGGTCGGCGCGCAGGGCGGCGAAGGCCTTGTTGACCTCCTCCTCGGTGCGGCAGCCCTGGTAGATGCCCAGGACCCGCTTCTCGAAGTCGATGCCGCTCTCCAGCGCGCCGAGGATCTCGTCCGAGGCGCCGAACACGCCGTCGAACAGGGTCAGCTTCTTCTCCAGCAGCTCGTAGAGGCGGGCGTCGGCGGCGTTGGAGCGGTTGACGAAGTTGAGCACCAGCACGTCGCGGCTCTGGCCGTAGCGGTGGCAGCGGCCGATGCGCTGCTCGACGCGCTGGGGGTTCCAGGGCAGGTCGAAGTTCACCACCAGGTTGCAGAACTGGAGGTTGAGCCCCTCGGCGCCGGCCTCGGTGGAGATCAGGATTTGGGTCCGGTCGCGGAACTCCTCGACCAGGGCCCGCCGCTCGTCGGGGCCGGAGCCGTCGCCGGAGAGGATGGAGATCTTGCCGGCGTAGCCGCGCGAGCTCAGCAGCTGGCGCAGGTACTCCTGGGTTCGCTTGGATTCGGTGAAGACCACCGCCTTCTGCGGCCAGCGGTAGCCGGCGGCGACGCCGAAGGCCCGGTCCAGGGCGCGGCACAGGGCCTCGCCCTTGGCGTTGTACTTGATGGACTCGGCCAGGTCGGCGTAGTTGCGCAGCTCGAAGAGCTCGCCCTCCAGTGCGTCGAGGGTCGGAGGCGGCTTCCGCAGCTCGCGCTGCTCGCCGTCGGGGTCGCTGATCTCCTCCAGCTCCTCGTCGAACTCCCGCAGCTCCTCGAGCTCGCCGGGAGAGAGCGTCATCTCGAACTGCTTCTTGGCGCGGGCGGCCTTGATCCGTTCCTCGAGGCTGTCGACCAGCCGCCGCAGGGTGGGGGCGATGGCGTAGGTCGAGGAGGCCAGCAGCTTGCGGTAGACCAGCGTCAGCAGCGTGCGCCGCCCGGGCTCGATGGCCAGCAGCTCGGCGCGCCGCAGGTACTCGCTCACCTTCTCGTAGAGGTCGAGCTCCTCGGGGCTGGGGGTGAAGTCCTCGACCATCGAGCGGCGATCGGTGTAGCGGACGTACTCGCGCACCTGGCGGCGCAGGGTGCGCTGCACCACCGGGGCCAGGCGGCTCTTCAATTCCACCAGCGCCGCGCCGGCGGACTCCTCGCTGCAGCCGACGTACCTGGAGCGGAAGGCGTGCTCCGGGCCGAGCAGCGACTCGTCGAGGAAGCTCACCAGTCCGAAGAGCTCCATCAGGTCGTTCTGCAGCGGGGTGGCGGTGAGCAGGATCTTGGGGCGGTTCTCGAGGCCGACCTTGAGGGCCTTGGAGGTCTTGTTGGTCGGTTTCCAGGCGTTGCGCAGCCGGTGGGCTTCGTCGATGACCACCAGATCCCAGGGGACGCGCGACAGCTCGTTGGCGCGCAGGGCGCCGAACTGGATCGAGGCGATGACCGGGCCGTTCTGCTCGAAGACGGTGGGGCCGCGGAAGGTTCGGGCGAACTCGCCGTCGACGCAGACCGCCTTGAGGCCGAACTTCTCCAGCAGCTCGGCCTGCCACTGGGCGCGCAGCGGCGCCGGGCAGAGGATGAGGATCTTCCCGCGCCCCTCGGCGGCCATCTGGGCGATGACGATGCCCGCCTCGATGGTCTTCCCCAGTCCGACTTCGTCGGCCAGGATGCCGCCGCCCTTGCTCATGGCCTCCATGGCGAAGGCCGCGGCCTCGATCTGGTGGGGGTTGAGGTCGACGGTGGCGCTGGTGAGGGCGGTGGCGATGCGGGCGGCGCCGGTCTGGCGCAGCGCCAGCTCCTCCGCCACCAGCCGCTGGTGGAAGGGAGAGAGGGGAGTGTCGCTCGCGGATTCGAGCACCGCCGGCACCACACCGGAGACGTCTCCGGCCCCACGCACTTCACGCATCGACCGCTGCTCCCGCCGGCAAAGCCCTTCGAGGAAGGCGGCGATGCTATGCGCTTCGATCTCTCGTTTCAACCGGCAATCGTGCTCCGCTGGACGAGTAGGAACCGAACATGAAGATCCGCTTGCTCCGCGCCGCGATCGTCGCCCTCGCCACCCTGGTCCTGGGCTACCTCGCCCTGTGCCTGGGCGTGTACCTGATGCAAGGGAAGCTGATTTTCCCCGCGCCGACCGGCGCCCAGACGCCGCGGACTGTCGGCGGCCAGCTGCTGCGGATTCCCCAGGACGGCGGAGAGGTCGTCGCGCTGCACTACCCGGCGCCGATCGGGGCGCCGACGGTGGTCCATTTCCACGGAAACGGCGAGCAGCTCGCCGACGACACCCACTGGCTGGAGCGGCTGCACGATCTGGGGCTGGGAGTGCTCGCGGTGGAGTATCCGGGCTACGGGATGTCGCCGGGGAAGCCTTCGGAGAAGGGCAACTACAGCGCCGCCGAGACTGCTCTCGGCTATCTGAGGGAGAAACTCGGGGTTCCGGTGGAGCAGACGGTTTTGGAGGGGCAGTCGCTGGGCAGCGGGGCGGCGACCGAGATGGCCCGGCGCGGGTTGGGTGCGCGGCTGGTGCTGCTGTCGCCGTTCACTTCGATCGTCGACATGGCCGGGCGGGCCTTTCCGTTCCTGCCGGCGGGGCTGCTGGTGCGCCACCGGTTCGACAACGCCAGCAAGATCGGCTGGATCCGCATGCCGACGCTGATCGTCCACGGCACCGCGGACGAAGTGGTGCCGGTGGAGATGGGGAAGAGGCTGGCCGAGCTCTCCCCGAATGCCGAGCTGCACCTGATCGAAGGCGCGCCGCACGACTTGCAGAGCGCGGGTTCGGAAAAGTTGGCGCGGTGCGTGGCCGCGTTTGCGCGGGGAGAGAGGTGCCAGCTACCGTGACGCTAAAAAGGAACCCTCCATGCCCGCCAAGAAGCCCACGAAGGAATCCCGCCAGCTGAGCGACCTGACCTCCGTCGGTCCGGCGACCCTCGAGGACCTGTCGCGGTTGGGAATCCGTTCGGTGAGCCAGCTCAAGGGGAAAAGCGCCTCCGGCCTCTACCAGCGCCTGTGCCGGATGGACGGCGTGCGCCACGATCCCTGCTGCGAGGACACCTTTGCCGCCGCCATCGCCCAGGCCGATGACCCGAAGCTGCCAGCGGTGAAGAAGCGCTGGTGGTACTGGTCGCGGGTTCGCAAGGCGAAGGCCGCCTCGCGATAAAGAAAAGGCCCCGCCCCTCGGAAGAGGAGCGGGGCCTGTTTCTCTCGCAGGTCCCCTAGTTCAACCAGGTGAGCGGCTTGGCGCTCTCCGGATTGAAGAACGCCGGCTGCTCGCCCGCGGGCATCGCCTGATCCACGGCCGCCGAGTCCAGCAGCTTCAGGCTCGGCATCTGGCAGGTGCCGGTGGTGGGCGAGCCTCCAGTTGAACCGCCAGAACCACCAGCAGAGCCGTTGGCGGAACAGGTGTAGTTGGCCGGGCAGCCGGTGTTGGCCTGGCTCGGGTCGCAGGTCACGCTCGACTTGTCCTCCGGCAGCTTGAAGAAGGTGGACGCCGCGGTCTCGATGGCCTTGCCCTCGATGTTCATGCCGTCGTTGCGATCGCTGGCGAACGTGGAATTGGGATCGGCCAGCAGCAGCCGGAAGATCCCCGTTCCATCGCTGGAAGCGGCGTGCAGCTCGGCCCTGGTGACCGGGGCGTCGAAGAACGCCTTGAGCGACAGCTTGTAGTCGGGCGAATGCGGGAAGCCGGCGAGCGTGGCGTTGTCCAGGGTTCCGGCCACGAAGGTGAACAGGCCGTTCAGATCGGTCGCGAAGGCCTGGGCCTTGGTCGCCTGGAAGTTGAACAGGCCCTGCGCTTGCGGGGCGTGGGTCAGCGCGGCCGAGGCCGTCGCCAGCGCCGCGCGCAGCTGCTCCTTCGCCGGCGCCAGATCGAAGCCCGGCTGCTTGTCCAGGAAGCTGTCGTTCAGGTCGGAAACCAGCTTGGCGATGACCAAGTCGCGCTGCGCGCGCTGAATCGGGCCGCTGGGGCCGTCGATCCAGAGCTGGTAGGTCCCGATCAGGTCCGCGAAGGGCTTGGAGAGCACCTTGTACTGCACCGCCAGCTTGCCCGCGGCGAGCCCGGTCTCGAGCAAAGCCTGCAGGACGCGGGCGTCGGTGGCGTTGAACAGGATTTCGCCGTCGACCGAGAACAGCGCGCCGGGGAGCTTGAACTGGAAGGCGTCGGCATTGGCGTCGCTGGTGACCACCGCCAGGTAGCCGTGGATGGTCTCCACATCGGCGAGGAGCTTCTTCAGCTGCCCGCGCAGGTACTCGGCCGACATCCCGGGGCAGCGGTCGAGCAGCACGATGTTCGAGGGGCGGTAGGGATTCCCCTCGTCGGCCTTCACGTTCTGGAACGGGAGCGTGGTCGGCGGGTTGCTGAAGATCGCGTCGCTGACCGTGCCGGAGATCTTCACCCGCAGGCTCTGCAGGTTGGGCGGGCAGCCCGTTGCGGGACAGGCGGGCATTCCTTCGAGCACGAGCTCCTTGAGCTCGAGCTGAATCGCATCGCCGGCCTGGCCGGTGCCGACCTTGGTGAACTTCACGCTCCCGGTGATCGGGTAGCCGAGGAAGTTGCGCTGGCCGGTGGCGGGATCGGGCATCGAGAACTGGAGGGAGCCGTTGAGCTCGGCGGCCGCGACCTCCAGACCGTCGGACAGCGGAGTGTCGAGCAGCCCGTTATTGCCGCGATGGGCGGCGTCGTAGCGAACTTCGAGGTAGAGATCGGCCGGATCGAGGTTGCGGAACTGCACGTCCTTGATGGAAACGGTCAGGAACTTCTTGGTGACCGGGGCATTTCCGCCCGGCTCCCACGTCTCGCGCTCCTCGGCGTGGGTGCGCACGGTGTCGGAGGTGAAGGCCAGCGGCTGGAAGCCCGCCGCGGCCGATCCCAGCGCGATGGTCAGCGGGGCAGTGCCAGCGCGGTCGAGCTTGTCCTTGGCGAAGAAGCCGCTGGCGCCAAAGATCTTGCTGGCCACGTCGAGGTGCGGCTCCCCGCACTTGTCGAGGACCTCGGTGATTCCGGCCGAGTCGGGCAGGAGCACGCCGCAAGTGAGCGCGGCGCCGAAGGCGGCATGGGTGTCGTTCGGGTTCACGGTCAGGACGCCCTTGAAAGCGTCGCAAGCACCTACGGGATCGCTTTGGGAGAGCAGCTCATCGCCCGCGGGAAAGGGATCGATCTGCTTCTCCGACTTTGGGCAGCCGGACAGCAGCAGCGCCGCCCCGGCGAGCGCCGGCGCGAGAAGGTTTCGCAAGTAGGTCATGGAGTTCCTCATGGTCAGGTGACCGGGGCCGGCCCCTTCTGCCCGTGGACCGCTCCGACCATCCCTCGCTCTGAAAGGTGAGTCAACGGGGGCCAATGGGAGCCACTCGCTGCTTGCGGGCGAGCAGCGTTGGCCTTGCCAGCTCGTTCTTGGCTTCTCGGACGAGCTACAGCCGGAGCTCAGCCGCGCTGGGCTCGGGACCGCGGGCCCTCGGGGCGTTCCCGGATTCGGTCGCGGGCCCGGATCCGAATCATGGATTCCGACTTCGGGGCATGGAGCCATTCCGGGATTCGGTCGCGGACCCGGATCCGAATCATGGATTCCGACTTCGGGGCATGGAGCCATTCCGGGATTCGGTCGCGGGCCCGGATCCGAATCATGGATTCCGACTTCGGGGCATGGAGCCATTCCGGGATTCGGTCGCGGACCCGGATCCGAATCAGGGATTCCGACCTCGTGGCAAGGAGCCTTCCCGGGATTCGGTCGCAGTCCCCAGGTCCGAAGAAGGAATGCGACCTCGGGGCCTGCAGTCCTTCCGGGACTCGGCCGCGGGCCTCTGAGCAGAATCAAGGATTCTGAATGCGGGCCTTGTGGCCTTCCCGAGCCTCTGCTGCGCTCGGCGCTGACGGGTCGGCGAGGGTGCTTGGAGCCTCTCCCGGATTCGATTTCAGCCGGGACTCCGAGCTCTACAGCCGTCCAGCGGCCTTCACGTCGAGATAGGCGTTGATCGAGGCCGCCGAGAGCTGGGGCGCGGCCACGCTGAGCACGCTGGCCCCCGCTTCGCGCAGCAGCCCAAGGGCGCGCTCGCGCTCGCGGACGATAGTCCTGGCGGCGGCGCGCAGATAAGCGTCCTCCGCCGTCGCCGGTACCGCGCGGGCGGGGTCGGAGAGGGCCGGATCGGCCATGGCCACGATCAGCGGCAGGTGCCGGGGGCGCAGCAGCGCCGTGCGGGCGAGCAGCGAGCGCGAGGAGTCGGCGTCGAGCACATCGGTGAAGACCGCCAGCAGCGCCCGCCGCCGCTGGCGGGCGGCCACCAGGTCGAAGGCGAGGTCGTAGTCGCTCTCGCAGAGCCGGGGCTGGAGGGGATACAGCGCATCCGCCAGCGCCCGCAGCTGCGCGCGGCCTCGCCGCGGCGGTAGATAGGCCAACGTTCGAGCGCCGAAGGCGCACAGTCCCACCAGATCGCCCTTCTCCAGGCTGATCCGCGCCAGCCGCAGCGCGGCGTCGATCGCCCAGTCGAGCTTGCCGCGCCCGGAGAGCCTACCGACCATGTGCCGACCGCAGTCGATCATCAGCAGCACCGGCTGATTCCGCTCCGGTTCGAAGTGCCGGGTGATCGGCCGCTGCCGCTTCGCGGTCGCTTTCCAGTCCAAGAGCCTCATGTCGTCGCCGCAGACGTAGTCGCGCAGCGATTCGAACTCGCGTCCCTCGCCCAGCGAGCGGCGCATCCGTGCCAGCCCGGTCTCGATCTCGGGCCGCGCCAGGGCCAGCGCGTCCCGCTCCAGCGCCGCGAGCGCGGGATAGGCCTTGATGACGCGGGTTGCCGGGGTCCTGCACTGCCGCTGCGCCAGCCCCCACGGCCCGGAGAGGCGCAAGTGGAGGTCGCCGAAGGCGTGGTCGCCTCGCTCCTGGGGAGTCAGCAGATAGCTGAGCGTGAGTTGCGCGCCGGCGCCGAGCTCGAACGACCTCCGGTGGCTGGAAGTGGTGCAAGCAGGCGGCGGCGCATCGGCGATTTGGCCCCTGCACGGCGCCGCATTGGGGTTTTCGAGGTGCAGGCGAACCGGATTGGCCGCTCCGGCGCTCAAGATCTCCTCGACTTCGCGCCGCGCGAGCACCGATCCCGGGTTCGGGCAGCGCCAGAAGTCGACCAGGAAGGCCGCCGCGAGCGCCAGATCCCATGCGGCGACGATCCAGCGCGCCTCGGTCCAGGCGATGGCCAGGGCTGCGGGGAGGAGGGCCAGCGCCAGGAGCGCAGCGAGCCGCCGGGTGGGAATCATGCTCAGCGCGGGACCGGGACTTCCTCGAGCAATTGCCCGATCGCGTCCTCGATGCTCAATCCTTCGAGCTCGGCCTCGCTGCGCAGCACCAACCGGTGGCGAAAAACCGGGCGGGCCATCGCTTTGACGTCATCGGGAGTGACGAACTGCTTGCCCGCCAGCGCCGCCGAAGCCTTGGCGGCCACCAGCAGCGCCATTCCGGCCCGCGGCGAGGCTCCGATGCGCAGCCGGTGGCTCTGCCGCGTGGCCTTGCACAGCTGCGCCACGTACTCGAACAGCGAGTCTTCGACCCGGATCGCCTGCGCCGCGCGCCTCAGCTCCACCGCCTGGGCTCGCGCGAGGACCGTCGCCAATCCCGACAGGTCGTGACCGTCGAATCCCCGGTGCGCCCGCCGCAGGATCTCCACCTCGTCCGCCGGATCCGGGTAATGCATGCGGATCTTCATCAGGAATCGATCGGTCTGGGCCTCGGGTAGAGGGTAGGTCCCTTCGAGCTCGAGCGGATTCTGGGTGGCGACCACGAAGAAATGCTGGCCCAGGGAGTGCGTGACCCCGTCGATGGTCACCTGCCGCTCCTCCATGGCCTCGAGAAGCGCGGCCTGGGTCTTGGGCGGAGTGCGGTTGAGCTCGTCGGCGAGCAGCACCTCGGTGAAGATCGGCCCGCGGGCCAGCTCGAAGCGCTGGTCCTGGGGGCGCCAGATGCTGGTCCCGAGGATGTCGGCGGGCATCAGGTCGGGCGTGAACTGGACTCGGGCAAATCGCAGGTCGAGGCAGCGGGCCAGCGCCTTGGCGAGCAGCGTCTTGGCGATTCCGGGAACGCCTTCGATCAGCACGTGGCCGCCGGCGAGATAGGCAGCCAGCAGCTCGGTGACTGCGGCCTCCTGTCCCACCACGGCTTTGGCGACTTCGGCGCGGATCGCCGAGAGGGCAGTGGTGGGATCGAATGAAGATCTCTCTGCGGCGGAGGTGCTCATGGGCCGAGGAGGATAGCACGCACCCCGCGGGCAGCCGTTCAGCCGGCTGCGCTACGGCTTGGCGGGCGAGGCCGCCTTCTGGCGGCGCTTGCGAGCCACGTGGGCGATGCCCTGGCCGTTGAGCTCGATGTCGCCGCGCAGCAATTCCTCTTCGCTCTTGCCGAAGTAGAGGCCGCGCCGCTTCATCGAATCGATCATCTGACGCCGCACCCGCTCGATGCAGAATCCATCCAGCTCGGAATCGGGGAGCGAGGAGCGCACGGCGAGGTCCAGCGTCTCTCCCGCCGCCCGAATCTGCTCCTCCATCTGCCGCGCGGCCTCGGCCATCTCCTCGACGGCGCCGAAGTGGGTCGGATAGGCGCGGCGCGCACCGCTCTCGACGATGCGCTTGATCGATTTGAGGGCCTCGTCGGGATCGAAATCAGTGGGGCTGGTGGACGGGAAGATGAAGAGACCCTTCTGCTGCAGCGCCGGATAGGCCAGACCAAAGGCGTCGCCGGTGAAGATCGCCGATTCGGTCTCATCGAACATGCAGAGATGGTGGTTGGCGTGCCCGCGGGTGTGCAGGAATCGCAGCGCGTGCGTTCCGAGCATCGCCGTTTCGCCGTCTTCGACCGCTCGCACTCGCGCCGCGGGGACGGGACCGATGTTCCCGTAGAGCTTTTCGAAGAGTGCGTCGCCGTAAACGTGGCGGGCGCTGGCCACTAGCTTGGTGGGATCGATAAGGTGAGGGGCCGCGCGCGGATGGCAGAGCACGGTGGCGTTGGGGCAGGCCGCTGCCAGCGCCGCGGTCCCGGCGCCGTGATCGAGGTGGACGTGGGTGACCACCAAATACTCGACCTGGGACGGAGAGATCCACTGGTCGCGCAGTCCCTGGAGCAGGTGGGGAAGCGCTTTGCTGGTGTTGTTGTCCACGAAGGCGGCGTGGGTGCCGTCGCGCAGCAGGTAGGAGGCGGCGATCCCGGGGCCGAGGTAGTCGCAGTCGATGGTGAGCGTGCTCATGGTGCTCAGACAATAAGCGACTCGACCCCGGATCGCTCATGAGACTTGCCCGCGACGACCAATCCGACTGCCTGCTCGAAGAGCGCGAACTGCTCTGCCAGTCCGCGCAGCGCCTCGGGGCTCGCGCCCTCCCTCTCAGCCTGCCTGGCCTGGCCCGCGAGCTCCAGAAAGTGCAGCTGCGAGGCGCCCGTGCGAGCCTCGAGCCGCCGCGCGACCTCGAGATCGTCGAGCCCGGCGCCGATCCCCAGCCGTTCGTGCAGGTCGCGGCGAAGTCCGCGGTACAGCTCGCCGCACAGCGCACCCTCCACGCCGGCTTTCGAGTAGAGGAGCGCCATCTGCGCCAGGTATTCGGACTGGGAACGCTGGTGCGCGGGCCGGCAGGAACGCACCTCGCCGAGCCGCCGGCCGATGGCGAAGGCCAGGATTAGCGCCGCCAGCCCCGCCTGCGCCACCGCGGGCCCCAGCGCGCCGGCGAGATTGGCGATCTCCGAGCCTCCGGCCCGCTGATGGTACTCGTCGAAGTAGAGGGGGCCTCGGGCGGCCAGGTTTGCCCACACCAGGAGGTTGTCGGCCAATCCGATCCGGCGGTTCTCGGCGAGGTCGGTTCCGGCCAGGGCGATCACCTCTCCCTGGCCGTAGGAATAACTGAGGATCGACGGCGCATCGGCGGTGCCGGCGAGCGGGAGCAGGCTTCCCCGGCGCGATTCGAGGCCGTCGTCGGCGGCGACGCGCAGCGTGCGCACGCCCGCGAGGAGCGGCGAGGGCGTCCAGGGCACCGCATCGGCTCCGGTGGGGTCGGCGGCGCCGTCTTGCCAGTTCAACAGGCCAAACAGGCTGCGATCGAGCTTGTCGGTATCCACCAGCGGTTTCGCCCGGGGCCCGGGAATCCACTCAACCTCGAGGAAACGGTCCATCTGCTGGGTCCGCAGCCGGCGCGGGAGGGCGTAGACATAGGTGCCACCCCTCTCGATCCAGCTCACCAGCGTCTCGAGCTCGTCGGTTTCAATCCTCCGCTCGGTCGGCGCCAGCGCCACCAGCACCTTGGCGTCGGAGGGAAGGGCGGTGTAGCGCCGCGCCAGGACCTTGGGAGCGGCGCCAGTCTCCTGGAGCCAGGTGAAAAGAGCCTTGCTCCCGCGCGCGGAGGCGTTTTCGATGCTCGGCACCGGCGACTCGGCGGTCCGCAGCGAGCGGGAGCGGAACGCGATCCCGCTTCCGGCGACCAGGCAGATGGCCGCGAAGTAGCCGAGGGCGAGTTTGGCGCGGCTCATCGCTGGATCCTCGCCGCCAGCGCGCCCTGACAGCACTGCCCAATCCCTTCCAGGAACCGCCGGGCCTCGGGAAGGGTGATCGTCGCCAGCCCGTACCAGGTTTCGTCGTACCAGGTGAGCAGCTTGCGGGCCCGTCCCGCCAGTTCGGCGCCTCCTCCGCGGCGCGCGACCTGCTCCGCCACTTCTCGGTTGGTCGCCGCGCGCCCGGAAGAGGTCAGCCGCGCCCGCTCCAGCGTCGCCAGCAGGCGCAGCAGGCCGAGTCGAATCGCTTCGCGGGCATCTCCCCGGTCGATCGCCGCCGCCGAGGAGCGTTGGTAGTGCTCGGGATCGTCGAGGAACGCGTTGGCAACTGGCGAGGTCGCGCTTGCGGCCGCTTTTCGCAGCCGCACCCGCGCCAGACGCCAGGCGAGATACATCACTGCGGCGCACACCGACGAGAGGAAGACCGCGCGCACCAGGTTGGAGGCCTCGCGCACGCCTCTGGCGGTGGCGAAGACGTCGCGCAGCCAGGTGCGCAGCTGTTCGAACAGCCGAAAGAGAAATGTCTCGTCGCGCGAGCGGAGCTGGTACTCCGGCTTTCCCAAGATGCTGACCAGTTTGGCGCGATCGAACTGGCTCGCCGCGCCCGCCGGGGCGCGAAGAGCCGCGCACAGCCGCTGCATCCGCCGCTGCGCGAACTGGATTCGCTCGCCGACCTCGTCGTCGCCCGCATCCGCGATGGAGCTCGCCATCCGCTGAATCCACGGGAGGCGCAGCGCCACTCCCTCGAGCTCGCGATCCGCCAGCGCAGCGCGCAGCGACTGCACCGCAAGGACTGCTTCCGACTTTCGCTCTTCGAAATCAGGCTGGGAGGCGCTGGTTTTCAATTGCTCGGCCGCTTCGTCGCAGGCACTGGCCGCCATTTCGGGGGCGACGGCCGCCAACAGCAGCGCTGCGAGCGCTCCGGTCACGGCGCGCCCTTCACGCGGCCGGCCAGGACCTCTAGATCGAAGCCTTCGCGCTTGATGCGCAGGTCAAAATAGAAGACCACCATCGCCAGCAGGCCGAACGGCGTGATCGCCGCCGAGGCGAAGACCTGCAAAATGTCTCCGGGCAGCAGCGCCCAGAACGGAATCCGCGAGGGATCGTAGGCCTCGGGATTGAACGGCGAGACTCCGTAGGCTGCGGAGACCAGCATGTTGGGAAGCGAAGTGGTTACCGCCACCGCGATCGAGATGCAGAGGTTGACGGCGTAGACGATCGAGGCCCGCAGCTTGCTGCCGTCGAGGGCCGAAGGACCGGATCGGCCCGCCATCAGGCGTCCGCTGCGCCGGAGCGCGGCGAAAAGGGACAGCCGCTCGATCATCAGCACCTCGGTGACGAGCGCGAAGCGCAGCGCGAGGTAGAGCGTGGCCACCAGGGCGCCGAAGAGCGCCAGCCCGGTGGCCACGAGGACCCTGGCCACCGACGAATTGCCCACCGGCGCGAAGAGAATCGCGACTCCGGGGAGCATCGCCAGCGCGCTCGCCAGCGCGATCAGCACCATCACCAGGAAGAAGGCGCCGAGAATCTGCAGAGAGCGGCCGAGCATCTCCTTGATCGCCTTCCCAGGTGCCACGCGCTCGCCCAGGAACGCCCGCGCTGCCGCGGATGCGTGGGCGGCAACAGCGAATTGATGGATGAGGAGCATCCCTCCGAATGCCAGGGCGAGCTGGCCGAGGAGGATCAGCACCGCAGAAAGCTCCGGCGCCTTGCCCAGGTGCGCCAGATTCTCGGTGAGCGACTGCATCCCCTTGCGCAGCGCGTACATCGGCGCCTGGAAGGCCAGCATCATCAGCAGAAGGCGGCTGAAATTGGCCCGGAAGATGGCCAGCGCCCGATCCAGGACCTCGCCCAGGGTCATCGGGCGCAGCGAAGGGACCGCCGCGGTGGGCAGTTCGAGCGGCGAAGGAAGTGGCGCCACCATTTTCAGGTGCTCAGCGGGGGCGCGGCGCCGGCATCGAAGGAGTCGAGCAAGGCCCGCGCGGCCCGGCCGGGATCATGCGCCGAGATCACCGCGCGGATGCAAGCCACTCCCGCGAATCCTGCCGCGCGCAGGCCCCCGGCGTTCGACGGATCGATGCCGCCCAGCGCCACGATCGGCAGCCCGACCTTCCGCGCCCGCCCGAGCTCGTGCGTTCCCACCGGCGGACCGTACTGGGCCTTCGAAGGAGTGGCAAAGACCGGCCCCCACACGGCGAAGCTAGCTCCCGCGGCCCGCTCCTCGAGCTCCGCGGGCGAGTGGGAAGAGATTCCAATCAACTTCTGGGGTCCGAGCAGCCGCCGAACGTCCCGCGCCGGGATCGA
This sequence comes from Myxococcales bacterium, assembly GCA_037442205.1. Taxonomy (GTDB): domain Bacteria; phylum Myxococcota; class Myxococcia; order Myxococcales; family UBA5297; genus JBBIQS01. The sequence continues at coordinate 27,880 of JBBIQS010000021.1, forward strand.
GCCTTCCCCGAGGTGGACTCCGTCGGCCCCCAAGGCCAGCGCCACGTCGATCCGATCGTTGATCAGCAGCGCCGCGCCATGGCTCCGGCACACCGGTAGCAGCGATCGGCCCAATTCGAAGAGCGCTTTGCCGCCCAAGTCCTTCTCGCGCAGCTGGATCGCGACGCGAGCACCGCCGACGGCAGTGAGCGCCTGGTCGATGACCTCGGCGAGCGGTCGCTGGCAGGCCCGGCGATCGGTGATCAGGTAGAGCGCCGGGGGGCCGCTCACCCGATCATTCCGTCGAGCGGGCTGGAGGCATTGCCGTAGAGCTTGCGCGGCATGCGCCCGGCCAAAAACGCCTCGCGCCCGGCCTCGATCGCCTTCTTCATGGCGCTGGCCATCAGCACCGGGTCCTTGGCGGCGGCGATGGCGGTGTTCATCAGCACGCCGTGGCAGCCCAGCTCGAGGGCGATGGCGGCGTCGGAGGCGGTGCCGACCCCGGCATCGACGATCACCGGCACCTTCACCGTCTCCAGGATGATTCGGATGTTGTAGGGATTGCGGATTCCGAGCCCGGATCCGATGGGCGCGGCCAGCGGCATCACCGCCGCGCAGCCCGCGTCCTCCAGCTTCTTGCAGGCGATCGGGTCGTCGGTGATGTAGGGCAGCACGGTGAAGCCCTCCTTCACCAACACCCGCGCCGCCTTTAGCGTCTCCTCGACGTCGGGGAAGAGCGTCTTCTGGTCGCCGAGCACCTCGAGCTTGACCATGTCGCCCATCGACAGCTCGCGCGCCAGCTGGCAGGTGCGCACCGCCTCCTCGGCGGTGTAGCAGCCGGCCGTGTTGGGCAGCAGCGCCATGCTCTTGTCGATCCAATTGAGCATCGCGGCCTCGCCCTGGGCCTTGAGGTCCAGGCGGCGCACCGCCACGGTCACCACCTGGGCCCCCGAGGCCTGGTGGGCGGCCTTCATGGCGGCGAAATCCTTGTACTTGCCGGTGCCGATGAAGAGCCGGGAGCTGAATTCGTGCTTGCCGATCTTGAGGAGGTCCGCCATCGCCATCTCCAGCGCGGTCCCGCGCTCGGCGGACCGCCTTTGTGCCGCCGTTTACCCGCCGCCGACGAAGGTGACGACCTCGATCTTGTCGCCGTCGCTGAGCCTGAGCTCAGGATGCTCGGCGCGCTTGACCACTCGCAGGTTCACCTCGACCGCCACCCGCTCGGCGGTGATTCCCAGGTGCGCGAGGAGCCCGCGAACGGTGAGCCCGTCGGGAAATTGCTCCTGTTGGCCGTTCACCGTCAGCGTCATGGCGGCTGTAGATAGGCTTTCGCCCGCACCCCTGTCAACGCCCGAGCAGCCCTCCCGGTCGCCTGCTGAAATCCGAGTCGCGCTTGACCGGCCACCGAACCGCCCCCTAGCATCCGCCAACAACGGGGAGTGACCATGCGCCATCGCGACATGCTGAAGAACGTGTCGATCTTCTCCGACCTCTCGGAGGGCGCACTGGGCAGCATCGAGCGCCTGGTCGTCGAGAAGCGCTTCCACCGGGACAGCATCATCGTCAGCCAGGAGGATTCGGGCGACGCGCTGTACGTGGTGACCGGCGGCAAGGTCAAAGTGGTGCTCTACGGCCGCTCGGGGCGCGAGGTGATCCTCTCGATCTTCGGTCCCGGCGAGTTCTTCGGCGAGATGTCGCTGCTCGACAACCAGCCGCGCAGCGCCAACGTGCTGGCTCTCGAGGATTCGACGCTGCTGGTGCTCGAGCGGCGGGCTTTTGCCGAGCACCTGCAGCAGTATCCACGCACCGCCCTCAACATTCTGGCCGAGATGAGCCGCAGGCTGCGGCGCGCCGACGCGGTGATCGGAAATCTGGCGCTGCTCGACGTCTACGGCCGGGTAGCCCGCTTCCTGCGCGAGCTGGCCCGGCGCGAAGGAGAGCAGATCGGCGGGGCGGTGGTCATCCGCCAGCGGCCGACCCAGCAGGAGATCGCCTCGATGATCGGCACCTCGCGCGAGACGGTCTCGCGGGCGCTCTCCGAGTTCCAGCGCCGCGGCTACGTCGAGATGACCGGCAAGCGGATCGCGCTGCGCAACGGCTTCCTGGCCGACGACGAGATGGTCGAGGAGTGACGGCAGCGCCGGTCAGAACGTCCCGGTGACGCCCACCCCGCCTGGCGCCGCGGTCAGCTGCAGGCGCCGGTGGTTGGCCAGCACCGCCCCGCGCCCGAGAAGGATCCCGATGGTTCCTCCGGCCAGCACGTCGCTGGGCCAGTGCCACTGCCGCTTGATCACCGACAGCCCGACCAGCGCCGCCAGCGGATAGGCCACCGGAGCCAGGCTCGGGTACTCGCTGCTGAGCACGGTAGCGGTGGCGAAGGCGGCCATGGTGTGCCCGGAGGGGAAGGCGTCGTCGCTGAAGCGCTGGAAGAAGCGCTTCTCCGTCTCGTCCACCGACGGCCGGGGCACGCGGAAGATGTGCTTGCCGGTCTGGGACACGATCGCCGCGGCGGCCAGCGCCTCGATTCCCTCCAGCGCGGTGCGCCGGGCCTTGCCGTCGCCCACCGCGAAGGCGCCGAACAGCATGAGGTCCACCAGCCCGTCGCCCAGCAGCAGCGTGGTGTTGAACACCGACTGCCCGCGCCAGGTCCACTTCACGTTGCGGGCGATCGCCCCGTAGAGCGGCACGTCCACCGCCAGCAGCACCGCGGTTCCCGCCGCCGCCGCCGAGGTGAGCCAGGCCTCGGTCCCTTCGAGCTGGAACGGGCGGGTCATCATCAGCGCCATGTCGCTCAGCACGTCCACGCCGTCGGTCCCGTGGGGAGCGGGCAGGATCGGGTCGGCCGGGAGGACCGGGGCGGCGGAGACGCCGAGGGCGAGCAGGGCTGCGGCAAGAGACATCGAGGGTCCTTCGGACGAGTGGGGCGGGATAGTTAGCAGAGTTGCCCGCCCGACTTGTAGCCCGGCGAGCGGGCGCGCGCCAAAACGAAGGCGCCGAAGCCCGCTCCGGGCTCCGGCGCCTCCGAGAATCAGCCAGGAATTGCGGCTACTTGCCCTGGTAGACGGCCATCACGTCCTTGAGGAGCTTGACCGCCTCGTCGTGGGGGCGCTGGAAGGCGTTGCGGCCCATGATGCTGCCGAAGGAGCCGCCGTCGCGCAGCCCGCGGATCTCCTCCAGCACCTCGGCGGTGCCCTTCGACTCGCCGCCGGAGAAGATCACGATCCGCTTGCCGCCGAACGACGACTGCACCACGTGGCGCACCCGGTCGGCCAGGGTCTTGGTGGGGATGTTGTACTTCTCGAAGACCTTCTTGGCCTCCGGCTGCTCGATGTGCTCCTTGGGCGGCTTGACCTTGATGATGTGGGCGCCGAGCTGGGCGGCGATCTGCGCGGCGTAGCCGGCCACGTCCACCGCGGTCTCGCCGTCCTTGGACAGGCCGGTGCCGCGGGGGTAGCTCCACACCACCACCGCCAGGCCCTTGCGCTTGGCCTCGATGGTCAGCTCGCGCAGGTCCTCGTACATCTTGGTGCGCTGCCCCGAGCCCGGGTAGATGGTGTAGCCGATGGCCGCGCAGCCCAGCCGCAGCGCGTCCTCGATCGAGCCGGTGACCGCGCTCAGCGGCTGGTCCATCTTGGCCAGGGTGTCGGAGTTGTTGAGCTTGAGGATCAGCGGGATCTGCCCGGCGAACTTGGCGGCACCGGCCTCGAGGAAGCCCAGCGGAGCGGCGTAGGCGTTGCAGCCGGAGTCGATGGCCAGCTGGAAGTGGTAGTCGGGGTCGTAGCCGGCCGGGTTGGGGCCGAAGGAGCGGACCGGGCCGTGCTCGAAGCCCTGGTCCACCGGCAGGATCACCATTTTGCCGGTGCCGGCCAGGGTGCCATGGTTGAGCAGGCGGGCCAGGTTGGTGAGAGTCCCCGGGTTGTCCGAGGCATACCAGGAGAGAATCTGCTTCACGCGGTCGGTCATCATGGGCCTTCCTCCGATGTCTGTGACGTTCGGCCCGCTGCCTGAGCTGGCGTCCGCCAGCCCTCCGGATTCTCGAGGCGTCGAGGCCGTCCTTCGAGGCGGCGGCATCATGCCCCGACGCCCCAGGGGCGAACAAGCAAACTCCACATCGCGCCCCAAGCATGTTCATCGACGCCGTGGCGCACTGCGGCGAGACAGGCGAGGCACCCGCTCGCCTCAGCCGGCGGAGGGCGGGCGCGGCGGTGAAGCGGGCAGCAGCAGGGTGAGCTCGGTGCCGCTGCCCACCCGGCTGGCGACGCTGATCCTGCCGCCGTGCTTCTCGACGATGCCATGGACGATGGCCAGCCCCAGCCCGGTGCCCTCGCCGACCGGCTTGGTGGTGAAGAAGGGCTCGAAGATCTTGGAGAGCGCCTCGGGCGGGATGCCGGCGCCGGTGTCGGCCACGCGGATCTCGATCCCGGCCTCCGCCGCCTTGCTCGACACGCGGATGGTGCCCCGCCCCTGAATCGCCTGGGCGGCGTTCTTGAGCAGGTTCATGAAGACCTGGGTCATCGGGCCAGGCTCGCACCACAGTGGCCCGGGGGCCTGCAGGTCCTTGACCAGCTCGATCCGATCCTTGAGATCGTGGCGCAGCAGCGCCGCGGCGTCGTCCACCAGCCGCTCGAGCTCCACCGGCTCGGGCTTGGAGTCAGCGCTCTGCCGGGAGAAGTCGCGCAGGGCGCGGACGATGGCCACCATCCGCGTCACCCCGTTGCCCATCACCCGCAGCATGTCTTCGAGGTCGGCCAACTCCTTGGGGGCCTCGGTCCGCTTCGTCTCGCCCGCCGCCGGGCCGAGCTGCGCCGCCTGGGCCAGCGCCTCCACCGACTGCTTGAGCGGCGGCAGCGCGTTCTGCACGAAGTTCAGCGGGTTGTTCAGTTCGTGGGCGATGCCCGCCACCAGCCGGCCCAGCGAAGCCATCTTCTCGGCGTGGACGACCTCTTCCCGGGCATCGTGGAGGGCGGCCAGCGCGCCGGCCAGCTCGTCGTTGGCCTTCTCCAGCTCGCCGGTGCGATCGCGGACACGTGTCTCCAGCGAGGCGTTGAGCTCCTCGAAGGAACGGATCTTGGCCGACAGCTCGCGGCGGGCGTACTCCATGGCCCCGGCCAGCTCGCCCAGCTCGTCGGAATCGGGCGGGGGGATGGGCCGGCTCAGCTCGCCCTTGCCGATCAGCCGGGCCCCGCGGGCCAGCGCGCTCAGCGGGGCCGAGAGTTCCTGGATCGCCACCATCACGAACCCGGCGCAGGCCAGCAGCGTGGCGGCGAAGATGACCAGCAGCGCCAGCGCGGTGTCCGCCTGACCGGGATCTCGCCAGCCCTTGAGCACCCCCAACGCAAGCTCGGGCGACAGCGGGGCGAAGGCGATCGACGCGCGCAGCCGGGGAAGCGGCCCGTGCATCGGCTCGCCGGCGGCGAGGGCCTCGACCATCCGCGCGGGAAGCTCGAAGCCCTTTTCGCCCTGCACCGCCCCGGCGCGCACCGCCACCACCCGCTCGCGGGGCGACGAGAGCTTGCGTGCCAGCGCCTCCAGCCGTGCGCCGTCTTCGCCCGCCTCCTCGAGCAGCTTGTCGCGGCGGGCGGTCAGCAGCGCGTCCCGGCGGGCCATGGCCTCGGCGTCGGCGGCCGCGGCGATGAACCGCTCGTGCTCGGAGAGGATGGTCAGGAAGGCGAAGGTGCCGCCGAAGGCGAGCAGCGCCCCCAGGGCGATGCCCAGCTTGTGGCGCAGCGAGAAGCGGCCGCGCTGGGGTTGCGCCTCCTCGGCCACCAGCGACAGCGCCGCCGCCTCGCGCACCGGCTGCAGGATTCGCCGGTGCCAGGCGGCCTGGTAGGGGAGCATCCCGACGGCGATGGCGGCGATGGCCGCGAAGACCTGCAGCCCCTCCGACGGCAGGCCTTGCCGGGACTGGTAGAGGAAGCCGGTGAGCGCCGCGCCCAAAACCCAGGAGAGGAAGGTGGCGGCGGCGGTGCGGTAGGGAAGGGCGCTGACGATGCGCAGCGCCTCGGCGGCCGAGGTCGGCGTCCCCTGGTGGCGCTCGGGGACCAGGAACGGCAGCAGCGGGCGGCTGGCGCGGTAGACGTCGAAGGTCAGCAGGCCGATGGTGAGGACCAGCACCAGCGGGGCGACGGCCATGCCGCCGGCGAACTCGCGGCTGGGCAGCCCGAGGACGAGGCGGAAGTAGACCGAGACCGCCAGCACGCCGCTCACGCTGGCGAGCACGGTGGAGACGAAGAGCCGCTCGCGCAGGCAGCGGGCGAGGTAGCGCAAGGGCTCCTCGGCGAAGAGCAGGTCGGCCTTCGGTTGCAGGAGGTGCCGATAGACGAGGGCGCGGAGGACGTTGGTGGCGAAGCCGACCGAAACCACCGCCCCGGCGATGATCGCCGTGGCCTCGGCGCCCAGCCCGGCGATGCCGGCCAGGGTCGGCGCCAGCAGCAGGCCCAGCCCTCCGACCGCCAGGGTGCGGAAGAGCAGCGCCCGGCGCGGGAAGCGGACCACCGCCTCCCGGGCAGGCTCGAGTCCCAGCTCGCCGTCCAGGCCCTTGATCCAGCGGTTGGAGAAGTAGGCCCAGTAGAGGGTGGAGACCCCGAGGATGGGCGCCAGCGAGGCGGCGGCGGCGATGGCCTCGGCCCGGGTCAGCGAGAAGAACACGAAGAGCAGCAGCGCGTCGGCGCCGAGCTCGACGGCGGTGAACAGCACTCCGGCGAGGAAGAGCTTGCGTCTCACGGGGCGGGCATCATACCCGCATTCGCTCGTGCTTCCGGATGGAAGGCCTGCCCTCGTGACGCTGGCTTGGCGGCGTGTCGGCAGGGGCTCGACAGCACTCCCTCCAGCGGGCAACGAGGCTCCGGCTGGCCACATCTGATTCTTTGGGCGGCCGATCTGCGCCGCCGGGGGGGATTCCATGGACGCGGGCAGCGGGAGGGACTCGCGAATCGGGCTGTACGCGATCTCGGGAGTGTTGACGGCGATCTTTCTATTCGCGGGAGGGTTCGCGCTGAGCAACGCGCCTCAGGCCGTCGCCGGCGTCGCACGCTACGGCTATCCGCATTGGTTCCTGTTCGTCGTCGGAGCAGTGGAGGTCCTGAGCGCGATTGCACTGTGGGTGCCGCGCATCCGCGTGCTCGGCGCCCTGGGAATCTGCGCGATCATGGTGGGGGCAGTGATCACACACCTGACGCACGGCGAGGCTCGTGTGATCCCGATTCCGATCGCGTTGCTGATCCTGTCGGCGACAGTGGCCTACGCCCGTCGCGACGAGATCCCGGCGCTGCTGGGCCGGGCGGCGCGGACGGCCCCGCGCAGCGTGCATCCTTGAAGCTGGTCTCTGGTAGCAGGAGTTCCCGCTGAGCCTCCCGAAGAGAGGCTCAGCGGGTGCTCGGACGCGGCATCGCTCACCTGCGGCTCGCCGAGGCCTCCGGTTCGATCGCCGGGCGCAGGCCAGACGTCTTGATGCGACTCTGCTCGGCGTCGCTGATCGCCCAGTGGACGACCGCCTGGGCCTTCGGGTCGGTCGAGCCGCCGCACAGCGAGAGCGGCACCACCAGGCCGCTGGCGGTCTCGGGGGCGAGCGATATCTCGCGGACTCCTTTCGCCTGCCGAGCGGCCGCGCGGCTGGTCAGCGCGATCACCTCGGTCGAGTTCGCCACCCGGCGCAGCAGCTCGGCCGAATCGACGGGCACCGCCGCCGCATTGGCCGCCATCTGCTCGGCACCCGTGCCCGCGCCCGCCAGAAGCACGATCGGACGGGCGTCGCTGCCGGCCAGCTGGGACCAGGTCTTCAGCTTGGCGGCGAGGAGCCCCCGGACCTGCTCCGCCGAGAGCGACTGCAGTGGCGAGTCCGGGCGCACCAGCAGCACCAGTTGGTCGAACCCGACGACCTTGCAGGCGATGCCATCAGGAGGATGGACTTCTCCCGCCACCCCGGCCAGACCGGCCGTCCCCAGCGCCAGCTCTCCGACGCAGTTCTGGTCCTCGGCCGCGACTTCGAAGGTCATCCCCGGCAGCGCGGCCCGGGCGTCGTCGATGACCTTGGCGAGCATCGGCGAGCCGACGTAGCGCATCTCGCCCTCGATTCCCAGGCGCGCGGCCGCGTGGGCGCTCCAGCCCACACGCCAGTCCGGCAGCGCCTTGGAGACCAGCCCCTTGCCGGTGTATCCGCTGGGCGGCATCCAGGGCTCGTCGAAGTGGAGCACGGTGGTCCGTCCCCGGTCGATGCGGACGACCGCCTCGGCCTCGGGCTCGACGGCCAGTCCCTGTCGCGCGCCCAGCCCGGGGCCGCGCACCAGGTAGCTCCCCGGCGGCAGTCGCAGTTGCTGAGGATCGGTGGCCCGATAGCCGTTGTCCTTGACCCGCGCGAGCTCGCGGCCGGCGGCGTCGAAGACCACGTAGGGCAGGCGGACGTAGTCGGAGTAGTCGTCGTGCGTCGGATGGCTCTCGCGAATGTCGGTGAAGACCACCAGCGTGCCACTTTCCTCGCTGGCCGCGGGCATCCGCGGATCCGGGCCGACCGGCTCGGCCACGCGCAAAGGAGTGGTGGTCACGCAGGCGCTGCCACCGAACGCCGCGGCTGCCAGAGCCAGTCCGAGGATGGGAATTTGCCAGAGAGATGCCCGATTTGTTGCGTCCATGCGGCCTCCGATTCGCGCCCGTAGCGCGGTGTTGATCGAAGGAGCAGCGAGCAACCTGCGTGCCGGGGCCGATGCGAGGGAAGTTGGAGGGGTGGACGGAAGATTTCCGGAGCTGGCGCGGAAGATTTCCCTGCGGCCTAGTTGGCCTCGTCGAGCCACTTGGCGAGGGTTTTGGGATCGATTCCGAGCTTCTCGGCGGTACGGCCGCGCTGGCCGTTGCACTGCTGCAGGGCCCAGGCGGCATAGCGCCTTTGCAGCTCCCGCATCGGAATCACGCTCTCGCCGAAGGACATGCCGCGCGGCGGTTCTGACTCCCGCACCGTGACCGGGAGATCCTCCAGGCCCAGCTCAATGCTGCGGCCGAGGAGCACCATGCGCTCAATCGTGTGCGCCAGCTCTCGCACGTTGCCCGGCCAGCGGTAGTCGATCATCCGCGCCAGCACCTCGCGCGAAAGCTGGGTGACGGGCGAAGAGGGGTAGCGGCCGCGCGCCGCGGCGACAAAGTGCTCGACCAGCAGCGGGATGTCCTCGCGCCGCTCGCGGAGCGCCGGCATGTGCACCGGGACTACGTCCAGCCGATAAAGGAGATCCTCCCGGAAGCTCCCCGCGCGGACGCTCTCCCGCAGGTCGCGGTGGGTGGCGGAGACGATCCGGACGTCGACGGCGCGTTCGCGGCTGGCGCCCACCGGGCGGATGGTGCGGTTCTCGAGGACGTGCAGCAGCTTGGCCTGGAGAGGCAGCGGCATCTCGCCGATCTCGTCGAGCAGGATTGTCCCGCCGTCCGCTTCGGCGAAAAGGCCGGGGCGGTCCGAGGTGGCTCCGGTGAAGGCGCCTTTGCTGTGGCCGAACAGCTCGCTCTCGAGCAGGTTCTCGGGCAGCGCCGCGCAGTTGACTTTGACGAAGGGGGCCTTGGCGCGCGGGCTCTCCGCGTGGAGGACTTTGGCGATCTCGCCCTTGCCGGTGCCGGTCTCGCCGGTGAGCAGGACCGGGGCCTCGGTCGGCGCCAGCCGCCGCACCACGTCCAGGACCTGGCGGATGGCCGGGCTCTGCCCCACGAAGCCCCGCGGAATCCAGGTGGCGCGCAGGGTCGTCTTCAGCGAGGCCGCCTCGCGCCGGACCTGGACCTCCTCCAGCGCGCGCCCGAGGAAGATCACCAGCTCCTCGGTCTTGAAGGGCTTGGTCAGGTAGTGCGCCGCGCCCTGGCGCATGGACTCGATGGCCGAGTCGATGGCGCCGTAGGCGGTCATGACGATCACCGGGCGCATCGGCTCGAGCTTGCGGGAGGCGGCCAGCAGCTCGACGCCGTCCATGTCGGGCATGCGCAGATCCGTCACCAGCGCGTCGAACTTCTCCCGCTCCAGCTGCCGCACCGCCTCGCGCCCGGAGGCCAGGGCGAGGGCAGAGTAGCCGGCATCCACCAACCCCTCGGCGAGCGTCTCCGCCATCTCGAGCTTGTCGTCGACGACGAGGACGCGAAACCTCCGGTCAGACATTCGGCGCTCCCTGCAGCAGGGGGATCTCGAGCACGGCGCGGGTGCCGCGCGGGCTCGAGGGTTCGAGGCGGAGTTGGCCGCGGTGGATCTTGGCGATCTCTCCGGCGATGGCGAGGCCCAGCCCGGTCCCTTTGCCCTGCGGCTTGGTGGTGAAGAAGGGTTCGGCGACCCGGTGCGCGACCGCTGCCGGGATTCCCTCGCCGTCGTCGGTGACCACGAAGTCCAGGCGCGCGGAGCCGGGCGCCACGGCAAGGTCCACCGCGCCCTCGCCTTTGCAGGCGTCGCAGGCGTTCAACAGCAGGTTGACCAGGGCGTGTTCGAGCAGCCGCGGGTCGCAGTGGACCGAAGGCAGGCCGTCGGGGACTCGGGCCGACAGCTTCACGCCCGCCTTGGCGAAGCGATGCTCGACCAGCGTCACCGCCGAGAACACCACGTCGGCCGGCTGGGCCTCCTTGAGGGCGGGCGTCTCACCGCGCGCCAGGTCGAGGAAGCCGCGGATGACCTGCTTGATCCGCTCGGTCTGCTCGAGGACGACCTGGAGCGCCTTGTGTGCCCGCTCGTCCCCGGTCAGCCGGTGCTGGAGCTGCTCAGCCCGGCCGGCGATCACGCCGAGCGGCGTGGAGATCTCGTGCGCCACTCCGCCGGCGAAGGTCACCATCGCCGCCGCCCGGCTTTGCTGTGCCAGGCGCTGGTCGCGCTCGCGGGCCACCTCGGCCTCGGCGAGCTCGCGCTGCAGTGACAGCTCCTTGCGTTGCTGGCGCAGGGCCACGCCCCCGAACCCGACCACCAGCCCGGCGGCGAGGGCGACCGCCAGGATCAAGCGGAAGCGGGCGCGCTGCTCCCGGTCCCGCTCCCGGCCGGCGCTGGCCACCACCGCCACTCCCCAGGTGCCCAGCTGACCGGAGTTCACCCGCGACAGTCCCGCCATCGCGGTGCGTTCGCTCAACCCCAGGGAAGCCGCCGCCGCGGGCGGCAGCCGGACCGTGGTGCGCCCGGTCGCAAACGCCTCCGCCAGCTCCGGCGAGCTGACGACCCGGCCGTCCACCGAGCGCAGCGGCCCCTGGGGAGTCGCCACCAGCAGGGCGATCGCGCGCGGCTGGGCGAGCTGGGCCATTCCCGCCAGCAGATCTGCGGGAGAGGCGACGAGGTCGACCGCGCCGCCCTGCGCCAGGGCCACCTCCAGGGCGAATCCCTCGGCCGGACCGCCAGGCTCGGCCGGGGCTCCGGGGGGCCGCAGCCGGGCGCGCAGGTAGTTTCCCCACAGCCGCTGGCCGCTCGGTCGCCCGGCCGCCTGGTCGTCGGCGAAGATCAGCGCGTCATGGCGGACCAGCGCCAGGCGCGTGGCGAGCTCGCTTGCCGCCCCGGCGGCCACCGTGGCCTGCTCCTGCGCGAAGTCCTCCAGCGCCGCCGCCTGCTCCCGCCGCTCGTCCCAATAGGAGAGCGCGCCGATGCAGACCACGGCCCCGGCCATGGCCACGGCCAGCAGGGGAGCTCGTCGAGCGTTCGTCCGCGGCGGCAAAGAAGTCATTCGTCGACGACCACAGCAATCCCGATACCAGCGAGGCGATTCTCGTAACTCTCTCACCGCTCCGGGGGCCGCCGGGAATTTTTCCCATTCCGCTCCGGAGGAATTCCCGGCCAGGCGGCGCCGCCGCAGAGGGGCGAGGGTTGGCACACGTTCTGCTCGGCAGCCGCCCGTGACCACCGTACACCTCCTCGCCGCGCTGCTGATTGCCGCGGCTCCCTCGACCGATGACATCGCTCCGGCGGCGCCGCGCATGCGGGCCATGACACTGGAGCAGGCTCTGGGCTACGCCCGCGAGCACCAGCCCAGCATCCAGGCAGCCAAGGCCCGGGTCGAGGCCGCGCTCGCCCAACGCGCGGTGCCGCGGGCGCTCTGGTACCCGCGGCTCGGCGCCACCGCCCAGCTCTTGGGCGCCAGCGCATCCAATACCACCGCCTCGTACCTCGCCGCGCCGGGCGTGGATCTTCCGCGCATCGGCGGGACCAAGGTCCAGACCGACCTGGGGACCTATCAGTCGACGCTGCTGGCGGTGGGGGCGCGGCAGGAGGTGTTCGACTTCGGCCGGATAGGGGCCCTCTCCGCCATCGCCGAGGCCGGGGCTGAGGCGGAGCGCGGCCGGGAGCGCGAGGCGTGGCTCGATCTGGCTCTTTCGGTGGAGGAGTCATTCCTCGGGGTGCTGGCGGCGCGCAACGTCCTCGCGACCGCTCAGAGCGCGGAGGAGCGAGCGCGAGTGATCCGCGAGACCGCAGCCGCCGGGGTCGGGGCGGGGCTGCGCAAACCTATCGAGCTGGCGCGCGCCGAGGCCGAGCTGTCGCGATCAGCAGTGGGCCGGATTCGGGCCCAGGCATCGGTCGCTTCGGCCCAAGCACTTTTCGCCGCGGTGGTGGGCGTTCCCGACCAGCAGCTGGAGGCGGCAGGGGAGGCGCCAGCGAGCAAGGAGCCTTCGCTCGACGAGGCGATCGTGCGCGCCCAGGACCACGATCCGGTGCTGGCCGAGGGGCGGTCCGAGCTGGCGCGCCAGGTGGCGACGACCCGCGCCATCGCCGCCGAGCAGCGGCCAGACCTGCAGGCCACTGCGACCTTCTCCCTGCGCGCGGGCGGCGCGCCACCGAGCAGCGGCGAGACGCGATCCGGGTGGCTGCCGGAGGTCCCGAACTGGGACCTTGGCCTGCTCTTCTCCTGGCCGCTGTACGACCAGGCGGTTCGCGCCAGAGAGGCAGTCAGCGCGCAACTCGAGGACGTGCGGCGCTCCGAGCTCGCCGCGCTGGAGCAGCGCCTGGGCGCGCGGGTGCAGCAGCTCTATCTCGATCTCCAAGCGGCCCGGCAGGCCCTGCCAGCGCTGGAGAGCGCGGTGGCGGCCGCAAAGGCCAACTACGACCAGGCGAATGCACGGTTCCAGGCGGGACTGGGGACGAGCGTGGAACTCGCCGAAGGCCAGCAGCTGCTGGCCGAGGCCGAGGTGCAGCTGGCGCTGGGTCGGTTTGACTGCTCCCGGGCCCGAGCCCGCCTGGGCCGGGCAATGGCGGAGGAACTATGAGTGAAGACGTTGCGGTGAGGCCGGATCAGGTGGGCGATGCCGATGGCGAGGTGCGGCGATCGCGGCTGGTGCCTGTGGCGATTCTGGGCGGCACCATGGCGGTGCTGGGGGTGGGAGCGTTGCTCTTCGCGCGCGCACGCGGCGCCAGCAATCAGGTCGCGCTGGCGAGCGAGCCGAAGGCAGTGACGGTCGTCGAGGCCAGGCCGGCGACGTGGCGCGAGCCGAGGCGCTTCATCGGCACGCTCGAGCCGTGGGTCGCCGCTCAGGTGGGGCCGCAGTTCGTCTCCGCCTATGTCGACACGGTGCTGGTGCGGCCCGGCGCCAGCGTTTCTCGGGGAGAGGTCATCGCCACCCTCGACTGCCGGCATGCCTCGGCAGCCGGCGAGGCGGTGGCGGCGCAGGCCCGCGCCTTGGAGACCTCCCAGGCCGCGCTCGCCAACGAGGCCGCGCGCATCGCCACCCTGCTCAAGGGCGGCTACGCCTCGCCGGACGAAGTGGAGATGAAGCGGGCGGAGAGTGAGTCGAAGGAAGCCCAGCTGCTGGCAATCAAGGCCCAGATGCTGGGGGCGAACCTTCAGGTGCAGGACTGCGTGCTGAGAGCACCGTTCGCGGGCGAGATCGCGGAGCGCAACGCCGATCCCGGGGCGTTCGCCCGCCCGGGAAAGTCGATCGCCACACTCGTGGATCGCTCGATGGTGCGGATCAGCGCCGACGTGTCGGAAGCCGACTTCGGCGCGGTGGCGCCGGGGACCCCGGTCAAGCTGCATCTCCTGGCCATCAACCGGGATCTGCAGGCGGTCATTTCGCGCCGGGCGCCGGCGGCGGACCTGGCCACCCGCACCGTCCACGTCGAGATCGACGTCCCCAACTCGGACCGGTCCATTCCGGTGGGCACCACTGCCGAAATCCGGCTCGAGGCCGGGTCGCCGGTGCCGGCGGTCGAGGTGCCGTTGGCGGCGGCGACGGTCCGCGGAGGCAAGGCCACGCTGGTGGTGGTGGAGGGAGGAGTCGCCCACAAGCGCCAACTGCCGGTGCTGGGCGAGGCCGAGGGCGAGCTGTTCGTGGGCCCGGAGCTGACCGCAGGCGCCTCGGTGGTCCTCAGGGGGCGCGGCGCGCTGGCAGAGGGCGATCGCGTCGCCGCCACTGCCGTCCCGCCATCCGCCAATCCGGTAGGAGCGCTGTGACATGAGCCGGCTCTCGCTGAAGAACCCCATCGCCATCCTGATGCTGTGCCTGGGGCTGGTCGTCTTCGCGGCGGTGGTCGTCCCGCGCATGAGCGTCGACACCTTCCCCGAGCTCACCCCGCCGGTGCTGGTCATCGGCACGCTGGCCCCAGGGCTCGGCCCGAAGGACGTCGAGAAGACGCTCACCTGGCGAATCGAGAAGTACGTGTCCGCGACGCCGGGCGTCGACCATGTGCAGAGCCTGAGCCGCAACAACATGGCGATCATCTTCGTGTGGCTGAAATGGGGAACTGACCTCGACGCCGCGCAGGGGCTGGTGCAGCAGCAGGTGGCCTTCGCCATGTCGTCGGTGCCCAAGACGCTGGGCGTGTTGCCGCCGTTCGTCCTGCAGTACGACCCGTCCAACGCCCCGGTGGTCCAGGTGGCGGTCTCCGGGGCAGGTCTCAGCGGGCCGCAGATCTACGACTACGCGGTGAACAACATCGAGCCGGTGCTCGAGGGAATCCCGGGGGTGGCCAGCGCTTCGCCGAATGGAGGGCGCCTGCGGCAGATCAACGTGGTGGTGGATCCGGCCCGGGCGCAGGCCCGTGGGCTCACCTCGAGTCAGGTCGCGGCGGCGGTGGCGCAGGCAAACGCGTTGCTGCCCTCGGGCAGCTTCATTTCCCCGCGGTTTGACGCCAACGTCTACACCAATGCCGTCGCCAAGCGGGTGGAGACGCTCGGGGAGGCCGTCGTCAAGATCCTCGATGGCCGGCCGGTGCTCCTGCACGACGTGGCGCGAGTCGAAGACGGCGCCTCTCCGGCCACTCAATCGGTGTCGGTGGACGGGCGGGACGCGGTCTACCTCAACGTGCTGAGGGTTCCGGGCGGCAACACGCTGGCGATCGTGGACGCGGTGAAGGACCGGCTCGCCCAGCTGCGCGGCCTTCCGCCGGGGATGGTGGTGAAGCCGATCTTCGACCAGTCGTCCTTCGTCCGGACGACCTTCACCGGCCTGCAGCGGGAAATCGTTCAGGCCCTGGTACTCATCGCGCTGGTGATCCTGCTGTTCCTGCAGGAGTCCCGGGCGGTGCTGGTGGTGCTCACCGCCATCCCGATCTCGTTCGCGGTGATCCTCTTGGCGCTCTACGCGACCGGCAACACGCTGAACGCCTTCACCCTGGGCGGCCTGACCCTGGCGATGGGGCCGCTGGTCGACATCTCGGTGGTGGTGCTCGAGTCGATCCACCGCTATCGCCACGGGCACCACCACGGGCTGCCGGCGGCGGCACTCCACGGAACCGAAGCGGTGGCGGTGCCGGCGCTGGCGGCGACGCTGACCACGGTCGCGGTGCTGCTGCCGGTGCTGCTCCTCTACGGACTGGCGCGCAAGCTCTTCGCGCCGCTGGCGCTGACGGTCGCGGTGGCCATGTTCGCCGGCTACCTGGTGTCGATGGCGGTGACGCCCGTGGCCGCCCGCTATCTGCTTGGGCACGGGCGGCGGGGACGGCTGGCGCACGCGGTGGAGAGGAGGATCGTCGCCCTGGCCGAGGCCTATGCCGGGGGCCTCCGCAAGGCGCTCGGGTACCGCTGGCTGGTGATCGGCGCGGCGCTGGTGCTGGTCGTTGGCAGCGGCTTCGCTGCCTCCGGGCTGCCGAGCACCTTCTTCCCCGAAATCGACGAGTCGATGGAGCGCGTCTACGTCCGTCTGCCGCCAGGGACCTCGATCGACGACGCCACCCGAGAGATCAATGCCATGGGCAAGGCGATCATGGAGGACCTGCCCAAGGGCACCGCCGAGCTCTATCTGACCAACGTCGGCTACCCGCTCAACCCGCGCTCGGCGATGAACAGCCCGAACAACGGGCCGCACATGGGCTTCATTCGCGTGGCACTCTCGCCGCCCGAGGAGCGTTCCCTCAACCAGCGGCAGGTCGCCGACGAGATCCGCCACATCCTCAACCGGCGCTTTCCCGGCGCCGAAGTGCTCCAGTGGCCGGGCGGGCTGGTGGCCAGCGTGTTCTCCAACGGCTACATCGCGCCGCTCGCGGTCGAGGTCCGCGGCGACGACCTCGACGAGCTCGCGCGCGCGCAGGCGGCGATGGCCGAGGTCGCGCGGACGGTGCCCGGCGTTCGCGACCTCTTCCCGTCCCTGGAGACCGAATACCCGGAGGTCCGAGTGAACATCGACCGCCAGGAGGCTGGGCTGGTCGGGGTCTCGGCACGCGACGCCGCCCAGACCACCCTCGAGTCCACCTACGGGAACATCAACTCCCCCACCACCTGGATCGATCCGTCGAATGGCATGGCCTACTACGTGGTGACCGCCTACGACGTGCGCCAGGTCCGCGATCCCGCTTCGCTCGCACAGGTGCCGGTGAAGATCGACGCCAGGGGAGCGGCGGTGACCCTCGGCTCCTACGGCACGGTGGAGCGCTCGGTGGGGCCGGTGGCCATCGAGCGCAACCAGCTGCAGCGTGTGGCGCACCTCTACATGCAGACCGAGGGGCGCGACGTGGGCAGCGCCGCCGCCGACCTGGAGCGGGCGCTAAAGGCCGACCCGCGCACCGCGAAGATCCCATTCCAGTTCGTGGGGCAGGTCCAGCTGATGCGCGACACGTTCGGCGGGCTGGGGCTCGCGATCGGGCTGGCGGTGATGCTGGTCTTCATGATCATGGCCTCGCAGTTCAAGAGCCTGCGCCTGCCGCTGGTCATGCTCTTCGCCATCCCCGGGACGCTCATCGGCATCGTCGGCGCGCTGATGGCCGCGGGCCAGGGCTTCTCGGTCACGGCGCTGATGGGCGTGCTGATGGTGGTGGGGATCGCGGTCTCCAACGGCATCCTGCTGGTCGACCACGCCAGCCGCGAGCACGATCGGGGACTCTCTCGGGTGGACGCGGTGGTGGACGCCGCCCGGACGCGCTTCAAACCGATCCTGATGACCAGCCTGGCGACGGTGATCGGCCTGCTCCCGACGGCGCTGGGGCTGGAGCACGGCGCCGAGGCCAATCGCCCGCTGGCACTGGCCGTGGTCGGCGGGCTGGCGAGCTCGACCTTGCTGTCGCTGTTCCTCGTGCCCTCGATGTTCGTGCTGCTGGCGAAGCGTTCGGTTCCCCAGGAGTCGCACGCAGAGCCAGTCGGGCACGTCTCGGCGGCCTAGTCACTTCCACTTCACCGGAGCTTTGCATGCGCCTGGCTGCACCCGTGATGTCGTTGCTTCTCCTCACTGCCGCTTTTCACGCCCACGCCGAGACAGGCGACCGGGACGGCCCCGCGCTGAAGCTGCTGCTGGCGAAGGGACTGATCTCGCAGAGTGACTACGACGCGGCGGTCTCCGGCAAGGGCCTGGAGACGCCCGCGGCCCTGCCGGCCGTGAAGTCGAAGTGGGAGAGCACCCTCTATGGCTTCGCGGAGCTCGACACGATCTCCGACTCGACTCAGAGCTTCAGCGACGTGGCCGGCAACGCGGTGCTGGCGCGGCCCGACAGCTACGCCGGCAGCCACGGCCGGCTGACTTTCGGGGTTCGCAACTCGCGCCTGGGGCTGCGGATCGTTGCGCCGGAGTACCAGGGGATCAAGGTCAGCGCGATGGCGGAGATGGATTTCCTGGGAAACCAGCCGCCCAACGCGAGCGAGGCTGCGACCTTCACCAACCCGGCGTTCCGGGCTCGCCACTTCATGTTCAAGCTCGAGAACCCGTACCTCGACGTGCTGTTCGGCCAGTACTGGGATCTCTTCGGCTGGCAGTCGGCCTTCCATCCCAATTCGGTGCAGATCCAGGGGCTGCCGGGCGAAGTCTTCGCCCGCGCTCCGCAGCTGCGCCTGTCCCATCTCTTCGAGGGTGAACGGGTGAGCCTGGAGGTCGCGGCCGCCGCAGTTCGCCCGCCGCAGCGCGATGCCTGGGTTCCCGACGGCCAGGCGGGCCTGCGCCTGTTGGTGAACGGGTGGAAGGGCGTGCGGACGGTGGGCTCCACCGGGACCGGCGCCGACCCGCTGGCGCTGGGCCTCTCGGGAACCGTGCGGCGCTTCCTGGTGCCCGAGCTGAGTGCCTCGCCGAAGAGCGATGTCTCGACCCTGGGCGGTGGCCTGTCGGCCGACCTCTTCCTTCCGGTGCTTCCCAGGAGCCTGGACAACCGCGCAAACGCGCTGACGCTCACCGGCTCCTTTACCCGCGGCCAGGGAATCGCCGACCTCTACACCGGCCTCACTGGCGGCGTGGGCTTCCCGGCCTTGCCCAACCCCACCGGTGCGTTCCCGGCGCCGGTGTATCCGGCCGGCATCGACAATGGCCTGGTCACCTTCGGCCCCGACGGACGACTGGTCGCGGTGGGATGGCAGTCGTTCATCGTGGGAGTGCAGTACTACCTGCCGCCGGCAGGGAAGCTCCGGCTTGCGGCCAACTACTCGCAGATGCGGATGACCAATCCCGGCGAGATCGGCGCTGCTGGGAAGGTGGTCGTCGGCTCCAACTTCGCCGACGCCAACATGTTCTGGGATGCCACGCCCACCGTGCGGCTGGGCCTGGAGTACGCCTGGTTCCGGCAGACCTTCGCCGACGAGGCGCAGTCCAAGAACAACCGGGTCCAGCTCTCGGGTTTCTACCTGTTCTGAGCCATCGCGCCGGCGGCTGGGGACGTCGCACCCGGCGGAGCGGAATCAGAAGCTCCGCCGGGCAAGGTCGGCGTGCGGCGCGGGGATGAGCTCGGTCGCCACCAGCAGCTCGGGGGCGATGCGCGCCGCCGCCGCGCTCACCGCTGCCTCGACCATGTCCAGGGAGCCGGTGAGCGTGAAGTAGCCCTTGCCGCCGATGCCGCGGGCGAGCTGCATCTTGAGCAGCCGGACTTCGGCCGCCTTGAGGGCAGTGTCGGCGGCCAAGAGCGCGCTGGCCACCGAGTGCGTCTCGACCACCCCCAGGCTGTGGACCACGCTCTGCGTCAGGCTCCCGCGGATGGCCGGGGAGAGCTGCCGATCAGCCTGGGTGAGGATCAGCTTGTCGATGAGGCCCGGGCCCGACAGCTCGAGGCCCTCGCGGTAGGACTCCTCGACGTCGGCCACCTCGCCGTCGAAGAGGATCAGGAACTTGCCGGGAGTGACCGGCTCGGTCATCAGCAGCCGCACCGGGGCCTTCTTCACCAGCGCGTCGGCGACGAGATAGCCGCGAGCGATCGATTCCAGCTCGAGCAGCGCGATGGCGGGGCCTTGGAACAAGTCGTGGGATCCGGAGGTGTGAGGGCCGCTGCTCGGCTAGACGATGCGGAAGGAGTCCTTGACCACACAGCGCCGCTCGCGCGTGAAGCTGACCGCGGTGGTCAGCCCCTCGCCGGTCGGGCTGGCGATGGTGAAGCTGGTGTAGCCCTCGCCGTCGAGCCCGAGCCCGGCGTAGCTGGGCCCGTTCTTGACGAAGATCGAGGTGTTCACCGCCCGGGCCATCCGGTGCAGGTTGTCGATGTTGGTGGAGTGCATCACCGCGGTGTGGCCGAAGCCGTGCTCGGCCTGGAGGGCGCCCTCGATCGCCTCGTCGACGTTGCGCTTGCGCACGAAGCCCACCACCGGCAGCAGCAGCTCGGCCTGGACGAAGGGGTGCATCTGGTCGACCTCGGCGAACAGGAGCCGGGTCTTGTCGGGGACGTGGATGCCGGCGGCGCGGGCGATCTTCTGGGCGTGCTTGCCCACCCAGTCCTTGCTCGGGTGCAGCCCGTCCTCGCCCACCACCAGCTCCTCGACCTTGCGGATCTGGGCCCCGGTCAGCTCGTAGGCGCCCTGGTCCTTCATCGCCTCCTTGAGCCGGTCGGCGATCGAATCGACCGCGAAGATCTCCTTCTCCACGATGCAGATGATGTTGTTGTCGAGGCTGGCGCCATTGACGATGTCGCGGCCGGCGCGGTCGATGTGCGCGGTCTCGTCAACCACTACCGGCGGGTTGCCCGGGCCGGCGCAGACCGCCCGCTTGCCCGAGGCCATCGCCGCCTTGACCACCGCCGGGCCGCCGGTCACCACCACCAGCCGGATGCCCTTGTGCTTCATCAACTGCTGGGCGGAGTCGATGGTCGGCTCGGCCATGCAGGCGATGAGGTTCTCCGGGCCGCCGGCGTTGACGATGGCGTCATTGAGCAGCTCGACGTGATAGCGGCTGATGCCCTTGGCCGAGGGGTGGACGTTGAAGACCACGCTGTTGCCGCCGGCGATCATCCCGATGGCGTTGCAGAGGATGGTCTCGGTGGGATTGGTGGTCGGGGTGATGGCCCCGATCACGCCGAACGGCGCGCGCTCGGTGATCGTCAGCCCGTGGTCGCCGGAGAAGCTGGCCGGGTGGAGGATCTCGATGCCCGGGGTCTTCCAAGCCACCAGCAGGTTCTTCTTGACCTTGTCCTCGGGGTTGCCGAGGCCAGTCTCCTCCGCCGCGCGCTTGGCCAGCTCCTTGACGTGGGCGGTGGTCACCTCGCGCATCGCCTGGATGACCTTGGCGCGGACCTCCAGGCTCAGCTCGGTGAGCTGCTCCTGCGCGTCGCGGGCGGCGGCGACCGCCGAGTCCATGTCATCGAAGATGCCCTTGCGTCCGCGCGGCCCGCCCGAGGGCTTGCGGCGGAAGGTCTCGACGTAGTTTCCGCCGTCGCCGGCCCCGAAGCGCTTCTCCGCCGAGCGGCGGTCGTCGGGGTGGACCTTGGGCGGCTTGGCCGGGGCGTTGCTGGGGGTGACGGCGGAGGCGCTGCCGCCCTGGATGCGGCGGACCACCGCGTCCACCAGGGCGTCGATCTGTCGGTCGTCGAAGGCCATGGGTCCTTCCTACGTTCCCGAGGGGAGGGGAGAGGGGATGAGGCGCTGCGACTACTGCTTGCGGTAGCGCACCTGCCCGCCGACCTCGATGGTGTCGACGATGGCCATGATGGTGGCGTCCACCGGCCGGTCCTTGGTGACCTTGGTCTGGCGGGCCGAGGAGCCGGAGGCGTAGAGCACCACTTCGCCGACTCCGGCGCCGACCGAGTCCACCGCCACCACCTGGGTCTGGGTGGGCTTGCCCTCGAGATCCAGGCCGCGCACCAGCAGGAACTTGAGGCCGTTCAGCTCCTCTTCCTTCTGCGTCGAGATCACCGTGCCGATCACCAGGCCGACGTTCATCGAATGGCTCCTTCGGAGGTGCGCCGGAAGGCCGCGGCGGCGCCGTGCCTTCCTCGAAAACTCAGGTTAGTCGCAGGTCAGCGGGGCGGTGAGCTTCCAGCCGTCCTTGGTCTTGACCGCGCTGTCGACTCGGAAGCTGTAGGGCGTGGTGCCGGCGGTCACCGCCACCTGGACGTTGGTGGCGTACTCCACCTGCGCGCCGCAGCCGGGGGCGAACCCCATCGTCGGCAGCACGTTGGAGACCTGGGCCTTGCTCCAGTCGGCCTTGCTCAGGCAGGCGGCGAACTTCTCCTGGTGCTTGCCCAGGTCGACCGAGTAACCGGTCAGCGCCGGGCAGACCGCCGCGTAGTCCTGGGCCGAGACCACCAGGCTCTCGGAGAGGCCCTTGAAGTCCTGGCTGCGCAGGTAGCCGACCACGTCGCCGGCCAGATCCTGGACGGTGGAGGGACCGCCGCAGGCCGACAACAGCGCCAGCCCACCCAGCAACGCACGCCACTGCTTCATCGCACTGCGCCTTTCGCCGCGACCGCGAGGCACGCCGGAGAGGCCCTCGCCCGGAGACGAGGGCCCCGCCAGCCGTTGCGCC
This sequence comes from Myxococcales bacterium, assembly GCA_037442205.1. GTDB lineage: Bacteria > Myxococcota > Myxococcia > Myxococcales > UBA5297 > JBBIQS01. The sequence goes on from JBBIQS010000021.1 coordinate 49,906, forward strand.
CGGGCTAGCGGCCGCCTTCGGCCTTGGCCTGCTCGGCCCGGCCCAGCGGCAGCACCAGGTCGATGTTCGGGTGCGGCCGGGGGATGACGTGGACGCTGACCAGCTCGCCCACCCGCTCGGCGCCGCGGGCGCCGGCCTCGGTGGCCGCCTTCACCGCCGCCACATCGCCGCGGACGATGGCGGTGACGAAGCCGCCGCCGATCTTCTCGTAGCCGACCAGCTCGACCTTGGCCGCCTTCACCATCGCGTCGGCCGCCTCGACCATGCCCACGAAGCCCTTCGTCTCGATGAGTCCCAGTGCTTCAGCCATGTGCGCCTCTCCTGCTGTGATTGGCCGTTCGCGAAAACAGCCCTAGGTACGCGGTGCCGCTGCCTCGATTCGTCTCGCGGCGCCGCTCACTTCTCTTTGTGGAACCCGGCCTCAGCGCCGGTGATCCCCTGCAAGGCCTGGGTGGCCGCCTGGGCGGCGCAGTCGATCTCCGCCTCGGAGCCGCACATGTAGAGCCGGCCGAAGGCGCCGAAGGGAGTGACGTCGACCAGCTTGACGTGCGCCGCCTTCTCGGCCTCGTTGGCGGCCAGGATGGCGTAGGCCGCCGGCTCGGTCTCGACCACCAGCAGCGACTCGCCCGGCTCGATCATCGAGCCGAAGCGGATCTTGTCGAGGATCATGGCGTGCATCGGCTCGATGGCCCGGATGATGGTGTTGGAGATCAACTTGGGCTTGAGGCGGTCGGTCTCCTTGACCCCCAGGTGCTCGAGGATCATCTCGCCGGCGCTGCGCACCTCACCCTTGTCCTCGTGGTGGACTTCCAGCATGCCGTAGGCGCGCTCGACCACCAGCGTCGCCGGCTGCACCTTGGTGCCCTTGAGCGCGGTGTCGATCACCTTGTGGATCGCCATCCCGGGGGCGATCTCGACGTAGAGCGAGGCCACGCCCGGCACCGGAAAGTAGCCGCGCGAGGTGGTGCAGATGTGAGCGGCGAGCTGAGGCTGCAACGAGTCGAGGAAGACGAAGGCCCGCAAGCTGGTGGCCATGGACGCTCCAGTCGGGAAAGAGGTGCGCAAAAAAAGACGTTCGCCTATACCGCAGAGTTGCCGACCTGACAAGCGGCTCATTCCTCGAAAAAGCTTCTTTCCACAAGGGAATGGGCCATCGCCGGCGGGTGCTGGCGGGGGCCGGTGGGTCCTCGGCCCCGGTGGCCGAGTCGACCTCGGGAGGGTCGGGCTCGGCAGCGGCTGGCGGCAGGACGACGTTGGGAAGCGCGCGAAAAAGCTGATATTCTGCGCAAATGCCGGAATGACTGTGGCGGGGCCCGGGGCCCCGCGGGGCTGGCAAGGCCCCACCGGCGCGAAAAGTGGAGGAATACCATGCAGATGCGTGTGCTCTTCGCCCTCGGCGCGGCGCTCGCCATCGCCGGCGGCTGTGAATGTCAGCCGAACATGGGCGTGGCGGGGCGGGACGTCGGCGGCGCCGGAGACGGCGGCGGCCAGGGTGACGGCAGCTCGCTCGATTCCGACTCCGGCGTTGTCGGCGACGACGGCGGCGGCAGCGGGGACGACGGCGGGACCCCCGACGCCGACCCGGGCTGCGGCCTGCGCACCTGCACTACCGCCGGCGCCAAGTGCGGCGAGATCGGCGACGGCTGCAACAGCGTCCTCTACTGCGGCGGCTGCAACCGCCCCGAGTTCTGCGGCGGCGGCGGAGTGGCCAACCAGTGCGGCGGCAAGCTCTGCAACAAGCTCACCTGCACCGACTTCGCCGCCGGCAAGAGCGGCAAGGCCTGCGGCCCCATCTCCGACAACTGCGGCGGGGAGATCGACTGCGGCGGCTGCGCGGCGGGCGATCAGTGCGGCATGGGCGGCACCAGCATCTGCGGCAAGGTGACCGCCGCCGACGGCGGCGCCATCTGCGTCCCCAAGACCTGCGCGGACCAGGGCATCAGCTGCGGCGCGGCCGGCGACGGCTGTAACGGGCAGATCCCCGGCGGCTGCGGCAGCTGCACCTCGCCCGACTTCTGCGGCGGCGGCGGCCCGGGCAAGTGCGGCCGCAACGGCGTCGGCGCCGACGGCGGGACGGCGACCTGCGTCCCCAAGACTTGCAAGGACCTGGGCTTCGACTGCGGCCCGGCCTTCGACGGCTGCGGCGGGCAGATTCCCGGCGGCTGCGGCACTTGCACCGGCAACGCCTTCTGCGGCGGCGGCGGGCCGAGCAAGTGCGGCACCACCGTCTCCCCTGACGCCGGGGCGGTGTGCCCGGTGAAGACCTGCCTCGACCAGGGCATCACCTGCGGCCCGGCCAGCAACGGCTGCGGCGCGCTCATCGCCAGCTGCGGCCCGGCCTGCACCGCCCCCGACATCTGCGGCGGCGGCGGCGTCCCCGGCCAGTGCGGCGGCACCACCGCCGCCGACGGAGGCGTTTCCTGCACCGGCCTGTGCCAGAACCAGGTCAACTGCGGCGCCAACCCGACGACCACCATCACCGGCCGCGTCACCGCGCCTGGGCACGTCGACACCGTGACCTGGGGCTCTCCGGATCCCATCTACAACGCGCTGGTCTACGTCCCCAATGGCACGGTCCAGCCGTTCACCGCGGGGGTGGCCTGCGACCAGTGCGCCAAGGCTACCGGCAACCCGCTGGTCTCGACCAACAGCGCTCCAGACGGCACCTTCACCCTGACCAACGTCCCGGCCGGGGTCAGCTTCCCGGTGGTGGTGCAGCTCGGGCGCTGGCGGCGCACGATCACCGTCGGCCCGGTCACCGCCTGCCAGACCCTGAACGTGGGCGACCTGCGGCTGCCTCGCAACCAGCAGGAGGGCGAGATCCCGCTGATCGCCATCGCCACCGGCCGGGTCGACACTACCGAGTGCGTGCTGCGCAAGATGGGCGTCGACGACGCCGAGTTCACCTCCTCGGCAGGCAACGGCCGGATCCGCCTCTACCCGGCCTACAACAAGGCCTCCTGCGCCGGTACCGGCGCTGGCCAGATCGCCGGTCCCACCGGCGGGGCGAACGCGTGCGCGCTCACCGCGAGCCTCGCCGAGCTCAAGAAGCACGACATGGTGATCTTCTCCTGCGTGGGCTCGGCGGTGACCCAGACCGCCACCGACCAGCAGAACGTCGTCGACTACGCCAACGCCGGCGGCCGGATCTTCTCCACCCACTTCAGCTACGTGTGGATGGACAAGACCAGCAACGCCAACTCGGCCTGGGCCGGGGTGGCCAACTGGGCGGGAAACAACAGCAACTTCGGCGATGCGCCCCTGACCGCCACCGTCAATGCCAATCCCGGCGGGATCGTCGGCAAGGGTGTTCCGTTCCAGCAGTGGCTGACCGCGGTGGGGGCCAGCACCACCAATGGATCCACCGTCGACGTGGGCTTCTTGCGCGACAATCAGTGCGGGATCGTTCCCCAGACCCCGCCGTGGGGCCTGGACTGGATCAACATCCCGGCGCCCAACGGCTCGCCGTGCACCAGCACCACCAACAACGTCACCGTCCACATGACCTGGAACACGCCGGCGCCGGCCCCCGGGGTCAACCAGTGCGGCCGGGCGCTGTTCAGCGACTTCCACGTCAGCAACGCCAGCGTCGCAGCCGGGGACACGTTCCCGACCAAGTGCACCACCGGACCGCTCACCGCCCAGGAGAAGGTGCTGGAGTACATGCTGTTCGACCTCTCCTCGTGCATCGTCCCCGACGTGCCGCCGCCGCCCACCTGCGTCAAGAAGACCTGCCAGGAGCTGGGCATCGGCTGCGGCCCGGCCCCCGACGGCTGCGGCGGGCAACAGATGTGCCCGCCGTGCAACGTGCCCGACACCTGCGGCGGCGGCGGGGTGGCCTTCCAGTGCGGCCATCCGACCTGCGTCAAGAAGACCTGCCAGGAGCTGGGCATCGGCTGCGGCCTCGCCCCCGACGGCTGCGGCGGCCAGCAGACCTGCCCGCCCTGCACCCTGCCCGACACCTGCGGCGGCGGCGGGGTCAACTTCCAGTGCGGTCACCTCACCTGCGCTCCCAAGAGCTGCATCGACCAGAACATCGGCTGCGGCCCGGCGGGCAACGGGTGCGGCGGCCCGCTGGACTGCGGCCCGTGCACGACGCCCGACACCTGCGGCGGCGGCGGGGTGGCGTTCCAGTGCGGCCACACCGCCGCGCCCTGCAAGCCCAAGACCTGCACCGACCTGGGACTGAGCTGCGGCCCGGCGGGCGATGGCTGCGGCGGCCCGCTCAGCTGCGGCCAGTGCTCCGAGCCGTTCACCTGCGGCGGCGGCGGGGTGCCCGGGGTGTGCGGGCGCATCGGCTGCCCGATCAGCACCTCTTGCCAGGCCCAGGGTGCCGAGTGCGGCCCGATCACCGACGGCTGCGGCGGGACCATCCAGTGCCCGGCCTGCCCGGCCGGCCAGACCTGCGGCGGCGGCGGCGTGGCCAACAAGTGCGGCGGTGCGATGAAGTGAGCCTTGGCCGAGGCCGGCGCCCCTCTCGCGGGCGCCGGCCCGGTCGTTCCCCTCCAGGCCTTGGCGGGCGCCCCGAGGGAGGACCGGCGGAGCGCTAATCGCGCGCGCAAAGCTCCCAACCCTGCTAGAACGGCGGTTCGCTGGAAGGGGTCCTCTCCCGCAAGGAAAGGAGCGGCCGCATGGCGCCCACGTTCGAATCGCTGGGGAGTCTGAGCTACGCCGAGGTCGACGCCGCCTTTCGTCAGGGCAGGCCGGTCGACCCCGAGAGCCTGCTGGGCTGGGAGCTCAAGGGGTGGAACATCTTCCCCCACCTGCTGGCCAAGGCCATCGGGCGCATCGCCAAGGCTCAGCGCTTCGCCAAGGGTTTCTTCCGTTTTCCCGGCGAGCAGGCGATCTACGGCTACAACGTCGACATTGTGCCCGCGCCGCTGACCGAGGAGTGGCAGGAGCGGCTCGTCGGCGGCCAGCCGCTGCGGCGGCGGTTCTTCCGGGTCCATCCCGCCAACGAGGGCGCCCACCGCGGCGGGCGCTTCCCGGAGGCGCTGTTCTTCGACTACTCCGAAGGCCGGCCGCGCTCGGGCTACTTCAACGGCGGCGGGCTGCGCGACTTCCTCGTCCAGGCCGATCCCGCCGACCCCGACCTATTCCTGCTCAAGGCCTACCAGCTGGTGGGCCCGGTCTGGTCCGAGGGCGGGATGGCCGTCCTCAGGCGCTGGCGGCGCTTCGACTTTCGGCCGGCATCGCCCTGAGCCGCCCTTCCCACGCAGAGGCACACCATGGCCAACATCACCGATCCCGCTCTGTTCAAGGTCGAAGCCGACGTGGAGGTCCGCTGGAACGACACCGACGCGCTGGCCCACGTCAACAACAGCCGCTACTTCGCCTACTTCGAGGAGGCGCGCTTCGCCTACATGCAGAAGGTGGCGCCGCAGCTGAAGCTGAGCGCCTCGGGCCCGGGGATCATCCTGGCGCGCACCAGCTGCGACTACTTCCTGCCGGTCGGCTATCCCTGCCGGCTCAAGATCGGCTGCCGGACGCTGCGCATCGGCCGCAGCAGCTGGGAGGTAGAGCACCTGGTGCGCGACGCCGAGGGCAAGGAGATCTATGCCCAGGGGCTGGCGGTGCTGGTCTGGTTCGACTTCCTCACCAACACCAAGATCCCGATGCCCGACGACGTCCGCCAGAAGATCGAGAAGCTCGAGGGGCAGAAGTTCTAGGGAGCGGCCGAGTCTTCGATTTCTTCAATCCCAGGGACCGACCAGGTCTGTCCCGAGGATAGGCAGGTCGTATCCCGGGGATAGGCCGGTCGTATCCCGGGGATAGGCAGGTCGTATCCCGGGGATAGGCAGGTCGTATCCCGGGGATAGGCAGGTCGTATCCCAGGGATAGGCAGGTCGTATCCCGAGGATAGGCCGGTCGTATCCCGGGGATAGGCAGGTCGTATCCCAGGGATAGGCCGGTCGTATCCCGGGGATAGGCCGGTCGTATCCCGGGGATAGGCAGGTCGTATCCCAGGGATAGGCAGGTCGTATCCCAGGGATAGGCAGGTCGTATCCCGGGGACAGGCCAGGCTTCGCTGGAATAGGTGAGTTCTTTCGCGTGGATACGAGGACTATTCGCCCTGAGTCCCGTCGGCGTAGGGCACCTCGAAGTGCCAGCCGTCGAAGGCGCACTCGACCTTGGGGAACTCCTCGCGGCACTGCTTGAGCAGCGGCGAGACGTCCAGGTCGTAGCGGCTGGAGACATGGGTCAGCACCAGCCTCTTGACCTGGGCCTGGCGCGCCAGCCGCCCGGCCTCGCGGGCGGTGGAGTGGAAGGTCTCGAGGGCGCGCTCCTGCTCCTCGTCGCCGAAGGTGGCCTCGTGGACCAAGAGGTCGGCGCCGGCGGCGGCCTCGCGCAGGCTGTCGCAGGGGCGGGTGTCGCCGGAGATCACCACCTTGCGCCCCGGGCGCGACGGGCCCACCACCTGCTCCGGGGAGATCTGCCGGCCGTCGGGCAGGGTCACCGCCTGGCCGCGCTGCAGCTTGCCGAACAGCGGCCCCTCGGGGATGCCCAGCTCGCGCGCCTTGTCCAGGTTGAAGCGGCCGGGGCGATCGGGCTCCTCGAGCACGTAGCCCAGGGCGCTCATTCGGTGGTCGACCTTGACCGCCCGCACCCGGTAGCCGTCGCGCTGGACGATGTCCCCTTCCTTCAGCTCGTGGATCTCGGTGGGGAAGCGGGCCCCCTGCAGCCCCAGCGACAGCGCCTGCGACAGGACTCGGCCGGCCGGGCGCGGGCCATACAGGCGCATCGGCTCCTGGCGCGCGGCCATCCACAGAGTGCGCACGAAGCCGATGATCCCCAGGTAGTGGTCGGCGTGGAGGTGGGTGAAGAAGACGTCCTTGACGTCAAAGCCGGTCCCGTAGCGCATCATCTGGCGCTGGGTGCCCTCGCCGCAGTCGAAGAGCATGAGGTCTCCCTCGCGCTTGAGCGCGATGGAGGTGACGTTGCGGCCCACCGTCGGAGCGGCGGCGCTGGTTCCCAGGAAAGTCAGCCGGATCATGAGCGGCACAGGTATGCCGACAAGGCCGCCCCGGCGCAACCGCTTCGTTGACCGTTTAACCGCTCAGGCCACCGCGGGCCCGGCGGCGCCTTCGCCGAGGTCGGTCAAGCGCGGTGCGGCACAACCCGGTTCCGCAAGTGCTCCGGTCGGGGTTAGTGTGCGGCCCCATTTCGAGGTGTCCATGGATTCGTCGAGCTCCACCCCCGCCGCCGCGCCGCGCTCGCGGGGCGTCTTCTGCAACCGCACCCTCAACCTGCGGTCGATCAAGGCCGTGGGCTACGACATGGACTACACCCTCATCGACTACGTCCCGGAGGCCTGGGAGCTGCGCTCCTACGAGCATCTGCGCGGGGACCTGGTCTCGCAGGGCTGGCCGCTGGCCGACGTCCGCTTCGACGCCGACCTGGTGGCCCGCGGGCTGGTGATCGACCTCGAGCTGGGCAACGTGGTGAAGGCCAACCGCTTCGGCTACGTGAAGAAGGTGCTCCACGGCACCCGGCCGCTGGACTTCGACGCGCAGCGCGAGACCTACTCGCGGACCATCGTCGACCTGGGGCAGCCGCGGTGGGTCTTCCTCAACACGCTGTTCTCGCTCTCCGAGGGCAGCCTGTACCTGCAGCTGGTGGACCTGCTGGACCAGGGCAAGCTGCCGGTGAAGTTCGGCTATGCCGAGCTGTGGCGGTACCTGCACGCGCGCATGGACGCGGCGCACATGGAGGGCGAGCTCAAGGCGCGCATCGTCGCCGCCCCCGACAAGTTCGTGCGCGCCGACCCGGAGACCCCGCTGGCGCTGATGGACCAGAAGGCCGCCGGCAAGAAGCTGATGCTGATCACCAACTCCGAGTGGGAATACACCCAGTCGATGATGAGCTACGCCTTCGATCCCCACATGCCGGCGGGCAAGAAGTGGCGCGACCTGTTCGACGTGGTGATCATCGGCGCCAGCAAGCCCGGGTTCTTCCTCGGGCGCTCGCCGCTGTTCGAAGTGGTCAGCCCCGACGGCCTGCTGCGGCCGGCGATCTCCGGGTTGCGCGAGGGCGGGGTGTTCCTGGGCGGCAGCGCGGCGCAGGTGGAGAAGCACCTGGGGCTCTCCGGCGACGAGATCCTCTACGTCGGCGACCACATGTGGGGCGACGTGCACGTGTCCAAGAGCGCGCTGCGCTGGCGTACCGCGCTGGTGTTGCGCGAGCTGGAGCGGGAGATCGTGGCACTGGACGCCTTCGCCGAGACCCAGCGCCAGCTGGATCTATTGATGGCGGAAAAGGAGCACCTCGAGGCCCGGCAGTCGGAGCTACGGTTGCAGATCCAGCGCAAGCGGCAGGGCTACGGCCCGGCGCCGGCGCAGTCGATCCACAAGATGGACGAGGAGAGCGCCCGGGTGCGGGCGCTGGTGACCGCCCTCGACGAGAAGATCGGGCCCATGGCCCAGGCCGCGGGAGAGGTCGGCCACCGCCGCTGGGGGCCGCTGATGCGCGCCGGCAACGACAAGAGCCACCTTGCCCGGCAGATGGAGAACTACGCCGACGTCTACACGGCGCGGGTCTCCAACTTCCTGTTCTGCACCCCGTTCTCCTTCCTGCGCTCGGAGAAGGGCAGCCTGCCGCACGACCCCAGCCGCTAGCGGCCGCGGCCCGATTCACTTGGGAGCGGGTGGCGGTGCCAGGGGCAGGGCAGGACGCGGCGGCGGCGGGGCGTGCGGGGCGGCGAAGTCGGTCCCCAGCCGCGCCTCGATGATCTCCCGCCGCCGCTCCAGCAGCGCGATGCGCTTGCGCAGCCCCACAATCGAGAGCTTGTCCTCCTTGGACAGCGGCGATCGCGCCGCCAGCTCGTCGAGCCGAGCGTAGGCCGCCGCGAGCTCCCGGGGAATGGAGACCACGGCGATGTCCGCCAGGGCCCCGGGTTTGCGGGTGAGGAAGTCGTTTTCGGTCCAGAGCGGCAGGTAGCTCAACTCGGCCAGCTCGGCGCGCCGGCCGCCCTGGCCGTAGTCGCGCAGCACCACCGACCAGCGCAGCAGCGCTCCGTCGCGGGTGTCGCCCACCTTCTCCGGCGAGACCCCGAAGGCGTAGTGGCGGTTCTGGTTGGAGACGAAGTTCCCCAGCGAGTAGACCACCGCGCACAGCCGGCCGTCGGAGGCCTGGTAGAGCTCGATCGGCTGCAGCACGTGGGGATGGGTGCCCAGGATCAGGTCGGCGCCGCCCTCGAACAGCCGGTGGGCCAGCTCGACCTCGACCGGCCGCGGGGCGCTCTGGTACTCCTCGCCCCAGTGCAGCGCGACGATGACGAAGTCTGCCTCCTGGCGGGCGGCCTTGACCGCCGCCTCCAGCTCCTGGCCGTCATCGATGCTCGCGCTCTGCGGCGACTCGGCGGCGATTCCGTCGCCGTCCTTGGTGTTGAAGAACTGGGTCGAGGCCAGCAGCGCCAGCTTGATCCCCGACTTCTCCAGCCGCAGCCCCTTGCGCGACTCGGCGCGGTTGCGGCCCGCGCCGGCCTGCAGCAGCGAGGCCTTGGTCAGCTCGTCCAGGGTCTCGCTCAGCCCTTGGCGCCCCTGGTCGTAGACGTGGTTGTTGGCGAAGGTGGCCAGGTTGATCCCGGCCCGCAGCAGCGCCGGCAGCAGCGGCGGAGGCGCGTTGAAGTGGAACTCCTTGGTGCCGCCGTCGCCGCTCGGCGAGACCGGGGTCTCCAGGTTGGCGATCGCGTAGTCCAGCCCCGCCAGCTCCGGGGCCACCGGGGCGAAGAGGGCGTCGTAGCCGGAGTTGTTGGTCGAGGCGCCCTGGGCGTCCTTGGCATCGTGCAGCTGCGCCGACTGCTTGACCGCCACGTGCGGCAGCACGTCTCCGGTGGCCGCCATCCGCAGCCGGGCCAGCTCTCGCGGCCGCTCGTCGCGCGGCGGGAGCTGTGGGGCCACCGGCTTCAATCCCACGCCCGAGGATCCGGCGCCGGGACCGGCCGTGCGCGGACCGGCGCAGGCGGCGGCAAACAGCACGACAGCGAACAGTGATCGTCGAGAGAGCATCGGAACCGTTCCGAAAGTGAACCGAGGGCCGCCGTAATCCGAGTTGGTTGTACCGCGGCGCGGCCGAGTTGTGGCTAGTTCGCCTCGCACCCGCGGGGCCGTTCGTTCGGCGGCGGGCTCGGCAGGCCGGCATCAAGGCAACCTCTCCGCGAACGACCGAGACCGAAGATGGAGCTGACCGATTCGAGACCGGCGCTGGGGCTCTTCTCCTCCGACGGGACGCCGCTGGGACTGACCTCGTCGCTCGCCGAGCTCCTGGCGCTCCCCTCGCCGAACGTGCAGGCGCTGGGGCGGGCGCTGTCCGCGGAAGAGGTCCGGGCGCACCTGTCCGACTCGGCCGGCTGGGACTGGGCTCGGGCGGGGCGCCAGCTGCGGCTGTCGGCCTGTCGCATAGGCGAGCATGTGGTCGTCTGCGCCGTCCGTGCGGACGATCAGGCGGCGAGGGCCCTGGCGGAAGGGCGGGCCAGGACGTTCGGGGTGCTGTCGGAGTCGGTGGTCCACGATGTGCGCGGGGCGCTCAACTCGCTGGCCATCCACCTGGCGCTGCTCAAGTCGCGCCTGCGCGAGGGCGATTCCGGGCCCAGCCCGGAGCTCGATCGGCACCTGTCGGCGATCCACGAGCAGGTGCGCCAGGCCGATTCGGTCTTGCGGCGGCTTCTGCGGCTGGCCAGCGCCAGCGGCGAGCGGCCGGCGCTGGTGGACTTCTCCGAGCTGGCCGAGCTGGCGGTCAAGGCCTGCACTCTCGAGGCTCGCCGGCGCGGCATCAGGCTGGAGCGCCAGCTCGAGCCGGCCCCGGTGCGCGCCGACCCCGCCCGCCTGCAGCACGCGCTGGTGCAGCTGATCCTGGGCGGGATCGCGCAGGTCGCCGAGGGCGGCCGGCTGCAGCTGGTGCTGGTGGCCCTGGAGGACGAGGCGCGGCTGTCAGTCCACGGCGAGCCGCGGCTGCCGGCTTTGGCGGAGGGCGAGGGCCTCGAGCCGTCGTTCTCGCTGGCCGAAGCGCTGGTCCAGCCGGACGGGGGCGCGGTCAGCGCCAGGCGCACCGAGCTGGGGGGCGCGCTGCTGATGCGGCTGCCACTGGCCAATCCATCGAGCGCGGCGGGGGAGGCATGATCAAGTCCACCAAGGTCCTCGTGGTCGACGACGAGCGGACCACGCGAGAAGCCCTGGCCCAGATGGTGTCGGACTGGGGACCGCGGGTGGAGGTGGCGGCCAGCGGGGCCGAGGCCCTGCACCGCTCGATCGAGCTGCGCCCGGACATCATCATCACCGACCTGATCATGCCGGACCTGGGCGGGATCGAGCTGATGCAGCGGCTGCGCGGGGAGCTGCCGGACTGCCAGGTGGTGATCGTCACCGGGCAGGCGAGCGTGGATGCGGCGGTGGAGGCCATTCGCCGCGGGGCCTACGACTTCATCGAGAAGCCGCTGGAACCGCAGCGGCTGCGGCTGTTGCTCGACCGCGCCGCCGAGCGACTGGCCACGGTGCGCGAGGTGCAGGTGCTGCGGCGCAGCCTGCGGCAGATGGGGCCGGGGGCGCAGTTCATCGGCCAGAGCGCGGCCATGCGCCAGGTCTTCTCGCTGATCGAGCGAGTGGCGCCGTCGAAGGCGGCGGTGGTGATCACCGGGCACAGCGGCACCGGCAAGGAGATGGTGGCCCGGGCCATCCACGAGCTGTCGCCGCGCCGGGAGCGGCCGTTCCTGCCCGTCAATTGCTCGGCGATCCCGGCAACGCTGATGGAGAGCGAATTCTTCGGCTTCGAGAAGGGGTCGTTCACCGGCGCCGAGCAGCGGCGGCCGGGCTGCTTCGAGCTGGCGGACAAGGGGACGCTGTTCCTGGACGAGATCGGCGAGCTGCCGCTGGAGCTGCAGGGGAAGCTGCTGCGGGTGCTCGAGGAGGAGCGGCTGCGGCGGCTGGGCGGCAAGGTCGAGGTGGAGGTCGACGTCCGCGTGCTGTGCGCCACCCACCGCGACCTCAAGGAGGAGATCCGCGCCGGGCGCTTCCGCGAGGACCTCTACTTCCGGCTGAACGTATTCCAGATCCAGCTGGCGCCGCTCAAGGACCGGCCCGAGGACGTGCCGGCGCTGGTCGATCACTTCCTGGCCCGCTTCGCGCGAGACCTGGGCAAGAAGCTGCGGGGCGTCAGCCCCGAGGCGATGGGGCTGCTCAAGGCCTACGCCTGGCCGGGCAACATCCGCGAGCTGCGCAATGCGCTGGAGCGGGCGGCGATCCTGGTGGACGGCGAGCTGATCGGCCGCGAGCACCTGCCGCCGGAGGTCGTCGGCCCGAGCGAGCAGGCCGAGGTGGTGCGGCTGCCGCTGGGTCGCACCCTGGCCGAGGTGGAGAAGGCCTACATCCTGGGCTCGCTGGCGCGGCTGGGCGGGAATCGCTCCAAGACCGCGCTGGCTCTGGGGATCAGCGAGAAGACCCTCTACAACCGCCTCAAGGAGTACCGGCTCGAGGAGTTCCAGTCCTCGCCGCAGCTCGAGACGGGCGGCGGGGCGAATGCGGGCGAGGCACCGGAGTCAGGCCGCGTCGGTACCGGCGACCTGAATCAGAGCGTCTCGTAGCGCCTGGGCCCGACGGTTCTCCGGGCAGATCGCCAGCAGCGTCGAGCAGTCCTCGAGCGCGTCGTGAACGGCGGCCGCGTCCGCCGCCGAGAGGGCCGGCAGGGAAGGCTTGGCGGCCGCCGACGAGGGCTGGGCTGCGTCGAGCAGGGCCAGCAGCAGGCCATCGCGCAGGCCGGGCGCCTGGTTCGCACTGCGCCGGAGGATGGCCTCGCGCGCGGCTCGCAAATCGGCCAGCGCCAGCTCGCGCGTCCCCAGCTGCCACCGGCACGCGGCGCGCAGCAGGAACGAGCGAGGCCAGGAAGGGTCGAGCTCGATGGCCCGGCTCAGGTCGCCTTCGGCCTCGGCCAGGCGATTGAGCTGCCGCAGGCATTCCCCGCGGGCGACCAGGGCCCAGGCGTTGGCCGGATCGAGCTGGAGCGCGCGGCCCAGATCGCCCAGGGCCTCGTCGGTCCGCCCCAGCCGCCGCTGGACCTCGCCGCGGCTCACCAGCAGCCAGACGTCGCAGGGGCGCTCTTCGAGCACCTGCGCCAGGTCCGGGAGCGCCTCGCGGTGGCGCCCCAGCCGCCGCAGCGAGGCCGCCCGCAGCGCCCGGGCAGTCGGATCGAGCTCGCCCAGGGCGATGGCCTTGGAGAGCTCGTCGGCGGCCTCGGCGTACCGCGCCACCTTGAACAGCAGCTGCCCGCGCAGGAATGCGACCGAGCCATCCGCCGGGGCCAGCGCGCGGGCCCGATCGAGATCCGCCAGCGCCTGCGGAAACTGCCGCTGCCGGCGCAGCAGGCCTGCCCTCAGCGTCAGCGCCTGCAGATGCTCGGGATCGACTGCGAGCGCGCCGCCCAGGTCGGACTGCGCCCGGGCCTCGTCTCCCTGCGCCAGGAACGCCTGCGCCCGGCGGTAGAGCACGAAGGAGTCCTGAGGATCGAGCTCGAGCGCGCGGGTAAAGGTCTCCACCGCCTCGGGAAGCTGGCCCAGGCGCAGGTAGGTCTCTCCCTGGAGCGAGAGCACGAACGCCTCGGGAGGGGAGAGCTCGAGCGCGCCGGCGAAGTCAGGGGCCGACTGGGCGGTGCGGCGGAGCCGGCGGAAGGTGGCTCCGCGCAGGGCAGCGGTCCGCGCCATTTCCGGATCGAGCTCGAACAGCAGGGTGAAATCGGCCAGCGCCTCTTCGTATTGCTCGAGCTGCTGGCGGGTCTCGCCCAGCAGCAGCAGCGCCTCCGGGCTCTGCGGCGCCAGCTCGTGGGCCCGCGAGAAATCGGCCAGCGCCTCGTGCAGGCGGTCCATTCGCCGCAGCGTCTCGCCGCGGAAGAGGCGCATCCCGGCATCCTCTGGATCCAGCTCCACCGCCCGGCTCAGGTCAGCCAGGGCCTCCTCGTTCCTCCCCAACCGCAGCCATGTCTCCCCGCGCAGCGCCACCGCCCGGGCGTTGTCGGGATCGAGCTCGATCGACTCGTCGAAGTCGGCCAGCGCCTCCTGGTAGCGGCGCTGTTCCCAGCGGACGACCCCGCGCGCGCTCCACAGCACCGCCGACCGCGGCTCGAGCTGGAGAGCTCGGGTAAAGGCGGCCAGCGCGGCGTCCGGCTTCTGCAGCCGGCGCAGGGTCTCGCCGAGCAGCGCCTGGGCCATCGGCTCCTCGGGCGCGCGCTCGGCGGCGCGGGTGAGCTCGGCCAGGGCCTCGGCGTGGCGCTCCAGCGCCATCAGCGCCGCGCCGCGGTAGAGCGGGTGCGAGGGGCTGTCGGGATCGAGATGCTCGGCGCGCGTCAGGTCGGCGAGCGCCTCCTCCAGGAGGCCGGCCTCGGCTTCGAGCTGCCCGCGCCAGCCCAGCGCCTCGGCCCGGGCCCGCGCGGGCAGGCCCGCATGCTCGAGCAGCGCGCCGAGCATCGCCGTCGCCGGCTCGGGCAGGTCCTGGTCCCAGCCGGCGAGCCCGGGGGCCAGCCGCTCGGACCACGCGACGAGCTCGGGAGCCTGGCAGTCCTTGCCGGCCTGGCCCAGGACTTCGCCGCAGCGGCGGGCGAATCCCTTGGGCGCGCCCAGCGCCGCCACCAGGGCGGCGAGCGCGGCGTCGAGGTTGGCCCGCGGCGACTGGCAGAGGCGATGGTAGAGCGCCTCCAGCGAGTGCTCCTGCCAGCTCGCGTCGCGCCGGCCCTGCTCCTCGGCGAGCGAGAGCGCCTGGCGCAGCTTCTCGTGGATCTCCGCCAGCCGGCCGTGGAGCTCAGCCCATCCCTGCGGCGATTCGCGCAGCTTGCGCCGCAGCATCTGCTCGCGCACCACCCGGTGGTAGGCCCAGCCGTCGCTGCGCTCGTAGACGAACGGCACCTTGCGCAGCCAGGCGAAGAGCGCCTCGGCCTCCTTGGGATCGGGGACGACGGCGGCCAGCAGGTCGCGGTTGAAGTGGCGCATCAGCGCGGCGTCGAGGGCGAGCTGGCGGCGCTTCGGGTCGTCGATCCACTTCAAGAACCGGTCGACCGCGGTGTCGGTGGGGTCGTCGACCCGGCCCGGCTCGGCGGGGTGCTGTGCGCCCAGGGTGGCCACCAGCAGCGGCAGCCGTCCCGACAGCCGCAGGATGGCCTCGACCGTCTCCTCGTGGCAGACCCCATGCCGCGCCAGGTAGGAGCGGGCCTCGGCTTCGGTGAACGGCTCCAGCCGCAGCCGGGCCAGCACCGGCTCCAGCGGGGCCCAGCGGTTGTGGTCGAGCTCCTCCTGGCCGGCGATGGCGAACAGCACGCTCGGCCCCAGCTCTCCAAATCTCCCACCGAGCAGGTCGAGCAGGAAGGAATCGAGGAACGGCCCGGTGCGCTCGTAGCTGTCGAAGAAGAGCGCCAGCGGCCGAGTCCCCAGCGCCTCGAGGTCGCGGACCAGCAGCGGCGCCAGCACCTCGATCGGCCCCTGGACCAGCCGGACCTCGTCCCTGTTTCCGAGCTTCTTGACCAGGTACGCCGTCCAATCGCCGGCTTGGCGAGCCAAGGTCTCGCGGTCCACCAGGTCGGCGATCGCGCCGCCGAAGGGAACGCTCGAGCGCAGTACCTGGAGGCCGCCTCGCGCCACCGACGCCCCGAGCAGCCCGGCAAACCCCTGCGGTGCCTCGGGATCCGCCTCCAGCTCCTGCCGGCGCTGGCGGTAGACCCGGTAGCGCTCCAGGAACCGCTTGGGCGGCAATCCCTGCTCTTCGAGCTGCGTGGCCAGCCGGCCGAGGACCGCCGGGACGTCGGACTCGCTGTCGCTGGTCCACAGCGCCAGCGCGCCGTGGGCCTCGGCCAGCTGGCGGAAGCGGCGCAGCAGAGAGGTCTTTCCCACTCCTCCCGGGCCGCTGACCGCGAAGACGAAGCGCCGCTGCGGATCTTCGGGCGCCAGGGCCAGGTTCTGGGCGAACCGCTGCAGCTCCTCGGCGCGGCCGACGAAGTCCTCCCGCTGGCGCCGCCGGAGAATCTCCTGAAAGGTTACGGGCTTGCGGCTCATGCTCCCCCCTGTCCTGCGGCCACTTTGCCGCCGGCGGACAGTCTGATGCAAGCGCCCGCCCCCCTGCTTCTGTCGGCCCCCGCAAGAGCGGCGTACGCTCCTTGCGTGCAGATGTGAGTTCTTCTACATTCCGCCCCTTGGCCGGCGGCCCGGAGGAGAGGTGCGCCAGCAAGAGGCCTCCCATGCGCCCCACGGTTCCGCACCACGTCGAGACCCTCACCCCCTACGTCGCCGGCAAGCCGATCGAAGAGACCGAGCGTGAGCTGGGCATCAAGGGGGTCATCAAGCTCGCTTCGAACGAGAATCCCTTCGGCCCCTCGCCCAAGGCGATGGAGGCGGTGGTCAAGGCCCTGGCCTCGACCCACCTCTATCCCGACGCCTCGTGCTTCTACTTCAAGAGGAAGCTGGCCGAGTTCCTCAAGGTCGGGACCGAGTCGATCGTCGTCGGCAGCGGCTCCAACGAGCTGATCGAGCTGCTGATCCGCACCTTCCTCTCCGACCAGGACGAGGCCCTGGTCGCCAAGGGCTCGTTCGTCATCTACAAGATCGCGCTGCAGGCCCACGGCAAGAGGTTCGTCGAGGTGCCGCTGCGCGACTACCACTACGACCTGGAGGCGATGGCCGAGCGGGTCACCCCCCGCACCCGCCTGATCTTCCTGGCCAACCCGGACAACCCGACCGGCACCTACTTCGGCCGCGCGGCGCTGGAGCGCTTCCTGGAGAAGGCCCTCCAGGTCAGCCCGCAGCTGATCGTGGCCATGGACGAGGCCTACTTCGAGTACGCCTCGGCCCAGGACTACCCCGACTCGCTGGCCCTGCAGCGCGACTGCCCGAACCTGGTGACCCTGCGCACCTTCTCCAAGATCTACGGGTTGGCCGGGCTGCGGCTGGGCTACGGGGTGATGGACCCGGCCATGGCCGGCTACCTCAACCGCACCCGCATGCCGTTCAACGTGGCCTCGCCGGCCCAGGTCGCGGGCATCGCCGCCCTGGACGACGCCGAGTTCGTGCGCAAGACCGCCCAGCTGGCGCGCCAGGAGGTGGCCCACGTCACTGGCGCGCTGCGGCAGCTGGGGTTGATGGTCGCGCCCTCGCAGACCAACTTCGTATTCACCGAGCTGCCGCAGCCGGCGGCCCCGGTCTACGAGGCGATGCTGCGCAAGGGGGTCATCGTGCGGCCCATCCCGGCCTACGGCTTCCCCAACGCCCTTCGGATCACCGTCGGCACCCGCGCCGAGAACGAGCGGATGCTCGCGGCGCTCAAAGAGGTCCTGTCCTCCCGATGAAGAAGGTCATCGTCGCCATCGACGGCCCCGCTGGCGCTGGCAAGAGCTCGGTCGCCTCCGCCGTCGCCCAGCGGCTGGGGCTGGCGCTGGTCGACACCGGGGCCATCTACCGCAGCGTGGCGCTGGCCTGCCTGCGCGCCGGCCTCTCGCTCACCGACGAGCGGGCGGTGGCGGCGCTGCTGCCCGCGCTGGAGATCAGCTTCCGCCACCAGGGCGGGGTCAACTGCGTGCTCCTGTCTGGCGAGGACGTCACCGCCGCCATCCGCACCCCGGAGATCTCCAAGGCCGCCTCCACCGTCTCGGCGCTGCCCGCGGTGCGGGCCGGATTGCTGGAGCTGCAGCGGCGGCTGGGGCGCTCGGAGCAGCGGGGCGCGGTGCTCGAGGGAAGGGACATCGGCACGGTGGTCTTCCCCGACGCCGAGGTGAAGTTCTTCATCACTGCCTCGGACGAAGTCCGCGCCCGCCGCCGCTACGACGAGCTCAAGGCCAAGGGGCTCGAGGTCCGCTTCGAGGACGTGCTCGCCGAGCAGCGCAAGCGCGACCTGGACGACTCGACCCGCGCGGTGGCGCCGCTCAAGCCGGCTCCCGACGCCCTCCAGCTGGACACCAGTGCCCTGGGGCTGGCCGAGGTGATCGAGCAGGTCGCCCGCACCGTGGAGCGGGTCCGCGCCGAGGGCTGAACGCCGGCGGCGGTCGGCAGCTTCCAGTGTTGGAAAGCGGTGTGTCGGCGCTGGTTTGGCGCGGCGCGAATCCTTGACCCGAGCTGGCGGGCGGTGGGATAGTGCGCCGCCCTGACGAGCTGCCGAACGGCCCGGCGAGGCCCTCTCGACGAGAGGTCGGAGCCGGCGAAACCAGGAGTCACAGAATGTCGACGATGATCACTGAGGAGTGCATCAACTGCGGCGCGTGCGAGCCCGAGTGCCCGAACAGCGCCATCTCGCAGGGCGACGAGATCTACGTCATCAACCCCGAGCTGTGCAGCGAGTGCGTCGGGTTCCACGACGAAGAGGCCTGCGCCGCGGTGTGCCCGGTGGACTGCTGCATCCCGGATCCCAACAAGACGGAGACCGAGGAAGCGCTGCTGGCCCGGGCCAAGAAGATCCACCCGGAGAAGGGCCTGCCGGACCTGGCGGCGCTGCCGGCGTCGCTGTCGCGCTTCCGCAAGGGCAAGTAGCTCAGTCGCGGGAAGGACTTTGGAGCGGTCGAGGCCTCGCGCTTCGGCCGCTCTCGCTTTTGCGGGGTACGAGACGGGGGCGAAGGCCCGCTACCAGAAGAAGGGGCGAGGGGAGAGCAACCGGCGCTCCTGCAGGCGACGCTCCGCCTGTCGCCGGTACTTGTCGTCGGAGATGGCGGCCAGCGCCGCGGCGTGGTCCCGGCCGCCGCCCGCCAGCATCAGCGCCAGATCGCGCAGCAGTGCCGACGGCTTCTGATGGGGCGCGGTCGTGGCGGCAGCCAGCAGCGCGCTGAGGGCCTCGGGCCAGCTCTTCCCCTTGGAGTGCCAGCCCGCCTGGACGAGCAGGAACAGGGCATCGGCGCGACTCGCCGGATTGGCGATCCGCTTCGAGCGCGCCACCGCCTGGCGAAGAATCGCCTCGGCCTCGCGCTGCCGCCCGCGCTCCAACAGCGCCCGAACCGGCCAGGCCGCCGCGGCCGCGGACTGGTACGGCTCCGAGGCCGACTCGGCGGCGCGGGTGCTCTCCTTGGCCAGCCGCACGGCAGTCTCGTCGTCGGGCGCATACCTCGCCACCCACGCCAGCGCCTGGCATCGCGAGTAGGGGTCGGAGATCGCTGCCGCGGCTTCGAGCGCCTTCCGATGGTTGGTCTTGGAGAGGTTGCTCGCGAGGTCAGTCTGGCCCACTGGCAATTCCCCTCGAATGGTCGGCGCCCGATGCGAGCCCGAGCCGGGCAGTACCAACAGATCGGAGGTGCGCAATTCGTGGCAGTGATACCATAGGCGCCTATCGGGTGCCGCCGATGCGGCACTGGGCCGGCTACTGGAGGGAGCCGATGAAGCGACTGCTGCTTGCCTTGCCGTTGTTGGCTGGTTTCGCCTGCCTCAACCCGGTGTCAATCGACCCGGCGCCCAATTCCGAAATCGCCGCCAGACTCATCGGCAGCGCCGGCGGGACGCTCGACGACGCCAAGGGCGGCCTGCGCATCGAGGTGCCGCCGGGGGCCTTGGATCACCTGGAGCGGATCACCGTCCAGGAGGACGCGGCGGTGCCGCCCGGGAGCCTGGGGCAGCAGCTCGGTCCGGTCTACCGCCTCGGGCCCAGCGGGCTCACCTTCGCCAAACCGCTGCTGGTGACCTTCCTCAATCCGGTGGAATCGCCTCTGGCTCGGGTCTATCTCGCCAGCGACGACTTCTCTCAGGTGGAGCTGCTTCCCGAGAAGCGCAGCTCGGCGGGCGCGCTGCAGGGCGAAGTCGGCCACTTCTCGAAGGTGGGAATCATCCTGCCGCCGTCGCGCGACGCCGGCGAGCAGGAGCCGGTAGACGCCGGGGCGGCGGTCGTCGATCCCTCGCCGTGCCAAGGGAGTGCGGCGTGTGCCCAAGGCTGCCTGGGCGATTCCAGCAACTGCTCGGCCTGCGGCGACGTATGCCAGGGCATCTGCGACCGCGGCACTTGCCGGCCGAGTGGCTTCACCCGCGTCCACGTGACGAAGGGAAAGCTGACCCAGGTGTCGGTCACTCCCGACGGCCACATCTACGCCCCGGGCTGGGGCCTGTGGGGGAAGGCCCCGGGCGAGTCGGCGTTCAGGCTGCTGGCGTCCCTCTCGACCTACTTCTACGGAGTCTGGGCCAACGGCAGCGGAGTGGTGATGGGCACCACCGCCGAGCCTCCCTTCGACCGGGCCACCCTCTGGCGCTCGACCGACTTCGGCGCGACCTGGCTCCAGTCCCAGCTTCCCCTCGAGGGCGGCGGCGAGCTCGTCCGGGGAGCCGGTGGCGAGCTGTGGTGCTTCGGCGGCAAGAAGCTCTATCGCTCGCGCGACCAGGGGGCTAGCTTCACTCCGGTCGCCGCCAACAATCCCGACGAAGACGTCATCTCGGTGTGGATCGCCCCCTTCGGCGAGATCTTCGCCATGGTCTGGCTGAACCAGGGGGGCTACATCGTCAGCCGGGCCCTGCTCATCAGCGCCGACGGCGGGGCGACCTTCGCGCGGATTCCAGTGGCCAAGGACTACTACCTGTTCGGCTCAGCCGCCAACGACGTCTATGCCGTGGCCGACGGCCTCTACCGGCTGGACGTCCAGGGAAGGCTTAGCGCGGTCGCCACCTTTCCGGCGACGGCAACCGGGCTTGCCAGGGGCTGGACCAACGGCACTTTCGTCGCCGTCAGCTCGATGTACCCGGGCACCGTCTACCTCAGCCGCGACTCCGGAGTGACCTGGCTGGCGGACTACGTGGGCGGCATGCCGCTGGGCATCGACGGCACTTCCGACGCATCGACGGTCGCGGTGGCCGACGTCCTCGGCGACGTCCTCTGGACGCGCTGACGCGCCGGCAACTGGGCCCGCTGGGCAGGGGAGGCCGGCCCCAGCCCAGTGGACCAGGGAGTCGGAAAAGCCTGGTGTTCTCGGTGGCTTATGGTGCTGGCACCCGGCTGACGGGGGGCCTCGCGCTCCCGGAGGCAACATGGAGCGCGCCGCTGCGATAATGAAGGAAGCCGTTTGATCGCCCCACCCAACCGACGACCAGAGACGACAACGTGACCATCTCCTCCGTGCGACGCGGCTCCCAGCGAGCGGTTCCCCAGCCGGCGAATCCGTCGCCAGTCCTGAAGCAAGGCAGCCGGGGCACCGCGGTGCGCGAGCTGCAGCAGCTGCTCAACTCGCAGGGCGCCGGCCTCGACGTCGACGGCGTCTTCGGGCCCAAGGTCCAGGCCGCGCTCCTCGACTTCCAGCGCGCCAACGGCCTGACCGCCGACGCCGTCGCCGGACCTCAGGTCTGGGCCAAGCTGCGCGGCGGCAGCCCCCAGGTCGTCGGCCCCGTCGACAGCTTCGATCCCGGCAGCGGCAACACCGCCAGCACCGCGACCGTCACCGTCAGCGATCCTCAGCCGCAGCCAAAGGTTTCCGACGTCCAGACCGTCACCGTACAGCAGCTGCTGGCCCAGCAGAACGCCGCCCAGAGGAACGTGGCCCCGCTGGACGTCGTCGCTCGGAGGGACGTCGTCCAGCCGGACGCCGCCCAGCAGACGACCATCGCCGAGGTCTCCAACGCCCGGGTGACCACTCCCGCGGTGGATCCCGAGGCCGAGCAGCGGCTGGCGATCGCCCGGCGGATGGTCCGCGCCGGCGGCAGCGGGACCGATGCCGACGCCGAGGCGGTGGCGCGCTCGCTGCAGTCGATGCCCATCGGCATGCTCCAGGCGGCCGAGAAGTCCGGGGTCAAGGTGGTGGCCTGCCGCGGCGGGATCACCGACGCCGCCACCGACCTCAAGGGCGTCCAGCCGCGCGGGTGGCCTCCGGGCAGCACCTGGGACATCGTCCCGGGCGCCTACCTGCCCGATCGCTCGGAGCTCGTCATCGCCACCGTCGAGGATCCCAACGGCGGGCGCATGGTCCCGCCCACCGGGATGGGCCACGGTTCCTTCAACATCGCGGCCCACGAGCTGGCCCACGGCCTGGACGACAAGTCGGCGCTGGCCGGGCACAACTCCGGCGAGGCCGAGTTCGTCGCCGCCTACAGCGCCGACACCGAATCGCTGCGCGCCCACGACGAGACCTACCTGCTGCAGGAGGGCGCCGCCGGCCGCTCCGAGGCCTTCGCCGAGACCTTCGCCCGCTACATCAGCAACGATCCGACGCTTCAGGGCGAGCTGCCGGGGATGTATTCGTACTGGCAGCGCGTCCAGGCGCAGAGCAACGGTTGACCAGAGCCCCTGCCATGACCAGCCAGCCACAGTCCAAGTCCATCGGCAGCGCCCGCATGCTCCCCGACGGCACCATCGTGATGAAGCTGCGGGCCAGCGGCCCCGGCGGCGCCATCGGCGACGCCCAAGTGACCTATCCCAAGACCCATCCCAACTACCAGGAGGTGCTCAAGCACCTCGGCGGGATGAAGCCCGGCGAGGAGAAGCAGGTCCCGCCCTGGCCGGGATAGCCCCTCGGCCGCGGCGAGCTTCGATAGACCATGCGCCCTGCCTGCCTGTTCCTGCTGCTTCTCCCTTCGCTCGCCCGCGCCGCCGATCCCCTGGCGGCCGCCCACGCCTCCAAGGACTCCGGCCACGTGCTGGTGGTGACCCGCGTCGAGAGCGCGATCGAGAACCTGAACAAGGGCACGGTGGACGTCTTCTCCACCCGGCGCGAATACCGCTGCCCGACCGGCGAGCTGGTCCTCGAGTCGACCTGCAGCCCGTGCACGATGAAGATCGAGCGCTTCGGCGAGCGCCCGCCCAACGTCTGGACCTACGAGTCGAGCTGGTCGGCGGACGACGAGGCCTCGCACCGCGAGGCGGCCGAGCAGCTCAAGCACTTCCAGAAGTACTTCGAGCTCGGCCACGCCAGCGGCTCGGAGAGGGGAGGCCGGCGCTTCACCTTCTACGAGTACACCGGGCGGCTCAAGCCTCCTCCGCCCCCGGCGGCGGCGGTGCGGGTGCGCTTCTTCGTCGGAGGCAAGGAGGCGACCGCGGCGCTGATCCCGGTGGGGGCCACCGAGGTCGAGGTCGAAGCAAGGGCCCAGAGCCGCGGCGAAGACGGCGGGCTGGAGGAGATGCCCCAGGCGCAGATCTCCTTCGCCGCCAGCTGCGGCGCCGCCCGCACGCTGGGGGCGGGCCGGGCGATGCTCTCGATTCCTTCCGGGGTCGAGCGCTGCGCCTTCAAGGCCACCGCCGAGCCCGGCGGGGCGAGCGAGACCGTGGGCGTACGGCGCGAGCTGACTCTGGAGATCACCTACGAGGGCCAGGCCGCCGACGAGATCGTCCTGGAGGGCACCAACGTGGTCGACCTGGAGTTCGTCGCCGAGGCCAAGGGGGCCAAGGTCGCCATCGAGCCGGAGTGGAAGGCCGAGGGCGGCGCGCTGGAGGTCGGCAAGGGCGGCGGCAGGGCGCGCTTCCGCCTGGAAAAGGGAGCGGCCAGCGGGGCGGTCGAACTGCTCGACCGCAAGAGCGGCGCCGCCGACCGGGTCAGCGTGCGCCGCAAGAAGAGCGGGCCGTAGCCCGCCCCCGGCTAGAAGGAATCGGGAGTGCAGTACTCCGGCCCCTGATGGCGGCACAGGTGCAGGGAGCGGGAGACCGGCAGCTCGTAGACCGACTGCAGCCGATCCTGCCCGCCGGTGACGCTGACCTCCGTCGCCTGATCCTTGCCCGGCTCCAGCACCAGGGCGCTGTACTTCATCGCTCCCGACTTCGAGATCTGGATCGCGGCCGCCGGCTCGGGAGGCGGCGCGAGCACCCGGCGCTCCTGGTAGCGGTCCCAGGTGCCGGTGGCGGTGTTGCGGAAGGAGTAGGCGCAGCTCGGAGCGCCGGAGAAGATGTCCGCCTGCGTGAAGCGGCTCCACGGCGTGAGCTTCACTCCGCAGTCGGTGACGGAGCTCTCCGGCCGCATCGTGTTCCACAGGGCGCAGCTGGCCAGAATCGCCGAGCCCGACGCCGTCTTGTGCGCGAGCGCGGGGTACTCGAAGAACCAGCCGTTCGATTGCGAAGTCGCCTGGTTGCCGGTGCACTTGCCGGTGAGATCGCAGGTGGTGGCGGTGACGTCCACCAGATCGCCGGCGGTGGCGTTGGTCGAGGAGCGATCGGTGAGCCGGACGGCGTCGAAGCCGCGCGCGGTCAGCTTGCCGGGGGCGGTCGCGGCCAGCGTCTCGTCGAAGACCCGGTCCGGGCGCTGCCCGTAGGCCCAGATCCCGTAGTAGCGATTCAGGCCGAGCCCGGTGGTGGAGTGAGCGAAGTTCAGGTCTCCGAGTTGCATGGCGTTGGAATCCACCCTCAGGCAGCGGAAGTTGCCGCTGGCGTCCTGGCCGCAGTCGACCTGCGCCGGGCGCAAGTCTCCGTAGCTGACGCCACCGGGGCAGGTGCTCACGGCGCTGGCGGTGAGGCGCGCCGTGACCGCTGCGGTGCCCGGCGCGCCACAGGAGGAGAGGCTGGTCCCGCTCGACTGAAGATCGCCGCTGCGCAGGGCGCCGCTCTCCCACTGGGTGGACGACTGGGACAGGCTCAAGGTGCGCTTGGAGATGCTGTAGCTGGTCTGCACGTGGCCGCAGCCGTACTTGGCGCAGACCACCGGGTTGTCGTAGCGGCAGACTCCCGCCTCCTCGTCGAGCACCGAGTAGCGGTTGCCGGTGCCAAGGTAGGCGTGCAGCGACTTGTCGTCGGGGAAGATCGCCGTCGAGGCGAGGAAGTGGAACGGCCACTCGCTCTTGGCCGACTTGGTGACGCTCCCCTCGGCGTCGTCGCCCCCGGAGGTGCCGCTGAGCCCGGCGCGGTTCTGCTCGAAGGTGCGCGCCGCGCTCCAGTTGCCGATCAGCTTGTGGCCGCTGTCGAAGACTCCGGGCTTGAAGAAGCGGGCCAGCCACAGCTGGCCGCCGGTGTCGCCCACCACCGCGGTATCGAAGTAGCCGTCCTGTTGCGGCGTATCGTTCGACCCGTAGTCGACCAGCGCCACCGGGGCCACGATGCTGTGCGTCAGGTTTCGCCGCGAGGCCTGCTGCTCGGTCGAGACGACGTGCGACTCCTCCTCGTGGTGCTCTTCGGCGTCCTCGCCCATTCCGGATTCGCCTGAGCCTTCGGTCTCGTGGGCGGCCTTGTCCCACTTCCACCACAGGTTGTCGTGCCGCCCGTTCACCAGGCCGCTCCAGGCGTCGACCATGTAGATGCCGCGCCCCTTCTCCATCCCCGGCGACCAGCCGCCGGAGAGCATCACCATCCAGCGCTCGAGGGTCTGGGTGCCGTAGTTCTCCTGCCCGGGCTGCGACAGGCTGCTGGCGTCGAGCAGCACCGGTCCGATCGGCGGAGGCTTGGGCCCCAGGGCATAGAGCGTCTTGCCGAAGAGCGAGGCCTCCTCAGTGCAGGGCTGCGGGTACATCCAGCGGAAGCCGGGGGCCAGCGGGGCTCCGTTGGCGTCGTAGAGCATCTCCAGGGCGAAGTAGTGGGTGCCGCCGCGCCCTTCGGCGACCACCGCCAGGGTGTGGTACTCGCCGCGCTCCTTGGTACCCACCGAGCCGGTCGGCTCGTCGGCCCACACGTCGCGGACCATGAGGTCGCCGTCGACGAAGAAGGTGTGGCCCTTGGCCAGCAGGGCCAGGCGCGCCAGCTGGTCGGGCGGGATGAACGCCCAGGCCTCGTCGCCGGTGCCGGTGTCGTAGCTGATGGTGGAGAGGCCGTTGGCGTCGCAGCTCTCGGTGGCCGCCGAGTCGGCGAAGGCGTGGAGCATCCCGTCGTTGGCCCCCACCAGCACCAGCTTGGTGCGCTTGCGTTGCGACCAGGCCCAGGAGTCGTAGGCGTCGCGGGTCACCGGGCTGTTCTTGCAGTCGGTCTCGTCGTACTTGGCCAGCGGGGTCGCGGTGGCCGGCGAGCCGCCGGGGGCCTCGAACAGGGTCAGCAGACACTGGTTGTGCAGCCCGAAGCGGCAGATGAACTTGTCCACCGGCGGGTCGACCACCACCGGCGAGGAGTGAAAGATGTCCCCCAGGACCGAGAGGCGGGTCTCGTCGCGGTCGAGGTCGTTGTCGTCGTCGGCCAGGTCGCGGCCGCGCAGGTATTCGATCAGCAGCTTGGCGCAGTTGATCCGCCCGGTGTCCACCAGCGGGTCGAGGTCGTAGCCGGTGATGCTCTTGGCGTCGAACACCGACAGGCCCAGGCCGGAGAGGATCTGTCCCTCCTGGCCGCCCAGGGTTCCGCTGGGACAGCGGTCGGTGCCCTTGAGGCCCAGGTAGTCCACCAGCAGGGCGGCGTTGTCGGTGGTGAACTCGACCAGCGGGTCGTGGTGAGTGAGCGCCCCGTCCTTGGCCCCGGTCGGGCCGCTGCTGTCGAGCACGGTATAGATCTTCCGGGACGCCCAGCCGTTGGCGAGCAGGCGGGTGCGCGCCTCCCAGAACGGAACCGCGGCGGTGATCGACCCCTTCTTGACGAAGCGGCCGTCGATGTCCTCGACGACGATGTCGCCGTCGGCGCCGCTGTGGTCGGTGAGGAAGATGTCCGACTTGTAGCCCGGCTTGCCAGGCAGGTCGCCGTCCTGGGGGTGCTCGCGGTCCTCGACGAACTCGTTGAACAGGCGGAAGCGGTACAGCTCGCCGGTCCAGTTGCGGCTCTTCTGCGGCGAGAAGCGCGGCACCAGCGCGCTCAGCTCCGAGCCGCCCGCCTGCAGGGTGGCCACCGAGGCCGAGGAGAAGGAGGTGTTGCGCGAGTCGATGTTGTCGAAGATCTCCAGCAGCGACTCGCGCAGCTGGGTGGCGTTGTAGGCGGAGTAGAACGACCCGCCGCCGACCTCGGCGGTGTGGCGCAGCAGCCTGGGCGCCCAGCCGGTCGGGTCCATGCCGAAGCCGACGGCGTAGGTGGCGACGCGCTGCTTGCCGTCGAGGTCGGTGCGCACGTCGGCGGACCAGAGGAACTTGGCCAACTCGTCCAGGTCGCTGTGGGCGCACTCCGGGCAGTCGTCCCAGGCCAGCTGGTGGGCGGGATCGCCGACCGGGGCCGGCACCGAGTTCTCGAACGCGCCGCTCGGCTCGCCGTCGGTGAGCAGGATGATGGCGCTGAAGGCACAGCTGAAGCAGATTGCCTTCTGGTTGGCGCCGCCGCCCTCCTGGTACCCGTTGAGCGAGGCAGCGGTGAACCCCATGGCGCTGGCCCAGCTCGGCCCGAAGACCGCCGGGTAGATCCCCCCGCCGCCGGTGGCGAAGGAGTGGCCGGCGGCATAGAGGGCGCGGGTGAGCGGGGTTCCGCCGCTGGTGACGACGTTCCCCAGGTCCTGGATGAACGACTGGCGGTTGGAGTCGAAGCTGGAGTTGTTGGTGCGCGGATCGCTCAGGTTGCAGGGTGGGTTGAAGTCGCGCACCCGGGTCGGCTCGCCGGGGTTCAAGGTGAACAGCGACATGCGCACCGGGCGGATGGCCTTGACCACCTGCTTGGTCACCCGGCGCGCCAGCAGGTAGCGGGGCGAGTAGAGGTTGAGGAAGTTGCCCACCATCCGGCTGCGGGCGGCCACGGCGTCCAGGTAGTAGCCGCGGGAGGCCAGGCAGCCCTGGCAGCGCAGCGAATCGGTGGCCGCGGCGCAGGCCGAGTTGATGGCGGTGGCGCGGCTGGCCCCGTTGCCCCAGGAGAGCGCGCTCGGGGCGCCGTTGAGGGCGCTGCCGTAGTCGCCGCAGAGGTGAGTCGGGTCATTGCAGACGGCGTTCTTGACCTCGTAGACCTTGTTGACGTTGAACCACTCCGTATAGAAGGTCTCCGAGTTCACGTTCTTCCACTCGGGCTGGTTGAGCGCCGCGTCGCTGTAGCCGACGCTGTTCAAGTAGGAGTCGGTGCAGTCGTTGTTGCCGGCCGGCAGGTCGCGCGGCCACCAGAGCATCGAGCCCGAGTTGTCGAGGAGCAGCAGCACGTTGGGCGGGCCGCCGGGGGTGGCGAAGAACTTCTCGTCGCCGCCGGTGACCGGGTTCAACAGGTCGTCCAGCTGCGAGGTCGAGGCCAGGCAGCAGGCGGCCTCGTCCAGCGCGCGGGCGTCGCGCACCAGCAGGGTGGCGCAGAGCAGGGCAGCGGCGGCAGCAACCCGTTTCATGGGCGGCTCCTTCGGCTAGATGCCGTAGCGGAAGACGAACTCGAGCTCGGTCTCGCGGCCACTGGACTCCTGGCACTTGACCGCGACCCGGTAGAACTGGCCGCCCAGGGTGGTGGGGGCGACGATGTTGGAGGCGTCGCGCACCGAGCGGCGGGAGGCGCCGAACGCGGAGCCGGCGATGGTCCCCACCGCCTCGGGAGTGCTGGCCCCCAGGTGACCGGTGACGATGCGGCTGCGCTCCTCGGGCTTGAGCTCGTCCAGCAGCCGGACGTCGAACTGGCTGTCGGCCGGGGCCAGCCCGTAGACCTTGAGCCGCGACAGCAGGTAGTTGCGGGCCACCTCGACGCAGGATGCGCCGCGGTCGCCGCGCAGCTTGATGGTCGAGGCCTCGCGGTTGCCTCCGGTGTAGCGGATGGCTCCCAGCACCAGCACGAGCAGGATCGACAGCGAGATCACGGTGACCAGCAGGACGTTGCCGCGGGCGCGCATGGCTTTCAGCCTCCCCACACGTTGAGCAGGTCGGCCGAGCTCGGAGCCTTGAGGGCCGGGACGAAGAAGGAGCGCGAGGCCAGGTTGGGGACCCGCAGGGTGGTGCGCAGCGAGGTGCGCTGGTAGTTGGCCGGCAGCTCCGGGACCGGTATCCCCTCGATCACCGCCGCAGCGGCGGCCCTCCCGGACATCGAGTTGGGCTTGAGGGTCCGCCCTCCGCGTGCCCCGACGGTCAGCCGCACGAAGCGGACGTTGGCCGGGTGGGCATTGAAGCGCGACGGATCGTCGTAGGCGGTGTCGTAGCTGGGGGCCAGGGCGGCGGGGTCGGGATAGGCGCGGGCGTCGGCCGAGCTGTCGCCGAGGATCCAGTTGCCGGCGGCGCCGTCCACCGGCGGCAGCGACAGGCAGCAGGTGGAGTTGGCCTGGGGCCGGTTCATCACGTACTCGACCTTGAAGTACTCCACGTTGGCGGCGATCGGGTCGAAGGAGGTGTTGGCGCCGGGGTCGCCCAGCCCGTGGTAGGCGACCAGGTAGGGCTGGCCGCCGAGCGAGGCGACCCGGATCCGCAGCTCGTGGAGCAGGAAGACGTAGGCCGAGCTGGTCCCGCTGGCGCCTCGCAGGCAGGAGGGCGGGGTGCTGTCGAAGGGCGCGCCGTAGGCCTGGAGGACGATCGAGGTGGCCTTTTCATCGCTGTCGGCGAGGAGCGTGCCCACCCACCAGGCCTGGGCACCGGAGCAGGCGAGCAGGAGCGCCTGCCCCTGCTTGAGCTTGAGCCCCATCTCCGCCAGGGCGCCGCTGCCCTCGAGCGCCAGCGTCAGGCCGCCCGAGCCGAGGCTGCCGCGGCGCAGGAACGCCGGGTCGCGGTAGCGGAGGGCGAGGTCGTCGGACCAGAAGGCCGGGTTGGCGCCCACGATCCCGGCCTTGTCGCCGTTGAAGTCAAAGGCGAAGCGGGGATCGACGCCGTACCCCGCCAGGCGCACCACGCGCTCGAGATAGGCGTCGGCCAGCCGGGTCGACTCGATGGCGCCCTTGGCGTCGGAGTCCGCGGCCACCGCTCCCTGCACTCCGACGAAGCCGGCGGCGACGGCCATCAGGCCGATGCTCGAGACGACCACCCCGATCAGCAGCTCGGTGAGGGTGAAGCCGCGCGCGGCGCTGAGGGGGCGGCGGCTGTGGCGGCAGAGGTCCATCGGGTCGTCCGGAGTCCTAGATCTCGAGGTTGAGCCGGTTGAGGCGCGGGTCGTGCAGCGCCATGAAGGAGGTGAAGCGGCGCGGCCGGCCGAGCTCGTTCCAGCTCACCACCACGCCCAGGAAGTCGAGTTGCTGCTCGGTGCCCCGGTCGAGCACCTGGTAGACGATGAGGCGCCGGAAGTGGTCCCGGTTGGACGAGGGGTAGGGGGCGACCAGCGGAGCGGTGAGGCCGTCCTCGAAGGCGTCGAAGTCGATCACGCAGGCCTGGTCGATCCCGGCGATGTCCCCTGCCAGCAGCACGGTGGCGGAGTCCGTGGTGCAGCTGCCGGCGCCCAGCAGACCGATGTTGGTCAGCCGGACGATGCCGTTCGACTCGAGCGCGTGGCGCATCTGCTGGGCGATGGCGTCGGCGCGCTGCATGCGATCGGCGGAGGCGTTCTGGCGGGTGGCGATGAGAGTCCCCTGCAGCGCGCCGAGGATGCCGATGGTGAGGATCGCCAGCGAGATCATGGCTTCGATCAGGGTCGAGCCGCGCTGTGAGCGCCGGAGGCTGGGACGGGAGCGTGGCGGGCGGGCGGCCATGGGAGCTCCGATCACTGGTCCAGCGGGTAGAGTCCGAGGAAGCCGGTAGCGCGGCCGATGGCCAGGGCATAGGCGGGCCGGGGCCCGGTGGTTCGCAAGGCAAGGAAGTGCGCCGAGCCGGGCACGCCGGCCCCGGAGCCGTCGACGAAGCGGGCGCTGCCTTCGGCGGCGAAGATCACCGCGCCGCGGCCGCCGGCGGTGCAAAAGCTGCACGGCTGGTTCACGTCGAGGTTGAAGGGCGCCGGCAGCTTGGCCCCGTCGGTGGGCGCGAAGCGGACGCCCCGCGGCGAGTAGTCCTCGAGGAAGACACTCTCCTGCAGGCGGCTCTGGGACACCGGGGCGGTGTTGTCGGGGCTGAAATCGGAGTAGCCGTGGGCCAGGAAGTCGCCCACCCGGTCTTCGAAGACGTAGTAGGCGCCCAGCCCCTCGCCGCCCGAGCGCGCGAGGCCGGGATAGACGATGAGCCAGACGTCGTTGCCGGAGGACAGGGCGCGCAGCTTGGCGCTGGAGGCGATGGTCAGCAGGTCCTGGCTGGCGTTGACCGGCCCGGAGCGCGCCGACAGCCCCTGCATGCCGCCGATGGTCAGCGTGGCCAGGATGCCCAGGATCGCCACCACCGTCACCATCTCGACGAGGGTGAAGCCGCGTTGGGGACCTGCGCGCATGTCCTTCCTCTAGGTCTCTCGCCGGCGCCAAACCGGCGCTGCCCGGATTGATGCAAGACGCCGCCCAGCGCGGCGCCTACGGCGAGCGCGCTCGGTGCGGCGGTCGGAAGCGTGTGATCGGACAGCAAGGCCCCCGCGGATGGCCGTTCGAGACCTTGAACGGACCGCTAAGTCTCCGGAAAGCGGGCCGGAGTAGAGCCTTGCCTCGAGCCAATGCAAGCCGCCGTCCAGCGCGCTCTCGGGGCGCGGAGGCGGCTGGCGGAGGGTCAGCGGCGCCACTCTGGAGCAGTAATGACCGACTCATGCGCCCGGCAGACGGCTCGATCGGCTGCTTGCCCTCGGGCAGGACAGCGCACCCGCGCGCGCCTGGCGCGGGCAAGGAAGGCTGGGCGGTCGGCGGGGCTGCGCGCGAGGCTCAGGGCCTCTGGCAGCTCGGGCACTGCTGGGCCTGCTCGCAGCTGCTCGCCCCGTGGATGCAGCTGCGCATCTGGGCGGCGTTCTGGCAGGAGTCCATGTTGGCGTTGCAGGCGTCGGTGCAGGCCTGGCGGTCGAAGATCAGCGGCGGATCCTGCTTGGCGAAGGCGTCGGCGCAGACCTTGGCGTAGTTGGCGCAGGCCTCCTCGCAGGTCGAGGTACAGGCGCTTGCCAAGAGGACGGCCAAGAGGGCGAGGAGCAGGCGCATCGCGATCACTTCCCAGAGAGCCCGGGGATGTTGACCCCGCGTTCGCGGGCCACCGAGATGGCCTCGGGGTAGCCGGCGTCGGCGTGGCGCAGGACGCCCATCGCCGGGTCGGAGCGCAGCACCCGCGACAGCCTCTTGGCGGCGGCCTCGGTGCCGTCGGCTACAATCACCTGGCCGGCGTGCAGCGAGTAGCCGATGCCCACTCCGCCGCCGTGGTGGAAGCTCACCCAGCTGGCCCCGTTCACCGCGTTGACCAGGGCGTTGAGGATGGGCCAGTCGGCCACCGCGTCGGTGCCGTCGCGCATCCCCTCGGTCTCGCGGTTGGGGCTGGCCACCGAGCCGCAGTCGAGGTGGTCGCGGCCGATCACGATCGGCGCCTTGACCTCGCCCTTCCTCACCAGCTCGTTGAAGGCCAACCCGGCCGCCTCGCGCTCGCCGTAGCCCAGCCAGCAGATGCGCGCCGGCAGGCCCTGGAAGGCGATCTTCTCCGAGGCCAGCTTGAGCCAGCGCTGCAGCGAGGCCTTCTTCGGGAACAGCCTGGCCACCACCTCGTCGGTCTTCTTGATGTCCGCCGGATCGCCGGAGAGCGCCACCCAGCGGAACGGCCCCATCCCCTCGCAGAACAGCGGGCGGATGTAGAGCGGCACGAAGCCCTGGAAGTCGAAGGCGTTCTTCTCGCCGGCGTCCTTGGCCATGGCGCGGATGTTGTTGCCGTAGTCGAAGACGTGCGCGCCGGCCCGCTGCATCGCCAGCATCGCCCGCACCTGCACCGCCATCGACTCCTTGGCGCGGCGGATGTGCTCCTCGGGCCGGCTCTTGCGCAGCTCGGCCGCTTGCTCGAGGGTCAGGCCCTGCGGGATGTAGCCGTTGAGCGGGTCGTGAGCGCTGGTCTGATCGGTGACCAGGTCCGGGGTGACGCCGCGCCTGACCAGCTCGGTGTAGACGTCGGCGGCGTTGCCGATCACCGCCACCGACAGCGCCCGCTTCTCCTTCATGGCCCCCTGGCACAGCGCCAGCGCCTCGTCGAGGTCCTTGGCGATCCGGTCCAGATACCTGGTCTGCAGGCGCTTTTCGGCGCGGCTGCGATCGACCTCCACGCCGAGGAAGACCGCGCCGCCCATGGTCGCCGCCAGCGGCTGGGCGCCTCCCATGCCGCCCAGGCCGCCGGAGAGGACCAGCCGGCCGGCGAGATCCTCGCTCTGGAAGTGGGTGCGTCCGGCCTGGACGAAGGTCTCGTAGGTGCCCTGCACGATCCCCTGGCTGCCGATGTAGATCCAGGAGCCGGCGGTCATCTGGCCGTACATCATGAGGCCCTTCTTCTCGAGCTCCCAGAAGTGCTCCCAGGTGGCCCACTTGCCGACCAGGTTGGAGTTGGCGAGCAGCACCCGCGGGGCGTCGGGATGGGTCTTGAGGATGCCCACCGGCTTGCCGGACTGGACCAGCAGGGTCTCGTCGTCCTCGAGCGACTTGAGCGAGGCGACGATCCGGTCGAACGACTCCCAGTCGCGAGCTGCCTTGCCGCGGCCGCCGTAGACCACCAGGTCCTCGGGGCGCTCGGCCACCTCGGGGTCGAGGTTGTTCATCAGCATCCGCATCGCCGCCTCTTGGACCCAGCCCTTGCAGCTGAGGGAGGAACCGCGGGGCGCGCGCAGGGTGCGAGACATGGAGGCCTCCAAGAGAAGGGGGCGAACTGTAGCGGGGATGGCTGCCCGGGCCAAGGCTGGGAGCGACTGATCCCGGCGTGCTACCGTGCCCGCCGTGCAACCGGCGCGCGGGAGGCTCGTCTCCTCGAGGCAGCGCAGGACACCTCTCCCGGAGTTCCACGACATGAACCGACCGCCCCTCGCCGCGCTGTTTCTCGCCCTGTTCGCCCTCGGCTGTGGCCACTCCCGCTCCGAGGCCCGCGCCAAGCCGGCCGAGAAGAACTATCCCGACGTGCCGAACATGAACGAGAAGCGCTGGGCCAACGCCCAGGACAAGGCGGCCAAGGAGCTGGGAGTGGATCCGGCGAAGCTGAATCACGAGTCGCTGGGCAACGGCCGCTTCCTGTTCCACTCCGGCGTCCTCCTCGGCGAGGTCGCGGGCACTGGCAGACACGTCTACGACGGCGGCGCGCAGGTCGAGTACGCCCTGTACTGCGTCGGCTGGTCGTGCGTGTGGCTCGACGACCCGCGCGCCCGCGCCGAGTTCGACTTGAACTGCCCCCGCCAGCAGCTGGCGATCAGCTACCTGAGCGAGGTCACTCGGGGCATCGCCGGCTGCGACAAGCGGGCGACCTACGTGGCCAAGGTGTCCCCGAACTACGAGGTCACCTGGCTGATGAACTCCGCCGGAGGGAACTAGGGGCCGGCCGGCGGCGGGGCTCGAGAGGGGGAAGCAAGCATCCGAGCGTCTGCCCCCGTGTCAACCGGGCGGGCAGGCGGTAGCTTGGCGCCATGACCTCATTTCTTGACGGGCGGCGGCGGCAGCGGGTACGGTCGGCTCGAGTGTACAAGCTCGCGAAAATCCTCGGGATCTGCGCGCTGATCTCCCTGGCCGGCTGCAAGAGGGCCCAGGAGAAGCGCTTCTACGTCGAGCGGCTCACCCTGGCCGACGCCACCCTGGCGGGCAACGGCTCGCTGCAGATGTCCACCGACGATCTGCGCCAGGCGCTGGTCGCGGCCCTGGAAAAGAGCAAGACCTTCCGCCCGCTGGAGCCTGGCAAGAAGGCGCCCAAGGGCGAGCCGGCGCTGCGCTGCAAGCTGGAGCTGGCCTTCACCCGCGAGTCGCAGGCCGAAGGGGAGGGCGCCCAGGGCTCGGTGGCCGAGGTGGGGGTGGTGCTGGAGATGAGCCGCCCCGGCAGCCAGGAGGGCGGGCGCTTCGAGGTGAGCGGCTTCGGGCGCACCGAGCTCAACTCCGAGGACGCCGCCGCCCGGGTGCCGGCCTTCCGCAAGGCGCTCGCCGCCGCTCTCGACCACGCGGTGCAGAGCCAGCAGATGCAACTCGCCGCCCTCGACAAGCCCGAGCCGGCGCTGATCGAGGACCTCAAGTCCACCGACGTGCGCGCCCGCGACTTCGCCGTCCAGGCGCTGGCCGACCGCAAGAGCAAGGCCGCGGTCCCGGCGCTGATCGAGCGGCTCAAGGACCCCGACCGCGAGGTGGTGATGCGCTCGGTGGGAGCGCTGGGGGCCATCCGCGACCCGCGGGCGGTGCCGGCGCTGATCGAGCTGACGCAGAACCGCGACGCCTCGTTCGTGCTGTCGGTGGTCGAGGTGGTGGGCGAGATCGGCGGCCCGGACGCCGAGGCCTACCTGTTCACCGTGGCCAGCGGCCATCCCGACGAGGCGGTGCGCCGCGCCGCCGAGGCCGCCGGGGCCCGGCTCAAGGAACCCAACCCCAACTCCGGCCAGAATGCCTCGGCCGACTCTGCCAGGAGCAATTGATGCGTCTCGCGCTGTGTGCCCTGTTCCTCCTCGCCGGCTGCGCCACCACCTCCGGCACCGCCGGTCCGGCCGCCAAGCACCGCGTCGCCGAGCTGCAGCCCCTGGCGGTGGGCAACTCCTGGACCTACGTCGGCAAGATGATGGGCCAGCCGCTGGAGCGGACCATCACCATCACCGGGTTCAAGGACGGCTTCTACGTCGACGACGCCAACGGCCGGCTGGCGGTGGACGGCGAGGGGCTGCGCGACGATAAGCGCTACCTGCTCAAGGAGCCGCTGCGCCAGGGCGCCACCTGGACCTCGATCGTCAGCGTCGCCTCCACCGAGCGCTACGAGGTGATCGACGCCGGCTTCACGGTCTCGGTCCCGGCGGGGACCTTCTCCGACTGCATCCAGGTGCGGGGCATCAACCGCATCGACAAGATGCGCGAGCTGCGCACCGACTGGACCTATGCTCCCGGGGTGGGGATCGTGCGCCTGGCCACCACCGCCAAGGTCGGGGACAAGGAGCTGCCGCAGGGGGTCCTCGAGCTGCGCGAGTTCAAGCAGGCCGCCAAGGCGCCGTGAGCTCCTAGAGATCCGCCCCTGGAAACGCCCGCGCTGCTGACGCTCGAGCAGATCGAGCCGCTGCTGACGACCCGCGCCCTGGGCCGGCCGCTGCAGCTCTTCCCGAGCATCGGCTCGACCTCGGAGCTGGCCTATCAGCTGGCGATGCAGGGCGCGCCGCACGGAGCGGCGGTGGTCGCCGAGGAGCAGACCGCCGGGCGGGGGCGGCGCGGGCGCAGCTGGCTGTCGCCGCCGGGCAAGAATCTCTACCTGTCGCTGATCCTGCGGCCGCAGCTGCCGCCGGCCCGGGCCCCGGAGCTGACCCTGGTGGCGGCGGTGGCCGCCTGCGAGGCGTTGCGCGCGCTGGGCTGCCGGGCGGGCATCAAGTGGCCCAACGACCTGCAGGTCGCCGGCAAGAAGCTGGGCGGGATCCTCACCGAGCTGCACGCCACCCCGGGCCAGGTCGACTTCGTGGTGCTGGGGATTGGCATCAACCTCAACCTGGCCGCCGCCGACCTCCCCCCCGAGCTGCAGTCCATCGCCACCAGCGCGCAGATCGAGCTGGGGGCTCCGGTCGACCGCGCCGCGTTCCTGGCCGACCTGCTGGCGCGGCTCGAGCGCTGGAGCGAGCGGCATCTGGAGTCGGGCTTCGACGCCATCCGCCAGCGCTGGACCAAGCTCTCCACCACCGTCGGGGCCCGGGTGCGGGTCCAGCTCACCGGCCAGCTTCTCGAAGGCCAGGCGCTGGGGCTCGACCCCTCCGGCGCGCTGCAGATCCGCACCGACGCCGGCGCCGTGCAGACCGTCCTGGCCGGCGACGTCGAGACCGTCCGCCCCGCCCCGGCGGTGGATTGAATCTTCGCTCTCCGTCTCGCCACGCCCAGATAGGCGACGTCCCTCGCCCCGCGGGCACGGGGGCGCGCCTGTTGCAGCTGCGACGAGAAGCCGGCGCGCGCATCCCAACGACCCGGGCTAAGTGAGCGAAATCGCTCAAGCTGAGTCCGAGAACGCAGGGGCTGCCGGCCGGGCAGCTGAAAGAAATTGCACAGGTGTGAGCGCCATCACGTCGCAGAACGGCGGGCCGGAAGTGGAGCGGTGAGGCAATGACCTGGCGGATGTCGGACATCTTGATGCGGGCGCGGCTGGTGGACGAGCTGCAGCTGCGCTCGGCGACGGCGCGGCAGTCGCAGTGGGGCGGGCGGCTGGCCAAGCACGTGGTGGAGATGGGCTTTACCACCGAGGTGGCGGTGACCGAGGCGCTGGCCCACGCGCTGTCGATGCAGCGGGTGGAGCTGGGCTCGATGCCCCGCGACGCGGCGGCGCTGGCCAAGCTCGACGTCCAGGTGGCCGAAGAGAAGGGAATCTTCCCCTACGCGCTGCGGGACAACGGCAAGACCCTCTGGCTGGCCATGGCCGACCCCTGCGACCTGGAGGCGGTGGACTTCATCGCCGCCCGCACCGGCTGCCGGATCCGCACCGCGGTGGCGGGGGAGAAGGAGATCCAGGTGGCGATCCTGCGCCACTACAAGGGACAGGAGCCCCCGGCGTCGATGCTCGGCGACTCGCCCCGGCCGGTGGGACGCAGCCCGACCGGCGACATGGTGATGACCGACATCCACGGCAAGGAGCTGGACGTCGAGGCCGCCCGGCCTACCCCGGCCCCCGCGCCTCTGCGGCCGCAGATGCGGCTGACCCCGGTTCCGCCCCCGCCGGCGGCCACCGGAACCGGCCCGGAGCTCGAGCGTCTCCAGGGCGAGCTCGACAAGGCCACCCGCGTGCTGCGCGCCCTCATCGAGCTGTGCATCCAAAAGCAGGTCTTCAGCAACGACGAGATCCGCACGGTGATCGCCAAGTCGGCGAAGTAGGCGCTCGGTCGGCTGGCTGGGCGCTGGCTCTCTCCGGCCGGCTGCTGGGCGCCGCGCGGACAGCCGCCTCTGCCAGGACGGAGATCAGGTTCCGCGCCGGCTTTGCCCTGCCTGGCGCCGGCCGCGCCCTGCGGTCCCTGACGGGACCTCCGGTCACAGCTCCTGCGATCCGGATCAGGACGCCCGGCGCCGCACCTTGGTCGCCGCCTTGGCCTTGACCCTCGGGGCCCGCGACGGCGCCGCCTTCTTGCTCAGGAACTCCGCCAGCCGACCATCCGCCTTGCGCAGCCGCCGCGACAGCAGCCGGCAGATGTTCTGCAGCACGATCACGAACGCGTAGTTGTTCTCGTGGAACAGCCGGTACAGGTCGAGGTTGTTGAGCGAATAGAGGGTCGTCGGGGCGGTGGCCACCACCGAGGCCGAACGCGGCCCCAGCTCCACCAGCGCCATCTCCCCGAAGCACTCCCCGGGCCCCAACCGCACGATGGGCACCGGCTCGCCGGCCTCGTTGTTGCGCAGCACGTTCACTTCGCCCTGGAACAGCACGTACATCGTGCGCCCCAGCTCGCCCTCGGTGAAGACGATGTCTCCGCGCTGGTACTTCTCCTGGCGCAGCATCCCGGCCACGCTCGCCAGCGACGGGCCCACCAGTCCGCTCAGGACCGGGACCTTGCGCAGGAAGGCGTGGAATGACTTGGTGTTTGGCTCGTTCATGGCCGCCAAGGCTTTCATCCCCGGCGGCGGCGCGCAAGCGGCTCAGGCGTTCTTCTTGGCGTCCTCGGGGCCGAGCGAGACCTCGCTCTCGTACTCGGGATGCTTGCCGCGGATGGGCGCGTAGAAGGCGCGGATGGTCTCGAAGTCTTTGCGGATGTCGCCGGTGGGAGTGAAGACCTCGCCCAGGCCGCCGCGCTTGTTGGCGTAGTCGAGGAAGCCCAAGACCACCGGGACCTTGGCGCCGACCGCGGTCCAGTAGAAGCCGGTCTTCCAGCGGGAGGCGCGCTTGCGGGTGCCGGAGGGGGCGATGAGCAGCATCAGCTGGTCGTGCTGGTTGAGGATCGAGACCAGCGCGTCGACCAGGTTGTGGCTCGTCTGGCGGTTGACCGGGATGCCTCCCAACAGCTTGAGCAGCCAGCCGAAGGGCGGACGGAAGAGGGTGTGCTTGGCCACCCACTGCAGCCTCATCCCCTGGACCCAGGCGATGGCCAGGGCGTAGGTCAGATCCCAGTTCGAGGTGTGGGGCGCCGCCACCAGGATCGCCTTGCGCACTTCCGGCACCCGGTCGTCGAGGGTCCAGCCGTGCAGCCTGAGCCACAGCTTTCCCAGCTGGCGGCGGATGAAGAAGCCTTTGGGGGGTTGGGTAGCCATGGGGGCGCAGGATAGATCGGCTCGGGCCGCTGCGTCGCTCACCAATCGCTGTTCGCTCCAAGCAATCAGTGGAAGTCGCGGGTGGAGACCGGCAGCTCCTCGCCCAGCCGCAGCTCCCGGAACCGCTCGGCCTTGACGTTGACCACCTGTCCCGAGCGCTCGACCTGGCCGTCGACCACCACGAACAGCGCCCCGCGGGCCACCACCCGGTCGCGGGCGAAGACGTCGGGGGTGGCGACGATGTTGGCGAAGCCCAGCTCGTCCTCCAGCGTCATGAAGAACATCCCCTTGGCGGTCTCCGGGCGCTGGCGGACGATGGCCATCCCGCCGATTCGCACCGGCCGCCCGGGGCGCATCTTCGACAGGTCCTGGGTGCTCGAGCAGCCGTGGGCCCTGAGCTTTTCGCGCATCAGCTGCATCGGGTGGGCGTCGACGCAGGCCCCCACCGCCCGGTAGTCGGCCAGGATCCGCTCGCGCTCGTTCATCGCCGGCAGGGGCGGGCTCTCCTCCGGCGGCGGCGCCACCCGGGCGAAGAGATCCCCCTCGTCCTGCGGCAGGGCGTGCACCTGCCACAGCGCCTCGCGCCGGCTGGCCCCGGGCAACAGCGGCGAGAGCGCGTCGGCCGCCGCCAGCCGCGCCAGGTCGGCCCGCGACAGCCGCGTCCTCCTCCACAGATCGTAGAGCGAGCGGAACGGCCCCGACTCCCGCGTCCTCTCCACCGCCTTGGCCGAGGCCTCCCTGAGCCCGCGCACCATCCGCAGCCCCAGACGCAGGCCGAAGCGCTGCCGCTCCGGGGCATGGCGCCGCAGATCCGAGGGCTCGGGCAGCGAGGAGAGGAGCGCCTCCACCCGCTGCTCGCCCAGCTCCTCGAGCCGGCAGTCGTAGAGGCTGTCCTGCACGGTCAGCGGCAGCGGCGGGACCCCGTGGCGGCGGGCGTCCTCGATCAAGGTGTGCGGGGCGTAGAAGCCCATCGGCTGCGAGTTCAGGAGGGCGCAGACGAAGGCCGCCGGGTGGTGGCGCTTCAGGTAGGCCGAGGCGTAGGCGATGAGCGCGAAGCTGGCGGCGTGCGACTCGGGGAAGCCGTAGTGGGCGAAGCCCTCGAACTGCTTGAACACCGCCTCGCCCTGCTCGCGGGTCAGCCCCAGCTCGCCCAGTCCGAGGATGAAGCGCTCCTTGAGCTGCAGAAACTTCTCCTGCGAGCGCTTGTGGCCCATCGCCCGGCGCAGGGCGTCGGCCTCGCCCAGGGTGAAGCCGGCCGCCGCCACCGCCAGCCGCATCACCTGCTCCTGGAACAGCGTCACCCCCAGCGTCCGCTCGAGGATCGGCTGGAACACCGGGTGCGGGTAGACCACCGGCTCGACCCCGTCGCGGCGGCGCAGGTAGGGGTGGACCATGTTCCCGATGATCGGCCCGGGCCGGATGATCGCCACCTCCACCACCAGGTCGTAGAAGGTCTTGGGCTTGAGGCGGGGCAGCATGTTCATCTGCGCCCGCGACTCGACCTGGAACACCCCCACCGAGTCGGCGTCGCGCAGCATCCGGTAGGTGGACGGATCCTCCGAGGGAATGGTGGCCAGCGACAGCTCCTTGCCCTCGGACTGAGCGATCAGGCGCAGCGAGCGGGCGACCGCGGTCAGCATCCCCAGGGACAACAGGTCGACCTTGAGGATGCCGGCGGCGGCCAGGTCGTCCTTGTCCCACTGGACCACCGTGCGCCCCTCCATGCTGGCGTTTTCCACCGGCACCAGCTCGAAGATCGGCCCGGCTGTGATGGCGAAGCCGCCGGTGTGGATCGACAGGTGGCGCGGGAAGCCCTCGATCTGCCCGGCCAGCTCGAGGGTGAGCAGCAGGGTGCGGTCGCTCGGATCGAGCCCGAGCTGCGCCAGCTGCTCCTGGCCCAGCGACTCGCCGAAGCGGCCGATGGCCTTGGCCAGCCGATCGACCTGATCCAGCGACAGCCCCAGCGCCTTTCCCACCTCGCGCAGCGCCGAGCGGCCACGGTAGGTGATCAGCTCGCAGACCATCGCCGCCCGGTCGCGGCCGTACTTCTCATAGACGTGCTGCAGCACCTCCTCGCGCCGCTCGTGCTCGAAGTCGACGTCGATGTCCGGCGGCTCGTTGCGCTCTTTGCTCATGAAGCGCTCGAACAACAGGTCCATGCGCACCGGGTCGATGGCGGTGATCCCCAGGCAGTAGCAGACCACCGAGTTGGCCGCCGAGCCGCGCCCCTGGCAGAGGATTCCCCGCGACCGGGCGAACTCGACCACCGAGCGCAGGGTGAGGAAGTAGCCGGGGTAGTTGAGCTCGTCGATCAGCGCCAGCTCCTTGTCGATCTGCGCCAGCACCTCCTTCGGCACCTCGCCGTAGCGCTGCTTGGCGCCTAAGAGCGCCAGCTCGCGCAGCCAGCTGATGGCGGTGTGGCCTGGGGGAAGGTCCTCCTCGGGGAAGCGGTAGGCGATCTCGTCCAGGTGGAACTGGCAGCGGTCGGCCAGCGCCGCGGCGGCCTCGACCGCCTCGGGCAGATCGGCGAACAGGGCGGCCATCTGCTCCGGCGACTTCAAGGTGCGCTCGGCGTTGGGGAACAGCTTTCGGCCGGCCTGGTCGAGGGTGGTCTTCTCGCGGATGCAGACCAGCACGTCCTGCAGCGGCTGGCGGCTGGGGTGGTGGGTGTGGACGTCATTGACCGCCACCGGGGCCAGCGACAGCTCGCGGGCCAGCTCCAGCTGCTCCTGGAGGCGGGCCTCGTCGCCCTCGGCGAGGTGGCGGGTGAGGGCCAGGAAGAGCCGGTCGTCGAAGAGGGCCTTGAGCCGCACCGCGCAGGCGCGGTTGGGGCGGGTGAGCAGGGCGAAGAGGCCGTCGGTGCGGCCCTCGAGCGCCGACAGCGGCAGGCTGGCCTCGCCCTTGGGGCGGCCGGTGCGGGCCCGGGTGATGAGCCGGCACAGGTTCTGGTAGCCGGAGAGGTTCTCGCACAGCAGCGCCAGCGGCGGCCCGTCCTCGAGGGTGATCAGGCTGCCCACCACCAGCTTGAGGCCGTGCTCGCGGGCGGCGAGGTGGGCCTTGACGATCCCGTAGACCCCGTCGCTGTCGGTGAGGGCCAGCGCCGACAGCCCCAGCTCCTTGGCCCGGGCCACCAGTTCCTCGGGGTGGCTGGCCCCGGCCAGGAAGGAGCAGTTGGAGCGGCAGAGGAGCTCGGCGTAGCGCATCGGCAGGCCCGGTCGATTCCAGGATTCGGAACGGTACGCCTGTTCAGGTAGCGGATGGGCCGGGCGGCGTCAACGCCCGCGGATGTGACGCCCACGCGGCGGCTTGGCGAAGGGGCCGGAAGGCCAGAC
Source organism: Myxococcales bacterium (assembly GCA_037442205.1). Classification (GTDB taxonomy): domain Bacteria; phylum Myxococcota; class Myxococcia; order Myxococcales; family UBA5297; genus JBBIQS01. Next base: position 92,061 of record JBBIQS010000021.1, read on the forward strand.
TGTTTCTCGCCCGGTCGCGGTGGCGCGCACTTGCCGTGCGGTTGTCTGTTAGGGCAAATTGTTGGCTATCCAAGCAACCGGCCGCCGGCCGGCGGGGGGAGTCCGATGAGCTGCAGCCGTTGCGGGCGCGAGCATTCTGGCGCGTGCGTGGCGGCGACGCTCGCCTTGCCCGAGGTGATGGCCAGCTCGCCCTCGCAGGCGGGGATGACGGTGGGCCACTACCGGCTGATCCGCGAGCTGGGGCGCGGGTCGATGGGCGTGGTCTACCTGGCCGAGAATCCGGTCATCGGCTCCCGGGTGGCGGTGAAGGTGATGCGCCACGAGCTGCTGGCCCACCCCGAGATGACCCGCCGCTTCCTGGCCGAGGCCCGGGCCTGCAGCGCCGTCCGCCACCCCAACACCCTGCAGGTCTTCGACCTGGTGACGCTCCACGACGGCCGGCCGTGCCTGGTGATGGAGCTGCTCGAGGGGCAGACCCTGGAGCAGCGGCTGCGCTTGCGCCAGCTGGAGCCGGCCGAGGCGGTGGAGATCCTGGGCCAGGTGTGCGACGCGCTCGAGGCCGCCCATGCCGCCGGGGTTGTCCACCGCGACATCAAGGCCGAGAACGTGTTCCTGGCGGCGCGGCCGGGCCGGCCGGAGCAGGTGAAGGTGCTGGACTTCGGCATCGCCCGGCTGGCTCAGGAGGCGGGGATGACCGCCCCCGGGATGGTGCTGGGCACTCCCGACTACATGGCCCCGGAGCAGGTGCTGGGGCAGCCGGTGGACGGGCGCAGCGATCTGTTCGCAGTGGGGGTGCTGGCCTACCGGCTGCTGGCGGGCAGGCTGCCGTGGTCGGAGGCCACCGCCCGGGACGCGATGATGGCCCGGGTGGAGAAGCCGCCGCCGGAGCCGGGGTTCGGCGAGCCGCTGCGCTCGGCGGTGCTCAGGGCGCTGCAGCGCGACCCGGCGCTGCGCTTCCAGACCGCCGCCGAGCTGGGCCAGGCGCTGCGGGAGGGGGCGGCCCAGACCTCTACCTGGCAGCTGCCGTCGCCGCCGGAGATGTCCGCTGCCGCGCCGGTCTCGGGGCAGACCGCGGCGGCGCTGCTGCTGGCCGAGCTGGAGCCGACCTCGGGCCACTACGCGCTGCTGGGGGTCGCCCCGGACGCCGAGATGGCGCAGCTGCGGGCGGCCCTCGAGCGGCGGGCCGGGGAGCTGGAGGCGGCGGGCAGGGGGGCGGGCGGCGAGCAGCGGGGGCGGCTGGAGGTGCTGTCGCAGCGGCTGGCCCGGGCGCGCACCGAGCTGGGCGATCCGGCGGCGCGGGCCCGGCACGACGGCTTCAGCGGCAACTACCAGGGAGTGGCGCGGGCGCTGTTCGCCGGGATGCTCACCGGCCAGCTGGAGGCGCTGCACGCCGAGTACGCCGCCCGGTTCCCCGACAAGGTGCAGCTCGCCTCCGAGGTGGGACGGGCGGCCGAGCTGTGCGTGCAGATGCACGAGCTGCCGCGGGCGCTGGCCATGCTCGAGCACGCGCTGCAGAACGATCCGCTCGAGCGCTCGCTGCACGATCGCTTCTGGGCGCTCAAGCGCGACTGCGGGCAGGGGAAGTCGGCGGGGTAGGAGGGAGGCTCAGCGCCGCCTTCTCCGGCCGGCGTCCACTGCCGCCAGCTCCGCCAGCGATCCCTCGTCAGGCAGCGCGATCCACCCCTCGGCCCTGGCTGCCCGGGCGATCTCCGGCGGCGGCTTCGCGGTGAGGCCGATGGCGGCGGCCCGCGCGGCCAGGCTGGCGACGAGGGCGTCGAAGGCGTGGTCGCAGTCCAGGCAGAGGCGCCGATCGGCCTCCGCCAGCTCCAGCCACGGCGCCGCCTTCTGCAGCTTGGCCAGCAGGCGGCGCCGGCTATCGACGTTCTCCGGTCCCTTGTAGCGGCGGTGCGGCAGCCCCCACCGGAAGAGCGACGCCGCCGGGTAGACCTCGAACACCCGGCCGTCCCCGGAGCGGTCCCGCACTCCCAGCCGGTCGAGCAGCCCGGCGCAGCGGGTGGCGGGGATGGCGATGGTGTCCGAGGAGACGCTGAGCGGGGTGATCCCGGTCCTCTCGCGGACGTATTCGTCGGTCTCGCGCAGCCGCAGCTTGCGCCGGTTGGCCCTCTCCCAGAGCGGGATGGGCCAGGGCCGCCCGGCGTGGTGGGCAGTCACCGCCTCGACGAAGGCCGTGGGCCAGCCGAACGGAGAGTCGATGCCGATCGCGCCGGCGCCCTCGGCCCGGCCGATCAGCGCGGCGTCGTCGAGATCGACCGCCAGCCAGCTGACCTCGGCGCCGCCGCCCCGCCACTCGATGAGGCAGCCGCCGGTGTTCTTGGGCTCGGCGGCCAGGTCGATGCCCAGCGTGATCATCGGGGAAGGATAGTTCGGGCCGGAGGGCGGCGGGCAGCTCTCAGTCGAAGTACCCGTGCAGATAGAACCGCCCGTCGCGGCCGTCGCGGAACAGCCAGCAGCCGCCCAGGCCGGTGACCAGGGCCCGGTAGTAGTCGCGGGCGAAGCCCCGCTGCCACCACTCGCCGTTCAGCCGCTCCGGCCCGCGCACCGCCGCCGCCGGGTGGCGCCGGTCGCCGATGCGCAGCGCCACCGGCGCCCCGGCCGGCGACAGCTCGACCTCCACCGGCC
>JBBIQS010000022.1:0-94020 GCA_037442205.1 Myxococcales bacterium
GTCGCAGGCGGACATCGCCAACCTGCTGGGCCTGGAGAAGCAGCGCCGGCTGATGGGCTGCTCCGAGGACAACGCCTGCCTGGCGCAGATCGGCGGCTCGTTGGGCGTGGAGTTCCTGCTCACCGGCCAGGTGGCCAAGTTCGGCACCCGCTATCGCGTCGGGCTGGTGCTGCAGGACGTGAAGAAGAGCAAGGTCATCGCCCGGGAAGGCGCGTTCTGCGAGTCGAGCGAGGACGCGCTGGCAGGCCTGCTGCAGCAGCTGGTGGTGGCGATCTTCAGGTCGGTTCCGGCGCCGTCCGCGCCCGCTCCCGAGCCGGTGAAGAATCCGCCGGCGCCGGTCGAGGTTCCGGCTGTGGCCAGCGAAGGTGAGGTCACGGCCGCCGCTTCCGGTGGATCTCTGGGCGGGAAGCTGGCGCTGGGCGGCGGGGCCGCGCTGCTCGTCGGCGGTGGCGTCCTCGACTACCTGGCCTGGCGGGACTATCAGGCTCAGAAGGCGGCGACCACCAGCGCCGACTGGGCCACGAAGCGAGACGCTTCGCTCTTCAAGGGCCGAGTGGCGGACGGGCTTTACGGCGCCGGGGCGATCGCGGCGGGCATCGGAATCTGGCTGCTGGCCAGCGGCGACTCGAGCACCGAGCTGAGCGCGCTTCCGCTTCGAGGAGGCGGCGTCGTCCAGGTGTCGGGGGCGTTCCCGTGAAGCGATCCCTGTTGGCCCTCCTGCTCGCCGCCGGGGCCTGCAACCTCTTCTACGATCCGAAGAGCGTTCCGGATCCGGAGGCCGACTCCGGCCCCTCGGTCGACGCCAGCCTGCCGCAGTCCGATGCCGGAACCGGCAGCGACGCCTCGGTGACCGAGCCCGACGCCGGCCCGCTCGATGGCGGCGGAAGCGATGGAGGCTCGGATGGCTCAGTGCCGGGACCAGATGCCGGCACCGATGCCGGCACGACCTCGGGGGCAGGGGCGGCCTGCGTCGTTGCCGCGAGTTGCCTCGACCCGAGCTATCCCCACTGCCTGGCGAACCACTGCTGCAGCGCCGCCTCGTGCTGGTGCACCAACTCCGGAAACACCCGCGGGCAGTACGCCGCGGCCACCCTGGCGACCTGCGAGACGGGGGCCTGCCTGTCGTCCGGTACATCCTGCGGTCCCTACGCCTGCGATGGGGCGGGGAAGACTTGTCTGACGACCTGCACCCGGGACCACGACTGCCTCGCCGGCACCGTGTGCCTGCCGTTCGGCCAATGTGGCAATCCCGTCGCCACCGGGGCCGGGTGCGAACGCGACCCCCAGTGCGCCTCGGGGGTGTGCTCCAACAGCAATGGCGGCCCCAAGACCTGCCACGACTGCCGGACCGACGCCGACTGCCCCGATACCGCGCAGGTCTGCAGCTCGACCGCCGGCAGCTGCAGTTGGTGCATCGCCGGCAACGCTTGCTCTGGGACCGGCTGGGGAGGGAGCACCTGCCGCAGCGCCATCTTCCCGAACACTCCGTCCTGCACCTGCGATCCCACGATCTCTCCTCCGGGATGCGGACCCCGAGCCCCCTACTGCAACGCAAGCGGTACCTGCCAATGCACGTTCACCGAGCCGGTCTGCGGTCACGGCCAGGTCTGCGACAGCGTGACCGCGCCTCCGACCTGCAGGGCCGCGCGCGGGTTCGCCTGCCTCGACACCGCCGACTGCGGCGCGGAGCCCGGGGCTCCCTTGCTGACCTGTGTGTCCTTCGTGTGCCAGTAGCCGCCAGGCCCGAGGTCACTGCAGCTCCGCCGCGGCAGGAGCCTCGCCGCGGTAGCTGGGCATCCCGTGGCGCGGCAGGCGCACGGTGAAGGTGGCGCCCTTGCCGGGCGCGCTCTTGACCTCGATGGTGCCATCGAAGGCATCGACGATCTGGTGGACGATCCACAGCCCCAGCCCGATGCCCGAGATCTCGCGCGTGCCGGCGGCGCGCTCGAAGCGGCGGAAGATGCGCGCCTGATCCGCCTTGGCGATGCCGATGCCGTGGTCGCGCACCACCAGGCGCGCCAGCGCCCCCTCGGCGCGGGCCTCGATCTCGACCGCGTTCGACACCAGGTTGGCCACCACCTGCTCCAGCCGCAGCTTGTCCCACGTCCCGCGGATCGGCCGATCGATCTTGAGCACGAAGGGAGCGCGGTTCTTCTGCGACAGCTCCTGGGCGCGCCCCACCACCTCGGCGACCACCTCCGCCAGGTCCACCGACTCCAGCCGCAGCTCCATCCGTCCGGCGCTGATCCGCGAGACGTCCATCAGCTGCTCCAGCAGGTGCTCCAGCCGGTCGACCTGGGCGATGACCCGCTCGGCGCTGGCGGCGATCTCCTCGGGGCGCAGCCCTCCCGGCTGGCGCGAGGAGGCCCGCCGGCGCAGGCTCTCGGCCGCCAGCTGCACCGTGCTCAGCGCCCCGCGCAGGTCGTGAGAGGCGATGGAGAGGAACTCGTCGCGGGCCTGCACCGCCTCCCGCGACTGGCGGTAGAGCTGGGCGTTCTCGATGGCCGTCGCCGCCCGCCGCCCCAGGTCCTGCACCAGCTCCAACTCGAGCGGGCCGTAGCGGCCGGGGATCCGCGAGGCCAGGGTCATCGCCCCCACCACTCGCTCGCGGGCCAGCAGCGGCACCGAGACCAGCTCGCGCAGCTCGAGCAGCAACAGCAGCCTCGCCTGGTCGGGCTCCTCGGTGACGTCGGCGCAGCAGTGCTCGGCGAGCTCGCGCTGAACCACCGGAGCGCGGGTCCGCATGGCCTCGGCCGCCGGCTTGAGCGGCTGGTTGGAGAAGCGCTCCTGGAGCTCGCGGAGAAGCGCCGGGCGTGGCGGGTCGAGGAAGGCGGTGCTCAGGCGCCGGGCGTGTCCCTCCTCGAGCAGGTCCACCACGAACCAGCTGGCCAGGCCCGGGACCACCAGGTTGAAGAGCCTGGAGAGGGTCGATTCGTAGTCCAGCGACTCGGTGAGCATCGCCCCGGCCTCGGCCAGGAAGCGCAGCGCCTTCTCTGCCCGGCCGCGGGCGGCGATCTCGGCGCTCAGGCTGGCGTTGATCGACTCCAGCTCGGCAGAGCGCTTGCTCGCCAGCTCGGCCGTCTCTTCCAGCTCGTGCCGCTGCCGCCGGTTCTCCAGGTAGAGCGCCACCACGTTGGCGAAGTTGCGCAGGAACGGAAGGTAGGGCGACAGGCGCTCAGGGTCGGCCACCTCCACCACCAACGTGCCGTAGGAGTGCCGCGGCGTCTGCAGAGGCAGCAGCAGCTCGGAGATGGCGCCCGGGCCCAGCTCCAGCGAGGCGAGTTCCAGGCGCGCGCCCTCCACGCCGGGCACCTGGGCCAGCCCCCGGTCGATCAATTCAGAGATCTGGCGCTCGTCCTCGAGCCCGAGAATCGAGCTCTGAAGCAGGAGCAGGACCCCGAGGGCCTGGGGGTCACTGGGCTCGGGCCTCGGCGACACTGTGGGCCCTCCTGGGCGAGTACTCCCTCAGGAACTGCTCCGGCGAGATGAAGTACGGGTTCTCGAGGATCTGGCCGCGCATCACGGTGTAGGGGTGGACGCGCAGCACGTCCATGATGGTGGCTCCGTCGAAGCGGCGCAGGTCGTACTGGCACATGGCGGTCATCGCGTAGTACTCGATGACCCGGTTGAGCCGGGCCTCGTAGACCATCACGTCCTCGACCCCTGGGGCGTCGCGCAGCGTCCAGGTCATCTCCCCGGTGCCGCGCCCGCCGGCGAAGCCCTCGGCGAGACTGGCCTCAAAGAAGTCGGACACCTGCCCGATCATCCGATCGGCCGAGAAGCGGCCGTCCGGCAAGTAGGAGTCGTCGGTGCTGCGGATGGTGGTCTGGCCTTCGCCGCCCAGGTCGGCGCCGAGCTTCAGCAGCGTGTCGCGCATCTCGCCGACCGCGAGGGTGTCGCTCAGGTAGAGGGCGCGCTCGGAGCTGCGGATTCCGGCAGTGATGTACTTGGCCACCAGCGGCAGGCGCTCGAGGTCGTCGCCGAACAGGTAGCAGATGTGCACCCCCGAGGAGAATCGGCGGTCGGTGAAGCCCATCGAGAGCTCTCGATGTCGATGGACCATGGCGCTCACCCCATAGATCTTCTGAACCTTAAACACCGGGGGCGCACCCGCCCTGGCCAGTCCGAGCATCAGGACCGCTCGCCGGCAGGTTCCGAGACCGGGACATCGGGCGGTCGGCTTTTGGCAGCTCGGGCGATCCCTGGGGACCGCGCCGGGCCTGGTCGTCGCCAGGCGCCGGTGAGCTGTCCTTCTGACGGGCTGGAACGGGAGGGCGGGTGCCCGCCGAGAAGGTTTGCGCCCGGCGCGCGGAGCGCCGTTTTGGTCATCTAGAGGCGCAAAATGGGCCGCCTGCTGCGCGATGTGGCGTAGGCCGCGCTACCCGGCCCGGGCCGGCGCCTGCGCCAGCACTTCAGCCACCAGCGCTGCGATCGCCTTGCCGTCGAAGGGGCTTCTCGAGGCGGCGGTTGGCACCTGCTGCAGGAACTCGGAGGCGCCGGAGGTGAAGGCGCCGCCGGTGAGGAAGACCATTCCCCTGGCCAGGCCGAGGTCGAGGGAGGAGAGCTCGCGGTAGAGGTCCATGCCGGTCATGTCCGGCATCATCAGGTCGCACAGGATCAGGTCGAACCTCTGGCGGCCGAGCAGGGCGAGCGCCTCGCGGGCGCTGGTCAGCGTCACCACCGTATGCCGCGGCCCGAGGGCGCGGGCGATGGCTCGCCCCATCAGCGGCTCGTCGTCCACCACCAGGATGCTGGCCCTCTCCCGGAGCGGCGCGGGCGGAGCGACCGCCGGCGCCACCTCGATCGGCTGGGCGGCCTGCGGCGGCTGCTCGATCGGCAGCGTCACCCGGAAGGTGCTGCCGCGTCCGACCTCGCTCTCGACCTCGATGGTCCCGCCCAGGTCCACCACGATGCCGTGGCAGATCGACAGCCCCAGCCCAGTGCCCTCGCCCACCGGCTTGGTGGTGAAGAACGGCTCGAAGATCCGCTCGCGCAGGTTGGCGGGAATGCCGTGGCCGGTGTCGCGCACCTCGACCGCGACCATTTTCTCCGGCAGCACCCGGGCGCTGACCAGGATCTGGTTCTGCTCGGCGTGGCCCTCGGGGATGGCATGGGCGGCGTTGACCAGCAGGTTCAGGAACACCTGTCCCAGCCGGTGTTCCGAGCCGCGGGCGAAGGGGAGCGGGCCGAAGTCGGACACCAGCCGCGCCCGGTGGCGGATCTCGTTCTGCGCCAGCTTCATCGCCGTCTGCAGCACCTTGGCCAGCTCGCAGCTGGCGGCCCCGGACTGGTCCTCGCGGGCGAAGGTGCGCAGGTCGCGCCCGATCTCGCGCACCCGCTGCGCCCCCTGCTGCGCCTCCTTGAGGGCGGCGGTCACCTCGCCCAGGTCGCCGGAGTCGCTCTCCAGCTCCTCGACCGCGAAGCCCAGGTTGGCGGCGACGAAGGCCAGCGGGTTGTTGATCTCGTGGCCCACCCCGGCGGCCAGCGTCCCCATCGAGGCCATCCGGTCGGCGAACAGCAGCCGCTGCTGCAGCAGCTTGCGCTCGGTGACGTCCTCGACGAAGGCGATGACCAGCCGCCGCCCCTCGTCGCTTTCGCCGACCGCGTTGACCCGGATCACCGCGTGCAGCACCGAGCCGTCCTTCTTGCGCAGCTTCCGCTCGTCGACCGCCCGCTGGCTGAGGCCCTCGACCACCGCGCGCAGCTCCCTGGAGCGACCCGCCTGTTCCGGGTGGCGGAAATCGTCGAGCGGGTGCCCGACCAGCTCGCTCTCGCTCAAGCCCAGCATCAGCTGCAGCGAGCGGTTGGCCTCGACGATCCTTCCCTGCTCGTCGGCCAGCAGGATGCCGAAGCTGGCCTCCTGGAAGGCGTCGCGGAACTTCTCCTCCGACAGCCGCACTGCCTCCAGCGCCGCCCGCCGCTCGGTGATGTCGCGGGCGATGGCCCGCACGTAGTCGTGGCCGCTGGCGGTGAAGGGGCGCAGGCTGACCTCCGCCGGGAACTCGGTGGCGTCGGCCCGCCGCTGCATCAGCTCGAAGCGCGCTCCCTGCGGCGACAGGTCCTCGAGCCGCGCGGCCAGCCGGGTCTCCTCTCCCGGGGCGCACAGCTCGCCCAGCGTCATCGCCGCCATCTGCTCGCGGGTGTGGCCGTAGGCCTCCAGCGCCCGGTCGTTCTGGTCGAGCACCTGGCCGTCCCTGGTGGCCAGCAGCACGATGTCGTTGGCGTTGCGGGACAGCAGCGAGAACTGCTGCAACAGCAGCTTGCGCTCGGCGGCGTGGAGCTGTTGTTCCCGCTCGCGATCCTGGATCTGGCGGCGGGCGAGCAGCACCATCACCGCCAGCGCCGAGGCGTTGAGCAGCAGGAAGACCAGGCTCAGGTGCCGCTGCGCCTGGCGCGGCTTGGCCAGCGCCTCCTCCTCGTCGACCTTGGCCACCAGCGACCATGAGGTCCCCGGGATTCGGTGGACGGCGGCCACCACCGGAATCGAGCGGTAGTCGCGCCCGCTGACGGCGCCCTCGGCGTTCTGGGCAGCGAGGGTCTCGACCAGGTCCGGGGAGGCGGCCGGCCACCGCAGCGACAGCGGCCCTCCGGGCGCGTGGCGCCTCGGGCTGAGCAGCCGCACCGAGTCGCCGTCGCGGGAGATCAGCATGCTCTCGGCGGAGGTGCTGGGGACCGGCCAGCTGGCGAGGATGGGAAAGAGCTCCTCGGCCGGATCGACGCGCAACAGCAGCGCTCGAGGCCGCGCGCCCTCCAGCGGGACTGCGACCGCCAGCTCGGCCGTTAAATCGGAGGTCGCTTCCAGCTCACCGACCGTCGGCAGCCCGGAGGAGAGCGCCGGGCCGGCGAGCGCGGCCTGGGCGGCGGAGGGTGGGCGCGCCGATGCCGGGCCGAGCACCTTGCCGTCGCCAGCGAGGGCCAGGGCATCCGCGAACTTGTCGGCGAAGGTCGGCAGCCGGCCGAGCCGGGAGATGGCCGCCAGCAGTGCCTGGTCGTCGCCGGAGCCGGCCTCGCCGACGACCACCGCCGCCAGCAGGATGGCGTCGTGCTCGATGTCCCGGCGCCAGGCGGACACCTGGCCGACCTTGAGCTCGGAGATCGAGACCAGCTCGGACTCGACCTGCGCCCGGTGGCGCTGCGCGGTCTGCCGTCCGACGAAGATCCAGGCGATCCCAATCCCCACCGACAGCGCCGTGGCCACCGCCAGCGGCAGGCGCATCGAGCCGCCGGCGAATGGGCTCGCGGGCGACAAGGTCTTCCTCTCGGGCGGACGCGTCATGGCGGTCGAAGACTGTAGGAAGCGTAGCTCAGGACGACGGGCAATGCGCCGGGTCGATCCTCACCCGTGCCAGCTTCGGGACGCGCAGGCCGGGCAGCCGCCGGAAGCGACGCCGCGGCCTCTGGAGGGGCGCCCATCCGCCGGCACCGGCGACGGGCCATCGGCGTCGCGACCTCGGCCCCGCCCCTGGACGGCTCAGACGCAGAAAACCTGCCGGCTTGCCGATACTTAGCACGGTCGGAAGGCGGACGAGCGGGGCACCGCTTGTGAGAGGGAGCCAGGAACGGGGCTGCCGGCGGCGGTCCGGCATTCGCCGCGGCAGGTGATGCAGGCCGAGCACGGCGAGCGGCAGAGGATCCCCGTCGGCCGCGGGCTGCGCGCTTCGGCAGAGCTGGCGCCGCGCGGCCGATTGCCTGCCGCGAGCGAGCTCAGGCCGCGGGGGGCGACTCTACGAAGCGAACCTCATACCAGCAGGCCAGGCCCTCGCGGCCGATGATGGCCATCTCGTTCGCGTGGCCGGCCTGGGCGAGGCCGGCGCTGAGGATGCCCTGGAACACCTCGGGGAACCGGCCGACGTCGTTGAACCGCACCCGGAATCTGTCGGGAGCGATCTCCTCCACGGCGGCCTCGACGTAGTTGTTGGCCTGGCGGAAGCTCTTGCTCAGCCGTTCCAGGAAACGCCTGCGCGACAGCAGCCGCAGAACCTGGAAGCTGGCCCGTCCGATGAGGGTCTGCGCGAAGGCCTCGACCTGCATCCGGCCGATGAGGTGGAAGGCGCTCGACTTGTCGAGGTGGCGCATCCCCTCGAGCGCCACCACCTCCATCGCGGCGTCGAAGACCCTGACCGGATAGGCCGGGTCGAGCTTGCGCGAGAGGTCGATGCCTGCCCTCTTCACCTGCTCGCGGATCTCCGGCGTCATGTACTCGGCGAGCACGTTGCGGAACAGCGCGTCGATGGTGTGCGAGAACACCAGGTGGTCGTCGGGAGAGACCAGGTCCATCGGAATCGAGCTCCGGTCGGGGCCGGTGCCGGCCGGCCGACAATGCCTCCCGGCGCTCAACATAACCAGGCGGTGCGGCGTCCAGCCACTCTCCGAGCGCTCGATTAGTCGCAGCTGCACCCTGGTTGTCTCCAGGCTTGGGCCGGCTCCCCGGCGCGTGCTACACCTCGGCGCCTCGAGAAGGAGCTCGCAAGCCCCGTGTTCCGTACGCCGGCCCTGGCCATCCTCGCCGCCCTGCTTTTTCAGTCCCCGGCGCTCGCGCTCGACGCCCCGAGCCCCGCCGCTGGCGCGGCGCCAGAAGTTGCTCCGCCGCCGCCCGAGCTGCCGCCGGATCCCAACGATCCCTTGGAGAAGCTCTACGGCCGCAAGCAGCTCTTCTTCGAGAAGGGGACGCCGACCGTCACCGTGAGGCTGATGGAGGGGCAGAAGCAGGTGAGCTTCGTCCCCAAGGGCCGGATGCGGCTGACGGCCCGGGGCGGGCTGAACAAGACCCTCGACGCCCCCGGCGGCAGCGTGTGGACCATCCGGCTCAAGGACTACGAGCCGGGCGAGGTCGTCTACTCGGTGCAGGTCGCCGAGCTGCGCCAGGCGGATCGCGAGGGGCTGGTCGAGGTCAGGAAGCTGTGGGAGGAGCGGGGCTTCGCGGTGCGCACCGCCACCTCGGGGAGCCTCTACGGGATCGCCGGGCGCGTGCTGGACAACCGGCACGTCGAGGTCTACCTGGGCGGGCCGACGAGCGAGGAGGCGGGCAAGGAGCAGCTCAAGCAGCTGCACCAGCGCTTCGGCTTCCAGGCCACGCTGGCGAGCGCGCTCAAGAAGCGGCCGCACGGGCTGCTGGAGTTGACCGACGCCGGGGGGACGGTGGTGGCCATCGCCCAGGATCTGTGCAGCGCCACCTCGCCGGAGAAGGCGCCGTTCACCGTCAAGGAGGTCGAGCACGGGGTGGGCTACAGCTGGCACGGGCGGCAGGACCGGACCTACCGCGGCGACCTGGAGTTCGTGGTCGATCGCTCGGGCGGGATCGCGGTGGTCAATTCGCTGCCGCTGGAGGCCTACCTGCGCGGGATCATCTCCTCGGAGATCTTCGCCAAGAGCCACCCCGAGGCGCTCAAGGCCCAGGCGGTGACCGCGCGCGGCGAAGTGCTGGCCAAGCTCGGCACCCGGCACCTGACCGATCCCTATCTCCTGTGCGCCGAGCAGCACTGTCAGGTCTACACCGGAGTGCAGGCTGAGACGGCCAACACCGACGCCGCGGTTCAGGCGACGGCGGGCGAGGTGCTCTTTGCCTCCGGGGGGCTGGTGGACTCGGTCTACAGCGCTGTCTGCGGCGGGCATACCGAGGACAACGACGTGGTGTGGGGAGGGATGCCGGACCCGGCGCTGCGCGGCCGGCCGGACCTGATCGGCGAGGTGCCGGCGGCGCAGGAGAAGCTCGGCGACAAGAGCCTGCCGGAGTTCCTCGCCAGCTCGCAGCAGGCCTACTGCCAGGTGAGCACGCTGGCCAATCCGAAGAAGTACCGCTGGGAGAGAAGGTTCACCCAGGTCGAGGTGGACGAGATCGCCGCGCCGTTCGGAGTGGGGCACGTGGCGGTGGTCGCGGTGGCCAAGCGCGGCAGCTCGGGGCGGGCCTCGGTGCTGACCATCGCCGGCGAGGACGGCGCCACCCAGGTTCGCGGCGAGCTGAACATCAGGAAACTATTCAAGAATCTGAACAGCGCCATGTTCGTGGTCGAGCCGCCGGACAAGGGGCGGCCGGAGTGGATCTTTCGCGGAGGCGGCTGGGGCCATGGGGTGGGGATGTGCCAGGTCGGGGCGGTGGGGCGCGCCGAGAAGGGGCAGGGGTATCGGGAGATCCTGCGGCACTACTTCAATGGCGCCGAGGTGGTGGCGATCTATTAGCGCTGGAGCGTCGGCGTCCCGCCTGCCGCGGCGACGTCGCGCCGCGCCAGCAGAGGGGGACAACGATGCGACCGATTGCGGTCCTGGTCGTCCTCATGGCGTGCGCGTGCGCCGGGCCTCTGAAGCGCGTCGAGTACCGCATTTCGCCACCGCCGTGCCAGGGACACGCCATCGTCTGCGGGTTGGATCGCGATGCCCCCGCGGGATCGTGCACCTACATCGAGGACGGAGCGGTCGTCAGGTGCGATCCGCACAACCAATCATTGGATGGTCTGGGCGACTACCCGCTGCCGTATGACAACAGAGACCAGCATCCCTGACCCCGCGGGAGGCCGGGCCTCGAGTGGTGTGGTATCGATCCATTCAGGCCGGCGACGGCTTTCCCCGGAGGTATCGATGCGCGCCCCGATTCCGAAGCTGGTGCTGGCGCTAGCCATCCTCGGACTCTGTTCGTGCGAGCTGCTGCTGGGTGGCTCCGTGGCTGATGCCGGTGAGGCGGACGCCTCGGAGCTCGGCGGCGACGCCGGAGCCGACGCCGGGGCGGGCCTGAGCTGCGCCAAGTCCGCCGACTGCCAGAGCAGCGACTTGTGCTGCGCCCACCTGTCGCTGGGGAGTGGGGTTGCCCCCAGCTGCCCGGTGACCGCGGCCAGCTCGAGCTGCACCGCGACCTGCGCCGAGAGCTTCAGCCCCACCTGCCCAGCCGAGCAGACGCTGCGGCTGTGCGTGACCAGCGCCGAGTGCACGGGCCCGGGCTACCCGGCCTGCTGCCAGCTCAGCAACGGCGGCCTTTCCGGCAAGAGCTGCCTGCCCAAGCAAGTCGCCGACGCGCTCGGCTGCCAGTACTGAGCGCCCGGATCGCGGCGGCCTGGCAGCGAAGACCACTGCCAGTGGCGCCTCCGAGCATGAAGGGGAGGGGGTTGCGGCCGCCGGAGCTCAGAGCTGAGGGGCGTCGCGGTCGCGTCCAGCGGCGGCGGATCGTGAATGCTCCGCCCGGATCCCACCACCCCTGCCTTGGCGACGAGCGGAGCCCGAAGGCCCGACTCCGAAATCCTTGAGGGGTTCAATGACAGCGCGCAACTGGCTCGGAGTTGCTGCAGCCTTTTCGCTCCTGGCGTCTTGTTCCGACCCGGCGCCAGCTCCCCTTCCAGACGCGGGCGCTGCCGTGCCGACCTGCGGCGAGCACAGCTACCTCATCTCCGATGGGCGCGGCGGCAAGCGCTGCGAGTGCAAGTTCGGCTACGAAGGTCCTGATTGCCGCCAATGCGCCGAGGGCTTCAGCGACGTCGACACCCCGGGGCGCTGCTTCTTCGTCACTCCGCCCCCGGATTGCTCGACGCAGCGGGTGGGCTACTGCGGCTTCGGGTCCTGCGACACCAGCCTCAGTCCCCCGGCCTGCAGATGCTTGCCTGGATCTGCCGGCCCGCAGTGCGGCGAGTGCGCTCCTGGCTATTACCCATTGGAAAATGAGACCTGCTCGAACTGCGGAGCATCCATCGCCTTCTGCGTCCACGGGACCTGCGATGGCACCACCGATCCCACCTTGCCGACCTGCCGCTGCCCTGCCGGCTATGAGGGCCCGCGCTGCGACCAGTGCGCCGCCGGCTACCGACCGGAGCCCCTGGACGGCACCTGCCGCGACTGCGCCTCGGGACACTTCACCTGCGACGGTCACGGGACCTGCCAGCAGTTGGCGGGGCTTCCCACCTGCTCATGCGAGGCTGGATTCGTCGCCGTGGACGGCATCCACTGCGCGCCCATCGCCGGAGCGAGTTGCGCCTCGCCCCTCCCGTTCGATCTGCGTACCGGGCACGTGCGCTCCACGACCCTCGGCGGCGCGGTCGGGCCGCTCTCCTCCTGCCGCTCGCTGCGAGATCAGGCGACCGCCGTCCGAATCCTCAAGCTCACGCTTCCGTCTGAGCGACGGGTGCGGCTCCGCGCCTTGAGCCTCAACGGCATTCAGGAGCTGACCGTCTCGGTGCGCGGCATCTGCAGCTCGGCCTCGAGCGAAATCGGCTGCCTCGCCTGGGCATCGCTTCACGAGCCACTCGAGCTGACGCTTCCCGCCGGCGACTCCTTCCTCGTCGTCGAGAGCGACAGCGGGCGCGCCAGCGATTTCGAGGTCGCCGTCGAGGTGATTTGTCCCGCCGCCCAGTTCTTCGCCTGGGATCGGGCGGAGTGCGTCGCCGATCCCTGTGCCGCGAGCCCCTGCGGCGAAGCACACCGCCACGACTGCCGCGTGGCGCCCGACGGGACCTTCTCCTGCGGCTGCGACGCCGGCTACCAGTCGACCTCGACCACCGGCGCCTGCTCGCCAGTCCCGAATGCCACCGGCAGCCGCTGCGAGGAGGCGCTCCCGCTCTCCAATCCCTTCTCCAGCTGGCTGACCCTTCCTCCGCAGTCGACCTTCGACTCGGCGGCCTCGTCGTGCGGGACTCCGTCAGGGTTCAACCGCTATTTCAGCTTCTACCTCCCTCAGCGCAGCCGGGTGCGGGTACACGCCAAGGCGAGCAGCAGGGAATTCTCGGTCTCGCTCAGGCGCAATTGCTCCGATCCCACCGGCGAGCTCCTCTGCCAGAACGGCGACCCAAGCTCCGCTCCCGCGCTCACCGGAGGAATCCTCGAGGCCGGCTCCTACGTGGCGATGGTCGACGGACTCAGCGAGTCGGGACAGGCCTCCTTCAAGGCGGACATCTACCCGGACCCCTGCCTCTCGGCGGCCTGCGGTCCGCAGCAGCACGGCGAGCCCTCCGCGGATTGGTCGAGTTGCCGCTGCGCGTGCCCCGAGGGTCAGCTGGCGCTGGGCGACAGCTGCATCGCCGATCCCTGCCAGCCCAATCCCTGCTCCGGCGCAACCAGCCGCTGCGTGGCCGACGGACCGGCGGCCTCTCACTGCGCCTGCCCGCTGGGCTTTTCACCCGACGCCGCCGACCCGACCCGCTGCGCCGCGCCGCCGGCCCTCGCCGATTGGACGGTCATCGTCTACGAGGACCACCACAACAACCTCGGCAACGAGCTTCGCGATGGCCCGGGATTGCTGTCGCCGGCAGTGAGCACGCAGCCGGGATTGAACGTCGTCTGGCTGTGGGGGGCGCTGGAGAATTCGTCCAAACTGATCCACGTCGGCGGCGGCGCCTCGTCCGAGGTGCTCGCTGACTGGGGGCAGCCGGACCTGGGCGACTGGCGCACGCTGCGCGATTTCGGGCTCTACGCGGTTCGCGCCTATCCGGCGCGCCGCTACGCCCTGGTGATCCACGACCACGGCGGCGGGCTCGGCTTCGCCTGGGACGACGGCGCCGGGGGCAGCTTCATCTCCATCCCCAGAGGCGACTACGCACGGGCGCTGCAGGCGATCATCCGCGAGACCGGCCAGTTGCTCGAGGTGGTGGACTTCGAGACCTGTCTGCTGGCGACCTGGGAGGTGGCCGAGGCGACGCAGCCCTATGCGCGGTCGCTGATTGCTTCGCCGGAAATTGCCTTTGGCAATGGCGCGGGAATTCTCGCCGGCCTGATTGCCCAGCGCCCCGCGGCCTCGATGTCCGAGCTGGGCCATACCTTCGTTGACGGCTACGCCAGCAGCACGATGGATGTCCGATCCTGGATCGATCTCTCCGCAGTTTCCGAGGTGACGGCGGCCCTGTCGGCGATGGCCGACGCGCTGCGCGCCCGGCTTGATCTCTGTCCGGCGTACGACGCGCTCGCGAGCGGATGCCGGATCTACTTCGGAGGCGAGGCGGACCTTGGAGGCTTCGCCCAGCGAGTCGCACAATCGGCGCAGATGCCCGCCGACGGGCGCAATGCCGCCGACCTGCTCTTCGCGCGGCTCACCTCGATGGTCTACGTGCAGCCGGCAGCGAGCGCCGGCCTCTCGATCTACCTTCCGCAGCTGAGCCTGGCGGCGGGGACGCCGGGCGCCGCGCGCGCGCTCGACAGCACCTATCTGGAGCCGGGGGCGGTCTGGACAGCGGACTCGACCTGGGACGAATTCCTGACCGAGTGCCGGCAGCGATGAGTCGAAGAGGGCGCGGCCAGTTTGCTCGAGGTCGTGCCACCCGCGGTGCATTGGAAGCAGGAGGTCGAGTCGGTCGATGGAGGGCTGGGCTCCGCTCTGGTGCGGCTGGCAAACGAGTTCGACTACAAGAGCATCCTGGCACCGCTCGCTGAGGCGAGGAGATGAGAGCGGTCGTCGCGTCTCACCGGTCTTGTTCCTCGGCGGGTTTGCGCTTTGGGGCTTCCTCGGGAATCAACTTGCCGGCCAGCCACCAGCTGCCGAGGCCGATGAGCACTACGCCCAGTAATCCTGCCCACAAAAGTGCCGGAGACCTTGGGCGCGGACCAAGAAGCTTCATGAACACGGCCAGGCTGGGCAGTGCCAGGATGCTCCGGAGTGCGCGGCGGTAGCCGAAACGCCTGAGCTTGGCATTGTGTTGCTCAGCCGCTTCGTCATCGATCGAGGCCCGACGAAGCTTCTCCGCCGCGACGGCCTGTGCCCGCTCCTGGGGAGGGAGGGCAAGGAATCGTTCCAGGCGGCGAACTGCCCAAATGTCGTTGTAGACCACCTGCTCCTGGAGAATTTGCGCACGGAGCCATTTCTCATCGGCGTCCGATTGTGCGGCGGAGGGCGAGGGCGCCGGCTGCGCGATTGTCCTCCCCTCGGCCTCGCCCGGGGCCGAGGACTCGTGTTTGTTCATGAGGTTGCCCTCTCCCATGTCTCTGCTTCGCCACTCGCATAGCAGGATCGAGGAGCGGCGACTATGGGACGACAACTGCCGCGATGCGGCCAGAGCGGCAGCCGTCGGGCATCAGGAGGTGTATGGACGGGAACCTCCTCTTGCCGGCACCCGGTTCGGCCTGGCGTCGATTCCCACCGTCTCGTCGCCTATCCTCCCCATGTCGCTTCGGACGAGCGCACCAGGAGGGCGGCAGTACTCCGGACGGCCAATTCCTCACGTGACACTCGACCAGTAGGGCCCTTGAGCAGCCCGGCGATCGCCTCGGCGGTCGGCAGGCGCTCAATAGCTCCCGACGGCCATGAAGGCGGCGCGTGCGCATCATCGTCGGGAGGAGCGCGCGCATGAAACGGTCAGGCATCGAAGAACTGGCGCCGGGGGTGTACCGCTGGCACATCCTGGACGACCGGATCGGAGGCATCGACAGCGAGTCGTACGCCGTGGTGCGCAACGGCCGGGTCGTGCTGATCGATCCGCACCGGATGGCGGCCTCCAAGCTGCGTTCGCTCGGCGAGATCGAGGCGATCATCCTGACGATCCAGTCGCACCAGTTCGCGTCGTGGCACCTGCGCGAGCAGCTCGGAGTGCCGGTGTGGGCTCCGCGCGGCGCGGTGGGGCTCAAGGAGAAGCCGGACCGCTTCTACGACGAGGGCGAGGTGCTGCCGGGCGGGCTGCGCGCGATGCACGCCCCGGGGCCCTGCGACGGCTCGTTCGTGCTCTACACCGAGGGGCGGCGGCCGATCGCCTTCTTCGGAGACGTCGCGACGCGCGACGACGACGGCCGCCTCGGCTACCCCGACGCGATGTACCAGGACAATCCCGAGCTGGCCCCGAAGAGCATCGCCCGGTTCGCGCGGAAGGTGCCGGTGTCGATCGCCTGCTTCGGTCACGGCGAGCCGATGTTCCGCAACACCCGGCGCGCGCTCGAGGCGCTGTCGCATCGCTCGCCGCCGTAGCCAGTGGAGACTGGACTACGCCCGCACGAACCCGGCGATGGCCTCGGCCACCGGCTCCGGCCTCTCCAGCCAGGAGAAATGCGGGTTCGAATGCTTGCCCGCGGTCGGCGCCGCGACGCGCGAGCGCGTGACGCGGGCCCTCGGGAGCTTGCTCAGCAGGTGCTCGGTGGCGGTGCTCGGGGCGAAGGCGTCGCCCTCGACGTTGATCGCCAGCACCGGATTGGCCGCCGCAGCCAGCTTCTCCTCGCGGTGCTCGGCGCCGGCGCGCAGCGTCCCGGTGCGCCCCTGCTCGGCCCAGTCGAGGATGACCGTGCGCGCCTGCCGGCCGCCGAAGCCCAGCCGGTGGCCCGGGAAGTAGCCGAGCGAGGCGGCGATCAGCGCCGCCAGCTGCGTGCCGGCGAGGATCCCCGCCCGCTGCAGGCCCGGATAGCCTCCGTAGTAGACCGTCCCGGCGGCGACGATGAACAGCGCGCTGTCCGGGTTGCCGGCGATCGCCAGCTGCAGCGTCGCCAGCTGCGCCCCCAGCGAGTGGCCGCCCAGGTGGAGCCGCTTCGGCGCCAGCTCCTCGACCAGCCGCTCGCGGTAGAGGCTGAAGTCGGAGAAGAGATCGGCATAGCCGAAGTCGAGCCCGCGCCGGGCGCGCAGGCTGCTGCTGCCGATGCCCCGCCACTCGCCGACCAGCACCGCCCATCCCCGCTCGGCCAGCAGCGCGCCCAGGGCGTCGTAGTTGCGCGCCGAGGTCCCCATCGCCGGCATGAAGAGCAGGCCGTGGTCAGCCCCTCGCTCGCCATGGGCCCGCGCCTGGGCGGTCGAGCCGTCGGCCAAGCGGACGTCAATGATGCTGGGAGATCGGGCGCTGACGGACATGGCGCTTCCTCGGGAGGTATCGTACCTGATTGTTGACCGAGCTCGGCCTCGAGACGACCGAGGCATGCCGTGGAGGGGACGTGACGAAGATTTCAGAAAACCTGTTCTTGTTGAAGAAGGTGTTCCCTCTCTTCTGGTTCGGCTTCTTGAGCTTGTTTCTGGCGGCGGCCCTCGTCGGCAAGGCATATCTCCAGACGCCGGTCTTCGTTCTCGCGCCTCTGCTGATGGCCGGCTTCGGCTACGTCGTGATGCGGAAAATCGTCTGGGACCTCGCGGATGAGGTCTACGACGCCGGCGACCACCTCCTGGTCAAGAAGGACGACATCGAGGAGCGTATTCCCTTGTCGAACATCGTGAACGTGAGCGTGGTGATGCTCATGAACCCGCCGCGAATTACGCTGCTGCTCAATGCTCCCAGCAGGTTCGGCAGGGAAATCGCGTTCAGCCCGAAGCGCGGACTGACGCTCAATCCCTTCGCTCGAAACGCGGTGGCGGACGACCTCATCCTCCGAGTCGATCGCGCGAGGAGAGGCGGGTGACCGGCTCGCCCGCTAATCGAGAGCGGGACCGGGGCGGTCGGGTGCTAAGTCTCCTTGGGAAAGACCTTTCCCGACAGCCACCAGACGAACAGCCAGATAATGCCGCGAGTGATCATGCTCGCCACTCCCATCGCGAGAGACACTCGGGGGCGGCCAGTGGGCGGGAAGAAGAAGCCGATGGGGAAGAGGCACCCTATCGAAAGCCCCAGCATCAACAGCCGATAGAAGGAGCGCCGCGCGTTCACGTTGTGTTTCTCGACCGCGACATCGTCGATCCCGGTGCGCCGTAGCTTCTCCGCTGCGACTGACCGCGAGCGCTCCTCTGGGGGGAGCGCCAGCATGGCCTCCAGGCGACGCACGGCCCAGATGTCCTCGTACCTCACCTGTATTTCGAGGATCTGCGCTCGAAGCCATTTCTCGTCGGCCTCGAATTGCGAAGAGGGTGCCGCGGGTTCCTGCTGGCTCATCCCTTGTCTCCCTGGTCGCCGGTGGAACGCTGCCTCCCTAGCAGCCTGCCTGCTGGGCGTCACGCTCTTTCGGCCGGCGGACACCGCGCGCCGCTCGAGCGCGGCCGGGCGATCGCCCAGCAGCCGTCGATCCCGGTTGAGCCCGCCCCCCGGCCGCCGCTATCGTGGGCTCCTTCCATGCCCGTGCTCGCCGCCCTCCAGGTCGTCCTGCTGCTGGCCTATCCGGTGCTGGTCTTCTTCGGCCTGTCGCACCTGAGCCCGCGCGCCATCGGGCTGCTGGTGATCGTGCTGCTCCTGCCGGGCGTGGTGCGCACCTGGCGCGAGAAGCCGGCCGAGCTCAAGAGCACCCTGGGCGTGCCGGCGGCCATCGCGGCGCTGATGGTGCTGGCGATGATCTTCGACGACCCGCGCTTCGTGCTGGTCTACCCGGCGCTGGTCAACGCGGCGCTGCTCCTCCAGTTCGGCCTCTCCCTGCGTTCCCGCCCGATGATCGAGCGCTTCGCCCGCCTCCAGGTAGACGACCTGAGCGAGCGCGAGATCGCCTACTGCCGGGCGGTGACCTGGTTCTGGTGCGGCTTCTTCGTGGTCAACGGCGGGGTATGCGCCGGCATGGCCCTGTGGGCGCCGCGCAGCTGGTGGGCGCTCTACACCGGCTTGCTGAGCTACCTGCTGCTCGGGCTCTTGATGGCCAGCGAATTCACCCTGCGCAAGTACCTCTTCCGCCGGCCCGCCAAGAACAGGCTCGATCGCCTGTTCGCCCTGGTCTTCCCGCCCGAATCCGCCCCGCGCTAGCTCGGCAAACTCCCCGCCGCCCCTCTCTTGCTCCTCCCCCTGGCGGGCGTAGCTGCCCGTGCTCGCTCCTTTTTTTCGGGAAGGGGAGATTGCGGGGGAGGGGGCGGACTTGGGTAAAAAGCCACACTATGAAAATTCGCCTGATCTACCCCAAGTGGCCGAAGCTCTCGCACCAGACCGAGTTCCACCTGCCGCCGCACGGGCCGGTGGTCTTCGCCGCCTGCGTGCCGCCGGAGCACGACCTCAAGTTCACCGACGAGAACCTGACCCCGGTCAACTTCGACGAGGACGTGGACCTGGTCTGCATCTCGATGATGCTCACCAGCCAGGCGCCGCGCGGCTGGGAGATCGGCGACGAGTTCCGCGCCCGGGGCAAGAAGGTGATCTTCGGCGGCATCTCCACCGCCCTGCACCCGGACGAGACCGCCAAGCACGCCGACTCGGTCTTCCTGGGCGAGGCCGAGGGCCGCTTCGAGCAGGTGTTGAAGGACCTGGAGGCCGGCCAGCTCAAGAAGCGCTACGACTACCTCGACAGCCCGGCCTCGGTGGAGCTGGTGGGCACCGCCCGCCGCGACATCCTCGACCGCTCGCTCTACAACTACCGCGGCACCCAGATGCTGGACCTGGTCCACGCCAGCCGCGGCTGCCGCTTCAACTGCTACCCGTGCTGCGTGCGCTACCTGGGCGGCCGCAACTTCCGCCCCCGGCCGATCGACAAGGTGGTGGCCGAGGTCGAGTCGATCCCCAACAACCGCCTGTTCTTCGTCGACAACTCGATGGCCCAGAACAAGCAGTGGGAGATCGACCTGTTCAACGCGCTGGCGCCCCTGAAGCGCAGCATCGTCAGCCACCCGATCCAGGACGACCCCGACGTGCTGGCGGCGGCGGCCAAGGCCGGGGCCTGGTACGTCTACCAGGCGGTGTTCGACACCAGCGACTACATCAAGGAGCGCATCAAGCGCTACCACGACCACGGCATCAAGGTGGAGGGGACGATCCTCCTCGGCCTCGACGAGCACACCGAGGACGACATCAAGCGGCTGGTCGAGTTCCTGATGAAGATCGAGCTCGACCTGGCGGAGTTCACCGTGCTGGTGCCCTTCCCCGGGACCCGCACCTGGAACGAGTTCGAGTCCAGCGGGCGCATCCTGCACAAGGACTGGCGCAAGTTCACCGCCGACGAGGTGGTGATCAAGCCCAAGCACATGAGCCCGGACCGGCTGCAGGAGCTCTACCACTGGGCGTGGGACACCTTCTATCACGACGAGCCGCAGGTCCTTAAGATGGGCCGGGTCTTCAAGCACGCCGTGCGCCGCGAGGAGAAGCTGGGGATCAAGAACCGCTTCGCCGCCCAGAACAAGCCGCCCGAGGCGCCGATCTTCGGCCGGACCGCGTAGTCTGAGAGCGGCATTGCGCGCCGGCGTCCCGCCGGCCACCCCGGGCGAGCGGAGAGGTCTTTCCGCTCGCCCTCGTGTTTCTGGAGCTCGATCGCGCTTCCCGCGCCGAGACGTTCAGCCGACAGACATCTTGAGATAGTCTCTTCCCCTTCATCGGAGGCCCCGCCATGCGCCTGATCCCGCTGCTCGCCCTCGCCGTGCTCCTCGGAAGCTGCGTGGTGCCGGTCCACCAGGAGTGCTCCCCGAACCAGAGCTACTCGTGCAGCGCCTCCTGCGGCCTGGCCGCGGTCGGCCAGCAGGTCTGCAATGCCAACGGGACGAGCCTGAGCAGCTGCGTCTGCTCCTGCCCGGCGGGCTTCGGCCCCAACTCGCGCGGCGACTGCATGCCGGTGTGCGACATCGACTACCGTTGGACGGCGGGCAACGTCTGCAATCCGGCGGCGCCCGGCAACATCACCCTGCTCTGGAACTTCGCCGGGATGAGCTGCGCCCAGGCCGGGGTGGCCAGCGTCCAGGTCGAGCTCTACAGCTACCGGGGGCTCGAGTCGCTGAGCAACAGCGGGGTCTATCCCTGCAACTTCGGCGGCACCGACGGGGTGACGCTGCAGAACTTCAACGGCGGCGAGTACACCTTCGCGCTCAACGGCCTCGACGCCTACGGCCACTCGGTCTACGGCCTGGAGGGCGGGCTGACGGTGGACGGCAGCATCAGCCTCACCGCCGGCATGGTGCACTAGCCGCGGCGGGCGCTCAGCCGTTCACCTTGCGCCGGGCGGCGTGGACGATCTGATCGCGGGCGCCGCCCTTGGCCAGGACGCGCACCTCGGTGAGCGGGATCTTGTCCAGCAGCCGCAGGGCCAGCGGCAGCGGGGTGCGCGGGTTGCGCACCAGCGCCGAGCAGACGGCGGTGTTTCCGCTCCATTCGCGGTGCTCGGCGATCAGCTTGAGGGCGTCGGGCGACAGCGAGGGCATCTTGGCGGCGTACTGCACCTCGTCCAGCCCGATCCGCGGGTTCTTGAGCACGTAGACGTGCAGCGTCTTGTTGGTGTCGCGCAGCAGCGCCATCCGCTCCTCGCGATCGGCGGAGAGCGCCAGCTGCATCTTCTGGGTGGCGTTCATTGCCCGTAGCCGCTCGGAGATATGTCCCGGGCGCGCCTCCTCCTCGGGTTCCGGTTCGGCTTCGGGCGGCTCGGCGGCCTCGGGGTTGCGCAGCGCCTGGGCCAGCGCGTCGAGCTCGGCCCGCGAGGACTCGAACATCACCGCCACGCCGACGCCGGGGATCGAGGCGGCGATCCGGGCATCGACCTCGCTCCGCGCCTGGCCGCCGATGTCGATGCGCACCCGGCACGGGCTCATCGCCGCCGCGCCCTCGAGCTGGGCGCCGCGGATCAGCAGGCCGGACTTGGAGATCTCAGCGTCGTAGGCGGCCAGGAAGTCGGCCGGCGCAGGGTAGCTCGCGACGAGGAGCGGGGCGGTCATTCCCCGAGGTTAGCGCGACGTCGCCCGGCCGGCGAGACGCCGGCGCGCCCAGGCGGGCAGAGGCGGATCGCGACCGCTACATCGGCGGCGGCCCGTCGTCCGAGCCCTGGTAGACGTTCACCAGCGCGCTCGCGACCTCGACGCCCTGGCGAGTGACCGAGCTTTTGAAGCTGCCAATCACCTGCTCGCCGAACAGCCTCTCCGACTCGACCAGCAGCTCGTCGCCGACCTCGAAGTAGTCCACGCTCAGCGCCAGCTCCCGGGTCCCCAGCAGGAACCCGACCTTCACCGGCTTGCCGGCGGTCTTGGCCACCAGCCCGACCGAGGCGCCGATCGCCTGGGCCATGTACTCGATGGCCACCAGCGCTGGCACCTTGCCGTCCTCGACGAACATCGAGTCGGGCCGCACCTTCACCCGGCAGACGACCTTCTGGCCGTCGACGCTCACCATCTCGTCCAGCAGGATCATCGGCGGGGTGTGGGGCAGCAGCTCGGCGATCGGCGGCAGCGCGCTCATGCGCCGTCTCGTAGCAAGGGCCCCGGGGGCCCGTCAAACCCGACTGTCGCCTCCCGGCCGCCCGCCTGCTGAGCGCGCAATCGTCCGCAAGGCAAGGAGAAACTGGGCCGAGCGCACTCCCGCGTCGGGCATTGAGCAGGCCGGGGGCGGGTGGTAGGGTGTCGCCCTTCGACTGCCCCCGGGAGAGACCCGGCGAAGAGGACCACCACGATGACCCGCGAAGAGATCCACGAGCGTGTGGCGACGATGATGTCGCAGATGTTCGACATCGAGAAGAACAAGATCACCCTCGACGCGCGCTTCGAGGACCTCGATCTGACCAGCCTCGACGCGATCGACCTGGTGGTCGAGCTGCAGCAGCTGACCGGCAGCAAGGTCAACGAGGAGGGCCTGCGCAAGGTGCGCACCGTCGGCGACATCGTCGGGCTGGTCCAGGCGCACCTCGAGGCCGCCAAGAAGGCCTGAGCGGCCTTTCGCTTCGCCCGCTCCGGGCCGCTCGGGGCGGGCTGCCTGCCATGAGCGAGACCTTCGCGCTGCTGCCGCATTCTTCCGACGAGCTGATCGCCTTCGGCGCGCAGGACCGAACCGCGCGCGACCTGCTCGCCGACGTGGCCTCTCTCCGGGCCGCGCTCCCGCCCTCAACCCCGGGCAGCGAGATCCTGGTCATCGCCCAGGACCGCTATCACTTCTGCTGCGCGGTCCTGGCCGCCTGGCAGGCGGGGCACGCGGTGGCGCTGCCGCCCAACGGCCAGAGCGAGACCATCAAGGAGATCTCCGCTCGCCCGACGGTGCGGCTGCTGCTCCACGACACCGACGCCGACGACGGCCTCGACCTGCGGCCGCTGCTGGGCAAGTCGGCGAAGGCCGAGCCGCTCGCGCCCATCCCCGCCGATCGGACGGTGGCCACGCTCTACACCTCCGGAAGCACCGGGCAATCGCAGGCCTGCCCCAAGAGCGCGGCCCAGCTGTTGGGCGAGGCCCGCGCCCACGTCGGGAGCTTCTCCATCCCGCACGGCGCTCGCTTCCTGGCGACGGTGCCGGCCCACCACATCTACGGCTTGCTGTGGAGCGTGCTGGTGCCGCTGTTCGCCCGCGGCGCCTTCGGGCGCGAGACGGCGCTGCACGCCGAGGCCATCGCCGCGCAGCTGAAGAAGGGCCAGGCCCGCTACCTGGTGAGCGTCCCCGCGCACCTGCGCGGGCTGGAAGTGCTCGCGGAGCTGCCCAAGCTCGAGCGGATCTTCTCCTCGGGCGCGCCGCTGCCGGCGGCCACCGCCGAGATGATCAGCGCCCGGTTCGGGCAGGCGGTGGTGCAGGTCTACGGCAGCACCGAGACCGGCGGCATCGCCTGGCGCGACGACCCCAAGGCCGACTGGACGCCGTTCGCCACCTCGACGATCGCCGTGGCCGAGGACGGGCGGCTGCTGCTCAGCTCGCCGTTCGTGGCCGCCGACGCCCCCAGGCCGCTGCCCTGCGGCGACCAGATCCTGCTCAAGGAGGACGGCAGGTTCGCGCTGCTGGGCCGGATCGACGGGGTGGTGAAGGTGGGCGGCAAGCGGGTCTCGCTGCCCGAGCTGGAGCAGCGGGCGATGTCGATCCCCGGGGTGAAGGACGCCGCCGCGCTGGCCGAGTCGGTGGACGGCGCCCGCGGCGAGGAGATCTGGCTGGCGGCGGTGGCTCCCGGCCTGACCGCCGAGGTCATCAAGGGCAAGCTGCTGGCCTGGTTCGAGCCGGTGGCGCTGCCGCGGCGAATCCGCCTGGTCGAGCGGCTGCCGCGCGAGGACAACGGCAAGCTCACTCGCCGCCGGCTGCGGGCGCTGTTCGAGAGCGGCTACGACCCCAAGGGCGCCTATCCCAAGGTGCTGGAGCCGCTGGCCAGCCGCCAGCGGACCGACGGGGGCCGGCAGATCCACGAGCTCGACTTCTTCCTGCCCGAGGACTTCCTCTACTTCCAGGGCCACTTCGAGGGCTATCCGATCCTGCCCGGCGTGGTGCAGCTGCACGGGCTGGTGCTGCGCCAGAGCAGGCGGCTGTGGCCGGAGCTGGGGGCGCCGCGCAAGGTGCTCAAGCTCAAGTTCAAGCGGATCATCAAGCCACGCGACACCATCTGCCTGCGCCTGCAGCGCGAGGCGGGCAAGCCGCGGGTCGACTTCGAGATCCTCCACGGCGAGGCGGCCTGCGCCTCGGGGACGCTGGTCTTCCCGGGGTAGCCGGGGCCCGGGCAGACGGAGAGGCCAGCTTCCGCGGCCCTCGGCCGGACGAGGCCGGCTGAAACCCGGCGCTCCCGCGCTCGTGTCCTGGCTCGGTCAGCTCTTGCCAGGGCCCGGGCCGCTGCTCGCCGGCGTCGGGCTCGGCCCGATCTCCTTCTCCTCCCACATGTCGTATCCGGTGGCCAACGACGACGACTGGGCGACGATGGCCAGCGCCATGAACAGGTGGAGGGCGGCGGCGATCTCCGCGGCCCAGGTCGGAACCCCGTGGACGTGCCGCAGCGCGCCGAGGGCGATGCCCAGCGCCAGCTGGATGAGCGCCACCGTCGCCACCGCCTTGCTGATTCGCTTCAGGCGATCGGGCACCGGCAGCGTGGCCAGCTTGGCGGCGTTCGAGCGCGTCAGCGCCACCATCGCCAGGCCCATCAGCACGTGGGCCACCGCCGCGTACTTGCTGAACCAGCGCGGCACCACGATGCAGCTGAAGACCGCCAGCCAGATGGTGTTGTACAGGCGTTGCCAGAAGGGCACGGCATCCTCCCAGGGATCCCGGCGCCGCACCGGAGATCGCGATTCGCTTTCCTGCCTGCTCGCGGCGACGGAACGCTATCGCACGGAATGCCGGACGGTCGAGCGCCGGGATCGGCTTGCGCCCGGATTGCCGCTCGCAGCGCCGGCGCTGCCTCTGGCTGTTCTCGAGCGCCGCGCAGGAGGTGCCGGAATCGATCGGCAGCCGGAGGCCGGGGAGGCCAGACCGGGCGCGCACTGAAAGGGAGCAGCCGTCGCCCCAATCGTCGCCGCGGCGCTCTACCGGTGAGCCGCGGCTACTTGATGCCCTTGCTGTTGAGGAATGGGCCGTACTTCTTGTCGGTGCCGCGGATGTGGGTCGACAGCCAGCCGCGCAGGAACACCATCACCTCGATGCTCAGCATCCACGACTGATCGGTGTGGTACTTCTTCTGGATGTCCATCACCTTGGTCGTCAGCTCGCGGTGCTCCCGCTGGTGCTCGGCCAGCTCGAGGTAGCTGAACTTCTTCAGCTGCTCCTCTTCGCGGGCGAAGTGGACCTTGGTGTAGTCGATCAGCCCGTCGAGGATGTGCCCCAGCGCCTCGCGCCCCTTGTTGGCCTGCAGCCCGTCGAAGAGCTCGTTGAGCATCCCCAGCAGCTTCTGGTGGTCGGTGTCGAACTGGGTGACGCCGACGCTCATGTCTTTGGTCCAGGTCATCAGGGGCATGGGAGCTTCCTCCTCCAGCAACTACCCATCCTAGCATGCAGTTGGATCTCCAATCTTCGCAACGTCGGTGCTGGCCGATCTCACCGGAAGTGCGGGCGCCGGCTCGGGGCGGAGGATACCCAGGCTGCTGCTCAAAGTCAGGAAACGGACGGAGTTTCCCCGGGGCACAGGGCAGACAAGTTGACGTATTCACTGTGGAAAACAAAGGCGGTCCGTCTTCTCCGGCGGTGCAGGCCGCGGTCGCCAGTCGATGGGAGAACCATGACTGGCAGCGAACTCTGTCTGGAACCCACCGGGGGGCAGGATTTGAGGGGGAAGGCGCGTTCCGGCCCTGCTGCGCTACCGATGAGCGGCCGTTCGCTCTCGCCCGCGAAGCCAGGTCCCAGCTCACCACTCGACGGCCGGCCGGGCGAGGGGCTTTGAGCGGCACGCGTCTCGGAGGTCGGCCGGGCCGCGTTGTCGCCGGCGCGGGAGTCCCGGTTTCGTCGGCGCAGCCGATCTTCCGACGGCCAAGCCCCTCTCGGCGGGCGGAGGGCTCACCGGGGGCAGATGCCAGGGGCATACGGTCGGTGAATCCCGAAAACACTACGCAATGTCCTGGACGCGACTAGAATGGCCGCAGCTTCACAGGGGGCACGCCGGGAAGGGGCCATGAATAAGCTCGTGTTTGTCTTACTGTGCGCGCCGCTGTGGCTGGGCTGCGGCGGTGGGCCGTGCCAGGTTTGTCCGAACATCGCCGGCAATTACCTCGAATCGAAGGCCGCCTCTCCTCTCGGCGAGTCCTCGTGCGACATCATCTACTGGGACGCGTTCACGGCCCCGCTTGCGGTCACTCAGCAGGGAAGCAAGGTGACCGTGTACCGGCAGGATCGGACCCTGACCGGGACGCTCAACGACGACCAGTCGCTCCAGCTCGATGAGTATTCAGGGGTCGCGAGGGACCCAACCGGCAGGCTCGCGGACATCCCGGTCAACTTCCTTCTCTCCGGCGTGATCACAGGATCTCCGGGGAGCTACGTCTTCCAAGGCCTGTACCAGGTCACCGCGCCATCGACTGGCTGCGCGATGCGGGTCAGCACCCGCTGGGCTCAGGGCCGATGAGAACCCTCGCTTCCGTGATCGCGCTCGCCGCCTGCGGCTGCGCCTCGATGACCACACTCCAGACGGCCCGCACGCTGGAGAAGGGCGACATCGCCTACGACTTCGCCGGCGTGGCGACCTCCGACCTGGGCCGGGACATGTTCGAGCGCGGGGTGACGGTCGGGCCGCAGTTCGTCGCCGGAGCGCGCGGCGGGCTGGCCGACGGGGTGGATTTCGGCATCCACATCTGGCCGGTGGGCTTCAAGGCCGGTCCCAAGGCCCGCCTGATCGACACCGACTATTTCGCACTGTCCGTGGCCCCGGAGATCGGCCTGGAGAAGACCTACGCCTTCTACGGCGTCGACCTCTACCTGCCGCTCCTGGTCGAAGTGGACTTCACCGATTTCCTGGCGCTCTACGCCTCGCCCAAGGCCATCGGCCGGATGTCGATCTTCCACGGGTTCACCACCGATCTTGGCGTGGGCGGCTCGGTGGGCTTCGCCATCTCGGTGACCGACTCGGTGACCATCCTTCCGGAGGCGAGCGTGCTCTACCCGGCCTACCGCGGAGAAGACTGGTGCGGGCTCCAGGTCGGGCCGCTCGGCTCGAGCTGTCCGCGCCCCGGGGCGCCGATCGTGGCCTTCGCGGTGGGCGTCAGCGTCCTGAGGTAGCCAGCACTGTCTTCAGCCGCCGGGCTGGCTGGAGCGAATCGGGGACGGTAGGCTGGCCCGAGGAGTTCCCGACACTTCTGGATTCTCGCCCCCCTGCTTCTTTCTGGCTGCGAGCTGCTGTTGGGAAATCCGCAGGCCACGCCCGACGCAGGCAACTCCGACGCCGGCGAAGCCGTCGGCTCTGACGCCGGACCGACCTGCGTCCCGGCGGTCACCTGCCAGTCGCTGGGGCACACCTGCGGCACCACCACCGACGACTGCGGCAAAGAGCTGCCCTGCGGGCCATGCGCCTCCGGGACCTGCCGTGACGACGGGACCTGTCCCACCATTGAGACCTGCGACACCAAGGGCTGGTGCGAGCTCAAGCCGATCCCCGAGGACCAAGCGCTGACCTCGATGTGGGGAGTCAGCGAGGCCGACCTGTGGATCTCCAGCCTGGGCCCCATGCTTCACTGGGATGGCGCCCAGCTTTCTCCGCGCCCCAGCGCTCCCCGCGGCGTGGTTTCGCTCTCCGGCCTGGCCGCAGACAAGCTGTGGGCGGTCGGTGGTCATTCGGTCTGGCGCTACGACGGCACCTCCTGGACCGAGATGCGCCAGTTCGCCTGGTGGCCCGAGGCCATCCACGTCGTGGCCGACGGCGCCTCCTTCGCGCTGGCGGTGGTGGGCCATTGGGGCGATCCCGAGAACAACAGCACCTGGTCCAATGCCTTCGCCACCTTCCGCAACGGCCTGTGGAAGGACGACACCTCGGCGGCTCCGGTGGGCTACGGCCCGCACCTGCTGGCGGTGTGGGGCGCCCGCGCCGACGAGATCTGGGCGGTCGGGGTGGCGGGCGGCGGGCTGTGGAAGTTCGACGGCACGAGCTGGGCCCTGATCGACAACAAGACCGAGAGCGCGGGCCTAGGCATCGGCGGGACCTCGGCGTCGAACGTCTACATCGCCGGCTACAGCGGGATCGTCCGCCGCTACAACGGCACGAGCTGGAGCTCGCTGCCTCAGCTCACCAGCGGCGGAAAGCCTTACGGCTATCCCTCCGGTCCGGTGTACGCCATATCGGCCAGCGATATCTGGGTAGCCCCGATCCTAGACGTGCTCTTCCACTCGACCGACGGCGTCCACTTCACCACGCTCGACCTTCCTGGCGACGCCGGAGTCGACGCGATGTGGGGCGGGCCGACCATCCTCTACGCCGCCGGCCACCACAGGTTCGGAGGCGCCGGCGCCCTCTACCGCTATCGGCGCTGATCTCCGAGCCGGGCGTGGCGGTCAGACCCGGGCCGGGACAAGCTCGAGCGCGGCGAGAGGGGAGGCGGCCTTCGATTCCGGTCGATGGGCGGTGACTTGGACATCCGGCCGATGGCCTTGGGCGAGGAGTAGATCGCCAGGAATCGGGCGTCGACCTCTACCTGCCGCTGCTGGTCGAAGTGGACTCCGGCCGGAAGTAGCCTGTATGCGCTGGACGACGGTCTGAGCCGCGCCCCATGCGGATCGCCAGCGGGCGATCGTGCTCTCAGAACGAAAAGGCGAGCATCGCCGACAGCCGCGGCGGGAGCAGCGGCGAGGCCAGCGGCTCGGCCGCCTCGGCGCGCAGGCTCCACATCGGCGAGAAGGCGTACTTGGCCGACAGCACCGCCTCGCGCTGCACCAGCACTTCCTGGGTGAAGGGGCGGGTGAAGGCGTAGTCGAAGCGCCCGCTCAGGTCGAGCGCGCCCAGCGACCAGCTCAGCTTGGCGTAGAGGCCCGACTCGAAGGGCGTCAGCGGATTCGAATCCGGTCCCAGGTAGGACTGGGCCGCTTCGGCGGAGAGCGAGATCGGCCCCAGCTTCACCGACAGGTCCAGGTCGAGGATCGTCAGCCGCTGGCTGGCCTGGTCGTTGAGCGCGCCGGTGTAGGCCGAAAAGCCGACGATGGTCGCGCCGTAGGTCTCGCCGCCCAGCAGGCTCAGGCCGACCCGGGCCCCGACCGCCTTGTCGATGTTGTTGTCGATCAGGTTCTCGCGCGAGTCGCGCAGCACCAGGGCCTGGTCGGTGGGCGCGCTGGTGCCCAGGCCGTTGATGACGTAGGCGGCGTAGTCGAAGGCCACTCCGGCGGCGATCCCCACCGTGCCCCGCGCCTGCACCCCGGTGTTCGACCAGACCGCGGGGATCACCTCGTTGAACATCAGCGGCCGGCTGACCATGTTCCAGCGGAACGACGGGTGCAGCGTCTCGTTGAACTGGCCGATGGGAATCAGGAATTTGCCCGCCCGCACCAGCAGCTTCTGGCTGGGGCTGAAGTCGAAGAACCCGTACTCGGCCCGCACTCCCGAGCCTTCGATCTCCAGCTCCAGCTCGGTGTTGACCACCTCGCCGATGCGCGCACCGACGATGGGGTTGAAGTGCGAGGCGTTGAAGGTGGCGTAGGTCCCAGGGACCGCGTCGAAGATCACGTCGCCGTAGCCGGAGATCGAGGTCTCCAGCCCGAGGAAGGAGAGCTCCGAGCCGAAGGTGCTGCGTCCGCCGGCGGCGGCCTTCTCCGGCGGTGGCTCGGCCAGGAAATCGTCGGTGGGCGCCTCGCCGGCCAGGGCTGGCGGGGCTAGGAGAAGCAGGGCGAAGAGGATGGAGGATGCTCGAGCTGCCTGAGACATGCGCTGCCTTTCACTGGAGCGCGGCGGCCCGCGACGGGGCAACCGAGGCGTCGCGGCCCGGGCGCTCGGCAATACCTACGGTGCGGCGCTGCCGGCCGCCAACGTTCCAGCGGAGTGGGCCTTGCGCAGCCGCTCGCCCAGGGCCTGGCCGCCCTCGCTGGCGTGGGCCACGATCAGCTCGTACATCCCCAAGGGATAGACCTCGATCACGCGCCCGGGGGCGAAGCCGTCGAGCAGCTCCTTCTCCAGCGGCGCGCAGGCGGCCTTGGCCACCTCCGCCGAGATTCCGCCGGCCTTCACCACTTCTGTCTCCACCGCTTCGAAGACCCGGACCAGGGTCTTGACGTTGCGCACCTGGTAGGAGCGCGGCAGGCGCGACTGCGGGCGGGCCGCGGCGGCGGGCGCGGGGCTCGGCGAAGGGGCAGGCGCAGCAGGCGCCGGAGCGATCGCAGCAACGACCGGCGCGGGAGGTTGCGTCGCAGGTGCCGCCGGTTGCGGAGCCGGCTCCGGTGTGGCTGCAGCTCGCACCGGCTCGGACGAGGTCGCCGGCACTGGGGTGGGCTTGGGTGCCGGCGGCGCCGGATCCACTGGCCGGGAGGCGATCTCGGTCGGATGGCGCTCAGGCTTGAGGTGGGCCTGTTTCTGTACCTCGGCCACGATGCGCTGCGCCTCGGCGTTCCTGGGATCGAGCCGGAGCACTTCGTTGGCTGCCTTCAGCGCCGCCAGCGAGTCGTGGATCTCGAGCGCCGTGCGAGCGGACAAGAGCGCGCCCTCGACCTCGATTCGATCCTCGTTCGCGGAGAGCCGCTGCTTGAAGGCGGGCTCGTCGATCGCCAGCTCGCGGGCCTTCACCAGCACCTCTTCGGCGGCGTGGAGATGCCCCTCGTTCATCAGCCGCTCGGCTTCAGCCAGATAGGACTCGGCGCGCTGGGCGGGCGTCGGCTCGGGAGTCGCCTGGGGCGCGGGCGCGGGAGCAGGCGCAGGCACAGGCGAGGGCGCTGGAGCGGCGATGGTTGGAGCCGGGATGGTCGCAAGTGGAGTCGGAGCGGGCGCCTGCAGGTAGGCCAGCGCCGCCGCCGCGATGGAAGCCAGCGCCACCAACCCGACGTAGAGCGGCCAGCGCTTGGGCTGGGCCGACTCGGCGGGGGCGGGCGGGAGGCTGGGGTGCGCCGGATGGCTGGCGTGCGGAGCGACCAGGGTGCTGGAGATGCTCTCCTCGGCCTTGGGCTCGGGGATCGCGATCGGCGCCAGCGCCGGCCCGGCCAGCTCGCGGACCCAGGCGGTCATCTCGCGCGGGCTCGAGGGGCAGGGACCTTGGCGGGCGAACTTCTCCAGCGCTTCTCCCAGCGCCGAGCACGACGGGCAGCGCTTCTCCGGATCGTTGGCCAGGGCCCAGAGGATGGTCCGCTCCATCTCGGGCGGCAGGTCGGGGACCAGCTGGCTGGGCGGAACCGGAGTGCCGGCCATGATCGCGGTCATCACCTGCGCCGCGTTCTCGCCGTCGAAGGGATACTTCCCGGTGAGCCCGGAGTAGAGGCTGATGCCGAGGGCGAACACGTCCACCCGGCGGTCGATGTCCTTGCCCAGCAGCTGCTCGGGAGCGAAGTAGCGCAGCTTGCCCTTGAGCTCGCCGGTGTCGGTGCTGGAGATCCGCCCGTGGGCCTTGGCCACGCCGAAGTCGAGGACCTTCGGCACGCCCTCGTGCGAGACCATGATGTTTTCAGGGCTCACGTCGCGGTGGATGATCCCCAGGGGCTGGCCGCGGGCGTCGACAGCGTTGTGGGCGTGGTCGAGCCCGGCGCAGGCCCCGGCGATGATCAGCGCCAGGTGCCCGGGGTTGGCTTTCCCCTCCCGGCGAGCGGCGTTCATCAGTGCGTGCACCGAGATGCCGCGCACGTACTCCATGGCGATGAACGGCACGCCGTCGGCGGAGTCGATCTCGTAGATCTGGACGATGTTCGGGTGGTTGAGGTTGGCGGAGAGCCGGGCCTCGTCGAGGAACATCTCGGTGAAGCGCTTGTCGCCGGCCAGTCCGGGCAGGATGCGCTTGACCACCACCAGCTTGTCGAAGCCGCCCATTCCCGCGAGCCGGCAGAGGTAGACCTCGGCCATCCCGCCGGCGCCGAGGCGCTGGTGGACGATGTACTTGCCGATGCGTTCGGGCTGGCTCAAACCTGGAATTCCTGATCCTGTGGTGCCGACTCTACCGGAGCGTCATTCAGGCTCGCACGGGAGCGGCGGCCGGTAAAGAAACCTGGAGTCATTTCGGGCGGTTCTCCTCGAGCTGCGGGCGCGGGCGCCCGGCCGCCTGCCAGCGTCCGGCGCCCTCGGACCGGCGTAGACTGCGCCCATGCGAGCCCTGATCCCGATGGCGGCTCTGGCGCTGTCCCTGTCCGGCTGCAACCTCTTCGGCGGCCGGTCGACCTTCAAGTGCCCCAAGGACACCGTCCCCTGCGGCACCGGCTGCGTGCCCCCGGGAGCGGTGTGCTGCGACGACGGCAGTGGCAAGACCTCCAGCTACTGCACCAACCGCTCGGCGAGCTGCTACCCGAACGACCGAGGGTGCTCGGCGGCCTTCCCCTCGGGGACCACCGGCGCCTACTGCTGCGGACCCAGCGGCAGCATCGGCTCCAACGACTGCCCCGAGGGCCAGCGCCACTGCGGGCTCTTGTGCAAGGCCAACGGCGAACCCTGCTGCCCCGACGGCGCCGACTGCCCGACCCTGTCCTGGGACGAGAGCGGTTGCACCAGCGCCAAGGCCGGCGGGGTCGGGTGCGGGGTGTGCCTGGCGACGTCGAGCTGCGTGGCCTGCAGCGCCGGCAGCTGCTGCAGCGGCGACCCGTGCGGCGAGATGGCCTGCACCGCCGGCCCGGCCTGCACCGGCGGCAGCTCCGGAGGCGGCGGATCCTGCCCGGCGGTCTGCACCAGCGACGCCGACTGCGCCGGCTTCGGGGCCCGCCACTGCAGCCCGTCCTCGGGCTTCTGCGGCGGCGACGGGAAGTGCCACTGCTGCTTCGCCGAATGCTCGGTGAATCCCACCACCGGCCAGAGCTCGGGCTGCCACTGCCTGGGATGCAGCAGCTGCAGCGGCGACCGGATGTGCCTGGGCTCGACCTGCGTGTTCAAGGTCGGCGGGGCGCCTTGCGAGTGAGCGGGGCGGGGAGGGGCCGATCGCGGGGATGCGCGATGGATGGCGAAATCTGTAGCGTGCTCGCGTTCCCTTGAATGCGATGAAGAAACAGGATCCCGACCCGAGTCGGGTCGCGACCGGGAGATCGATGGTTTCCGTGCCGCAGACCCGGGCGCCAGCACCTTGACTGGGCGGCCTTGGCCTACCTAGCCTTCTCACCCGCGAGCGCAATCATCTTTGGGAGTGGGGCTTCCTGCGCGCTCGCGGCAACGCCGACAACTGCGCTCGAGGCTGCCCGGCAATAGGGCCGCGACGGCTTGGGGTGCTCGCCGCAGGAGCAAGAGATGAGCGAGAACGAGAGCATCAGTCAGACGGTGGAGGGCGCGTCCTTCGAGAAGCTCAAGCCGAAGCTAAAGGCGCTGGCAGCAGAGAAGGTTCTCTCGCCGCGGGTGGACGTCGAGGCCGCGGCGCTCAAGGTGCTGGGGGTCTGCCGCCTCCTGCAGCGCCGCGAGGTGCGCGAGCGCTACCTGGCGATCCCCGAGCCGCTGTTCGATCACGGGCTGCTCGACCTGATGCCCGAGTCGGCGCGGGCGACGCAATGGGCCCGGCTGCAGGCCAACGGCGGCAGCGCCTCCAAGGCCAAGCTCCCCGAGGACCTCGCCCAGCAGGCCTTCCAACTCAAGAACGTCATGCTCAAGGAAGTCGACCACGTCCTGGGCGACCAGCTCTCGGTGGCCCAGAAACTGGTCGAGATCCGAGCCGGCTTCGGCTACGCCGATGCCGCCAACGACCTCAACGAGCTGGCGATCATCTACCGGACGCAGAAGGGCGAGCTGGCCAAGGACGCCGCCAAGTACCACGCCGAGGACGCCGACACCGCCGATCGGCTGGCAACGCAGATCCGCAACGAGCTGGCCAGCGCCGGCAGCAAGAAGGACCGCGAGGCCCAGGACCTGCTCAACCGCGCCTGGACGCTGTGCAGCCAGACCTACGAGGAGGTGGCGGCCACCGGGCGCTGGCTGATGCGCCACGACGACGGCGCCAACCTCGACGAGCTGTTTCCGTCGCTGTACGCCTCCAAGGCGCCGCGCAAGAAGAAGGGCCCGGCGCCGACCCCCGATCCGGTCGCTCCGCCGACCGCCTAACCCGGCGAATTTGGGCACAAATCCAGTGCGGAGCTGGCCGAGGAGCCCCGCGGGGGTTTCTCGGCCAGTTCGCTGCTGCGTTCCTGAGGGGTTACCGGCCTTTAGGCCAGCTCGGGGCTGGCTGCGCGGGCGGGCAGGGTTCGAGAAACCAGTTCCGAGCTGGCGGCGCGGGCGGGCAGGGCTCGAGAAACCAGTTCCGAGCTGGCGCACGAACCTCCGCGGCTTCGATGAGCCTGTTCGAGCCTTCGTCGGCTGGCACCCGTGCGCGATTGAGAGGGGAGGTACGGGCAAGGTCCCCGAGCCCTCGACGATGGAACGCAGGGCATTTCAGAGCCGATTAGAACCAAAACGCTGCCAGGATGACGCTCGCTTGCCGTTCTTCTTCGGCCCGGCGCCCAAGGAGCTCTGGTCGTCGTGGGCGAATTCCAGAGCGCTCGAGGCGGACGCTCGCTTCCCTCAGAGGATGACGGAGCGAGAGTCCGCGTCGATGGTGCGCCTCAGTTCGGGCAGCAGAGGAACTGCGGCGGGCCCTGGGTCTGCGCGAGCTGGCAGCCCCAGGTCGCCATCGTCGCGGCCCCGGACGCGCTGCCGAGGTAGTCCTCGAAAAACCAGCTCGTCGGCCAGCCGTTATTCGCCCATGCGCGCTTGTATCCAACGCTCGTGGTCACCCCTCCGCCACGGTAGTTCCAGACCACCTTCCCCGGCGGACAGGCGAAGGAGCAGGTGGTGTTATCGCTGGTGGCGTTGACCCAGGTGCACGCCGCGAACGACGGGCTCGGAGCCTGCAGGATCAGCAGATCCGTGAGCGATAGCGCCATCCCGATCTTCTTGATGCCGGGGGCGGCGCTGATGGCCCCGGCGGTGTCGCTCTCGAAGTAGGTGGTGCCGGGGGCCAATGACCCGAAGCCCGAGACGACGCCCGCGAACTGAACCTGGACCGCACCCCCGCGCGTCGCGGCGGTGGAAGCGAAGCCCAGGAAGGTCGACGCCAGGTCAGCGACGCCCGCTCGCGTCTTGTAGATCTGCCCGGCCACGGTGACCGCCCCCAGCTCCGAGGTGAAGTCGATGCCGGTGCTCTGGGTCCACCCGCCCTGCCAGATCCACGCCGCGCCCCCGGCGTAGGAGTTGGTGGTGTCCATTCCCAGCAGGTAGTAGTTGGTCGGGTCGCTGCCGTTGGCGGTGAACACGACCCAGTAGGTGGTGCCGGCGGCGAGGGTGAACGTGCTGGCGAAGGTCACCCACTTTTCGGCCATCGCCGATTGCGGGGTCGCCGTTGGCCAGTCCGCGGGCTGCAGGGTAACGGCCGCGATATCGGCACCCGACGGAATCCCCGCCGCGTCTCCCTGGACGGCCACCTTCACGGTGAAGGTCGGGTTGTTCCACTTGTTGCCGCGGAACCGGAGCTTCTTGAAGAGCCCGCCGTCGCCGCCGAAGGACTGGGCCGCCATCAGACGCGTCCCGGACCCGAAATAGTCGTAGGCGGTCTGGGTGGCACTGATCACCAGCGATCCGGCGTCGCCGCCGTTTCCGATCGAGACCGCGTCCCCCTTCGCCAGCGGCTCGCCGGCGGTCCTCGTGACACTGTTGGCCGCGGCCCCGGAGCTGCCGTTGCAGACGTAATGGGTTCCACTGGCGGAGGTGTACTTGACGCCGCCGTCGGGGCAGTTGGCGCCGGCGGGCTCGGGCACGCCGGTCACCGACTGGCCGTCCAATCCCGGAGCTCCGGCGGCGCCGTTGCAGACGTAGGAAGGGCCGGAGGCCGAGGTGTAGCGAACGCCGCCGCTGGCGCAGTTGGCGCCCGGCGCCTCGGAGGCGCTGGCCACCGACTGACCTGGCTGCCCTGTCGCTCCGGGGGCGCCGTTGCAGACGTAGGAGACTCCGGAGGCCGAGGTGTAGCGAACGCCGCCGTTGGCGCAGTTGACGCCCGGCGCCTCGGAGGCGCTGGCCACCGACTGGCCCGGCTGCCCTGTCGCACCGGGGGCGCCGTTGCAGACGTAGGTGACGCCCGAGGCCGCGTCGTACTTCACGCCGCCCGCGGCGCAGTTTGCTCCCGGCAGCTCGGCGGTCCCGACCACCGACTGCCCTGCCTGCCCCTGCTGCGCAGCCTCGCAGACCAGCTCCCCGGCTGCGCCGACCCCGGTCATCACCTTTCCAGCAGGGCAGGCCTTCGCCCCGACGAGCAGCCCCGGCGGCAGGTCGTTCATGCCGTGGGTGTGGGCCGGCGCCACGCCGCAGTATTTCGCGAAGCCCGAGTAGGGAGCGGAGCCGAGCGGGACGCGCGGCATCTCCGGGTCCGAGCCCACGGTCACCCCGAGCCACAGGTCGCCGTTGTCACGGAACAGGCCGAGGTCGAGCGGCTGCACCTGGCCGAGGTAGGCGGTGAACACGCCCTGGTCGGGGAGCACCTGCTGGGTCTCCGACCAGAGCGCGGCGCCGCCGCTTGCCGCGGGGTAGAGCGCGAAGCGCACTGCGACCTGGGCAGTGAGGGGCCGTCCCGCCGAATCGGAGAGGACGCCCTGTACCGGAATGTAGTCGGAGGATCGCGCGGAGGCGGGAATGGCGCATAGAGAGCAGGAGAGTGCCGCGACGAGCTGCCATGGGCGCAGATGCATCATCGTGACTCCTTGCGAGGGTTCAGCGCTTCTTCGAGATCGGCGCGGGGCCGAGCTGCAGGTGGTGCTGACCGGCCCGGGATGAGCCGATCGGCGCGGCGGGGGCGATGAAGAGGTCGAGCCGGTAGCTCGCCGATCTCAGCGTGGCGCCGCCCGAGGTGTTGGCCGTGAAGGGGTAGGCGAAGCCGGCGTCGGGGCCGGGTTCGCAGGAGGAGGCGTCGGCGCAGGTGCCGGTGGGGCAGGGCGTCGTCACCCAGCCCTGCCCGTCGCAGACCCGGAGCTGGCCGTTGGAGCAGGCAGTGGCGCCGGCGGCGCAGAGGCCGCAGTGGCCGTTGGAGCAGACCTCGCCCGCGGGACATTGCTCGGTGGTCGTGCAGGTGCAGCTCTGCCCCGCGCCGCACGCGGGCAGCGTCCGTCCCGAGAGCGGAACCTCGAGAGTCGGCGCGTTCTGGGCGTCGCTGGTGATGGAGAGCGTGCCCCAGTGGATGCCTTCGGAGGCCGGCGAGTCGAACGACACCTCGATGCCGTGCGAGCCGCCCGCCTCGACGGTGAACGGGACTTGGGGATGGCCCGGCAGCTGGAACTGGCCCGCCAGATCTTCCCGGACGATCTCCAGGGCGCTGACGGAGAGCGCCGCCGTCCCTCGATTGGCCAGGGTGAGCTTGAGCGTTTGACGCTGGTGCTGGACGACGGATCCGAAGTCGAGCGAGCCCGGCTCGGCGGCGATATCGCTGCGCGCCGTCGAGACTCGATCGTTCGAGCAGCTCGTCGCGACTCCGACGAGGAGGAATCCCAGCAGGGCGAAGGCATACCTGATCACGTCGGCGCTCCCACGTTTTGCCCGCTGCACGAACGCCAAGGCGACGCCGCGGCAGCGAGGCTGAACCAGCCTCGAATCAGGTTCCCAAGGTGCGTTCCGGCCATGGAGAAGCCGTCGGTGGGAACCCTCGGCTCGACCCGAATCGTTTGGCTCCAAGAAAGGCGCGGTTTCCCCATCGCTTCCTCCGAGGCCCAGATGCCGTTCTTCTCGCGGCGGGAGACTGCCAAGCCGGCAGAATAGCATCCTGATGGCGCAGGGCGGAGAGAGTAGAGACAGATCGGCGATCATTGCCCGCTGCTTCTCTCCTGTAGCTAGGAACGGCGGCCGGAACGGCGGTCAATCGTCTCCGTCGTGGGCAGCTATCCCTCCTCCTGCACGTGCTCTTGTCACAAAGCCGCAGACTCCCGTGGTCGCTGCGGCTGCCAGCCCGAGGTAGAAGCCGGGGCCTGCGCCACGAAGGAACCCGGTGCCAACATTCCCAATCGCGGTGACAAGACCCAACGCGAACAACATCGCGGGGCCGTAGATGCGCGGGTACGAGACCCGACCACGGACAGCCGCCCCGATCGCTTCTGCGACGTTGCTCGCCAGCACGGACAACGGAACAAAGAGGAGAATGGTTTCCAGGTTTAGAACGACCTTGGCGGCGCGGAAGCCCCACGTCGCGAGGTCGATGGCAGTCGCACCAGAGAGGCCTTCGATCGACAAATAGGGTAGGAAGAGCGCGATTCCGCTGGCGATCCCCGAAACCAGGAGAGTCGTCGCGACTCCCCGCGACAACCGCGCTCCTCGGCGATCGAGCTCCTCGTCGGCGTCGACCTCTTTCCGAAACGCTTTCAGCTCGTCTTCGGCCTGGCCAAGCAGACTGTTGGCGCGCTTGAGCTGGCGCACGTCGTCGTCAAACGTCCCTTGGGCGGCTCGGCTCGATTGGCCGGTCGTGCCCGAGTTGCCGGCGAAAAAGGCATCCTCCGCTCGTTGAGCGGCGACAGGCTGGGCAGACGGCGGTCCGGATGGCTCTCGAAGGTCGGACTGGCAATAGCGGCACTTGATGGCCTCCGCGAGGATCGTCTCGGCGCAGAACGGGCAGCATTTGGTCACGGCAGGGTCGGCGCTCATCGTTTGGTACCTCCATGGTGCGGCCGACAGCACCAGCTAGAGCTTCCACGCAACCCACGTCTTCACCTCGAAGCTGGAGCCGGCGGCCAGCCCCCAGTAGGTCTGCGAAACCACGCACTTGTCCTTGCTGTAGGAAAAGTCCTTCGCGCAGTCTGCGACGGTGTAGGTGTTCGTCGTGAAGCCGACTTCCTTGATCTTCTTTGATCCGTTGAGCGAGGACTGGACCTGTGCCCCCAGAGTCCGGTTGAGCGCCTGTTCATTGATCCAGACCTCGACGGCCCCGGAATCGCAGCTCAGGCTCACCCTCGTGTCAATGGGGTCTTGCAGCAGGGTCGAGATGTAGAGGCCGAACCCCGAGTACTCCACCGCGGTGACCGAGCAGTTGGTGGCTTTCTGGACCAGGTTGGGCGCGGCGAAAGTCGCCTCGGCCAGGCCCACGGTGCCTGCCACGATCATGATTCCAATCAAGCGCTTCACGGCTACCTCCCAGAGAAAAAGAGTAGGAAATCCACAGAATTGCTCGCCGAGCCCAGGCCTCCGCCGTCTTCGGCGAGGCCGCCATCGGGGACGGTGACCGTACCTCCGTCCGCGGCGCCGGCGTCGGCGTTCTTGCTGCCGCATGCGACCGCCGCCGCGAGGACGAGTGCGAGAAGGCTGATCGCGAGGCCTCTTGCCATTGCTTCGATACCTCCTTTCGCTTTCTGGCTTCGGAAATGTTCAGGTCGATCGACTGGCCGAGCCGAGTAGCAGCGCGAACTACAGCCTGGAACCCGGGCGTTGCTTCGCGCCGATGCGGCTTTCGGACTCGAGGGCCTCGGCGCCTCCGGCTCCGCCGCCCATGGGCCGATGCTCAGGGGGTGCGCGGGGAGGCGCGCTTGATGTCGGTGAGTGTCTCGTTCATGCGGAAGAAAAGGATGAGGATCTCGCACAGGAGCCTCACCGCCAGCGGCCCCAGGACGATGGCTCCGGCGCCGAGCAACTTCGCCGACTCCTGCCGGGAATTGATTGCCAGGACGGCGCCCGCGCCGATGCTCCCCAGGGCACCGAGCCAGAAGAGAATCTGGATGGTGATCGGAGCGATCATTCGCCGGAACAACAGGAAGTCCTTCATCACCTACCTCAGCTTGAGAGAAAGGGTCGGGCAATCCTGGAGGACTCGGACCAAACTAAACCAGTTCCGCCTTGGCTGTCGAATGCGTCAATCCCCGGTTGACGATCTCACACTACTGCCGCGCCGCGACGAATCCGGCCGGCATCGCAACGGCGCCTCGCGCCGCCGGGCCAAGGAAGGCGGAGGCGAGATTCGCCGGTGCACTTGCGAGAGGTCCGCGCAAGCCTCTGTAGACGTTGTGGAGGAGGGAGGCGTCGCATGCTACGGAGCGGCCGGCCGGTGTTCGCGGGTGAACCGCTGCGAGAGCGCACGGCGCCCTCCGGTGCAGGCTGCGGTGGCAGCGGCCAGAGCTACCCGGGGGTGGCGATGGCGGCACTGTCGAGAATCATCGCGCATGAGACAGCGCCTAGGACCCGCGAAGCGCCCGGTCCTGGGCCTGTTTGACTGCATGCCGAGAAGCCGCGCGCAGCCGCTTGCTCGAACTGTGGCGCCGTGCCGCTCACCTTGCGGTTCGAGTGATCCGCTCAGGCGGCCGTCCCTGGAAGAGCGTCCTCGACAGGTCTCAGCAGGCCATCAGGAGGGGTCGCTCGCGTCGGAATCAGAGATTGATCCCAAAATCGCCAAGCGAGATCGACGGCCCGAAGATCAGTGCGAACGGCCGCCGAGGATCGCTGCTTCTGGTGGGCGCGTACTCGACCCACGCGTGGATGCCGATGGCGGCCTGGGTCTTCTCCTGCGGATTGAGCAGCGGCACGGTCAGGCCCAGCCCGGCGACGATCGACAGGTCGGCGCGTCCGGAGAGGTTGGTCCCCAGCAGGGCGAACTCGAAATCGGCAGGAAATTCCTTGCCTTCGCGGTCGAGCATCACCAACCGGATGCAGGCCCCGGCGCTGAACTGCAGCAGCCCGCCGTCCTCGCCGCGGGTGATCCGGTACAGCCCGGTGGGCACCGTCGCCGAGCCGTACAGCCGCAGCCGGGCGTCGCCGAAGACCATCTGGTAGCGCCGCCCCGGCAATCCCGACGAGAACTCCTCGCCGCCGAAGTAGTGCCCGGGCTGGTCGTCGTGCGCGATGGCCAGCGTCATGTGATCCCACGGCCGCAGCGTCTCGCCCGAGCCCAGCCACAGCGTGTCCACCGCGGTCCCGGCGTTGCCCGCCGACAGCACCAGCACCTGCGACAGCGACCCGTCGCGCGCGGTGCCGGTGGGGCTGTGAATCTTCACGCTGACCTTGATGCGCTGGGTGCCGTCGGAGGCGTTGAGCACCCGCCGATCCACCTTGAGCCGGCAGCTGCCGCGCGACGAGTAGGGCAGCGACACCATGTCGCCGGGGGCGATCACCCGCTCGACCTCCTTGTCGCCGCGGCAGATCACGGTGAACAGGTCCTTGGTGCGCGGGTCGTCGGGCGCCAGCGACACCGGGACGTTGACCGGCTTGATCGGCAGCCGCATCTGGCTGTCGAAGGTCACCAGCGGCTCGTTGGTCCCGCTGCCGGGCACCACGTACCCGAAGCGCAGCGGCACCGTCCCCGAGGTGCGCGACTCGCCGCGGATCAGCGTCTCGCCGTCCTTCTGCTGCAGGCTGTAGTAGCCGGGCAGCGGCGCCGGGATCACCGACGTCCCCAGCCGCCCGTCGGTCGAGGCCCACTGCAGCCGCACCACGCGGTTGGTGGGGATGTAGGGCACCTCGCCCAGCTGCGGATCGACCAGGGCGATATGGGTCGGGGTGAAGTCGCCGCGCACCGCCACCCGCGAGGTGCCGATGATGGTGCGGGTGGCCCCGCGCAAAAGCCGGATCTCCAGCGTGTCCGAGCGCGGCGGCACGTGGCCCAGCAGCAGCCAGATCAGCTTGCCGTCGGCGGAGACCGTGTCCAGGTAGGCGCCGGACGGCGGGCTGGTCTCGACCGTCAGGCCGGCCAGGTCGGTGGGGCAGCGCTCGCCCAACGCCAGCGACAGCCGGTGGTCGTCGGTGCCGCCCAGCACCACCGGCACCAGCGGCCGCACCTGGCAGCGCGCCAGCGGCAGCGAGAAGCTGACCGAGTTGTACTGATTCTCCCCCTGGCGCAGGTACACCTTCTCCTTGAGCACCGCGGTCACCGTCACCGCCTCGCCCGAGGGCGGAGGGACCACCACCAGCGACGAGCGGTCCTCGGAGAGCCAGCAGTTGGCGGTGCGGCAGCGTACCGAGGCCACCGAGCCGGGATCCGACAGCGGCAGCACGTTCTGCTCCCGCCAGGCCTCGACCGAGGTGGCGTGGACCAGCGGCCCGCTGATCACCAGCCTCTGCACCGCCACCTTCAGGGCCTCGATCGCCGTCGGCCCCTGGGCCTGCTCGCGCTCCCACAGCTCGGGCGGCGTCTGGCTGCCGGGCGCCGCCGGCGAGCCGGGAGGAAGCCGCAGCACCTCCAGCGTTCCCCCGCCCAGCACCGCCTGGGACTCCTCGGCCGTCACCGCCAGCCCGCAGTTGCCGTCACTGGAAAGCTCCTGACAATTCGCGGACTTCCAGTTGGTGGCCCCCACCCGCCACCAGA
The DNA here is from genome assembly GCA_037442205.1 of Myxococcales bacterium. GTDB lineage: Bacteria > Myxococcota > Myxococcia > Myxococcales > UBA5297 > JBBIQS01. The sequence goes on from JBBIQS010000022.1 coordinate 42,200, forward strand.
CCACCGCCCGGGCCAGGTTGGCCCCGTGCAGCTCGAGGCGGGCGTCGTCGACGAACAGCCAGGCCTGGGTCGGCTCGCGGGGAAGGTCGGGGACCACCGACACCGCCAGGGTCTCGGGGGCGGCGCAGTCGCCAGCGGTGACGGTCAGCTTGGCGAAGACCGCCTGCTCCGGGACCTGCAGCTGGCCCTCGACCAGCTTGACCCGCTCGTCGCCCTCCACCGCACACAGCTTGCGCCCCAGCACGGTCTTGGCTCCGGCCTCGACGATGACCGGATTGGCGGCCGCCAGCATCAGGCTCGCCACTGCCGCACTGAGGATCATGACGCGCTCTCCAAGGCTCCGGCCCCGCCGCCAGCCCCTTTGTCGGTCGCGCGTGGTGGGGTGTCAACTTCCGAGGCGGGAGCGCAGGCTGGGGCGCCGGCTTTCAGCCGGCGGAAGGGCGCGGCGTGCCGAGCGATGGGTCGGCCAGGGCGCGCCGGCTTCGGACAGGGCGAATGCTCACGCGAATGCCGCGCGAAGGACCTCTCTGGCCAAACCAAGGGCAAAATTCGCGGTCGACTCCTCGACGGTCGGTGCCTTTCCGTCGCGGCGTACCATGAACTTGCCGTTCACGTACGCAACCTCACGCACGTCGGTTGCGAACCCGGTCGTGGGGAGGCGCCACTGTGGATACCCGTCGGGATTGGGTTCTGAAATAAAGAGCGCCGGCTTCCCGCGGGCCGCTTCTCCCATCGCGTCCGATGCGAATCCGGCCCAGAGAAGCATGCGGAACGATCGATTCCCGCGGAAGAGCGCGAAACGCGCAATCCAGGACTGCGAGATGGAATGGCCATCGCTCAGCGCCCGATAGTCCTCACGATCGAGCGGCTCGAACCGACGCCACTCGACGCGGAAGGCGGGATCGGCGTCCCGTATGCGCTCGAGAGCGGACGCGATTTCCTCACAGAGCAGACCGATCGCCGCGTTCCAAACCGAAACCGCCCGTTCCTCGGCTTCCACGACGCGCTGAACCTCCAGCGACACTCCGGTGACCGCGGCGCGGACTCGATCGATTTGGCGAAGGCTGTCGGTTGCGCGAGCGACAAAGAGCTCCAGCAGAGGGCCGATGTCTCCTTCATCGGAACGAGCAAGCGCGTCGTAGTAGCGCTGCCGGTCCTTTCGCCGGATGATGACGATCGGGTAGCCCGCGCGCATCAGCAGGAGATTCATCATCGCGCGCGCGGTCCTTCCGTTTCCATCCCGGAACGGGTGGATGTGTACGAGCCAGGCATGCGCGACCGCGGCCTGGAGGGGCACTGGGCACTCCGCTTGGGCCCGTTGGAGCCAGGCGAAGTAGCAGTCCATCTCGTCGGGAACCTTGAGGGGGTGCGGAGGCTTGTGCTTCTGGTCCCCGATCGCCACCTCGACCTTCCGGTACTCGCCTGCGCCCGGCACTCCGCGGCCGAGCACCAGCGCATGCACATCGAGCAGTTGTCGCCGTGCGATTGCCCCTTTCTCCTCAAGCAGTTTCTCGAGGAACGCATGTGCCTCATTGAGGCGCACGACCTCCTCGGTGTGCTCGGGAGGTTTGCTCGAGATGGTGATTCCGCGAGAGATCGCGAGTTGGGTCTCGCCCAGAGTGAGGGTGTTCCCCTCGATCCCTGCGCTTTCGTAGATCTGCTCGACGTTCCACTCCCGTCGGAGCGCGGCAAGCGTGCGCTCGTCCAGCCGGTCAGATCGCCGTAGCAGGGAGACGTCATCAGACAGCTTGGCAGAGGCTCGCAGCAGCGCCGCGCTCCGGTGCTCGTCCAGCAAATAGGGGGATCCGTGGAGGATGTCACCGGCTTCCATGCTGCAAGACTACTCCAGGGCAATTCGGCTCGAGAAGACACGCTGGGGTTGGAGGATGCTGCTCTCGCAATCACGCCCAAGTTAAGGGGAGCTGGAGTCGGCGCAGTGGAGGAGCGCGGGCGGCCCGCCGACCTGGCCGCCGGAAGCGACGAGCGAAGGCCTCTGTCTCACCCCATCCGCCGCCGATGGGCCGCCGCCCCGCACAGCGCGAACAGCACCCCGGTGACCGCGGTGAAGACCGCGCTCTGGGAGAAGGAGGCGAGCAGCGCCAGCAGCGCCGCGCCGGCCACCAGCAGCAGCCAGTCGATGGCCGCCGGGCGGCGGAACGAGGCCAGCAGCGCCGAGGCCAGCGCCGCCAGCGGCAGGCCCGCCTCCAGCTGCCGCACGATGGCCGGGCCGCTGGAGGCGATCACCTGCCAGCTGGTGGCCAGCACCGCGGCGAAGATCACCACCGTCCCCGCGGCCAGCACCAGCACCCCGGCCGCGGCGGTGTCCTTGACCACCCGCGCCCGCTCCTCGAAGCGCTCGGTGTGCAGATCGACCAGCGCCTCGAGCGCGGTGTTGAGCAGCTCGGCGAACAGCACCAGCAGGATGCACACCAGCAGGGTCACCTTCTCCGCCAGCCCCAGCGGGATGCCGCTGCCCACCAGCCCGACCAGGATCGCCGAGACCAGGTGAATCTTCATGTTGCGCTGCTTGACGATGGCCTGCAGCAGCCCTTCGAACGCGTGGCCGAAGCTGGCGCCGAGGCCCGGCCGCCGCGGCGGCATCGGCGGCAGGTCTCTCACGGCGTGGAGGTGGACGGTTCGTCGGGCCATGGCGTCACCTGGGCGAAGCACTGCATTCCGGCCAATCTGCAAACCGCCGACCGCAAACGGCATTCACCACCCGCAACCGGGAGATTCGGATCGTGGAGGCGATTCCCGCCGCCGGTCACCGCCTTCAACGGCCTGGAATCAGGCTCTTTCTCCGGTGCGCCGCAGGCGCTCGATTTCGCGCAACTTGCGGCCGGGGCTGGCATTCTTTCGGGCGGACGACGGACGTCATTTCCATGGCAAGGAGGCAGCGATGACTCGGGCCGGAGCGGTAAAGCGAACCCACAAGCCTGCGAGCAAGGTCGCCAAGGACGCGGCGCCGATGCCGCTCGAGCTGTTGAAGGCCAGCGCGGCGCCGGAGGTGGTGACGGTGCCGGCGCGCAAGGTGGTGGCCATCGAGGGCCCCGGCTCGCCGCACACCAAGGCCTTCCGGGAGAGCCTGGGGGCGCTGTACGGGGCGGCCTACGGGCTCAAGTTCGCGCGCAAGAAGGCGGGCGACGGGGAGTTCAAGGTGGGGGCGCTGGAGGGGCGCTGGTGGGCCGAGGGCGCACCGAAGCACGGCAAGCCGCCGATGAAATGCTGGCGCTGGCGGATGCGGATCGCGGTGCCGGGCGACGTCAGCGACAAGGAGCTGGCGGCGGTGATCAAGGCGGCGATCGAGAAGAAGGGGGGCAAGCTCGAGGGGAGCGCGGCCGCCGAGCGGGTGTTCCTGGAGAAGATCCCCAAGGTCAAGATGGGGCGCATCCTCCACCTCGGGCATTTCGCCACCGAGCACAAGAGCTTCGCCCGCCTCGATGCGCACCTCGCCGCCCAGGGGCTCGAGCCGTCGCGGACGCATCTGGAGATCTACCTGACGGATCCGAACAAGGTCCCGGAGTCCAAGCTGCGGATCGGGCTGATGCGCGAGCTGCGCTGACGCTCAGTGAGGGGAGCGGCGGCGCCGGCCGCTGCATCCGCGGGAGGCGGGCAGCAGACTCCTGGCGTGCTGCACGAGCTGCTGGTCCGAGCCACCAACTACATCGTTCCGTTCACCGAGATGCTCGGGGTGGCGGTGGTCAGCTGGGGCGTGCTGCACGGGCTGGGGATGCTGGCGCAGCGCACCTGGCTCACCTTCACCAACCCCCAGGCGCGCGAAACCTTGGGCGACATCCGGATCGCCATCGTCGAGAAGATGGCCCTGGGGCTCGACCTGTTCCTGGCCGGGGACATCGTCGGGACCATCGTGGTGCCCAGCCGCGAGGCGCTGCTGATGGTCGGCGGGATCGTGGTGATCCGCACCGTGATGTCCTACTTCCTCGGCAAGGAGATCGAGAAAAAAGCCGCGGGGTGACGGGAGTTTAGGCCCGCCACCCCGCGTTTGATCGATCTCTGGCTCAGCTCAGTGCAGGTAGCAGCCCGGAGCGCCGGAGCCGCGGGGCGACAGGCGCACCAGCTCGTTGGGCGAGTCGAGGGTCAGGTAGACCACCCCGCACTCGCCGACCGCCACGCCGTTGAAGATGAAGGTCGGCGCGGCGCCGGGGATGGCCGGCAGGCCCAGGTCGAGGTTGTCTTCGACCACCGCGACCGCGCCGGTGGCGGCGTCGACGCGCACCAGCCGATGCAGGCCGGTCTCGACCACCAGCAGCGAGCCGTCGGCGTCGGCGGCGATGCCCTCGGGCTTGGCCAGGCCGGTCGCCACCTCGCGCGGGGTCGCCAGGTAGCTGCCGTTCTCGGCCAGCTGCAGCACCCGCCCGCGGATCCACTCGGTGGCGAAGAGGTCGCCCCCGCGCACCGCCAGGCCGGCCGGAACCAGGAGCCCCGAGGCGATCGGAGCCTTGATTCCGTCGGCGCCCTTTCGGCTGACGGAGCCGGTCTTGGCCTCGCTGACCACCAGATCGCCCTGGAAGCGCACCGCGTTCAGCGGCACGGCGAAGTCGCGATGAGTCTGCAGCACCGTCCCGGTCGCCGGATCGAAGACCTGCACCACGTTGGCGAACCACGAGCTGAGGACGAGGTTGGCGCCGTCGGGAGAGGCGGTGAGCGGAGTGGCCAGCGGGGTGACGCCGATGATCGCGCCGTAGTCGCCGATCTGCTCGCCCTCGTGGCCGTCGAAGACCTTCATCGACAGCGAGTCGGGGACATAGACCCGCGGGCCGTCCTCGGAGGGAACCACCGCCAGGCCGCCGGGAGCGACCATGCCCGGCTTGCTGATGAGGCGGCCGTCCTCGTTCGGCAGGATCTCGGTGAGCGAGCCGTCGTGGGAGTTGGTGGTGTAGAGGCGGTCGGAGGCGTCGAAGGCGAGGTTGTCGATGCCGGTGACCGGCAGCTGGGCGATCAGGGTCTGGGTGCCGTCGGCCTCGAGGCGGACGACCTGGCCGCGGGCCTGGTCGGCGACGTGGAGGCGGCCGAGGGAGTCGAACTTCACCGCCGCCGGGGTGCCGAAGCCGGAGGCGGCCACGGTCAGCGCGCCGGTGTCGACGTCGATGCGCGCCACCTGGCCCTTGAACCAGAGCGGTCCGTAGAGCAGGCCGTCGGGGCCGAAGTCCATGGCGTTGAGGCCGCCCATCCCGGCGAGGATCAGCCGCGGCGGGTTCAGGCCGTCGGGATCGACCTCGTAGAGGTGATCGCCGAGGAAGACCCGGGTGACGAACAGCCGGCCGCTGGCGGAGAAGGCGATGGCGTTGGCGCCCGGGCCGACCCGGGCCACGGTGATCTTCTGGCCGGCGGGGGTGAGGCGGCCGATCTCGCCGGTGAAGAAAGAGGTCCAATAGAGCGAGCCGTCGGGGCCGAAGGCCAGGTCGTCGGGAGACTCGACCCCGCGCTCGGTGCCGATGCGGTCGAGGATCATCCCGGAGCGGCGATCGACCACCGAGATGCTGCGCCCCAGGACGCTGGCCACGTACAGGTAGTTGCCGTCGGCGCCGACCCGGATGCCGTTGGTGGCGTGGAAGTTCGCCCCGCGGCTGATGGTCTGGCGCAGGTAGGCGCCGTCGGCGGTGGGGCGGGCCATCGCCAACTGCTGATGGTTGCTGCCGATTTCGCCGCCGGCGCCCCCCGCGCCGCAGCCCAGCAGCAGGCCGCCCAGGGCGGCCGCGCACAGCGATCCCAACACTCGCATTCTCATTTTGGATTTCCCCTCGGTTGAGCTGCGGAAGGGACAGTAACGAGACAGTGCGGAGTGGGCAACTTTGGCCGATTTCGGACATTTCCCGGATTTGGAAGAGCATTGGGTCGAGCGAATCGAGGGAGGCGCCCCAAGTTCTCTTTTGCTCTCTGGAAACGCTGGGCCAGACGGCGGCTCGCCGGGCAGCGGGCGGTGAATTCCGCGCCTTATGCAAGAACATCCTTTAGGTGCAGGACGACAACTTCGCTGCCGGACTCAGAGGAATCGCCCGGGCTGTCTGCGGACAAGCACTCCCAACGCTCCGAGGTTGGGTGCTCGGATCTCCGGCTTGAAGGAAGGAAGGGACTGCGCGAAGTGGCGGTCGGATTTGGCCTGCGCCAGCAGGCTCGGAATGCTTCTGGCCGACCTAATAACACTCTTCAAATCCTCGGTAGGCACCGCCCATACCGCGGGGGAGGCCTGCAGCCTGGGTACCAGCACTACCGAGCAATCGGTAAAGTCGCCAGAGATTATTGTGATCGCCTGGTAGGTTCCGGCAAAAAAGGTGTGTGGCTCAGGTCCGACGGCCCCATAGGCCCGTCCTGAGATACAGGCTCCCACCATCAAGGCTTCCTTTGTCGTAATGCTTTTTTCCGGGCCCTCGAAGGTGACTTCTTCGTCGAGGACGACAGGGGTCGCCTCAAAAGCATGGAAACCGAAGCGGGGTGCGATGCAAGAGGCGTCGCAGCCGAGCATGGCAAAGCTCATGGCGATCGCGGCAGCGAGTTGGGGCGCGCGCATCCAAGAGCCTCCGTCCATCGGCCAAAGGGTTGGTTGGCTGATCGGGTGGTACGGGGCACGCCGCCATCGCTTGCCTCCTTCGAGCGAGGGCGAAGTTCCTTCGGCGAGCGTTCGTTTGGGCCCCCGGCGGCTCAGATGGCTAACGAGCGGCCTCCGCTCCGAAACTCCCTTTGCACCCCGCCCCGCACCTGCTAACTTCCGCGCCCCTTCGCGCCATGTCCGACTTCCGACCCTGTGCACTGGTCCCCACCTACGACAACCCGACGACCGTCCGCTCGGTCGTCGAGCGCATCCGCGCCTGGCTCCCCGAGGTGGTGGTAGTCGATGACGGCAGCGCCGATCCCGGCCGGCTGGCGGTCGAGGCGCTGGGGCACGACAAGCTGGCCCACGTGGTGCGGCGGGTGGAGAACGGCGGCAAGGGAGCGGCGGTCAAGACCGGCTTCGCTCGCGCCCACGAGCTGGGCTTCACCCACGCCCTGCAGGTCGATGCCGACGGCCAGCACGCCCTGGAGGACATCCCGCGCTTCCTCGAGGCCGCCCGCCAGAAGCCCGAGGCCCTGGTCCTCGGCGCCCCGGTCTTCGACGAGTCCGCCCCCAAGGGCCGGCTTTTTGCCAGGAAGATCACCCAGTTCTGGACCAACCTCGAGACCGGCGGCAAGGTGATCGAGGATCCGATGTGCGGCTTCCGGGTCTACCCGGTCGCCGCCGCGCTGGCCGCCGGCGCCCCCACCGGCGACCGGATGGACTTCGATCCCGAGATCGTGGTCCGCCTGTGCTGGGCCGGGCTGCCGGTAATCAACCTGCCCACCAAGGTGCATTACCAGCAGGGCGGGGTCAGCCATTTCCACATGTTCAGCGACAATGTGAAGATCAGCTGGATGCACACCCGGCTGGTCGCCAACGCGATCCTGCGGGTGGTCACCGGCCGTCGCCTGCACGCCCGACTGCTGCCTCCATGAGCCAGGAATGGATGTCCACCGCCGAGCGGGGAGCGGTGCTGGGAATTCGCTTCGTGGTCTGGCTGTGCACCGCCTTCGGACGCCCTGCGGCGCGCGCCTTCATCCACGTGCTGGCTTTCTACTACGCGCTGTTCAGCTCGGCGGCGCGGCGCGCCTCGCGCACCTATCTGGAGAAGCTCCATCCCCAGGTCGGTTTCTGGCGGCTCTACCGGCACATCCTGACCTTCGCCGAGGTGACCCTCGACCGGCTGTTCTTCGCCAAGGGCGACCTCAAGGCCTTCGACGTGCGATTCACCGGCGAGGAGCACCTGAGCAAGCTGCGCGAGCAGAAGAAGGGGGCGCTGCTCTTGCTGGCCCACGTCGGCAGCTTCGAGGCCGGGCGCGCCTTCTCCGAGGAGCGGGCCTTCCCGATCAACATCCTCGGCTACTTCAAGAACTCGCGGATGCTCAACGAGGCGCTGGAGAAGCTCAATCCCAGCGTCAACGCCCGGCTGATCGATATCCAGCAGGACTCGGTGGAGTTCGTCTTCAAGGTGCAGGAGCGGATCGAGGCCGGCGAGCTGGTGGCCACCATGGGCGACCGGCTCGGCGCCGATGGCAAGTCGGCGACGGCCAATTTTCTCGGCAAGCCCGCGCGCTTCCCGACCGGTCCCTACCAGCTGGCGGCCTCCCTCGGCTGTCCGGTGATCCTGTGCTTCGGCCTCTTCCACGAGCCCAACCGCTACGAGCTCTACGCCGAGCCGTTCGCCGACAAGGTCACCCTGCCGCGCGGCAATCGGGAACAGGCGATCCAGGCCTACGCCGCCCAGTACGCCGAGCGCCTCGAGCACTACACACGCCTGGCCGAGCTCAACTGGTTCAACTTCTACGATTTCTGGGCGGAGTGAGCGGGACGAACTCCGGGCATTCACGTTTCAGCTCGACTCGAGGGCGGAAGCAGGCAGACGCCTGTGTGCCTCGAACATCGGCAGGAGGCCGACCGTTCCGAAGGCGCCACCCGACCCTATTGCTGAGCCTCGACGCCGAGCAGGAAATCCCCGACGAGCCTTGAGTAATCGGGGTGCCCGATGGTCTCGAGGTGCCCAGCGCCGGGAACGAGGAAGAGCTGCGCCATCCCGCCGGCGTGCATTCTCAATTGCCCGGCCTCGCTCACCGGAACGGTGTGGTCGGCGGTTCCATGGATGATCAGCAGCGGCCGGTTCAGCTTCGCGGCGTCTTCCTCGGGCACGACGTTGGAGAGGTCGTCGCCGCTGATCAGCGACGCCCAGAAGCGCAGGAGCGCCCACGCGACCGGGCTCGCCGGCCCGAACACGAACAGCCGCGCCTCTCGGGCCACGCGCTCCAGCCGCCCGAAGGTGGAATCGACCACGATGCGCTCGAAGATCCCGTATTCGGCAGCGGCGTGGAGTACCGCGCTGCCACCCATCGAATAGCCGATGGCATGGACCGGCCGGCCCGGTGAGCGCGCCCTCAGCCAGTCGTGCGCCGCCTTGAGCCCGCGTGCCTCGCGGAGTCCGAAGGTGGTGCCGAATCCGTCGCTCTCGGCGTGTCCAGGGTGGTCGAGGAGCAGGCTCGCGAAGCCGATGCGATGGGCCACCAGGGCGCCGGCCAGCCCGTCGGCGCGCGAGCCGCCCAGGCCGTGGGCGATGACCACCGCGGGCGCGCTCTCGTCAGCGCCGGGGATGTACCAGCCGACCAGGCGCAGTCCGTCGGCGTCGATGGCCACCTCCTCGAATGGAAGGCGGTAGGCAGCGGGCGTGGTCCAGGGCGGGACGCGCCCGGGAAACAGCTGCAGCACCGCCATCGCGAACGTTCCCGGCAGGAGCAGCAGCACCGCCGCCCGCGTCGCGCCGAGCCCGATGCGGGCCGGCCAGCGCTCGGGCCGCAGCCAGCGCTCGACGGCGTGGCGCAGCGCCCAGTTGCAGCCAAGCGCAAAGAGGACGATAGCGAGCAGCCCCAACCAATCGCCGAAGAACCAGCTGAGGCGGTATCGGCCGCCGGCGTTGAGCCAGGCCAGCGGGCGCAGAAAGGCGCCCAGCGTGGGAACGGCGAACGCGAAAAGCCCGAAGGCGATGCGCTTTCCCCTCACGGTCATGGGGCGAGTACGGCCGGTGCACCGCCCGCTTTCATGGCGACCCGAGGGCTCGAGCCGCCACCTGGCGTGGCCACGAGCGCCAGGCAGCCTGCCCGCGATGTCCGCCCTCGCCGCCGCCCGGGCGTATGCTCGTCGCCGAAGCGCGGAGGCGCCCCATGAAAGCCAGGAATCTCGGACTCTTATTGGCGCTGGCGGGCCTGTTCCTCGTGACCTCGCGCTGCGGCGGCGGCACGGCCGAACATCTGGTGCTCTGCCCCAAGGGGACCTGGCCCTGCGGCAACGGTTGCATGCCGGCGAACGCCGTCTGCTGCGACTCCGGCGATCAGAAGACGAGCAGCTTCTGCACCAACTCCGCGGGAGGCGGCTGCACTGCCAATCCGAATTCCGGAGGAACCACCTGCCACAAGCAGAATCCGTTCGCGAGCGAGGTGGCTGATTTCTGCTGCGCGACCAACGGCGACTTCGGGAGCAATGACTGCCCCGCAGGCCAGCACCACTGCGGCCTGAGCTGCCAGCCGCTCGATCAGCCCTGCTGCAAGGCCGACGCGACCTACGAAGAGTGCCCGACCGCGAGCTACCCCTGCGAAGTTGGAGGCAACTCCTGCGGAATCTGCCGCACCAACGGCGGCAACTGCCACGTCTGTCCGGCCGGATCCTCTTGCCAGGGAGATCCCTGCGGCCAGACCAAGTGCGTGGCCAACCCCCTCTATACCGGCTCGACCATCGGCGATTCGCCGAGCAGCGGATCGTCGGGAGGAGGCTGCGGCGGTTCCTCGGGCTCGTCGGGCGTGAAGTGCGGCAACTCCGTCTGCGGCGCGGGCGAGATCTGCGTCTCGCCCCGCTCGTGCATCAAGAACGTCATGTCCGCGGGGTGCCAGTGCAGCGATCCCGCGCCCGACCAGTGCGGCTCCACCGCGGCGCTGGGGGTGAGCGCCTGCGGCACCTGCGGCAGCAACTACACCGCCTGCTGCCCAGGCACGATGTGCGTCAACGGGCATTGCCAGGAGAGCTGTCCGTAACGCCGGACCAGCAACCACAACCGTCCGAGGGCAGGGCTGGGTGTGCCAAGGAGCGAGAGGCGCCCCCGCGCATCGGGGTCGAGCGGCCAAGCTGGGGCCCCCGGCGAAACCTTCCGGCCGCGAAAGGCTCTAATGCGCCATGACGTCGAGACTGCTCATCATCGGAGGCGTCGCCGGCGGGGCCACCGCCGCGGCCCGTGCCCGCCGGCTCAGCGAGACCGCTGAGATCACCGTGCTCGAGCGCGGGCCGTACGTCTCGTACGCCAACTGCGGCCTGCCGTACTTCATCTCCCGCGACATCGAGAAGCGCTCCGAGCTGCTGCTGCAGACCCCCGAGGGCTTCGACGCCCGCTACCGCGTCCAGGTCCAGCTGCGCACCGAGGCGCTGGAGATCGATCGCGCCGGCAAGCGGGTCCGCGCCGTCGGCCCCGGCGGCGAGAAGTGGCTCCCCTACGACAAGCTGATCCTGGCCCAGGGCGGCAGCCCGATCCTGCCGTCGCTCCCTGGCGCCGACGCTCCGCACGTCTTCAAGCTGTGGACCGTCCCCGACATGGATCGGCTCCACAGCTTCATCGAGGAGGCCAAGCCCCGCCACGCAGTGGTGGTCGGCGGCGGCTTCATCGGGCTGGAGATGGCCGAGGCCTTCCGCTCGCGCGGCCTGGAGACCACGGTGGTCGAGCTGCTGCCCACCGTGATGTCGACCATGGACCGCGAGTTCGGCGCCCAGGTGGCCGGCGAGCTGGCGGCCCACGGAGTCCAGGTGATCACCGGCGCGGGCGTGAAGGCGGTGCTCGCCGACATGACGGTCGAGCTCACCGACGGCCGCAAGCTCCCCGCGGATCTGATCCTCTTCTCCGTCGGAGTCCGCCCCGAGCTGACGCTGGCCAAGAGCGCCGGGCTGGAGCTCGGCCCGGCCGGCGGACTGCTGGTCGACGACCGGCTGCAGACCTCGGACCCGGACATCTACGCCGCCGGGGACATGGTCGAAATCGCCCACCGGGTCTCGGGCAAGAAGGTGCGCATCCCGCTGGCCGGACCCGCCAACCGGCAGGGCCGGATCGCCGCCACCAACGCCCTCGGCGGCTCGATGCGCTACGGCGGCGCCAGCGGCACCAGCGTGGTGAAGATCTTCGAGGCCACCGCCGCCGCCACCGGCCTGACCGAGCGGGCGGCGCGCGAGGCCGGCTTCGACGTCGGTGTGGCGGTGATCCACAAGGGCCACCACGCCGGCTACTACCCCGGTGCAGAGGAGCTGTCGCTCAAGCTCGTCTACGATCGCAAGACCGCCCGGCTGCTGGGGGCCCAGGCCTTCGGCCACGGCGGGGTCGAGAAGCGGATCGACGTGCTGGCCACCGCGCTGCACGGGAAGCTGACCATCCACGACCTGGCCGAGCTGGATCTGGCCTACGCGCCTCCCTATTCGTCGGCCAACGACCCGGTCAATCTGGCGGCGTTCATCGCCGGCAACGACCTCTCCGGCTTCTCGCCGCTGGTCACCGCCGCGCAGCTCAAGGCCGAGCTGGCCGGGCCCAAGCCGCCGCTGGTGCTCGACGTGCGGACGCTGGGCGAGTGGAGCGAGGGCCATCTCAAGGGCGCCCAGCACCTGCCGGTGGACGACGTGCGCTGGGAGCTGGCGCAGGTGCCGCGCGACCGGCGGATCGTCGTCCACTGCCGCAGCGGATTCCGCGCCCACCTGGCGCTGCGGATCCTCAGAGAGAACGGGTTTGCCGATGTCGCCAACCTCACCGGAGGCTGGTTGAGCCTCGAGCTCGAGGGCGGCTTCGAAGTGGAGAACGGGTGAACACAGAACTGCTGATCGCGGTGGCGGTTGCCATCGTGGGCTTGATGGTCGTCAAGAGACTGGTGATTGGAGGCAAAGTGGCTGCGAACGTGGTGGTGGAGATGATCAGGGCCGGTGCGCAGGTGGTGGACGTCCGCTCGCCGGAGGAGTTCCGCGACGGCTTCTTTCCGGGCGCGATCAACATCCCGGTGAACGAGCTGGGCCAGCGGGCCGGCGAGCTGAAGAAGGACAAGGGCGTGGTGCTCTACTGCGCCTCGGGCGCCCGCAGCGGCATGGGAGCCCGCATCCTCAAGCAGGCCGGCTTCACCCAGGTCGTCAATGCCGGCGGCCTCTCCGACATGCCGCGTTAGGCCAAATTAGCCAGGCGGGCGGAGAGGTTGGGGCCCCAATTCTCTCCGCCGACAGCCCCAGGCGCGCGCCAAAGCGTGCGTGTTAAAAAGGCGTCATGAGACGCCGCTCCCTCCCGCTGTTCATCTTGCTCGGGCTGAGCGGATGCTCCCTCACGATCGGCGGCCCGGTTCGCGCGGTCTCTCCCTCGCGCAGCGAGCTGATCCTCGACACCAGCTCAGACGACCCCGGCGACCAGCGCGGGCGAGCGATGGTCGCGGAAGTGTTGCAGGTGCCGATCCCGCCGCCGCCCGAAGGCCCCCAGCAGTACAAGCCGTGCATCGGGATCGGCCATCCGCAGGGAACGGTCGTGCTCCGGGTCTCGGCCGCGAGCCGGGTCCTGCAGAATTGGTCCTGCGCCCGCTCGAAGCTCGTGCTGCGCGAGGGCAAGCCGAGCAAGTACGGCATGGCCGGTTTCGTTCCGGTGGTCGGGTTGCTCGTCGACATGCTGCCCACCGTCGAGCGCCAGTGCGTGGAATCGGGGCCCACCAGCTACTCTGCCTTGGGCTGGGTCTCGGGCGAGATTTGCGACGGCGGCTCGTGCCGCGCGGGCGTGTTGCTGAGGGTGATGAGCCTCGCCGGGCCGGCGCGGGCTACCGAGGAGGAAGCTCGCGGGGACGACGCTGCCCTCCTCGCCCAGCTGGCGCCGATGCTCAAGGAGGAGCTGGAGAGGCAGATCGAGGTGTCGGGCAGCATCGAGCGCGCCGAGGGCCGGCGCGCCGATTTCACCGGGGCGGGCGAGGTGGGAGAGACGGTCTTCGTCGGACCGGAGGAGGCGAGGGCGCAGGCGGTGGTGGTGGCGCCGGGCAAGCTCGAGCTGGCCAATCACGCTGCGCTCGAGCTCGCTCCCGGGCAGCGGGTCGTGCGCTCGAGCTCGAACTGGGAGTTGCGGTTCGAGCCCTTCGGCGGCGTGTGGTCGGGCTCGGGCCTGAGAGGGATCCTCGGGGTGCGAGTGCAGTCCTCGCAGCGCTGGCGAGGGCCGCTGCTCTCCGGCTCCGGCTGGTTGTCGCCCGATCCGGCGCTGCCGCTCGCCGCGTTCCAGCTCTCGGCCGGCTACTCCGTCGAACCGCTGCCCGAGTGGCTGGCGCTCTCGGTGCGCGCCGGCGGCGGCGTGCTGTCCAATGGATTGCGCGGCGTCTTCCTTGGCTCCGCTGAGGCGGCGGCGCGGGCAAACGTCCTTGGTCCCTGGATGTACTTCGAGCTTTCGGCGGGCGCATCGCTCCACCAGGCCTACGAGGCGCTCCCGCCGCTGGCGTTCCTCTCCACCCTGAGCCTGGGCCTCGACCTTCGCTGACGGGCTGGCCGACCGTATCGCTCCCCGGGCCTACAGGAAGTCGAGGCCCAGGCCGAGCCAGGGCTCGGGCATGATCGCGCCGTTCTTGCGCCCGGCCTCGGCGTTCGGCGGGAAGTAGAGGATCAGCGCCGCCAGATCCACGCGGAAGCGCACGCGGTCGAGGGCCAGGAATCCCTTAGGCTGGGACCAGCCCAGGTTCCAGCGGCCGCCGGTGGTGCCGAAGGTCTCGCGCCACGGGTAGCGCGGGAAGACCTCGGCGGCGAAGGAGAAGCGCGGCCCGACCACGTGCTCCACCGCCACGAAGGGCTGGGCCACCGTCGGGAAGCGGGGGATCTGCTGCGAGCTGCCTCCCAGGAGCACCGCGCCCTCGCCGACGCCCTGGGGAAGGAAGTGGTGGTTGTCGAGCAGGTACGAGCCGGCCACCAGCTGCGTCGCGCCGAAGTGCTTGCCCACCGAGAGCGAGAGCAGGTTGAACTGCAGGTTGGCGCCGCCGCCGCCCGCCACCGGAACCGCCGCCACCCCGCCTCCGCCGAACGCCACCGCGCCGCCGACCGCCGCGAATCCGCCGAACAGGTCGAGCACGTCGTAGGAGACCGCCACCCCGGGGAGCGTCGCCGTCTCGTCGAGCAGGTTGACCTTGAGGCCGACGTCCATCAGGCCGACCAGGCCGATGCCCGCGCCGGCCACCGCGCCGAAGAAGGCCAGCGGCGCCGCGCCTGCGGCCGGCATCCCGAAGCCGCCGAACCAGGTGTTGAGCTGCACCCGCCGCGTCAGCCCGACCGCGACCCGCGCCAGCAGCACCTCGTCGTCGCTGAAGACGAACTCGCCCTGCTGAAGCGTCAGCGGAGTGGAGGCGAAGAAGATCCGATCGTCGAAGGCGCGCCTCTCGAAGAACTCGTGGCGGCGGACGTTGAGCCTGTCGCCCAGCTCCTTGCCGACCGCGCCTCCGGCCCGCTCGGCCAGCTCCAACGGCTCGCCGGACTTGCGATAGCGGACCTCGCCCAGCTCGCCCTCGATCCCGGGGGCGAAGAGGCTGGCCGAGAACTCCAGCGACGGGCCCTTGGCACTCGACGGCGGCGCGCGCCGGACCTCGATTCGATAGGCCTCGTCCGAGGGCGGGCCGACGGGGAGTCCGCTGTGCTCCGAAGCCGCCTTGGCCAGGGCCTGGCCGAGCTGGCGCACCACGGGGTCGTCGGACTCGACCACGGCGATCGAGCTGGCGGGGTGGACGCCGAGGGCCATCACTTTGCTCTGCCGCACTCCGCCGGTGAGGCAGCCGGTGGCGAGGAGCAGGGCGATGCCGGTCCACAGGAGCTTGTTCATGCGCCTCTGGTTGTCGGCCGCCGGCAAAACGATCCCGAAATCGGCGTCACCGGCGGCGACGGGGCGCGAGGTTCGCGCTGGGAAAAATGAACAATGTCAGGGTGTTGGCGTCCCAGACGGAGCCCGAGTCAGGCGATGGCCGCGGCGGGACCTCGGGCGGCCGGTGTAAGGTCGGGAACTCGCGCGGCCCTGGACCGATGGGAGCAGATCATGGGACGAATCGGAACGCTGGCGGCGATGGTGATCCTGGCGCACTCGGCGTGTGCCGAAACCAAGGCGGCGGTCGCGCAGCCGGCGGCGCCTGCGGCCGAATCGGCTCCGCCGGCGACCGACGCCGCGACGCCTGCCGAAGTGGTGGCGCCGGAGGCCGGCGCCGGCATCGCCCAGCCGACGCCCGAACCGGCGCCCGCCCCTCCGTTGATCGATCTGGGCCCCGAGCCCGGCCAAGTGCAGCGCTGCCGCTCGGATGCCCGATTCACGCCGCTGGCAACCCTGCTGGCCAAGCCCGCGCTCGGGCAGGTCCAGGTGCGCGGGCCGCTGTGGATCCCGGCGGTCTACCCCTGCACGATGTCCATCCCCGAGCACTGCCGCGCAGCGCCGGTGCTGGCGGTCTCCAAGCCGCAGCGCCAGGACAAGCCGGAGCGACAGCTGTCGCTGGTCGGAAACCTCACGCCCGATACCGGGCTGGCCTGCGCGGGGCGCTCCGGCAAGCTGAGCTGCCCGCTGCCGATCGACGGCCGCGAATACGGCGTCGTCGGGATCCTCAGCGACTGGGACAAGGACACCAACCGCGGGACGATCGAGGTGCAGAGCCTCTGCCGCTTTCGCTGAAGCGAGAGCGACATCGCCGCGATCGACTCTCCCCGCAAGTCTCACTCATAGCGCAGCGCCTCCGACACCGATCCTCGGACTGGCCGCATCGCCGGCACTGCGCTCGCCACCGCGCCGATCGCCAGGGCCAGCCCGAGCCACCCCAGGGACGCCGCGACGGAGAAGATGTTGTCGAGCTCGCTGTGGACGAACACCCGCCCGGCGAAGTTACCGATGACCAGGCTCAGCGGCACCGTGAGCGCCACCGCGCCCAGCCAGCTCAGCGCCGCCAGGAGCAGCCCTTCGCCGACCACGATTCGCATGACCTCCCGAGAGGAGGCGCCGATCGCACGCAAGACTCCGATCTCGCGGGTGCGCTCCATCACGTTGACGCTCATCGCCGAGGCCAAGGCGAGGCCTCCGACGATCGCCACCAGCGCCGCCATGGCCAGGAGGAAATCGCGAATGACGATGAGGTGGTCGAGCAGTTCCTGCTTCCGGTGGGTGCTGGGTTGGACGATGGTGCGCTGCAGGGCCGCGCCGTCGAGCGCGCGCTCAATCCGCTGGGTGACGGCGCGCAGCGGCTCCGCGCCGCGCTCCTGCGCCGAGAGGACGAGGTTCGCGCTCATCCCCCGCACGCCGGTGACTTCCTCGAAGTAGCTCTGGTTGACGTAGGCCGAGGCGGGGATGTTCTGGCCCCGCCGCCGCACGCCGAGCTCGCGGACGACGCCCACCACCTTCCAGGCCGACGCCTTGCCCTGGATGTTCAGGGTGATCGCGTCCCCGACCTTGATTCCGGCTTCCGGGTCCTGCCGCAGCTCGTGGTTGATGACGATCGCGTCGGTGTCGTCGGGGCGCAGCCAGCGGCCCTCGAGGAGCGGGTAGGCGATCATCGTCGTCTCGGGAGGCACGGCGGTGATCATCATTCGATAGCCCTCGGCGCCGTCTCCCGACTCCTTCCGCGCCCAGGCGCCGCCCCAGGCCTCGACGCGCTTCACCCCAGGCACGCCGCCGACCACCTCGCGCAGGCGTTCGGCGGGATACGGGT
Organism: Myxococcales bacterium; assembly: GCA_037442205.1. GTDB lineage: Bacteria > Myxococcota > Myxococcia > Myxococcales > UBA5297 > JBBIQS01. The sequence goes on from JBBIQS010000022.1 coordinate 59,465, forward strand.
GGGAGAAGACGACCTGGAGGTCATACCGCCGCGCCCGAAACAGGGAGTCGACGGTGTTCCGCCAGGATTCGCTGACGTTCAAGGCGGTCATGAAGGTCGCGCCGCCCACGGCCATGATCCCCACAGTCAGCGCAAGCCGGCCTCGGCGGCGAAAGGCGTTCCGCAGGGAGAGCAGGGCGGGGCGGCCAATCCACGGGAGCCGCGCGGCGAGCGTGTCCCAGAAGCTCAGTTTGATCTCGTTGGCGGCGATGCCGTAGTCGGCGATCGCCTCTCTCACGGTGATGCGGCTTCCGCGGAGGATCGGAGCGGCCGCGGCCAGCATCGGCACCAGCAGCCCGGCGCCGGCCTGAATCAGGAAGACCCAGGCCGGAATCGCCTTGCTGGTCAGGTTGAGGTTGAGCACTCCGGCCACGAAGCGCGCGTAGCCGCTGCCGGCGAGCGCGCCCGCGGGAACGCCGAGAGCCAGCCCGGTCAGCGCCAGCATCAGCACCGCTCCCAGGTAGAGCCCGGCGATCTGGCCGGCGGTCGCGCCGATGGCCTTCATCGCCCCGATCTGGCGAACCTGCTGGCGCAGCAAGGTGGCGATCACGCTGGCCGCCAGCAGGCCTCCGAGGACCAGCGACAGCGCGCCGAAGGCGCCGAAGAGGAAGAGCAGCGAGGCCATCTGGTCGGCGTGCGGGTGTTGCGCCGCCTGCCGCGCACTGACGAACGAGACTGGCCGCCCTCGGCTCTCGACGAGCTGTCTCAGACGATGGCCGACCTCGGCCGGGTTCGCGCCCGGCGCCACGATGACGCGCAGCTCGTTCAGCGACCGCCCTTCGCCCAAGAGCTCGAGCGTCTCGCGGGTGATGTAGCCGTAGCCGATGCCGTCCATCCAGCCAGGCGACTGCGCGGCATCGTGCACCACGCCGGTCACCCGAAGGCTCCGGCGCGGCCCGCTCGGAGTCTGCACCACCACCTCGTCTCCCACGGTCTTGTTGAGGAACGGGACGGCGGAGCGCTCGACGAGCATCTCCCGATCGCCGGGTCGCTCGGCGCCGGCCTGGTGGGTGAAGGTCGAGACTCGGAGAGAGCCGAAGTCGTCGACGACGAAGAAAAGGATGCGCCGCCACTCGTCGGGGCCGACGAGCGCCCGGCCCTCGATCAACCCGCGCGCTTCGGCCATCGCGACGCCGGGAAGACGCTCGGCCTCCTGCGCCAGCTCGCGGTCCGCGCCCGCTCCCTCGACGTGAAGGACGACCGACGGCGGGTGCGTCCCCTGGAAATTGACGCGGATCTCGCGCGACAGGATGGCGTAGCCCGAGAGGTCCGCGCCGACGGCGAAGGTGCCGATGACCAGCGCCGCCAGCGCCAGCCCGGTGCGCGTCTTGTCGATGGAGAGATCTCGGACGACCTTGCGCCATCGCGGGGCGATCATGACGCCCTCCGCATCGCCTGGCCGACTACGCGGCCGTCGGCGAGGGTGATGACGCGATCCACCAGGCCGGACAGCTCGCGCTCATGGGTCACCATCAGCACGCTCTTGCCGGCGCGCGCCTGCGCCGAGAGGAGCTCCAGTACCTCGCCCGCGGTGTGGGAGTCGAGGTTGCCGGTGGGCTCGTCGGCGACCAGCAGCGGCGGGTCGTTGGCCAGGGCCCGGGCGATGGCCGCGCGCTGCTGCTGTCCCCCGGAGAGCGCCCACGGCAGCTTGTTCGCCTGGTCGGCAATCCCCACCCGCTCGAGCAGCTCCAGCCCTCGCGCCCGAGCCTGCGAGGCAGGGAGCGTGCGGCGGAAGTCCATAGGGAGCATGACGTTCTCGAGGACGGTGAGGGTGGGCAGCAGCTGGAAGAACTGGAACACCACCCCGACGCTGCGCCCTCGCCACGCCGCGAGCTGGCTCTCGCCGAGCTGGTGCACCGGCGTGCCGGCGACGCGCACCTCGCCGGCCGTGGGGCGATCGATCCCTGCGACGAGGTTGAGCAGGGTCGACTTCCCGCTCCCCGACTTGCCGACCACGGCGATGAACTCGCCGACGGGGAGATGGAGGTCCACCTCGCGCAGCGCCGTGAATCCGCCGGCGGCGGTCGGGAAGGTCTTGGTCACTCGGTGGAGCTCGATCAACTGGACGCCTGTTTCGGAAATGGACATGCTGTCCATTTAGCTGCCAGCCGCCGAGCCAGGCAATCCACAGCCAGGCCGGGAATGGCCCGTTCCAGACAGGGCTGGGCCCACTGTTCAGCAACGGAGGCGCGATGGGAGCCAAGAGCCCGAATCCGGTCGACCGCAGGGTGCTGCGGACGCGGCGCACCCTGCGCGAGGCCCTGATCGCGCTCCTCTACGAGCGCGGCTGGGAGGCGGTCAGCGTCCAGGACATCTGCGACCGGGCGGACGTGGGGAGGTCCACCTTCTACATGCACTTCGCCGACAAGGAGGAGCTGCTGGTCGGCGGCTTCGACGACCTGCGCAAGATGCTGCGCGCCCAGCTGGCGCAGGCTTCGGAGGGAGGAAAGGGGCCGGCGCAGCCCCTGCAGTTCGCGCGGGGAATGATCGAGCACGCGCACGAGAACAAGCGCCTGTTCCTCGCGCTGGTGGGCAAGCGCAGTGGGCAGGTGGTGCTGCAGCGGTTTCGCGAGCTGGTCATCGAGCTGGTGAAGGAGGACCTCTCGACCTCCCGCGCGCCCGGACCGGCCAGGGACGCCGCGGTCCACTTCATCTCCGGCGCTTTCCTGGAGCTGCTGAGCTGGTCGCTCGAGACCCGCAGCCCGCCCGGGATCCCGGATCTGGAGCGGCTCTTCCTGACGATGTCGGCCTCGGCGGTTGAGGTCGCCCGGCAGTAGCTCGGCCCAGACGTGGGGAGGCAAAAATTTGCCAGCACTTGCACCTCCGGGCCGCATCCGCGCCAGCGGAGCGCCCGATCGGCTCCGCCAGCGCCCCGCCCGGAAAAACTTGTGACGCAAAGTTCCAACCACCCGCAATCGCTTGGAAACACGGCCCCCGACCGATCACCCTTGGGCACGGTTGCCCGTGGAGTGGCACGGAATCAGCTTGGAAGGCATCGAAACAACCGGACGAGTGCGGCGTTAAGATGTTCCGGCTCGGCCTGATGGCCGGGCGCTAGAGGTCGAAGCCGTGACGCGAGGCTTTCGCAGGCGCAAGGAGAGGCGGCTGGCCAGATGGCTGGTCGCGATCGCCATCGCCCTGGCCTTCAACGGGCTGCTGGGGTCGGCCTTCGTGCTGACCAAGTTCGGCGGCGCCGGCCATCTGCCCAAGAAGGACCTCAACCCGGTGGCGCTGCGCTCGGTCTCTGGCTCGACCTGGGCGCAGAACCGAGCCCTCGGCCCCCGCCCGCCGCCCGACAAGTCGCAGGCCTCGGCGCTGCCCAAGCCGGTGCCGCCCAAGCCCGAGGTGAAGAAGGAGCCCGAGCCGCTGCCAAAGGGCAAGGTGGTCGACGTGGCCCCGGGCAACGACCAGAAGCCGGACGAGGACTCCAAGTTCCTGGCCGAGCACAACAACCGGGTCGACAAGGAGACCGTCTCCAAGGACGCCACCCCGTTCTACAAGAATGCGATGCCGCGCCCCTCGACCAACGTCAAGCCGAGCGAGGACGCCAACGGCCGCGACCCGGCGCAGCAGCAAGCCCAAGCCGCCGGCAACCTGGGCAAGGGCGACGACGACCGGCCGCTCAAGGACGGCCAGCGCAAGGGGATCTTCGAGCTGCCGTCGATCGAGAAGCGCGACCAGCTGGCGCTCAAGTTCAAGGGGTTGGGCGGCGAGGTGCCCAGCCAGCAGGAGAGCCAGGAGGTAGAGGGCAACTCCAAGCGGCTGCGGATCCAGCCCGGGGGCGAGACCGGCGACGACGCCGACGTCTCCCAGGGCCGGGCGGGCAGCGAGAATTTGCGCACCCTGATGCCCTCGGCGGCGGTGCTGGACCGCATCGTCGGGGCCCCGACCAACGACGTCACCCCGCTCGACGACGTGGAGAGGGGCGACGGCACCTACCTCAACACCCGCGAGTTCAAGTACTCGTCGTTCTTCAACCGGGTGAAGCAGAACGTGGGGATGCAGTGGGACCCGAACACCGTGGCCCGCACCCGCGACCCGACCGGCGAGATCTTCCTCTACAAGGACCGCTACACGGTGGTGTCGGTGGTGCTGGACCAGGGCGGGCAGGTCAAGGACGTGTCGATCGACAAGAGCTGCGGGGTGGACTTCCTCGACCGCGAGGCGATCTCCGCCTTCCGCCGCGCCCAGCCCTTCCCCAACCCGCCTCCGGCGCTGCTCGACTCCCACGGGGAGATCCGCTTCACCTTCGGGTTCTTCCTCGAGGTCAGCCGCGGCGGGATGAGGCTGTTCCGCAACTGATCGCCTCCGCGCGGACAACTACGCCCCGCGCTCGATCACCCCCTGCGCCACCTCGCGGATGTGGCACGGCTCCGGCTCCTGCTCGTCGAGCCGGCCGTCGATGAGGAGGGTGGGGGAGCGCGGACGCGGTCGGGCCGCCCTTCGCTCTTGTTCTCCACCTCCGCCTGGCGGGTCGCCTCCTCGTCGAGCTTCTGCTCGAACGCGGCTGCGCCGAGGCAAGAGGCGATCGCGAACCTGGCCGGGGCCACCCTTCTCGCGCCGCCGCCCGCGCGCCCGCCGGTGTCGCGTCTCCCGGCGTAGTATCGAGAGGCGACTGCTCGAACTCTCGCCAGAGTCGTCGAGAGGTCCGAAGGAGGAAGGTCCGAAGTGCAACGCGCGTTCGACTACGCCCTCGCCGTGCTTCTCGCCGGCGCGCTGGCCCACTCCTTCGTCTTCTACCTCTCCCCTCCGCTCACCCGCCCCTCGGCGGACGACTACGCCGAGGCGACCGCGTTCGTCCGGGGACAGTTCCAGCCCGGGGACCTGATCGACCTCAATCCCTTCTGGGCCACGCGCGCGCGAGAGTTCCTCGGCGATCTGCCTCTCCAGCAGTACCGGCGGCCTGAGCGCGAGGAGCTGGGCCCCTTCCGCCGGCTCTGGCTGTTGTCGCTCTTCGGCGCCCAGTCGCGGCCCGGACTAGACGAGGGCTTGTCGCGGCGAGGCCGGCTGGTGGACGAGCGCCAGTTCGGAAAGATCGACCTTCGTCTCTACGCGCTCGCCCCGGAGCCCGCGCCGGCCTTCGATTTCCGCGCCGAGCTGCGCCGGGCCCAGGTCTACGTGACGACGGGGGCATTGCGCCTGAACTGCGACTTCTGGGATCGCGACCGCTGGGCCTGCCCGGGCGATCTCGCGCAGGCGGTCGCGCCGGTGCTGATGGAGATCGGCGGCGAGCCCCGCGAGGTCATCTGGGCCCACCCGATCGAGAACGGCGTCAAGGTGCTGCGCTGGGACGACGTCCCCCTCGACCGCACGCTTTCGGTTCGCGCCGGGCTGCGCACGGCGGCGGTCCTGCCCGGCGCCGCGCCGGTCGAGTTCTCGGTCTTCATCGATGACCTGGAGGTCGCGCGGTGGACCTTCGACAACGCCGCGGTGTGGCGTCGCGAGGAGGTGGACACCCGGGCTCAGGCCGGCTCGCGGCACCAGGTCCGCTTCGAGGTCGCCGCGGGCCGCGATTGGGTGCGCCACTTCGGCTTCGCCGCGCAGGTGCGGCCATGAGCGGGGCCGCCTGGGCGGGCCGGCGTTCGGACCTGGCGATCGGCGCGGCCGTCGCGCTCGCCTGGTTCTGCGTCCTGCTGGCGACGGTGGACGGAGTCGGCCTGGTCCGGGACGAGGGCTACTACTTCGAGGCCTCGGCGCGGGCGGCGCACTACTGGCTCGACGTCTTCCTCCCCGGCCTCTTCTCCCGCGGCGCCTCCCAGGCCTTCACCGAGAACGCGATCAACCTCGACTGGGCGTACAACGCCGAGCACCCGGCGCTCCTCAAGACGCTGTTCGGCCTCTCGGAGCGGCTCTTCCACGGCCGGCTCGGATGGGTCGGAGAGTCCTCCGGCTTCCGGCTCCCGGGCATGGCCTCCGCCGCGCTGCTGATGCTCTTCACCTACCTCTTCGCCGCGCGGACCCTGGGGCGGGCGGTGGGGCTGTCGGCGGTGGCCCTGCTCGCGACGCTGCCGCGCCTGTTCCACGACTCGCACCTGGCCTGCTTCGACGTGCCCATCGCCGCCGCGTCGGTCGCGGTCGTCGACGCCTGGTCGCGCTCGCGCACCGACCGCCGCTGGGGCCTCGCGCTGGGGGTCCTCCTGGGACTCGCGGTCGCGACCAAGCTCAACGCCTTCTTCCTGCCGCTGGGGCTGCTCGCGCACCTTGTGTTGCGCCAGGCCCCGGCGAGGCCGCCGACGCAGGGCGGGCCGAAGGAGGAGTGGTGGGCCTCGCCGGCGCTGGTCGCGATCGCCTCGATGGCGGTGCTCGCCCCGCTGCTCTTCGTGGCCCACTGGCCCTGGCTGTGGACCGACACCGCCGAGCACCTGCGCGGCTACCTGCGCTTCCACCTGCAGCACGAGTACTACGCGGTCGAGTACTTCGGCGCCCTCTTGAGCATTCCGCCCTATCCGAGCGGGACCTGGGCCTTCCCGTTCGTGATGACGGCCGTCACCGTCCCGCTGGCGTCGCTGGCGTTGATGTCGGCGGGCCTGGTGCGCGGCGCCGCGGCGGAGCTCTCGTTGGGCCTCGGCTCGCCGTGGCGCGGCGACGCGGAGGCGGGCGACCCGGGGCGGACCCGCCTGCTGCTGCTGATCCAGGCCCTGCTGCCCCTGCTGGTCATCGCCATGCCGCGGGTCCCGGTCTTCGGCGGGGTGAAGCACTGGTACACGGCGATGCCCTTCCTGTGCATCCTGGCCGCCGCCGAGCTGGTGCGGCTGGCGCGCGTGCTCCTTCGCCGTCCGGCGCTGGAGAAGGGGGCGCTCGCCGGGGCCGCGGCCGCGGTCGCGGCGAGCGGCGCGCTGGGGATCGCGCTGGTGCACCCGAACGGCACCGCCTTCTACAACGAAGCCATCGGAGGACTCCGGGGCGCGGCCGAGCACGGGATGATGCGAGGGTTCTGGGGCCACATGAGCCGCGCGCACCTGGACTTTCTCAACCGCCACGTCGGCCCCGGAGAGAAGGTCTTCTTCCAGCGCACGAACCTGGCCTCGGTCCGCGCCTACCAGCGGGAGGGGCTGCTGCGGGAGGACATCGGATACGCGGCGGAGATCAAGGACGCCGATTGGGCGGTCATCTTCAAGCAGCGCGTCTATGACGACCAGGAGTACCAGGTCTGGACCGAGTGGGGCGCGACGAGGCCGGTCGCGGGCCTCTACCTGGACGAGGTGCCGATGTGCCTGGTCTACCGCCGCCGGCCTGGGGAGGCCTCGAGGTGAGCGGCGCGCCCCCGCCCGCGGCCGCGCAGGTCGCTGTGGCCGCCGTCGCGTTCGCGGCGCTCGCGCTCACGCTGCCCAACGTCGGCCTGACCGACGACGCCGACGCCTACCTCGGCGCCTCGCAGAGCTACCTCGAGTGGGCCAAGGCGGCGGCCGGAGGGGTGCCGGGGGCGTTCGGCCGCGAAGCGATCGACCGGCACTTCGCCGCCAACGCCGAGCACCCGCCGGTCGCCAAGTGGGCGATGGCGGCGAGCTGCTTGGCGCTGCGCGACGCGATGGGGATCGCCGGGACGGTCTCCGGATCGCGCGTCGGGATCGCGGCGCTGGCGACGGCCCTCGCCTGGCTGCTGTTCCGCGTCTGCTGGCGGCACTTCGGGCCCATCGCCGCCGCGGCCGCGCCGGCTTTCCTCTTCACCATGCCCCGCTTCTTCTTTCACGCCCACGCCGAGACGCTCGACGCCGCCGTGGCGGCGACGTGCTTCTTCGCGCTGGTCGCCTTCGCCCTGGGCACCCGCAGCTTCGGCTGGGCGATCGGCTGCGGTCCCGTCTTCGGAGTGGCGCTGGCGACCAAGCTCAACGCGCCGTTCCTGCTCGCTCCCTTCGTCGCCCTGGTCCTCGCGCAGCGCGGCCGATGGCTGCGGGGCCCCCGGGGGATCCCGCTTCCGGCGATCGCCCTGGCGAGCGTGGTTCTGGCGGGGCCGTTGGTCTTCTTCGTCCTCTGGCCCTGGCTCTGGTTCGACCCCTGGACCCGCCTGGCCGAGTACGCGCGCTACCACCTCCACCACTACCCGATCCTCTTCCTCTACTTCGGCCGCATCTACCTGGACCCGCCGGCGCCGTGGCACGCGCCGTTCGTGATGCTGGCGGTGGCGACGCCCCTGGTGCCGCTCGCGCTCGGGGCGACCGGTCTCGCCCGTGCGCTCGCGGTGCCGTTTCGCTCCCGGCGCGGTCCGGTGCCCGGGGCCGAGGGCCTCGAGAGGAGCGATCTCTCCTTTTCTCTCGCGGTCTGGGCGCTGGCCTCGATCGGCGCCGTCGCCTTCTCGGGTGGGCCCAAGTACGGCGGCGAGAAGCTCTTCCTTCCCCTCTTCCCGGCGCTCGCGGCGCTCGCGGGCGCCGAAGCGCAGCGGCTCGCGGACCTTGCCCGCTCGCGGCTGGGCCGGCCTGCCGCCGCCACCTCCCTGGCCGCCCTCCTGGTTCTTCCAGGTGCGCTCAGCCTCGCGCGCATCCATCCGTTCGAGCTCTCCTATTTCAATGCCCTGGCCGGCGGGCTCCCCGGCGCCGAGCGGCTCGGGTTCGAGACGCAGTACTACGATCTCATCCACGTCGAGCTGGTCGACTGGATGAACAACAACCTGCCCTCGGGGGCCGGCGTCTCGTTCCTGCCCAACGGGAAGGAGTACGCCCGCAACTCGCCGTGGTGGGTCCTCGACGGCCGGCTCCGACCCGACCTGCGCTTCGTCGATTCTGGGGAGGCCGACGTGCTGGTCCTGACGCACGAGCCGCGCTGGCCGCAGTACCCGGAGCTCAAGGCCGCGACGCAGTCCCTCCCGATGCTCTGGGAGCTCCGGGTGGAGGGCGTCGCGCTGCTGACGGCCTATCGCGTCCGTCGCGTATTCTAGGGAGCAGTGCCGATTCGACCTCCGACCCTCCGGACCTTGTCGCACGCGGGTGCCGTCGCGATCCTGGGCGCGCTCACCGGCGCGCTGCTTGGGTTCCTGGTCGCCGCGCTGCGCTGGCCGGCGCACCTGGAGGGCTTCCTGGAGCCAGGCGGATCGCGGATCGTCGAGGCCCTGCTCGGGAGGGCGCCTGCGCTGGGGGCCTGCGCCGGCGCCCTCGCCGCACTGGGCTCGGTCCGCCTCCTCCGCGACCCGTCCGGCGTCGTCGGATGGGGCCGCGGGCGCGGGCTCTGGACGGCCGCGCTGGCCGCGTCGTCATTTGCGTCGGCCTTCCTCTTCGCCTCGCCGCTGGCCCGCTGGCTGGCCGTGCTTGTCCTCTCCTGCGCCGTTGCGCTCGCCGCCGCGGCTCTCGCGCCGAAGACAGTCCTCCGGGTCGCTCCCTGGGTGGATCGGGTTGTCGGCGCGGCGCTCTTCTGCTTCGCCGCGGCGGTCTACCTCCTGTACTCGTGGACCCGGCACGCGCGCTTCGGGAGCGGAAGCTGGGACCTGGGCTGCTACGCGCAGAGCGCATGGCTGGCGGGGCGCGACTGGCCGATGCTCTCCAGCCTGCTCGACGGTCGCGACGTCCTCTCCGACCACTTCATGCCCATCGTCTGGCTGCTCGCGCCCCTGGTCCGGATCTGGCCGGACGCGGCGGCGCTCCTGGCGCTGCAGGCGGTGGCGGTCGCCTCGGCGGCGTTCCCCCTGCTCTGGCTCGCCCGGCGCGAGGGGCTCGGGCTCCTGGCGTCCGCGTCGATCGCGCTGGCCTTCCTCTTCGCGCTCGGGACGCAGTCGGCGGTGGAGTTCGACTTCCACCACGTGGCGGTGGGGGCCGCGTGCTACGCCTTCGCCTACTGGTTCCTGGAGACGGGCCGGACCGGTCCGGCCCTGGCCTGTCTCGCGCTCCTGGTCGCGACCCGGGAGGACGCCTGGCTCCAGGCGGCGTCGCTGGGGCTGTATGCGGCGATCTTCCAGCGGCGCCGCGCCCTGGGAGCAGCGGTGTTCGTGGCAGGGCTGGCCGGGTTCGCGGCGGTGGTCGAGTGGGCGATGCCCGCCCTGGCCGGCTCCCGCGAGGGAGTGGCGCACCTGGCGCGGTTCGAGCAATTCGGGGCCACGCCCCTCGAAGCGTTCACGGCGGCGCTCAACCCGCTGCGGACGCTCTCCATCGGCCTGACGCCCGAGCTCAAGGTTCACAGCGCGCTCGCGGTCCTGTGTGGCTTCGCGGCCCTGCCGCTGCTGTCGCCGCGCCACCTGCTGCTGGCGGCGCCGCTGCTCGCGGAGCGGTTCCTGTCGACCAAGCAGGAGATGTGGGGGACCGGCTTTCACTACGGGCTCATGCTCACGCTGGTGGGCGCGATCGCCGCGACCCGGGGCGCGCCTCGGGCGGGTCCGCTGCTGCAGGGAGCTTGGGCCCGGATCACCGCCGGCGGACCGGCGCGGTCCGAGCCCTTCGTGGCCTGGCTGGTCGTTTCCTCGGCGCTGCTGGTGTGCGCCTGGGGAGTCCCGGGGGCGCCGTCGGACTTCTTCGCGCTCGAGAAGCCCTATTTCTCGACCCACCGCGCCGCCAACCGGCGCGCGCTGGCCTCGGTCCCGGAGGGAGCCTCGGTCGCGGCCCAGAACCACTTCCTTCCTCACCTGGCGCTGCGCCGCGAAGCCTACTTTCTCGGAGAGGCGCGGCGCGCGCAGTGGGTGGTGGCCAACCCCGACGACGGCGCCTGGCCCTACTCCCGGGAGCAGGTCGCGCGCCTGCTCCGGGAGCTGCTGGCGGACGGCTGGATTCCGGTCTTCTCGGAGGAGACGGCAGTGGTGCTGCGGCGCGGCGGCGGGACTGCGGTCCCGGTCTCGGGGGCTCTCTCCGCCGCGCTCTACGGCGAGCCCAGCCCGGACTCGAGGTGAAGGCTTGGCGGTCCCCTCCCCGAGGGCTACAATGCCGCCGGCTCGGCGCGCTTCGCTTGCCAGGCGCTGCCGACGGAGGGTCGCTCGCATGAATCCGCATCTGCTCTCGAGGCTCGCGGCCGCCCTTTTCCTGGCCGGGGCCGCCGGCCTGGCTTCGGGCTGCTCGGGCACCGCCCTCTCCGACGCCGACTCCGGGTCGGGCGCCGACGCCTCGACCTCCGACAGCGGAACGATCGCCCCCGACGATGCAGGGGCGGCCGACACCGGGACGCCCGACGCGGGACCCAATTGCTCCGCGACCGGCTGCACTGGGTTCACCTACTGCGACACCGCGACCCAGGAGTGCCTGGCCGGCTGCGACACCTCGACCCAGTGCGGCGCGAACCAGGGCTGCGACCTGGTCGCGCACGCCTGCGTCTGCGACACCGGCTTCCACAACTGCCAGGGAACCTGCGTCTCGAAGACCAGCACCAGCACCTGCGGCCTCTCGTGCGTCGCCTGCGACGTCCCGACCAACGGCAGGGCGACCTGCGACGGCGCCAACTGCGGCTTCCAGTGCCTGACCGGCTTCCACCTGTGCGGCTCGGCGTGCGTCCCGGACAGCAGCGTCTCGGCGTGCGGCCCGGGGTGCGCGACGTGCAACCAGGCTCCCCCCAACGGCCACGACGTCTGCGCCGCCAACAAGTGCGACTTCCAGTGCGACTCCGGCTTCCACGCCTGCCAGGGCGCCTGCCTCGCCGACTCGAGCCTCAACTCCTGCGGGAGCTCCTGCAGCCCCTGCCCGGCGCCGCCTCCGGGGGCCGTCGCCACCTGCCTCTCCGGCCAGTGCGGCTGGGAGTGCGGCCCCGGGTACCTCAAGTGCGGAAGCGGCTGCTGCTCGGTGAGGGCGGTCGCCTCCGGCGACCAGCACACCTGCGCCATCACCACCACCGGCGCCGTCAAGTGCTGGGGCAAGAACAACCAGGGCCAGGTCGGCAACGGCACGACCGGGGCGCCGCAGCTGACGCCCGCCGACGTCGCGCTCCCGACGGCCAACTACACCCTGCTCGCCTCGGGCACGGCGCACACCTGCGCCTCGCCGGGGAGCGGCAGCATCAGCTGCTGGGGCTCGGGGATCTACGGCCAACTCGGCGATGGCCTCATCAGCTCGTCGGCAACGCCGGTCGCCGTCTCCAACGTCGGCAACCTGGATCAGGTGCAGGCGCTCGCCGCGGGCGGCCGCCACAGCTGCGCGGTCAGCGGCACGCTCGACGGCGGCATCGGGACGCGCTGCTGGGGCGACAACTCCAAGGGCCAGCTGGGCAACGGCACCACCAGCTCCAGCTCCGTCCCGGCGGCGGCCGCGCTCCCTTCGGTCCCCAAGGCGCTGGCAGCCGGCGACTTCCACACCTGCGCGCTGATGATCGACGGCACCGTGATGTGCTGGGGAGACAATACCTACGGCCAGGTCGGCAACGGGGGCACCGTCGAGCAGCACTCCCCGGTGGCGGTGAGCGGGCTGACGGGGGTCACCCGGCTCGCCGCCGGCCAGAACCACACCTGCGCGACCGCCCCCGCCCCGGACGCGGGGCTGGTGACGATGTGCTGGGGCAAGGGCGCCGGCGGCCAGCTCGGCCGCCCGGGGAACTTCGCCGACGCCGTGGCGCCGGTCCCGGCGATGGGCGCGCCTGCCGGCACGGCGGTGCTCACCGGCGGCGGAGAGCACACCTGCAGCGCCGCCGCGGGCGGGTGGCTGGCGTGCTGGGGGCTCAACTCCAGCGGCCAGCTCGGCAACAACAGCACCGTCGCCAGCTCTCTCGCGGTGCAGGCCCAAGGGGTCGGCGCCGCGACGATCGCCTCCGCGGGAGGCGCCCACACCTGCGCGGTCCTGCCGCCGCCCATCGACGGGGGCGTCGCCTCTCAGGGCATGCGCTGCTGGGGCTCGAACCTGAACGGCCAACTCGGGACGGGGAACACCACCGACAGCCCGATCCCGCTGCCGATCTCCGGACGCTAGGTTTCGAGGCGCCGGGCCGAGGCAGTCCCGTCGCCTCGGGCGGCTCTCGCGTTCGCCGGGCGAGGCTCGGGCGGTGCGCGGCGACGCCCCGAGCTCCCGTTCGAGGTCGCCAGGCTATCCGGCCCAGTACCAGCGCCCGAAGAGGACCGCCTCGAGCGCCAGTCCCAGCGAGAACGCGTAGGTCAGGAACCGGTCCAGCCACGGCCGCCGGGTGGCCGACGCCAGGACCAGGTAGACCGGCACCACGCAGGCCGAGAACCGAAGGGCGGAGAGCACCCGCCCGCTGCTCAAGGCGGCCAGCACCGTGCCCAAGGTGAGCCAGGTGTGGGCGGAGTCGAGTCGGCGCAGCGAGGCGGCCGCCACCGCGAACAGCCCGAGCGCCGCGGCGAGATCCAGAGCGAGGAACACGCTCACCGAGTAGGGGTCCTTCGGGAAGGCGGGGTTCAGACTGCGGGCCTCCCGGAAGAGCGCCAGCAGGGGAAAGGCGCTTTCGCGTCCCCAGGCGGCCTGGCCGGCCAGCCAGGCCCAGGGGTCGCCGACCTGGTCGAGCTGGATCAGCGCCAGCGCCGAGAGCCCGAGCGGGATGAGCAGCAGCGACGGCAGGCGCGGCGCCAGGCTCGAGAGCCGCCAACCTCTTCGGTGAAGCGCGCCCAGCAGGAGGGCCGGGAAGAGAACGATGCCCGTCGAGCGGGTCAGTGCGGCGGCGGCGCCGCACAGGCCGGCGGCGAGCAGCCGATCCTCCTCGTAGAAGTAGAGCGCGCCCGCAACCGTGAAGAGGAACAGCCCTTCCGCGTAGAAGGTCGAGGAGAACCAGGACGGCGGGAACACCAGGGCGTAGAGGACGGCCCGGCGCGCGCCGTCCTCGTCGAGGTACCGGCGGGCGATTCGGTGGATGAAGAAGAGGGCGCCGAGCAGCGCCAGGTTCGAGATGGCGAGCCCCGCGGCATAGGGACCGCCGGCGACCGAGCCGAGCCACCGGGCGAGGTACGGGTAGGCCGGGAAGAAGGCGACGTCGCTCTGCGCCCCTTCGAGGAAGTACCCGCGCTGGGCGATGCGCGCGTACCAGCCCGAGTCCCAGCGGACGAAGGAGTCCCAGAACGGCTGCTCCGGGAACGCCGCGTAGTCTCGCTCCGGGTTCGGGATCCGCTCCGGAATCGCGGTGGCCACCGCGAAGTTCAGCGCGAAGAGCGCGCCGCGCCAGAGCAGGAACGAGAGGAGGATGAAGCGGACCGAGCCGCGCGCGCCGTTCGAGGCCGGCGGCCGACCGGCCGGGGAGTCGGCGGCGCTCAAGGGAGCGGCCCCGCCGGCGGCGAGCGGGCGAGGCCGGCGAGCCTGGCCAGCAGGCCGGCCAGGGCGAAGGCAGATGGGATCGCCACCAGAGCGATCTCGATCAGCCGCGCCGCGAACCCGTGGCCCGCGAGCAGCGGACGGCTCCTCGGCGGCTCCTCGTGGGGCCGCGGTACGACGACGCTTGGTCGATCGGGTGTCATGCTCAGTCTCGCCCGAAGCGGACCGTAGCAACCCGGATTTCAGAGCGTCAAGGGGCGGAGAATTCCCCGGGGCACCAGCCCGCGCATCGGCGGCCGCTCGAACGCCGCGGCGATCGCGCGTTCATGGCTGATCGACGTCTGGGTCGTGGCCGGTGTCGGCGGTGCATGGCTCGTGGCGCCCGCCGGCGCCGCAGGTCAGCCGCGTTCGGCCGCTCCGCCAGCTCTCCACGAGCGCACCAGCGGTCGAGCGACAGCGGTGCGTGCCGAAGCGGCTGTCGCCCGCTACTCCGCCCCGCGCTCGAGGATCTCCAGGACCACGTCGCGAATGGCGCTCGGCTCCAGCTCGTAGTCGTAGAGCCGGCCGTCGATGAAGAAGGTGGGGGTGGCCCGCACGCTGTTGCGCAGCCCCTCCTTCTTGCTCTCCACCACCGCCTGGCGGGTCGCCTCCTCGTCGAGCTTCTTCTTGAAGGCGGCGGCGTCGAGGCCGGAGGCGCTGGCGAACTTCGCCAGGGCCTCGGGACCGATCTCGTCGAAGTGGCCGTAGAGCGCGTGGAAGTAGGGCCAGAACTTGCCCAGCTTTGCCGCCGCCTCGAAGGCCAGCGCCCCTTCGGTCGAACCCTCGTGTCCCTTGAGCGGGAAGGGCCGGAAGTAGAGGCGCGCCTTTCCCTTGAGCGGCCCGCTGGTGACCTCCTGGTAGAGCTTGGGGACCAGCGACTTGCAGAACGGGCAGCGGGTGCAGGCGTAGACCACCAGCTTCACCTTGGCCTGCTCCTCGCCGGCGGCCATCGCCTCGTCCAGTGCGATGCCGACCTGCGGCGCGCTCGGGTCGAGCGACCTGGCGCGCTGGTCGAGGCCCTTGTCGATCTTCTCCCGCGGCAGGCTGGCCTTGACCATCGCGCACACCTCCTCGGCGACGTGGACCGGCTCGAGGCAGGCGGCCTTGGCCTTGAGGCAGTCGGCGATGCTCTCTCGGCAGCAGGCGGTGCCGCGGCGGGCGGCGAGGATCTCCCGCGCCGACTTCTGCGCCACGGCGTCGAGCGCGTCGCAGGTCGGCGTCTGGGCGGCCGCGTTGGATGCAGCGAGGAGAACGGCCAGGAAGAACGGGCGCATGGATTTTCCTCAGGCGGGCGAGGGGCGGCGCAGCAGCGACTCGAGCCCCAGCGGGCGGCGGTCGAAGATCACGACATAGATCGCGAGCACGAGCCAGGCTCCGTCGCGCAGCAGGGTCTTGTAGGAGATGGGATCCTCGGCGGCACCGGTCGAGGCGAAGCAGCCGCAGGAGAGCTCGAGCCCCTTGGCCATTGCCAGCGACAGCGCGGCCAGGAACACCACCATCATCCCGGCGGCGAGCAGGGCCCCGGCGCGCGAGCGCACCCCCGACACCAGCATCAGCCCGGCCGCCAACTCGATCGGCGGCAGGCAGAGCGCCGTCAGATTCACCAGTGACAGCGGCAGGATCTGGTAGGTGGCCACGTCGATGGCGAAGGCCTGCGGATCGACCAGCTTGTGCCAGCAGGCCAGCAGGAAGACCGCTCCCAGGTAGAGCCGCGCCGGCAGCGCCAGCAGCCGATGTCCCTTCCAGTCGAGGAGGCTCACGGCGTGCCTCCCACTGGCCGCAGCGCGGGGGCGCCGCCCTTGACCACCAGCACGTTGCGGATGCCCTTGGAGGCCAGCTCCTTGGCCAGCTCGCGGCCGCTGTCGGGCGAGCTGCCGTCGCCGTAGACCGCCACCCGGCGGGCGCCGGACTCGGCCACCGACTTCACCGCCTCCTTGGAGAGCGGCTCGAGGAAGTCGTAGGGCAGGCTCTGGGCGCGGAGCAGGTGCCAGGCGGAGAAGTCGTCCTTGGAGCGGGCGTCCACGGCCAGCGTTCCGGGCTCGGAGAGCAGCGGATCCGACGGCGCAACCTCGGCCACCTCTCCCTGCGCGTCGGGACAGGGGACGAGCAGCGCGTACGGCTCGCGCTGGACGAGCGGCAGGGGCGAGGCGCGCACGGCGTTCAGGCCCAGGCCCAAGGCCGCGCTGGCAACCGCGGCGAAGGCCGCGTCCCGAAGGATGTGTAAAACGCTTGGCTGTCGAGAGGGCATCGAATCCATCCGTGGCACTACTTCCAACCGAATTGCGGCCATGAGGTCAAGCCGGGAGCGCACAGCCTCGCGGCGGCGCCTCTGGACGGCGGCGTCCTTTCGGCAGCTTGGCCGGCCGAGGGCCGGCTATGCTTCCTGCGAACCCTCATCGTCGTAAAGGAGCCTGAGATGGCGACCGAATCGCTGGAAATCGAGGCAACCATCGCCGCCGAGCCGCGGAAGGTCTATCGCGCCTGGCTTGATCCGAAGGAGCACGCCGCCATGACCGGCGCCGAGGCCGCCGGCGGCGGCGAGGTCCAGGGCGCGAGCTTCAGCGCCTGGGACGGGTACATCCAGGGCAAGAACCTGGCTCTGGGGCCGGGGTTGAAGGTGGTGCAGTCCTGGCGGACCACCGAGTTCCCCGCCGAGGCCCCCGACTCGCGGCTCGAGCTCCACTTCGATCAGGCACCCGGCGGCACCCGGCTGACGCTGATCCACACCGAGATCCCCGAGGGCCAGAGCGCCCAGTACGCAGACGGATGGATGGAGTTCTACCTGACGCCGATGAAGCGCTACTTCGCGCCGTCGGCGCCCGCAAAGGCCAAGGCCGCGCCCAAGAAGACCGCGAAGAAGGTCGTCAAGAAGGCCAAGGCTCCGGCCAAGAAGGTCGCGCCGAAGAAGGTGAAGGCCCCGGCGAAGAAGAGCGCGCCCAAGAAGTCCGCTGCCAAGAAGGTCGCCAAGAAGCCGGCGAAGAAGTCCCCGGCCAAGAAGCGGCGCTAGCTTCCAGTCCCTGCGGCCGTGCCGGCGGAGGCCCGTTTGTGGCCCGCTCGGGCGCGGCTGCGCATGACGCAGGAGACAGCCCCGGCCGACCTCGAGGCGCCCCGGTTCCGCCGAGGCACGCAAGGAGCGCAATTAGCTCATCGCCTGCCTCGACGGGCACCGCGAGCGGATGCGCCACGGCGCTCTCCGCCAGGAAGGCGCACGGCGATTCGCCGCCGTGCCCATGGATTCGCCCCTCGCAGGCGCTACCGCACCGTCCACCGGGCGAGGAAGGCGTCGAGCGAGCCTCCGAACTTGGACTGACTGGCACCGGGAGTCACCGGGAAGTCCGAGGACGAACCGGTGTCACCGGCGACGAAGACCACGCCTGCCGGGCCGACCGCCAGGGCGCGCCCCTTGTCGGTCCCCGAGCCGCCCAGCAGCGTGGCGAAGCGGAGCGTCTTGAGGTCCGGCGCGACCACCGCCAGGAAGGCGTCGCGGCCTCCCTTGAGCGCGGCCTGCGTGGCGCCGGAGGTGACCGGGAAATCGGCCGCGTCCGAGGTCCCGGAGACGACCAGGTTGCCCGACTGGTCGATGGCCACGCCCTCGGCCGCGCACGAGCCTGCGCAGTTGCCTCCCAGGTAGCTGCACCCCAACAGCGACGAGCCGTCGGCGGACAGATGGACGAGGTAGGGAGTGGTGGAGCCCGTCCCGCGCGACGGCTGCAGCGCTCCCGCGGTCGCGGGCAGGTTCGAGGAGGAGGTGGTCGAGGCGATGAAGACCTCGCCCGATGCGACGGCGAGGTTGTGCGTCTCGCCGACGTCCGCGCCATTGCCTCCGAAGTAGGTGCTGAAGACCAGCGACGAGCCGTCCTTCGAGAACCGGCTGATGAGCAGGTCGGTCGCTCCGCCGCCGAAGGACTTCTGCAGGGCCGGGTGCGCCGAGTCGAAGTCCTTGAGCGGAGCATCGGTCGAGGCGACGTCCTGGGCGAGGGTCACGGTGCCGTCGCCGCTGACGGCCATGGTCGGGAAGAGGCCGTCGTCGCCGCTGCCTCCCAGCAGGCTGCACCAGACCACCGTGGCGGCGGCAGGGTCGAGCTTGGCGACCGCCGCGTCGTGGTCGGCGGTGCCGCCGCTGCGCGCGGTCTGGAAGGCGCCGGCGGTGAGGTGGGGGAAGTTGGACCGCACCCGGGCTACGGCGAGATAGACGTTGCCGGTGGTGTCGATCCCCAGGTCGCGGACGTAGGCGCTGATGGGGTCGCCGAAATAGGTGGACCAGAGCAGCGATTTCCCGTCGAGGGAGAGCTTGGCCACGAAGCCGTCCTGGGCCCCTTCCGCGCCGCCGGGAGTGGAGTCGCCGGCGAAGGCGGGCTGGACCACCCCTGAGGTCGTCGGGAAGCCCTCGCCGGCGCGGCCGGCGACGTAGACGCCGCTGGAGTCGACCTGGATGGCATAGGCCCGGTCGTAGTTGGGGCCGCCCAGCAGCGTGGACCAGACCAGGGTTCCGTCGGGGGCGAACTTCATCACGAAGGCGTCCCAGGGGCCGTCCGAGCCGACCGAGGCGCCGGTGGCGTCGAAGGTGCGCTGGTAGGCGCCGGCGGTGGTCGGGAAGGAGGGGTCGTTGGTGCCTCCGGCGAGGTAGACGTTTCCAGCCGAGTCTCTGGCGATGGCGCGGGCAGAGGTCTTCTTCGAGGGGCCGGTCCCGGAAGCGAGGGTGGCGAAGTCGAGCGTGGCGCCGGCGTCAGGCTCGACGGCTCCGCCGTCCTGGCCGACGTCGAATCCGGCGTCGAAGCCGGAATCGGCGGGCGCGCCGGCGTCGGGAGTCGTCCGGCGGTCGTCGGAACAGTCGCAGCGGACGAGGGCGAAGGCGGCAAAGGTCAGTGCGGGCAGCGTTGCGGACGTGAGCTTCATGGTGTTCCCCCATTCCTTGGTAGGGCCCGAGAGATCGGGGATTTCGTGGCTCGAGCCAACGGAGCATACCTCGGCCGCCCACTCGGCCGCGTGAGCGGCGGCCTGCGGTCCTCGCACGGCCGATATCTGCCGATCCGAAGCCGAGCTCGAGGCCGCCGCCCAGGCAGACAGCGAACAAGGCGGTCAACAACGCCGCCAAAGCGAGCGCCAAGAATGCCAACGCTCCGGCCAGGAAGATCGCGCCGAAGAAGGGGAAGGCCCCGGGGAAGCGCGCCCAGGAAGTCCGCTGCCAAGAAGGTCGCCAAGAAGCCGGCGAAGAGGTCCTCGGCCAAGAGGCGGCGCTCGCTTCCAGACCCTGCGGCCGTGCCGGCGGAGGCCCTGTGGCCGCCGCTGGCACGGGGCTATGCTTGAAGCAGGAGACGGACGTGGCCGACGTCGAGATGCCCCCAGCCAACCTGATTCTGCAGGCATTGCACGGGATTCGCTCCGAGATGCAGGGGATGCGCGTCGCCCAGGACGAAACAAACAAAAGGCTCGACCTGACCAACCAGCGCCTCGACCAGACGAACCAGCGCCTCGATCAGACGAACGAGCGCCTGGAGAACCTGCGCATCTTCACGGTGCAGAAGCTCACCGATCTGAACGCCAAGGTGGATGGCCTGGGGGAGCGAATCGAGGGCGTGGCCGACCGCCTGGAGAAGCACCTGGAGAGCTGGGGCTACCAGCTCACGCAGGGCTTCGGCGCCGAGGTCCGCGACTGCGGGAGCGGATGACGCGCCTCGAGCGGACGGTCTTCAAGGGCAAGTAGATCACGTGCTTCTGCGGCGGCGGGCGCACGCGAACACGGCGAGTGCGCTCGCCAGCGCGAGTGGAGCCGAGCTTCCACTCGCGCCGCACCCGTGCGCCGGAGCCGGCACCAGCTCCGGCGGGACGCAGTAGCCCTCGCTGCCGCACTTCCAGTCGCTCTGGCAGCTCGCGCAGTCGGCCGAGGTGCAGCGGCTGGCGTCTCCGACCTGCAGGCAGGTGAGCCCGTCCACGCACTGGTCGGCGCGGACGCAGCCTTCGCCAAAGGCGGCGCTGTGCACCAGCGCCCAGGCCGGCGGCGCCCGGCCGGCCCTCGCCGCTGCCGCGCGCACTCGCCCCCGCAGCCAGTCGGCATGGACGTCGAGGCGCTCGTAGGTCATGTCGGTGCACACCGCCCCCGCTCCTCGCGACATCACCCCCAGTGTCCGCCCATCGGCAGCCAGGGCGGGGCTGCCGGAGTCGCCATAGCAGGGCCCCTTGTCGATGGCCCACTCGCCATCCGTCCGGCGCGGCGAGCCATCGGGGTAGCTGGCGGCGCCCACCAAGCTCACCTTGGCCCCGGCGAACTCGAGACGAGTGCCGGCGGAGTCGGGGTTGTCGCCGACAGACCGCCCGTACCCTACGGCGGTGACCGGCTCGCCCACTTGCGGCGGTGCGTCCAGCCGCGGCTCGAGAGGGACGATGCCGACCACCGGCTGCGCCAGCCGCAGCAGCGCGATGTCCCCGCCGCAGAGTGCCTCGCCATCTGGGCTGGGCAGAAACGAGAGCTCGGCCACCGCCTCGTAGGGCAGCGAGAACGGATTGATGGACATGGAAACCGAGTCGGAAGTCACGCCCAGTTCCTTGAGCGCGTACTCGCCGGTGCGTTTGGCCGCGCAGCCAATTCCGCTGAGGTGAGAAACGCAGTGCCGAGCGGTGAGCACGAGATCGACGTCGATCAGCGCACCCGTGCAAAGCTCGTCGATGTTGAAGACGGCGACGACCGCGGTTCTATTGGACGGAACTCCTCCGAGAATCGACTGGCGCTGACTCTCCAGGGCGGAGCCACTGCCGCATCCGGCCAGCGCCAGGAAACTGGCGCAGGCGAGCACGAGGTGTAGCCGACAGGCGCTTCGGAGTTGCCGGTCCATCGACATGTTGGTCCTCCCGGGATGAATCCCCGAGCCGCACGCAGGAAATGGGCCGGCGAGGATAACCTGCTTCGCTGTCTCAACGGCACGGGACCGACGCGAGCGCCGCCGCCATCCGCTCCACTGCAAGGTCGATCTCGCGCGGATTGAGTGGCGCAAAAACCAGGCGCACCGCCGAAACCGGCTTGGAATCGAAGGCGTATTCGCTCCCCGAACGCACCAGCACCCCCTTGCTCTCGCAGGCCCGGCACCAGGCCTCGACGTCCACCCCCGCCGCTCGCGCCCAGATCGACAGGCCGCCCCTCGGGACCTCGAAGTCCACCACCTCGCCCAGCCGTCCGCGCAGCGACGCCACCAGCGCGTCCCTCCGCTCATGGTAGAGCACGCGCATCGCGCGGATGTGCCGCGGCAAGGCGCCGTCGTCGATCAGCTCGGCCACCGCCGCCTCCATCGCCCGGTGCTGGCGCGGGCGGGCTCCCGCTGAGGAGCCCGTCCCAGCTGCGGCCTGAGCGAGTGAGTCAAAGGAGCGCCTTCCTCCGACATGCGAGCGCCTTCCCGGACGCCCGCCTTGCCCGGGCCGGCAAGGCACCGCGCCGGCGAGCTTCACCGCTGGTGAAAAAGCGCCCTTGTGTCGGGGACTTCAAGAATTTTCGGCACTTGGCGGAATGACTGGCGAATCCAGGAGAGCGAATCCGTGCCGGGCTCTTCTGTCAGGCAGGAAACGAGTTCAGCAATTTCACATCTCACAGTCTGCCTTCCGGTGCTCGGGATTCGTCGCCGAGGACTGGACCAGGGAGGCTTCCATTCTGAGCGCGACGCAACATCAGGAGCGGCTGTGCGTGCTGACCGAGCACGCGCGCGCGCTCAACCCGCGGGAGTTCGAGGAGCAGGACTCGGCCTCGATCTTCGGCGGCCTGGTGCCGGCGGTCGCGGCGACGGCCGAGGAGGCGGCGGGCGTCTTCAACGGGTTGGTGGCCAGCTACGACCAATCGCCGGGCGAGGCCCCGCACCAGAGCGAGACCTTCTACAAGGAGGTCGACGAGCTGATGCGCGGCTCGGCCTCGGCGCGCCGCATCGCCGACCTGGCGTCGATGGCCCGCTGGGAACTCAACCGCAAACGCGCTGCTCTGTCCCAGCTCAAGGCAAGCGACGACCGCTGGGCCTTGCTCTCCGAGGCCGGCAGCGCCCGGCGGCGGACCCTCAAGTCGGCCATCGCCCTCGAGACCGCCCTCTGTGAGCACGAGGGCCTGCAGAGCCGGCTGCACGTCCTCTTCGCCTCCGAGCTCGACGTCTCGGTCGAGATCCGCCACGTGTACGGGTCCTTCCGGAGATCGCTGGGCGGCGAGCCGCCCGACGAGCCCAGCGTCCAGGCCAAGTTGCGCGGAGCAGCGGTGGCCATCGCCAAGCTGATCGGCCGCGACGTCTACGACAACCTGCGCCTCACCGATCGGGCCCAACTGCGCGGCTTGCAGGCCAACATCCTGGGCTGGCTGCGCGAGGGGCCGGCGAGCTCCCCCCGCCGCGGCCTGCGGCTGTGGCAGGATTTGTCGGCCTTCGCCGGACTGCTGGTGCAGATCAACAACCGCACCGAGCTGCGCGAGCACGACGTGGCGGTGGCCCGGGAGGCGCTGCTGCAGGCCAAGGCGCCCAACGCCCTCGCCTCCGACGAGCTCTTCGCCCGGCTGAAGCAGCTCTCCGGCATCAGCGACGAGATCGACGGGCTGCTTCTCGCTCGGGACCGCGAGCTCGCCTCCTGGCGCGGGCCGCTCGAGAACCTGGTCGGCATCGACGTCGCCCAGGCGCCGCAGAAGCCGGCCGCCGCCGGCGCCGACGACCACCTTTAACCGCTGTTCCCCCGCAACCGCGCGGCCCGCAGGCCGTATTTCAAGGAGAATCCATGGCCGTCGACAACATCGTGAAGACCGCAATCCAGGAAGTGCCCAAGGCCGTCGCCGCCGGCGTAGTGGACATGGCCAGCGGCATGTTGCTGGCTGTGAAGACCGTGGACAGCCACCCGCAGGAGGTCCTCGACCTGGTGGCCGCCGCAACCCGCGAGCTGTTCGAGGGCGAGAACTCGCTGTCGATCGAGAAGATGTTCAAGAAGGCTCGCGGGGTGACCTCGGACGAGCACTACTTCCGCGAGTTCGTCGTCACCTCCACCAACCTGATCCACGTCTTCGGCCGTCTGAAGTCCAACCCGTCGATCGTGTTGACCGTGGTCACCCGCGCCGACGCCAACCTGGGCCTGGTGCTCACCAAGGCCCGGCAGATCATCGCCACCGGCACCATCTAGGCGGCAGGCGGCTTCCATGGCTTCGCGACCGGCCTTCCTCACCGAAAATCTCAAGGCCGGCTTCGGCGATCGCCGGGTGCTGGAAGGGGTGACGCTCGCCGTTCCCACCGGCTGCGTCACCACCGTCACCGGGCCGGGCGGCAGCGGCAAGAGCACGCTGCTGAGGCTGCTCGCCGCCAGCGAGTTTCCGCCGCTGTGGACCGAGGGCCATGTGCGGCGGGCCGACCCGGTCTCGCTGCTGCCGCAGAAGACCCCGGCCCGCACGCGGATCCTCGACTGCGTCGCGAGCCCCGGCCAGTGCGAGCGGGCGCGCGAGTTCTGGGCCTGCGCGCCGCGGGCCGCCGACGAGCTGCTCGACCCGAAGGCCCCGGTCACCCCGGCCCGGCTGCGGCTGGCGGCGTTCACCTCGGCCTGCCTGGACCCGGCGCCGGTGCTCCTGCTCGACGAGCCGGAGACCGGGGTCGGGGACCGCGGGCGGGAGTGGATCATCGAGCGGCTGGCGCAGCTGCGAGCGGCCGGCGGCCGGACCATCGTCCTGGTGACGCACAACCTGGCCCTGGTGCGAGCGGCTTCCGACCGGATCGTGCTGCTCATCGACGGCCAGATCGTCGAGGAGGGCGAAGCCGCCGCCCTCTTCGAGAAGCCTCGCCATCCTCGAACCCAGCACTTCTTGACGATGGGCTGCTAGCAGTCAGGAGAACCCGTGCTTCCGAGCTTTCGCTGGATCATCCCAGGGCGGCTCGCCGGCTCCGGCCGGCCAGGGCTGCTCGCTCCCCTTGAGGAGGACCTGGCCTTCATGCGCGAGGCCGGCTTCAAGACCGTGGTCACCCTCACCGAGGAGCCGCTGGAGCCGCCGGCGGCGAGCCTCGGGCTGGAGGGCATCCACTTCCCGATCTCGGACATGGGCGCGCCGACGCCGGCCGACGGCGAGCGGGCCTGCCGCCAGATCCTGTCGTCCCTGGAGCGCGGACCGGTGCTGGTCCACTGCAAGGGCGGGCTGGGCCGGACCGGCACCATCCTCGCCTGCTGCCTGGTTACCCTGGGCCGCACCGCCTCCGAAGCCATCGGCGAGATCCGACGGGCCAATCCCGCCTACATCCAGAGCGACTCCCAGGAGCGCTTCATCGCACACTACGAGCGCCACCTGGCGCGCCAGGCCGGAGGATAGGCGATGGAGGAGAGGCGCCGGCGAGCCGGGGACGTCCTCCGGCCAGATCCTGAGTGGTATCGGGCGATTGGCGGCGATCAGACCGTCCGGCGCGCCCTGGAGATCTTCTACGAGCGGGTCTTCTCCGACCCCGTCCTGGCCCCGTTCTTCGCCACGGTGGACAAGCCGACGATCATCGCCAAGCAGGTCGGCTTCATGAAGCGCTGCTTCACCGGGGAAAAAAACGCCTATATCGGGCAGCGGCCCCGCAACGCGCACCACCATTTGGTCATCTCAGAGGGCCAGTTCGACCATCGCGAGCGCCTGATGCGCGAGGCGCTGGCGGAGGTCGGGCTGCGGTCCGAGCAGATCGAGCGGTGGATCGCGGTGGAAGAGGTCTTCCGCCGGCAGATCGTCAAGGAGCGCCCGGTCCCGCTCTTCTACAACGGCTTCGCCACCTACTGGGCGGACGAAGCCAAGGAGGAGCGGCTGACCTGCGCCGCCACCTGCGACAGGTGCGGCGGCGAGGTCCTGCCGGGCGACAGCCTTTGGGTAGTGGGGGAGCGCGCGGTCTGCGGCGGATGCCGCGACCTCGAGTAGGGAGGCAGTTGAGATGAGCACTTCCGATTCACCCCGGTTCCACCTGGCCGACGTCCTGGAGTCTCTTCCGGACGCGGTGGTGGTCACCGACGCCGCCAGCCAGATCCTGTACGCCAACCGCGGCTACTGCGAGCTCACCGGCTACTCGCTGGAAGAGGTCCTGGGCCAGACCCCGAAGCTGATCCGCTCCCCGGAGACCGGGCCGGAGACGGTGCGCGAGGTGTGGGACAGCCTCACCGCCATCGGCGAGTTCCGCGGGCGGCTCACCAACAAGCGCGCCAACGGCTCGCTGTTCCGGGCGGACGTGGGGATCTCGCGGATGAGCGGGCCCCACGGCGTCTACTTCGTCTGCCGGCTGCGCGACGTCACCGCCGAGCTCGAGCTCGAGCGGCGCTACGCCCAGGCGGCGGCGGCGGCGGCGCAGGCCCGCGACACCACCATCCTGGCCCTGGCCGGCCTGGCCGAGAAGCGCGACACCGGCACCGGCGCGCACCTGGAGCGCATCGAGAGCTACACCGTCAGCATGGCGCGCTGGCTGGTGGCCAATCATCCCGAGCGCCTGCCGACCTGGGCGCGGGACCCGGAGCTGATTGCCCGCTGCGCGGTGCTGCACGACATCGGCAAGGTCGGGGTCCCCGACTCGGTGCTGCTCAAGCCGGGCAAGCTCAACGCCGAGGAGCAGCGCATCATGCGCGGCCATCCCAGCCTGGGCGCGGAGATCATCGACCGGCTGCTGTCGCTGCAGCCGGACAGCGACTTCCTGCTGGTGGCCCGGGACGCGGTCGCCTACCACCACGAGGCCTACGACGGGACCGGCTACCCCTACGGCCTGGCCGGCGAGCAGATCCCGATGGTGGCGCAGATGGTCTCGGTGGCCGACGTCCTGGATGCCCTCACCAGCAAGCGCGCCTACAAGCCGGCGCACGGTTTCGCCGAGGCGGTGCAGTGGATCGCCCAGCGCGCCGGCAAGACCTTCCATCCGCTGGCGGTCGATGCGCTGCTGGCCTGCAGCGCCGAGATCGAGCTGGCCCACGCGAAGCTGGGAGACAAGGTGGTCGAGCTCGCCGCGCCGATCGGCCCCAGCGGCGTGGACCCGACCAAGCCCGGGGAGAGGCCGGCGGCGGCCGAGGCCCCGGCGGCGCTGCGCGGCGGCATCACCGCCACCGCGGCCTTCCTCGAGGCGGTGGGCTGCTCGACCGGCGGCGAGTTCATCGTGCGCAGCGGCGAGGTGGTCGGCCGGGTCTACGTCCGCGAGGGGCGGGTGGCCTGGGCCTACCTCTCCAGCGAGCGGGTGGTGCTGGAGGATCGGCTGCGCAGGGAAGACGGCCTGGCCGGCGGCATGCTCGACGCGGTGATCGCCTCCTGCAAGGCCACCGGGGCCAACTTCGCCGAGGAGCTGGTGCGGCGGGGGCTGATCAGCCACCGGCGGCTGCGCGATCTGATGCGCGAGCACATCGGCGAGCGGCTGCGCGGAGTGCTGGCGCTGCCCAACCCGGTGGCGCTGTTCGCGCCCCAGGCGCGCACCTACTCCAGCGATCTGACCTTCCCGGTCAGCGAGTTGGTCGAGCTGCCCACCGCGGCGTGATCGCGCCGCGCCGACCTCGCCATCGCGTGAGCGGCGTTCTTCGAGTCCGGCGCTGCTCGCGCCTCGATCCAGTCGCCGCACTTTGGCGGTGTCGCCGCCGAGTTGCAGGGGCTGGGCGCGGCGGTGCCCGCGCTTCCCTTCTCCGCCAGCGCGAGCGCCGGTGAGCCGCAACGACCGGCGATCGCGGCGATCGCGCGGGCGATCGCCCGCCTGAAAGCGTGGCAGCTGGCGGGCGCAGCGCGTCAAACAGCGGTTCGAGAGATAGTTCGATATCGAATGGTCTCGCGCAACGCGCGCGGCCCTCGGTTCATCTCATACTCAGAGTGAGGCCGGTGCGAGCGCTCGAAGTCCGCGGGGGGCACTCGAGGCCGGTTACAGCCAGCGAAATTCGAGCAGGGGCGGCTCGGAGCGAGGGTTTCGCCGAGACACGAGGCGGCGGCCGTCCCAGCATTCAACCTCTTCCTCTCCGTCGCTCGCCTGCGGCCTGGAGCGAGGAGAACTTCTGACCGCGGCGGAGCGGGAGCGCGGATGGCGTGCCGCCAGCGAGAAGAGAGACGCACTCCATGAGTGGACTCGAACCCGGCCCGATGCCCTGCGCGCGGATACTGGAGGCGCTTCCCGACGCAGTGGTGGTCACCGACGCCGCCAGCCGGATCCTCTTCGCCAATCGGGCCTACTGCGAGATGACCGGGTACGCGCTCGACCAGGTGCTGGGCAAGACTCCGGCGCTGGCCCGCTCCGCCGAGACCGGACCGGAAACGGTGCGCGATATCTGGGACAGCCTGGGCGCCATCGGCCAATTCCACGGCCAGCTCACCAACCGGCACGCCGACGGCAGCAGCTTCCGGGCGGAGGTGAGGATCGCCCGGTTCGACGGAGAGCAGGGCGTCAACTTCGTCTGCCGCCTGCGCGACGTCTCGGCCGAGGTCGAGCTCGAGCGGCGCTATGCCCAGGCGGCGGCGGCGGCGGCGCAGGCCCGCGACACCACCATCCTGGCGCTGGCCGGCCTGGCCGAGAAGCGCGACGACACCACCGGCGCGCACCTGGAGCGCATCGAGAGCTACGCCACTGCCCTGGCCCGCTGGGTAGCGGACAAGCACGCGGTGCTGCTGCCGAAGTGGGCCCGGGACCCGGAGCTGATCGGGCGTTGCGCGGTGCTGCACGACATCGGCAAGGTGGGCATCCCCGACGCGGTGCTGCTCAAGCCGGGCAAGCTCGACCCCGAGGAGCAGCGGATCATGCGCGAGCATCCCCGGCTCGGCGCGGAGATCATCGATCGCGTCCTGGAGATGCAGCCCGACGCCGAGTTCCTGCGGGTGGCCCGCGACGCGGTGGCCTACCACCATGAGGCCTACGACGGCAGCGGCTATCCCTACGGCTTGGCCGGGCAGCAGATCCCACTGGTGGCGCAGATCGTCGCCGTCGCCGACGTCCTCGACGCGCTGACCAGCAAGCGGCCCTACAAGCCGGCCCACGGCTTCGACGCGGCGGTGAAGTGGATTGTCGAGCGGTCGGGCACCAAGTTCCAGCCGTTGGTGGTGGACGCGCTGCAGGCCTGCCGCGAACAGATCGAGGCCGCCTACCACCGCCTGGGAGACTCGGTCGGCTCGGAGTCCGCGCCGATCGCCGGCAGCGGCATGGACCCGATCCGCCGCGAGGACCGGGCCAAGCCGCCGGAGGCACGCAGCTCGCGCTCCGGGCCGTCGCCGACGGCGGCGCTGCTCGAGGCAGTGAGCTCGGCCACCGGCGGCGAGCTGATCGTCCGCAGCGGGGAAGTCGTCGGCCGGGTCTACGTCTGCTGCGGGCGGGTGGCCTGGGCCTACCTCTCCAGCGAGCGGATGGCGCTCCAGGACCGGCTGCGCGAGGAGGCCGGCCTGGGCGCGGGGGTGTTCGAGGCGGTCGTCGCCGACTGCAAAGCCAGCGGCGCCAACTTCTGCGAGGAGCTGGTGCGCCGCGGGCACATCGAGCGCGACCGGCTGCGCGAGCTGATGCGCAAGCACATCGGCGAGCGGCTGCGCAGCGTGCTGGCGCTGCCCAACGCGATGGCGCTGTTCGCGCCCCAGGCGCGCGGCTACTCCAGCGATCTCACCTTTGCGGTCGGCGAGCTGATCGCCCCCGCGCAGCAAGGAGCGGAACATGGCTGACGTGGTCGCGGTGGTGTACCCGGTGGTCGATCTCGAGGGGGCCTGCGCCTTCCTGCAGGGCCCGCTCCACATGGCGAAGGCCGCCAGCAGCTCAGGCGACGCGTGCTTCGAGAACGGCGCCCTCCGGCTGGAGCTCAAGCGGGTTCCCGGTCCTCAGGCCGCGGTGCTGGAGCTGGAGCTGGAGGCCAGGAGCTTCGACAGCTGCCGGCAGGAGCTGCTGGGATGGCCTCAGGTGAGCGCCGGCCCGGAGCGGCGCGACGGCGCCCGGGTCGAGCAGCGGTTCCAGGCTCCGCACGGCCTGACGCTGACGCTGTTCAAGGTGCTCGACGAGGACGAGCTGGGAGTGCTGCCGCCGCTGCCGGCGACCATGGCCTGGTCCCCGGAGGCCGACGGCATGGTGCGGGAGATGATGCGCCACGTGCCGCTGCCCTTCCGCGAGGCGGCCCGCAAGCGGGCGACGACCTGCGCCGAGCAGCGCGCCGCCGAGGAGGCGACCGGGCTGGTCTCGCGCCGAGCGGCGATCCGCGGGATGCTCGACGCCACCCCGGCCTTCGAGCTCAAGCACGTCCGCCACGGCCTGCAGATGATGGGCGCCACCGCCGAGGAGCTGGGCAGCGCCGGCGCCTAGCGGCGCAGCGGCAGGCTGAAGGAGAAGGTGCTGCCCTTCCCCTCCTGGCTGGTGAACCACATGCGCCCGCCGTGGCGGGCGATGATCTCCTTCGAGATGTGCAGCCCGACGCCCATCCCGCCGTGGTCATAGGGCGTGCCGGTGTGCGCCCGGTAGAACCGCTCGAAGACGTGCTTCTGGCTCTCCTGGGAGATCCCCACCCCGAGGTCCTTCACCGAGACCACGGCCTCGCCGCCGGACACGGTGAGCCCGACCTCGATCTCCCCGAGGTCGGGCGAGTACTTGACGGCGTTGCTCAGCAGGTTGCTGATCACTTGATCCAGCCGCTGGCGATCCCCGGACACCAACGCCGGGGCGGAAGCGGCGACCCGGATCCGATGCCTGGGCGCGGTCAGCGACCACTGCTGGACGGCAGTCTCGAGCAGCTCGCGCAGGTCGAGGGGCTCGAACCGCAGCTCGAGCCGGCCCTCCGCCAGGCGCGAGACGTCCAGCAGGTCCAGGACCAGGGTGTCGATCCGGTCGGCGCCGCGGTTGATGGCCTCGAGCATGCGCCGGAGGGGGTCGTCGAGCTCCGTCCCCTTGCGCAGCAGGGTCTGGGCGAAGCCCTTCATGACCGCCACCGGCGTCTTCAGCTCGTGGGCGGCCACCTCCAGGAACTGGTCCTTGATGCGCTCCAACTCCCGCAGCTCGGTGGTGTCGCGGGCCACCAGCACCGCCCCGCTGACCGAGTGGTCGATGCGGATCGGCGCCGCGCTGACGCTTATCTGCCGGTCCCTCCGGCTGCCCGGCAGCCGCATCAGCTCGTCCACCGCGGCTACCGTCTCCCCGCCCAGGGCCCGGGCGAAGGAGGTCTGGTCCGGGGAGAGCGGGCGGCCGTCCACGGCGCGCAGCTGCAGCCGCGCCGGCAGCTCGCTGGTCCGCAGGCGCCCCTGCTCCGAGGCCTCGAATCCGAACAGCAGCAGCCCGGAGTGGTTGACCAGCACGATCTCGCCGGCGGCGTTGCAGACCAGGACCGCCTCGACCATGGTGTCGAGGACGCTGCGCAGCTCGGCCGCCGACTGCTTGCGCTCGGTGATCTCGCGCAGGAGGTTGACCTCGTAGCTGCGCAGGTCGTCGCGCATCGCGGCGAAGCTGTCGACCAGCGCCCCCACCTCGTCCTTGCCGCCGGGAACCAGCGGAGTGTCGAACTCACCCCGGGCCAGCCTGCGCGAGGCGTCGGCCAGCCGGCGGATCGGCCGGGCGACGTTCAGCTCGGTCGCCAGCAGCAGGGTGGCCGCGAGAATCGCCAGCACGCCGATGATCAGCGCCCCCAGCTCGCGGTTCGCCTGCCGGGTGTTGGCCAGCGCCGGGCCCAGGTCGACCTCCACAGACAGCAGCCCCAGCTCCCTGTCCTGGAAGGCGATGCGCTTGCGCAGCAGGCGCACGTCCGGACCCGTCGGCTTCGCCGCCGGCGGCGGAGGCGGGAAGGCCAGCGGGTAGAGGGTCGCCCCGCTGGCGTCGGTCAGTTGCAGGCTCAGCCACTCGGGGTTCTTGGCCTGCAGCGCGGCCAGGTTCTCGTAGACGATGTCCAGCTGGCGCCCGAGCAGCAGCGGGATCATCCCTTCGGCCACGCTGTCCAGGTGTCGGTCGAGGTCTCGCAGATGTGCGGCCCGGTCGTCGGCCAGGGCATGGGGGAGCCAGGAGATCTGGAGATAGGCCTCCAAGGCCAGCCCCACCAGCAGCAAGGGGAGCAGCAGCTTTGACCTCAGGCCCACGCCGGCGGGTCACTCCTCGACCCAGAATTTCTCCAGCCCCCAGTCGCGCATCGGCAGGTAGTCCTGCAGCGAGGCGGAAACCGGTTGCGTCATGGGTATCTTGGCCAGCAGAGCCCGCCCTTGCTCGGAAGCCCCCATCGCGAGCAGCGCCCGGCGCACCTTCTCGCGGACCTCCGCCGGCACCCGGGGATGGGCCGCCACCGGATGCGAGGGCATCTCGCGGGTGGTGTAGAGCACCCGCAGCGCCTCGCGCACCTGCGGGGGCTGCTCCTGGAGGGTCTTCTCCACCCCTCCGCCGGCGGGGGTCAGGCCGTTGACCACGTGCAGGTAGACCGAGCTGTGGGTCTTCACGTCCACGGGCACCACCGTGACCTGGAACCGCCGCGACAGGTCGGCGCGCAGCAGCAGGCTGGCGCCCAGGGCGTTGGGCGAGGGGACCGCCAGCTCCTTGCCGTCGAGCTCGGCGACGCTGTGGATCGGGCTGTCCTTGCGCACCACCAGGATGCCGCGCAGCGGCGTCGCGTCGCGCACCAGCGGCTGGTAGCCCTGGCGCGGCCCCTCGCGCAGGATCTGGTAGGGGTTGGCGTAGACGAAGTCGAAGGAGCCCTTGGCCAGCCGCTTTTCGAACTCCGGGACGGTGAGGGTGGCCTCCAGCTTGAAGCTGAGCCCGGTGCGCGCCTGCAGCTCGGCGATGATCGGGTCCCAGGTGGCGAACAGCTTGCGCTGCTCGAACTGGGGGACCACAGCGATGGTGTAGGGCTCGGCGGCGGCGGCCGGGGAGCTGCCCAGGACCGCCAGCGCCAGGGCCAGCGCGCCGCACGGCCCGGCTCTCCAGGCGCGACAGCTGTCAAGGTCGATCACGGTGAGGACGCCCTCAGCGCCGCCCCGGCCTTCTCTCCCGACCGCTCGCCGAGGAACACCCCCAGGCCGGAGGAGGTCGCCACCGCGGTAGCCAGGGTGAGCAGGCCGCTGGCCAGCGTCCCCGACGACAGCAGCGCCGCCACCACCGCCAGCGCCGCCAGCAGCGCGATGGTCCCCAGCCACAGCGCCAGGGCCCCGGTGCGGATACTCAGCTCCGGGGCCGGGAGGGGCCCTCCGGCGGTCTTGCGCTCCGCGGTCAGCTCGACCCGGGCCGCCGGCCGCCGCCTCACCTCGATTCGGTGGAAGAGCATCGCTCGCCTCTCTCCGGTTCGCGGTCCACTGTCGGGGGTGGCGGGGCGACCGCCGGCGGGCCCGGCTCCTCGCCGCGGTAGGCCCCGTAGGCCTCCCCGCCCTGGCGAGCGTCATTGAGGACGATCCCCTGGGCTGCTGCCCCGGCGCGCTCCAGCCGCTTGATCGCCAGCCGCGCATCGCGGACCGGCCGGCGCCAGGCGCGCAGCACCAGCAGGTTGAGGCCCGCCAGCCTGGCCACGCTCAGCGGGTCGGCCACCGCCAGCAGCGGGGCGGTGTCCACCAGCACCAGCTCGTACTGGCGGGCCAGCGCCGCCAGCAGCTCCTCGAAGGCCGGGCGCGCCAGCAGCTCCGAGGCCCCGGCCAGCCGCGAGCCGGCGGGCAGCACGTCGAGCAGCTTGGTGCGCACCAGCGCGGCCTCCAGCGTGGCCGCCCCGCACAGCACGTCCGAGAGCCCCGGCTGCGGCGGGATGCCGAAGTAGCGGTGCAGCACCCCGCTGCGCAGGTCGGCGTCGATCAGCAGCACCTTCCGGCCGGAGGCCGCCAGCGCCTGGGCCAGGTTGGCGCAGACGAACGACTTGCCCACCCCCGGCCGCGGGCCGAGCACGGCGACCACGTTCTTTCCCGGTCCGCCGGCCGCGGCCTGCACCGTGGTGCGCAGCGCCCGCAGGTTCTCGACGGTGGCGTCGGCCGGCTCGAGCGCGGCGAGGACGGGCAGCGGCCCGGCCGGGCGACGGCGCGTGGAGCGAGTCGCCCGGTCCTGCCGGCGGCTGTGGGGCAGGGTGGCGAAGACCGGCAGCCCGGTGGCGCGCTCGAGCTCGGCGGCGTCGCCGCCGCCCATGCCCAAGGCCTTGGCGGCGAAGGCGACCCCCACCCCCGCCAAGAGCCCGAGCAGCGCCGCCAGCGAGAGCACCTGCCGCGCCAGCGGGCTCACCGGCCGCAGCGGGACCACCGCCGCGTCCAGCAGCGCCGCCCGCGACCCGGCCACCGCCTGAGCGGCCTTGAGCTGCCGGGCCTCCGCCAGCCGCTGCAGGTACTGCTCCGAGGCCAGCCGGGCGTCGCGGGTCAGCCGGGCCAGCTCGTCCTGGGCCACCGGAAGCTGGCGCAGCCGCGCCGCCAGCTCCTCCTGGCGAGCCCGCAGCTGGCGGAGCTTGGCGGCCAGCTCGACCATCAGCGGGTGGCGGTCGGTGTAGCGCTGGGCCAGCTCGGCGCGCTGCTGCTCCAGCGCCGACAGCTCGCGATCGATCTCCGCCCGCCGCGAGACCAGCGCCGGTCCCTCCACCGACGAGCTCGACCCGCGCTGGCTCGCCAGGAAGGAGTCGAGGGCGCCCTCGGTGGCATCGACCTTGGACTTGAGCGCCGGCAGCTGCGCGTCGAGGAACAGCTGGGCCCGAGAGACCTCGGCCGAGTCGCGCTCCCTGGCGGTGCGCAGATAGGCGGCGGCGATCGCGTTGACGATCGCCGCGGCCTGCTCGCGGTCGGCGCCGTCCAGGGTCAGCACCAGCACCCCCGACTTCTTGGCCTTCTCCGCCAGCCGCAGCTCGTCCTGCAGCGCCTCGGCGACGTCGTCCCGCCGGCGGCGCAGCACGGTGAACTCGGTGCCGGGCCGGGCCACCAGCTCCTCCACCAGCACGTCGGCAGGCTGCTCGCCCGAGGAGCTGGCGGGCACGCCGACCGTCCCCTCGATCGAGAAGGCCCCGGGGCCCTGGAGCCGGAACCGCCCGCCCTCCAGCGCGGTGAGCCGCAGCGGGACGTCGAGCAGCTCCGGCGGGACCTCGAGCAGCGCCAGCCGAAGCTGCTCCCCGCCCCAGCCGAAGCGCGACAGGCCCAGCGGGGCCGGCGCCGGCCCCGGGCCGCGCCAGCGGCGGGCGAGGGCGTGGCCGAAGAGCGGCGCCCGGCGCGGGACGGCCACCCGGTCCAGGCCCAGCTCGTCGACCACCGCCCCGAGCAGCTGGCGGGAGCGCAGCAGCACCAGCTCCGGCTCCAGCTCCGCCGGCGCCCGCTCCTGGCGGACGATCCCCAGCTCTCCCAGGCTCGCTCCGCCGGTGGCCCGGCCCTCGACGCGGATCAGCGCGCTGGCCCGGTAGACCGGGGTGGCCAGCGCCAGGTAGGCGGCGGCGGCGGCCAGCGACGCCAGCAGCAGCCCGGCGATGGTCCAGCGCCGCTCCAGCGCCGCCCGCCCGAGGTCGGCCAGGCCGAACTCCTCCGGGCGGCCGGGGCTCGGGGGCGGGCCGGGCCGG
>JBBIQS010000023.1:0-91692 GCA_037442205.1 Myxococcales bacterium
AGGCCCGAGCAACTGCAGCCGGGGCAGACCCTCTTCTCCAAGGGCGAGCCGGCGACCGATTTGTGGATTCTGGGGCGCGGCTGCGCGGTCGAGCTGCTGGTCAGCGCGCCACAGCTTCCCCGGCCGGTCCGGACGGCGGTGCTGCAGGCCGGCGAGACCCTCGGCGAGGTGGCGCTGGTCGACGGCACAGAGCACTCGATGACCGCGGTGGTGCTCTCCGGCGGCGCCGCCTGGCGGTTGAGCGCCGCCGACTTCGCCCCGCTGCGGATCGCCAAGGAGCCGGTGGCCTACAAGGTGCTGCGCAAGATCGCCTTCGACCTGGGGCAGCGGGTGCGGCAGGTGACCGCCAAGGTCTCGCAGCTCGACACCCCGGTGCTGCCGGACCCGGTGAGCTGGCAGGGGGCCTCGCCGGTCGGTCCGTCGTCGCTGCCGCTGTATCCTGCCTTCCGGCTGGTGCCGTTCTCGGTGCAGCTGGCGCTGCAGCAGATGCTCACCGAGCAAGTGCTGCCCAAGGGCAGCCTGGTGATGCGCGAGGGCGACCTGGGCGACGCCATCTACCTGGTGGTCGAGGGCAGGGTGGCGCTGCGCTGGCGGTGGAAGTCGCTGACCAACATCGGGATGGGCGGGGTGTTCGGGCTGCTGTCGGTGATGGACCGCGGCAGCAGCTTCGCCTCGGCGGTGGTGGTCGAGCCGGCGCGGATCTGGCGGCTGGGGGCCGAGGACTTCGAGGTGCTCTACCGGGCCCACCATCCCTTCGCCTACGAGCTGGTGGAGCTGGTGGCCCGGCAGCTGGTCGCCCGGCTGCACAGCGCCAACGCGGCGCTGATCGCCCAGGGCGCCGGCGGAAGCGGGCTCGACGAGACGCTGGCGCTGGCCGACTTCAACCCAGCGCTGGAGCCGGTGCCGGGCTGACGGCCCCTCGACCGGATCGCCCGGTCAGTGCAGGTACTTGGGCTGCTTGGGCTTCGACTTGCGCTTGCCGCCGAAGACCTCGTCCCAGTTCTGGCGGTAGGAGTCAGTGGCCACCTGGGCCGGGCCGTCGCGCGGAGCCGGGGCGGCGCTCTCCTCCTGCGGCTGCGCCGGCTCCACGTCGAACAGCCGCTCGTGCTCCTTGCGCTGAGTGAGCTTCACCAGCTCGCCGTCGATGCGCTCCCCGTCCTTGGGCTGGCGCATCTCGCCCAGCTCAATCCGGTCCTCGCGCGCCCGCACCACGCGCAGGGCCCCCGTCTTCTTCGACTGGCTGTGGACGAAGACCACGTCCGGCTTCTTGCGTGCTTTCTGGCTGCCCATTCCCTCCCACTCTGCATCAACGCGCCGTCCGCGCCAAGGCGGGAGGGCGCCCGAACTGCTCGCCATCGGTGCCGGAGTCGCGGTACAGAATGCCGCCGTGCCAGCGCCTCCTCCACCGCCTCCGGGCGTCCTCGGGACCTCCGCGCAGGAGCTGTTCCTGTCCGAGCTGGCGGCTCTGGACACCCCGGAGCTGCTGGCCCTCTGCCTGCGCTCCCGCCGCGATCCGCATCGGCTGAGCCAGTACCTGGCGCTCTTCCGCTCGCGCTCCGGCAGCCGGGCCCAGCTGGCGGCGTGCATGGTGTGCTTCGACCTGGCGCGCCAGGGAAGCGAGGTCGCCCAGCGCGAGCTGCTGGTCCTGGCTCCGACCATCCTCGGCCTGGCCCGCGACCAAGGAGTCGTGGACGGCCTGCTGGCCGGCGACGCCTACCTGCGCGACATCTGGCGCGACTGCCACCAGGCGCTGCAGGGCAGCGACCCGCGCGAGCTGGCCGGGCCGCAGCTCGAGGAATCGGTCGAGCTGGCCGGCGAGATCGACCTCCTCGACGGCGACGAGTTCGAGGTGGTTTTCGACGACGAGGTGGTGCTCGCCGAGCGGCAGCAGCAGGAGTTCTCCAAGATCGTCGCCGACTACCTCGACTACAGCCCCGAGTACGACCAGTGGGGCAGCGGCAACGGCTTCGCCACCGAGGACAGCGTCGATTTGGCCCGGCTGACGGCCTTTGTCGCCGAGGCCGGCTCCCGCTCGCGCTACGTTCCGGTGGCCCGCGGGATGCTGAGCCTGGGCAACCTGTTCCTGGGAATGCACCTGCGCCGGCACACCATCTTCGGCCGGCCCAACCGGCGCCGGGTGGCCGCGCTGCAGGCCGGCCTGGAGGCCTTCGACACCGATTCCCAGGCTCTCGCGTTCGCCGCCGCCCTCTTCGAGAGCGAAGGCCTCCAGGTGATCGAGCGGCTGGACAAGGTCCTCGAGCTGCTCATGGACTTCCTCGCCTGGTGCGCGCAGAGCGGCACCGACCCGCGAGCAGCGAAGTCGGCCGCCGACTACCTGGCGCTCGACCGCGAGCCTCCGGCGCTGCTGCGCGGCGAGGACGAGAACCGCCGCCGTCGCTGATTCAGCCTTCGACCAGGGTCAGTGGAGTCAGCCGCCCGGCAGCCGCCGGCGCCGCGGCCAGCGCCGATTCGGCCTCGGCGCGCCACATCCTGGACCCGATCTTGGCGACCTCGCCGGGCTTGAGCGGCTTGTCGAGCGAGATCACGTACGGGGCCAGCGAGGCGAACAGCGTCTGCGCCCCTTGGATCTCCTCGGCGCTGGGCTGGGCGCCGCGCCCGATGGCGGTGCAGAAGTCCGGCAGCCCGAACTGGCTCAGCCCGCGGGTGCGCAGCCAGGTCCGCCCGTCGCTGCCCTTGCCCATCATCGCGAACGAGATCAGCAGCGCGGTCGCCTTGTCGGCGTCCAGGGTCGTGGGATCGACGCCGCGCAGCTCCTCGGCCTCGGCGACGATGCCGCCCGAAGGGAAGGCCACCGAGGTCGCACCGGCGTCGATCCAGGCCCGGGCCAGCTCCAGGGTGGCGCGGGCCCGGTCGAGCCCGCTGGCCTTGGGCGGGGCCTCGAGCAGGAAGTTCAGGGTGTGCGACTGGTGCGCCGGCATCTTCAGGTCGCCGAAGCCCGGCTTCCAGGAGTTGGCCGGCAGCTGGCCCAGGTCGAGCACCACCTGGAAGCGATAGCCGTGGTCCTCTACCGGACCGAAGGCGCAGGGGCGCGGTGCGGCCACCGCCCGCCAGCCGCCGGGGGTGGCGAGCCCGGGGCGTCGCTTGCTCAGGGCCTCGAAGAACGGCCGCGGATCGGCCTGGTGGGGAAGGAAGGCCAGAAAGTGCAGCAGGCACTTCTCGGGAATGACGTGGGCGGTGTCCATGGGCGCGAGAAACTATCGACAAGCCGGGCCGTCGGCCAGTCGGAACGAATGGCTGGCTCGTGGCCGGCGCTACCCCAGGCTCTCCAGGCCGCGATCGATCAGCGTGCGCAGGCCGGGCTCGCGCTCCGCCCGCGAGGAGAGCGCCTCCTCGATCTCCCGGCTCAGGGCGCGCTCTCCGCGCTTGCGGGCGACCTCCGCCACCTGCAGCGACAGCAGCCAGTCCTCCGGGTGCCGCTGGGCCGAGGCCCAGGTCACTCCGAGGTCGATCGCCTCCTGCGACTCCCGCGCCGCGGACAGCCGCTG
The DNA here is from genome assembly GCA_037442205.1 of Myxococcales bacterium. GTDB lineage: Bacteria > Myxococcota > Myxococcia > Myxococcales > UBA5297 > JBBIQS01. The sequence goes on from JBBIQS010000023.1 coordinate 3,507, forward strand.
GTAGAGGTCGCAGCGCTCGGCGTCGGGCGAGCCGCCCTTGGCGGTCCGCTCGCGCGCCAGCAGCGGCTCCTGCTCGAAGGCGTCCTTGTCGGCGGCGCCCTGGAACACCGAGGCGATGCGCTCGCCCACCGCCATGTCGTAGCTGCCCCACTCCGGCTTGAACAGGAGCTCGTCGCCGAGGCGGGCGGTGCAGTTGTCGAAGCTGAGCAGCAGCAGCTTGCCGTCGTGGCGGGTGAGCTGCCTGAGGTCGCCCTCGACCTGCACGCCGCTGGCGAACTTGAGCTGGCAGCGCTGCCCGGGCGCGATGCCCAGCCTGGCCAGCTCGGGCACGGTCAGCTCCTCGGGAGGCCACGCGCAGCCGGCCAGCGGCCCCACCGGCGAGCCGAAGCCCTCGCGGTGGTAGTCCCGGCCGTGGCCCTCGAGCTGCCGGTCGGCGAAGGCCAGCGCGGTCGGCCCGCGAGTCCCCAGGTAGATGGGCTGGTCGCCCTGGCCGGTGGCCCGGACGAACTGCCCGCTGACCTGCAGCCCCGAGGAGTAGACTGCGGTGGCCACCTGCTCGTTGGCGATGGCCTGGCGCAGCCCAAACAGCCCGCCGACCATGAAGGCCATCGAGTTGGCGAACTGCTCCAGCACCTCGCTCAGCTGGCCGAAGTCGGGAGAGACGAAGAGCTGGGGCTGCGGCTTGGTGATGTCGTAGCTGTAGCTCGCGGCCTCCAGCGAGTAGGGGAGCTTGCGCACCGGCGGCGACAGGCAGCTGACCGACTCGCCCAGCGACGACAGCAGCCCGGCGCCGTAGATCCGCGGCCGGTCCTGCGGGCCGACCAGCCCGTACTCCACCGTCCACCAGTGCAGCCGGCTGAGGCGGGCCATCTCCGAGGGCTCGCCCAGCGAGGACTGGCGCTCGCGGACCTCGGCCTCGGCGGCGGCGACCTCCGACGCCCGGGCCTCGGGCTGCTCCTTGAGGATCGAGAGGTGGCGGATGGCCTCGTAGAGCTCGAAGTCGCGCTTGGAGGACATGGCCTTGGCGCCGACCTCGCCGAAGCGCTGCAGGTAGGCGGCGTACTCCGGGTCGGCGATGATCGGGGCGTGCCCGGCGGCCTCGTGGACGATGTCCGGGGCCGGGGTGTACTCGACGTGGTCGAGCTGGCGGATGTCGGCGGCGATCACCAGCACCCGGTGGGCCTGGAACTCCATGAACGCCGCCGGCGGGATGAAGCCGTCCACGGTCACCGCCCCCCAGCCCAGCTCGGCCAGGATGGCGTTCATCCGCTCGATGCGCGGGATGCGCTCACCGTCGATTCCGGTCTTCTCCAGGCCCGCCAGGTAGATGGGATGGGCCCGCTCCGCCAGCACCCGCCGCAGCTGGCGCAAGATGTAGCGCCAGATCGCCTGATCGACGGGCGTGTAGCGCCGGTAGTCCTGGTCGACCACGAACTTCTTGAGGTGGTTGGGAAGCGCAGCCACCCGCGGCGCCTGCCAGATCGTGCCCGTTGTTTCGACCATGAGATTCCTTCCGGACTGCCGCTGCGCGGCGAGCAGGCGGCCGTCTCTTAGCGACCCGCGCGTGGGCCTTCAATGCAAGTTGGCATCGAAAGGCCGCGCCGGCCGGCTTGCCGCGCTGCGTCGCGCAGCCGGAACTGGCTAGAAGGCGGCGTCTTTTCACTGCTCGTACGGGGCGCGGCGAGAAAAGGCAATCGATCGCGCGGGCGCGGGGGGGGTGGACCCCGTTACAAAGCGCGTCACTTTCACTGTCAGCGAGGCACACATGGCTGATTCCTTGGGAATCCGGCGCTACGACTTCGTGGAGTTCTACGTGGGCTCGGCGCGCCACACCGCGTACTGGTACGCCAAGGCGCTGGGGATGCAGCTGGCCGGCTACCGCGGCCCGGAGACCGGCTGCCGCGACCGCGCCTCCTACTACCTGGTCAAGAACGGGCTGAAGCTGGTGGTGACTTCCGCCCTGGGCCCGGGCACCGAGGAGATCCAGGACTTCGTCCGCCGCCACGGCGACGGGGTGAAGCGCTGGTCGATCGAGGTCCACGACGTGGAGAAGGCCTTCGCCCAGGCGGTGGAGCGGGGAGCGGTGCCGGTGAAGGCCCCGGCCTTGAGCGAGGACGGGCGCGGGAGCATCGCGGAGGCGGCGATCCGCCTCTACGACGACACCGAGCTGGTGTTCATCAACCGCGACCACTACCAGGGGATCTTCCGGCCCGGCTTCGCCGCCCCGCCGATGCACTGGAACATCGAGGCCGAGGACACCGGGCTGGTGGCCATCGACCACATCGTGGGCAACGTCCGCCAGAACGAGATGGATGCCTGGGCCGGCTACTTCACCCGGGCGCTGGGCTTCGAGACCTTCATCGAGTTCAAGCCCGGCGACATCGGCACCCAGTACTCGGCGCTGCTCTCCAAGGTGGTGCGCAGCGACCTCGGACTGATCAAGAACCCGATCAACGAGCCCTTCCAGGGCCGGATGAAGTCGCAGATCGAGGAGTTCATCGACGAGTACCGCGGCTCGGGGGTGCAGCACATCGCCATCACCACCAACGACATCGTCAAGACCATCGCCGCGCTGCGCAAGAACGGGGTCGAGTTCCTCACCGTGCCCAACGCCTACTACGAGGCGATGCGCTCGAAGAAGGACCTGCGGCTGCAGGAGAGCATCGACGACCTGCAGCGCCACGGGATCCTCTTCGACAACGAGGGCGAGGGGTACCTGCTGCAGCTGTTCACCAAGCCGATCGGCGACCGACCGACCTTCTTCTTCGAGTTCCTGCAGCGGCGCAACGCCCACGGCTTCGGCAAGGGCAACTTCCAGGCGCTGTTCGAGTCGATCGAGGAAGACCAGCGGCGGCGCGGCATGCTCGAGCGCGCCCCGGCCCGCTAGCGAGGACCCGACATGCCCATCTACCAACGGGTCGGCGAGCTGCCGCGCTACAAGCACACCGCCTTCCGCGCCGCCAGCGGCGAGCTGTACCGCGAGGAGCTGTTCTCGACGCGGGGCTTCTCCGGGATCTACTCGACCAAGTACCACCTCGGGCCGCCGACGGCGGTGGTGAGCGAGCGCGAGCTGCCCGCAGCCCAGCCCGAGCCTTGGCCGCAGGCGCCGCTGACCAACTGGCACTTCCGCACCGACGAGCTCAAGCGCGGCGGCAACTTCATCACCGCCCGCACCGTCTACCTGCACAACGGCCACTGCCAGATCGCTACCGCCCGAGTCACCGAGCCCACCGACGACCTGTACCGCAACGCCTACGCCAGCGAGTACCTGTTCGTTCACCACGGCCAGGGGACGCTGCTCAGCGAGTTCGGCGCGCTGGCCTTCGGGGAGGGCGACCAGCTGGTGGTGCCCAAGGGCGTCTCCTACCAGCTGCGCTTCGACGGCTTCCAGGACAACAAGCTGCTGATCGTCGAGTCGGCCTCGCCTCTGGAGATCCCGGCCCGCTACCGCAACGACCACGGCCAGCTGACCGAGGAGGCGCCGTTCTGCGAGCGCGATCTGCGCGCGCCGGTGTTCTGCGAGCCGCGGCGCGACGGCCAGGTCCGGCTGGTGATCAAGGCCGGCGAGCGGATGTTCGAGCAGATCCTGCAGAGCCATCCCTACGACGTGGTCGGCTGGGACGGTTGCCTCTACCCGTACGCCTTCAACATCCGCGACTTCCAGCCCAAGGTGGCGCGCCTGCACCTGCCGCCGCCGGTGCACCAGGTCTTCGGCTCGCAGCACCTGGTGATCTGCAACTTCGTGCCCCGGCCCTTCGACTTCCATCCCGAGGCGGTGCCGATCTCCTACTACCACTCGAACATCGACAGCGACGAGGTGCTCTACTACGTGGCCGGCGACTTCATGTCGCGCAAGGGCGTGGCCCCGGGCTCGATGACCCTGCACCCCGGCGGCATCGCCCACGGCCCCCAGCCCGGGAAGATCGAGGGCTCGCTGGGCGCCAAGGCCACCGAGGAGTGGGCAGTGATGATCGACACCTTCGAGCCGCTGCGGCCCACCGCCGCCGTCGAGCGCTGCCTGGACAAGAACTACCCCCGCTCGTGGCTCGAGCCCGCCAAGGACTCCCGCCGATGAAGCTGGTCTCGTTCCGCAATGCCTCGGGCCAGGAGCGGCTGGGGCTCTATCTCGCTGCCGGAATCGTCGACCTCGCCCAGGCCGGCCAGCGTATGGGGCTTTCGCTGCCGCGGACCATGCTCGACTACCTGCGTGGCGGGCCGGAGCTGGCCAAAGAGGTCGCCCGGGCCGCCCTCGCCCTGGAGCGCGAGCCGGTCGGGATGGTGGATCCGGCCTCCATTGCGCCGCTGGCGCCGGTGCCGCACCCGGTGTCGGTCCGCGACGCCTACGCCTTTCGCCAGCACGTGGAGACCGCCCGCCGCAACCGCAACCTGGAGATGATCCCGGAGTTCGACCGCTTCCCGGTCTTCTACTTCACCAACCACCTGGCCATCGTCGGCGAGGGCGAGGTGGCGGTGGAGAGGGATCACCTTCCCCAGCTCGACTTCGAGCTGGAGGTGGCGGTGGTGATCGGCAAGCCGGGCAAGAACATCCGCGCCGCCGAGGCCGAGGCGCACATCGCCGGCTTCATGGTGATGAACGACCTGTCGGCGCGGCTGCTGCAAGCCGACGAGATGAAGCTCAACCTGGGCCCGGCCAAGGGCAAGGACTTCGCCACCGCGCTCGGGCCCTGGCTGGTGACTCCCGATGAGCTGGAGAGCAAGCGCAGCGCCTCGCCGAACGGTAGCCGCTGGAGCCTGGAGATGAGGGCCTTCCACAACGGCCGACTGGTCTCCCAAGGCAACCTGGCCGACATGAACTGGACCTTCGGCGAGATCATCGAGCGCGCCAGCTATGGCGTGCAGCTCTATCCTGGCGAAGTCATCGGCTCGGGGACGGTGGGCACCGGCTGCTACCTGGAGCTCAACGGCACCGGGGCGCGGCTGGCCGCGGCCGAGGGCCGGCAGTTCTCCCCGAGCTGGCTGGCGCCAGGGGACACCATCGAGCTCGAGGTCGAGGGGCTGGGGCGGCTGGCCAATCGCATCGCGCGAGCGCCCGAAGAGCGCTCGATCCTGGACCGCAGGCCGCGGGGCTGAGCGCGGCCGGCGCGGACTCCGAGGTAGAATCGCCTCCTGCATGGAGCGCGAAGCCCTCACTCCCACGATCCCCGAGGCAACGGAGCAGGCGCGGCCGCGTTCGCGGCCCGCGGCCCAGTTCATCCATGACCAGCAAGTCCAACGACCCCTTGGAGTTCGACCCCTCCGCCGAAACCGTGGTCCTTCCAACGCCGGCGCCGCAGCAGAAGCCGGCCGACGAATCCGCGTTCGACCCCTTCGCCGACGAGCCTCCACCTTCCAAGGGGGCCGATGCCACCCGGATCGACCGCCCGTCCGCAGCCGCCACCCAGGTCGGCCCCGCGCCCAAGAAGTCGGGCTCGTTCAAGCTCGATTTCAGTGAGCTGGGAGACGAGCACGAGGTGCGCAAGTCGGCGCGCGGCACCTCTCAGGTGATCGACACCCAGGAGTTCATGTCCCGCGAGGAGAAGGAGGCCATGGCCCGCGCCAAGGCCGGTCCCCGCGGCGAGATGCCCAGCCTGATCGAGGCCGAGCTGCGCGCCTCGCCGGTCCGGGTGGTCCACGAGAACCGATCGATCTGGTACTGGTTCGCCGGGGTGGTGCTGCTGCTGCTGATCGCCGCCATCGCCACCGCGGCCGTTATCTCGCGCAACGAGGACGAGCGGGTGCGGCGCGAGGTCGAGCAGCTCAAGGCCTCGATGCCCACCAATCCCTGAGTCAGGGTCGATGGACGGCGGTCAGCCTTCCGTCGGACGGACCTTGGGATCGCTCGGAACGGCGGTCTCGCGGCGCTGCGGCTCCGGGAAGGAGCCGTGCATCGAGCCGAATTCGCCCATCGAGTAGGCCGATTCGGCGTGCTGGGTGCGGTCGAGCCCCAAGTACTCGCTCTCCTCGTCCACCCGCAGCCCGATGGTCAGGTCGACCAGCTTGGCCAGCCCCAGGCTGAGCGCGCCGGAGAAGACGAAGACCGTCCCGACGGCGATTCCCTGCTCGATCAGCAGCTTGAAACCGCCGCCGTGGAAGAGGCCGTCGGCGCCGGCGGGGTTGATCCCCTTGCTGGCGAAGAGCCCGACCGCCAGCGAGCCCAGGATCCCGCCCACCAGGTGCACTCCGACCACGTCGAGGGCGTCATCGTAGCCGAAGCGGAACTTGAGACTCACCGCCAGGAAGCACACCGCCCCGGCGGCCAGTCCGATCAGCATGGCCTCGCCCCCGCCGACGTAGCCGGCGGCCGGGGTCACCGCCACCAGCCCGGCCACCGCTCCCGAAGCCGCGCCCAGGGTGGTGGCGTGCCCGCGGCCCTTCCACTCCACAAGCACCCAGCCCAGCATGCCCGCGGCGGCGGCGAGGTGGGTGTTGATCAGTGCCTGCGCCGCCAGCGCCCCGGCGGAGAGCGCCGAGCCGGCGTTGAAGCCGACCCAGCCGAACCAGAGCACCCCGGTGCCCAGCAGTGTCCAGGGCAGGTTGTGCGGCGGCATCGCCTCCCGCGGCCAGTTGCGCCGCTTCCCGAGCAGGATGGCGGTGACCAGCGCCGCCACGCCGGCGTTGATGTGCACCACCGTGCCGCCGGCGAAGTCGAGGGCGCCGCGCTTGAACAGCCATCCGGCCGGGCTGAACACCCAGTGGGCCACCGGGGCGTAGCAGACGATGGTCCAGACCCCCATGAACACTGCCCAGCCGGCGAACTTCATCCGATCGGCGACCGCGCCGGTGATCAGCGCCGGGGTGATCACCGCGAACATCATCTGATAGGCGAAGAAGGCCGGGGCGGGGATGGTCAGCGCCAGCTCGCCGGTGAACCCCGGCAGCTGCTTGGCCTGGAACAGCCCGCGCATCCCGGCGAAGCTCAGGTCGCCAATCAGCCCGCCCCAGTCGTTGCCGAAGGCCAGGCTGAACGCCACCGCGCCCCACAGCACGCTCACCAGGCCCAGGGCGAAGAAGTTCTGCATCAGCATCGCCAGCACGTTCTTGGAGCGGACCATTCCTCCATAGAAGAAGGCCAGCCCCGGGGTCATGAACATGACCAGCGCGGCCGAGACCAGAACCCAAGCGGTGTTCCCTGCGTCCATGCCTGCTCCATCCGGCAGTCGCCGGAGAGTTTGGTGCGCTGCGTCGAGGCGCGCATATGGATAACGTGGCAATTGCTCCGGCTCCACTGGAGCTGAGCCTGGCAGGGCATGAGAAAGAGCCCGCAATCACGGGCAAGTCGGCGCAGGAGGGCCCAATTCGAGCCGAAAAATTGCCCGCCTCTCACTTCTGGCTACTCTGTGGGCAGATGTAGGACACGGAGGAAGTCGATGTCCCTGCTCGCCGCCGCGCTCGCCCTGACTCTTGCTGTTCCCAGCACCTCCGCCGACTTCGGAGCGGTGGCCAGCGCGCCGTTGCCGGCCGGGGGCCTGTCGGTGTGGGGCATGGGGGGCTATCCCGAGCTGCGCGCCGGGTTCCGCGAAGGGCTGCAGTACTTCGAAATCGCCGGCACCGCGGGGATCGACTATCTGAGGGCGGCGGCTTTCGGCCAGTTGGGCGTGCGAGCGCCCATGTGGCTGGCTGGTCCGCTGCGGCTGTCGATGGACTTCCACGTCGGCGGGTTCGCCGACGGCGGCGCGGACTACCAGGATCGCTACAACCGCGCCGGGGCCGGGCTGCGCTTCGAGCTGGGAAGCGAGCTGACCTACAAGACTCCGGGGCCGATCTCGCTGCAGGCGAGCGCGCGGATCCCGATGGAAGTCCCGCTGACCCGCGAGGGAACCATCCGGATCCTGGGGCTGCTGGGTGCCGGAGTAGAGGTGGCGGTGTCGAAGGACTACTACGTGGTCTTCGACGGCGCCTTCGGCCCGGATCTGCGCCGCCAGCGCGACGGCGCCAGCAACGCCATGCTGGCGGTCGAGGCGATGGTCGGCTTCGGGCGGCGGTTGTTCTGAGGGATCAGCGCCGCCCGAGGCGGGCTCGCTGGTCAGCGCGAGCGCATCGGAGCGACGCGGAGGGGCTTTTGGTCAGGCGCAGACCTGAGGTTTGCGCCCGTTCCATGGGCGGGCCTTCTCCAGCTGCGCCGCCAGGCGGAACAAGGTGGCCTCGTCGCCGAAGCGCGCCGCGAACTGCACGCCCACCGGCAGCCCCTGGGCGTTGACGTGCAGCGGGACGCTCATCGCCGGCTGGCCGGTCTGGTTGAAGAACATGGTGTTGGGGGTGCGCTCCAGGTTCTTGGAGCCGAGATCGGCCAGCACCTTGTCGAGCAACACCTTGGCCGGGAAGGCGCGCAGGACGGCCAGCCCGAACTTCTCGCCGCCCTTGAGCGCCAGCTCGCCCACTCTCGCCGGAAGATCGCCCAGGGTGGCGTTGAGGAACACGTCGTGCTTCTCGAAAAAGCGCGCCGACTGCCTCCCGAGGCGGTGCATGGCGTCGCGGGCCTGCTGCAGGTCGAGCGCGCTCAGCTTGCGGCCGATTTGGCCCAGCAGCCAGGTGGGCGGCTCGAAGTCCGCCGGGGTGGGAGTGCGTCCGGTCAGCCGCCCGGCCTCGGCGATCGAGGCTGCCACCGAGCTGGCGACCTGGACGAAGTAGGAGTGGACCATCTCGTCGCGGTTGAACTCGGGCGAGGCCTCGACCACCTCATGGCCCAGGTCGGCGCAGAGCTTGGCGGCGCTGTTCACCGCCTCGACGCAGTCCGGGGCGATCGCCTTGCCGAACAGCGATCCGGTGGAGAAGGCGATGCGTAGCTTGCCCGGCTCCTTCTTCAGCTCGTCGATGAAGCGGCCCTGGGCCGGCGGCGCATGGTACGGAGTGCCGAGATCGGGGCCGGAGGTGGCGTCGAGCATGGTGGCGCAGTCGCGGACCGAGCGGGTGAGCACGCCGCCCTGCACGTAACCTCCCCAGCCCTCACCGATATCCGGCCCGAGCGGGTTGCGGCCACGGGTGGCCTTGAAGCCGAACAGGCCGCAGGCCGAGGCGGGGATGCGGATCGAGCCGCCGCCGTCGCCGCCGTGGCCGAAGGGGACCGCGCGCGAGGCCACCAGCGCCGCGGTGCCGCCGCTCGAACCGCCGGGAGTGCGCTCCGGATCCCACGGATTGCGGGTCGCTCCGTGCAGCTCGGGTTCCGTGACGGCGAAGATGCCGAACTCCGGGGTGTTGGCCTTGGCCAGGATCACCACCCCGGTCTTCTTCATCCGCGAAATGATCTCCCAGTCGTGGTCGGGGACGTAGGAGGCCAGCATCCGGCAGGAGTGGGTGTAGGGCTCGCCCGCCAGCGCACCGTCGAGGTCCTTGACGACGAACGGGACGCCCTTGAACGGACCGTCGGGAAGGTTCCCCTTGGCCGCGGCGCGCGCCTTCTCGTACATCCGGTGGACCACCGCGTTCAGCTTGGGGTTCACCTTCTCGATGCCGGCGATGGCCGCATCCACCAGTTCCTTGGATTGGACCTCGCCCTTGCTGACCTTCTCGGCGAGGGCGGTGGCATCCAGGTCGGCGTACTCGTTCACGGCGGTCCCCTTTCCAAGAAAGAGCGGATGCTCGCATGAACAAGCGCGGAAATGCACGTTCTCCCGGGGCGCCTGGACCGCGGTGAGCGCCGAGCCGAGCGTGGGTGGACTGACTGGGAGAACCGGCCGGTGGCGGCGACTGCAGATCGCCAGGGAAGGCGCAGCGCAACAGGGTCAGGCGGGGAGCAGCTCGCCATCGCGGGACCGCGGTGGGATCGACAACTGCGAATACGCGAAATTCTCCAGCGGATGGCCGGGCACCTCCCGCTGCGACTGCACTGCCCGCCTGGCACTCCTCCCACCTGAAATCGCCCTGACGACCTTCAGCTCCAAGAGGAGAGGGTCGAACGCAGTCCCGGGCGAGCTCGTTCGGACACCGTGAGTCTCCAGCCGCCTCCCCAAGGCCGGGAGAAGGGCGATTCGCCCACCTCCCGACCCCAGGTGACCGGCGCAGGCTAGAACTTGATCTGCTTGCAGACCTGGGCGCTCGCCTTGATCTGCGCCGACTCTCCCACTTTGGTCTCCATCTTCAGCCCTCCTTTTTCGCCCGCTTCGTGCTCGCCGCTTACGGAGACGCCCCCGGAGAGCAGGTCGGCGGTCGCGCTGACCGGCCCCACTGTGGCCCCGAGGCTGGCTTCCTTCGAAAGCCCGCACTCGGAGAGCTTCAGCGATCCCTCCAGGGACGCGCCGAACTTCCCTGCGGAGACAGCTGCCGAGGCCTTGAGCGCGGCGGAGTTCGAGTCCAGTTCTCCCATGGGGTCCACCGAGACCGACTCGCCCAGCCCCACCCCTGCCTCCACGCAGAAGGAGACTCCCTTGGAGGTGATCGAGATCTTTCCCCCGGCTCCCAGGCCGGCATACAGCGAGCCTCCGATGCTGAACAGCCCGCTGGGATCGCGAAGGGCCAGCGGATTGTTGCCGGCGTACAGGTAGAGGTTGCCCTCGGGCCCGTCGAAGAGCAGGGGATCGCGCCCGGTCCAGCGCCCGGAGGCGGGTTCGTAATCCCGCAGCCCGAATCGCACCAGCCCCGACGCCGGATCCCACAGCCCGCCCGCGAACCCGACGGGCAAGTCGAAGCCGGGGGCGCTGTCCGCGACGATCCGCCCGAAGGCGTCGTACTCGACGGCCCGCAGCACCGCCCCGCTGGCGTCAGCGATCACCCGCGGCGTCCCCACCTGGTCGCTCCCCACGTAGTAGCGGACCCCGCCTCGCTCCAGGGCCATCAGCCGCCCGCCCTCGTCGTAGTAGAAGGCGGTGAGCACCCCGGACGGATCCCGCTCGTGGGTCACCTGGAACGGCGCCGAGAGGTTGCCGTAGAGGAACTGGGTGGTCCCCGCGGCGTCGCTGCGGCTCACCCGGCGCCGCAGGCCGTCGTAGCCGTAGCTGACGGCCGGCCCGCTCGCCGGCAGGTAGCGCAGCAGCTCCCCCCGGGTGCCGTAGGCGAAGGCGTCGCCTCCCCGCTGGGCGAGGTTCCCGTCCGCGTCGTAGCGGTAGGTTGCGCTTCCCCGCTGCACCAGTTGGTCCTGCGCGTCGTAGCTGGCGGCCTCGGCGGTGCCGCTCGGCGTGCTGCGGGTCCGGTTCCCGTCAGTGTCGTAGGCGTAGTCCTCGGCCAGCGTCCCGTCCCGGGTCACCTGGGTGAGCTGGCCGTCGGCGTCGTAGGCGTAGGTCCAGAGGTGGGTGGTTCCAGGCATCGTCTCAGTCTTGGTGGCGATGCGACCGACGCTGTCGTAGGTGAGCTGCGACTGGAAGAGCGCCACCGCGCCCACGGTCGAGGTCCGTCCCTGGAGCCTCCCCAGCGAATCGAGGGTGATGGCCTCGGCGAAGGTCCCGTCGGAGATCCGGCTGGTGGTGGCAGCCGGCCCGCCGCGGGTGAAGGTGAAGGACCCCCAGCCGGTGACCAACCCGTCGGCGTCGCGGGCGATGGCCACCGCCGGCTGTGCGTCGAGGCGCATCCCCACCACGAAGAAGTTGGCGTCGTAGCTGTAGGCGAAGCTTCCCGCGGCTGGGCCGGAGAAGCTCGCGCCGGTGAGGAGCGACCCGTCGTAGGTGAAGTCCAAGGCCTGGGGAGATCCCCCGCCCGCGGGCGTGCGGGTGAGGCTGGCGACCCGGTCGGTGCCGTCGGCGTAGCTGTAGCTGTCGGTGGCCTCGCTGGTGGTGACAGCGCTCATCCGGCCCCCGAAGTCGTAGGCGGTGCCCACCTTCCGGCCGCTGGGCAGAGTAGCCAGCTGCAGCGCGCCATCCAGGTCGTACTGGTCGGCGTAGGAACCTCCCGCCGGCGGCGCGTAGCCGGCAAAGAGATTGGTCGCGGTATAGGAGAGGCCGTGGATCGCCCCCCCGGGCATGGTGACCCGGGTGCGATTGCCGTTGGCGTCGTAGCCGAAGCGGAAGGTTCGGCCGCTGGAGAGGGTCACCGAGGTCAGCCGGCCGGCGGCGTCCCGGCCGTACCGGGTCACGCCCCCGGCGGCGTCGGTGCGCGAGGTCAGCCTCCCCTGGGCGTCGTAGCCGTAGGTGGCGGACTGCCCGCCCTGCGCCGCCCGGGTCATCCGCCCGGCGGCGTCGTAGCTGAAGCTCCCTGGGGTGAGGTTCGGGTCCGCCTGCAGCGACACCAGGCGCCCGGCGGCGTCGAGGGTGCTGACGGTGGTTCGCCCCGCGGCGCTGGCCTCCGTCAGCTGGCGGGTGGCGGCGTCGAAGGAGCGGGTCGCGCCTTGGCCGTTGAGGGTGACCGTCTCGCGGTAGGAAGCCAGCCGGGTGGGGTCGGAGGGATTGGCGAGGGTCGCCGCCACCGAGGTCGCCACCCGGGCCGAGAGGCCGGCGGGGGTGGTCACGGTGAGGCTGGCGGGAATGGGCGCGAGCATTCCGAAGCGCGCATCAGGGCCGGTGCGGGTGGTGACCACCGTCCCGTCCGGGCGGGTGATGCTCTGGCTGCCATCGGCTGCCACCGTCACCCGGGTGATCGCCCCCGCCGGCGAGGTGTTGATCCGCATCCTCCCGCCCCCGGCGGGTGCCAGGAGCTGGAAGGTGGAGGTTCGCCCGAGGGCGCTGGCGACCTCGATCTGGAACCCTTGGCCGCCGTCGAGCGCCGACCGGGAGAGGGCGCTGAAACCGCCGGCGGGGTTCTCGTCCTTCAGCAGCCGCCCGGCCGCGTCGTAGCTGAAGTGGTGCACGCCGCCGCCGGGGTCGGTGAGCGAGGTGAGCAGGCCCCGCGAGTCTGCGCCGAGCAGGGTGGTGGCGCCCGCCGGGTCGGTCACCCCCGACAGATAGCCGTTGGCGTCCAGGGCGAGGGAGGTGGTTTGCCCGCCCGAGGCGACGATGGCCGTGGGGAGGCCGGCCGTGTTGCGGCTCACGGTGGTGACGTTCCCATCTCCGTCGGTGACGCTGGCGAGCGCCCCCGCCCCGTCGTAGCCGAACCGGTAGCGCAGCCGGCCGGTGAGCGCGTCCAGTGTCTGGAGGTGCCGTCCGCTGGAGTCGAAGACGTAGATCTCCCGCCCATCCTGGGCAGGGACGAGGAAGTTCCCGGAGGCGGCCTCTGCTGGAGGCGGCCGGACCCGCCGGATGGTCCCGGAGTTGGCGTCGGCCAGGTTGAGGCTGCCGTCGGGACCGAGCGCGAGCGCCCCAGGGGTCATGATCGCCTGGAGGGCCGAACCGCCGTTGCCCGGCGGGCCCGCCTTCTCCCCGCCGGCAGGGAAGGGCACCGCGATTCCGGCCACGGTGGTGAGCTTCCCGTCCAGGGTCACCCGCCGCACCCGTCCGGTCGCGGCCGGCTGGCAGGAGGCGTCGAGCTCGTTGACCTCGCTCAGCAACAGGCTCCCGTCGGCGCCCAGGGCCAGGGCGCCAAGCGGGGGCAGCCGGGCCCCCGCCGCGGGCGCCCCGTCGGCGGACGAGGCCCCGCACGGCCCGCCTCCGGCAAAGGTGTGCAGGATGCCGTCCGATTCGATGCGCCACACCGTCCCGGCCGGGCCGTCGTAGACGAAGAGGCTGTTGTCGGGCCCCACCGCCAAGCCGGAGGGCAGCAGGGCGGTGACCCAGGTGCCCAGGGCCCCGTCGACCGCCGGCCCAGCGTAGCTGGTGTCGGCGGCGCAGCGCCCGACGACGGTGTGGATGATCCCATTGGCTCCCACCGCCCGCACCTTGTTCTTCGCGTCGCCCACGTAGAGGCGGCCGTCGCGGCCCACGGCCAGCGAGATCGGGGAGATGGAGACCTGGGTGGCGGGCCCGTCGTCGTCGCCGTTGCAGCGGGCAGGGGGCGCGGTCCCGTTCCCGGCGACGGTGGTGAGAATCCCGCTGGGATCTACCCGGCGCACCCGGAAGTTTTGCCCGTCCGCGATGTAGAGACTGCCATCGGGACCCAGGGCGATCTGCCCCACGTGGTCGAGCTGCGCCTGGGTGGCCGGGCCGGAGTCCCCAGAGAAACCGGGGTTGGCGCAGCCGCCTGCGTAGACCGTGAGCATCCCGTCGGCCCCGATGCGCAGGACGCAGTTTTTCTGGCTCAGGAAGAGGGTGCCGTCGGGGGCGACCGCCAGGCCGCCCACCGGCGCCCCCAGCGGCGACTCGGTGGCAGGGACTCCGGTGACGGGGAATCCCACCGCGCCGTTGCCCACCACGTCGGCGATCACCCCTGCGAGGGCGCCGGAGGTGGCGGTCCGCCCGTCGCCCAGGTAGAGGGCGTGGGTCTCGGGGTTGTAGACGTGGTGCGCGCTCAGGCTCCAGCCCCCCAGCTCCACCTTGGGGTTGGTCCAGGCACCCACCGCGGAGGTGGAGCGATCCCCGGCCACCGCGGTGAACCAGTCGCTCCAGAGGGAGATCTCGTTGCGCATCCGGTCCGCCACCGGGAACGGGCCGGCGGGGAAGAGATAGAAGGGCTCGAACCAGCTCTGGGCCGCGCCCGTCGTGGAGAGGGGCGAGGTCGGCGAGGCGTAGACGGCGTCGTAGACGTAGCCGATGCGGACGTCGAGCTTCTGGGCCCCCTCCAGCTTGCGCCCGTAGGCGTCCAAGCCGTCCCAGGCGAAGTCGTAGCCCAGGTTGGCGGACGGCTGGAGAGTGGTCTTGAAGGAGCGGCCGCCCACCTGCAGCTCGAGCTCGATGCGCTTGAGGGTGGAGGGGACCTGGGCGCCGGTCACCGGAATCTTCTTGCTGTCCGCGAAGGTGCCCGCCCGGTCGCTCTGGTAGGTGAGGGTGAAGGGGGTGCCATTGACCGGCAGCCGCTCCCCCAGGGTCTGTCCTTCGCAGCCGATCACCGAGCCGCTCGCCTCACATGGGTCCTCGGGGGCCTTGGGCTCGGGGGGCGGCGGGGCCGGTCGCGCCGCATCGGTGGGAAGGGTGTAGGGCCAGTTGAAGTCCCAGGGGGAGAAGTGGGCGATCGGCACCCGCCACAGGCTCTTCCCGGGCAGGTAGAGACCGGCGATTTGCTGGCGCTCCGCATCGGTGATCTCCAGGGCCGCGAGGGCGGCAGCGCTCGCCGGGGTGCTGCTGCCGTCTACGTCCAGGTCGGCGAGCCCCGCGGTGACGCTGAGCACCTGGATCACCAGCCCGTGGGGGCTGGGCGCCCAGCTGGAGGTGGAGCGGTCGTAATACCCCACCGGGACCAGGCTCCCCGCGGGGAAGTTGAGGAAGTTGTCGAGGTAGGTGATGACGGGCTTGCTGAACTTGACCTCGGTGGCCCCGGCGATCAGGCCCTCATCGGCACTGAGCTCCACCGCGTAGGTGTAGCCGCTCGAGGGGGGAAGCTCCCCGGGCATGGCCTGGGGACCGCGGTTCCCCACGGTGTACTCGGTGGCACGCACGTGCAGGGAGGAGAGGACCTGGGTGCTCTGCCCCACGGTCATCGCCGCGGTGGTGCCCGGGGAAAAGAGCATGGTCGCCTGGCGGTTCCCATCGGCGTCGGTCACCGGGTTTCCCTGGGCCAGCTGGATGCCGGTGCTCGATCCCAGATCGACGGCGGTGACCCGGCCGTCCAGAGCGATCATCACCACGTCGGGGGCCCAGGCGAAGTCCCGCCAGGGGGCGCTCAGCTGCCGCTGCAGGGGCAGCAGCCCGCTCTTCTGGTAGCTCAAGGTGACCGGCCCGCCTCCGTTCACCGCCAGATCGAATGCCCCATCGGCCCGGGTGTAGGTGTGACCGAGCTCGGGGTAGCCGAGGGCGGTGATCTCCACTCCGGATATCGGCGCCCCGGCGCGGTCCAGCACTTTGCCGCGCAGCACCGCCACTCGCTTGGGGTCGAGGCTGCCCGGCGCGACGCCGGTCTGGATCGGGTTGCGGCCGCCGTAGAGGAATCCGACCTCGGTGTCGAAGCCGGTGGGCACCGTGGGATCGATGGCGGGCGCCACCGCCGCCGGATCGGGGGGCAGGCACATCTGGGCCACGCACGACCCGCTCAGGCAGTCCGCCGGGATCGCGCACCGCTGGCCGTTGGCGCAGCCGGGACAGGTGCCGCCCCCGCAGTCCACGTCGCTCTCGCTCCCGTTCATCTCCCGGTCGGTGCAGGTGGGCGGCTGGCAAACTCCGGCGGTGCACACCCCGCTGGCGCACTCAGCCCCAATCGAACAGGGCTTGCAGACGCCCCCGGTGCAGACTCCGCTGGCACAGTCGGTCGCGGTCCGGCAGACCTTTCCGTCGACGCAGCCCGGACAGGAGCCGCCGCCGCAGTCCACGTCGCTCTCGCTCCCGTTCTTGACGTCGTCGGTGCAGATGGAAGCCTGGCAGGTCCCCCCGCTGCACACTCGGCTGGCGCAGTCGGTCCCCGCCGCGCAGGCCTTCCCGGCAGCGCAGCCAGGGCAGGCACCTCCCCCGCAGTCCGAGTCGGTCTCACTCCCGTTCTTCACCCCGTCGGCGCAGGTGGAGGCCAGGCAGATCCCTCCGCCGCACACCCCGCTGGCGCAGTCGGTCGCCGCCGAGCAGGCCTTGCCGTCGGCGCAAGCAGGGCAGGTGCCGCCTCCGCAGTCCACGTCGGTCTCGACGTCATTCTGCACGCCGTCGGTGCAGGTGGGAGGTGGTTCATTCTTTGGCCCGCACCCCGCCCCGAGGAGCAGCCCGAGCGCTCCGAGGATCACCATGCCGGTCTGAAGCGCCGCCGAGCGTTTCATGCGCGTGTCCTTTGCGGGGTGACGAAGGTTCTGAGAGTCCATGGCTGCTCCAGAAGAGAGATGGAGTCGAAGCAGGTGAGCCCGGCCCGCCGAGCCTCGGCGGGCCGCTGAGTGGCTCAGGCCCGGCCTCGAGGGCGCCTGCGCCACGCCAGGACCGGGAACAGGAAGGCGAGGTCCAGGACCGCCCCACCGCCGCCCCCGCTGCAGCCGCAGCCGCTCTGCGTCCCGATCCCGTTGTCGCCCGCACCGGCGTCGGGCGGCGAGCCACCGTCGGTCGCGGGCCCGGCGTCGAGGTCCGAGCCGGCGTCGGCCCCCGGGCTCGCGTCGAGCGCCGTAGCGCCGTCCCCGCTCGCGCTGGCGTCGAGTGCCGCCCCGCCATCCCCGCCGGCGTCCGCCTCGCCTGCGTCCACCGTTCCGCCGCCGTCCACCGCCGCCCCGCCATCCGCGCCGCCGTTCGCATCTGCTGCCCCGCCGCCATCGAGCTGTGGGCCCCCGTCGGCGGACCCGACGCAGCTTCCCTCCTGGCAGGTCCCGCCCGGGCAGGCCGTGCCATTCGCGAGGGCGGAGTTCGTGCAGCCTGTGACCGAGTCGCAGACCGCAACGTGACAGGCATCGGGCGGGGTACAGCTGACCGGGCCGCCTCCCGTGCAGGCTCCGGACTGGCAGGTGGCGCCCTGGACGCAGACGTCGGCGGCGCTGCAGGCCGTGCCGTTGGCGGCCGTCCCGCAGGTGCCGTCAGCCGCCGCCCCTGCGGCGACGGCGCAGGCCAGGCAATCGCTCGGGCTTCCCCCTCCGCAGGCGGTATCGCAGCACACCCCGTCGGCGCAGAAGCCACTCTTGCAGTCATCGGGGAGGGCGCAGGGATCGCCCAGGGGGCTCTTGGGGTAGCGCTCGGCGCTGGCCACGAACCCGCTGGCCTCGCTGTACCCGCCCGCCGCCAGCACGATGCCGCTGGGGAGCAGGGTGGCAGTGTGGAAGTAGCGGGAGCTGATGAGCTGCTCGACGGGGCTCCATCTCCCGCCCGCGGGGTCGAAGAGCTCGGCGCTGACCAGGGAGCTGGTGCCTCCGTAGCCTCCCACCACCAGCACCTTCCCGCCGGGGAGCGCGGCGGCGGCGTGGAGCCAGCGGGCGCTGCCCATGGCCCCGGTCTGGCTCCAGGTCCCCGCGGCCGGGTCGTAGAGCTCGGCGCTGGCGAGCAGGCCGGTGCCGCCCCAGCCTCCCGCGACCAGCACCCGTCCATCCGGCAGCGGGGTCGCACTGTGGTCGTGGCGGGCGTCGGCCAGCGGTGCGGTGGCGCTCCAGGCGCCGCCGGCCGGGTCGTAGAGCTCGGCGCTGGAGATGGGGCCGCTGCTGCTGGAGCCGCCCGCCACCAGCACTTGACCGCCGGGGAGGAGGGTCGCGGTGTGGGTGTCGCGTGCGGTGAGCAGAGAGCCGGTGGCGCTCCAGGTCCCGCGGGCGGGGTCGTAGCGCTCGGCGCTGGCCAGCGGTCCGCTGGCGCCGCGGCCGGCCGCCACCAGCACCGTGCCGTCCGGGAGCAGGGTGGCGGTGTGGTGGAAGCGCGGACCGGCCATGGCCCCGGTGGCGGTCCAGCTCTTGGCGGCGGGGTCGTAGAGCGTGGCGCCGGAGAGAGGGTTGGCACCGTCGTAGCCGCCGGCGACCAGCACTTTTCCGTCGGGAAGCCGGGTGGCGCTGTGGAATGCACGAGCGACGGCCATCGCCCCTGAGGCGCCCCAGGTCTCAGTCTTGGGGTTGAAGCGCTCGGCGCTGGCGGTCGGGCCGCGGATTCCCACTCCGCCCGCCGCCAGCACCTCGCCGTCGGCGAGCAGGGTGGCGGTGTGGCCGTAGCGCGCGGCCGCCGGCGGGCCCACCGCGCTCCAGGTCTCGGCCGCAGGGGTATAGAGCTCGGCGCTCGCGACCCAGTCCTCGACCGTGCTACTTCCATAGGAGGTCCAGGAGGCGCCGCCGGCGACCAGCACCTGGCCGCTCTGGAGCAAGGTCGCTGAGTGACCGTGGCGCCCGTTCCCCAACGGGAAGGTGGCGCTCCACTTCCCCGAGGTCGGATCGTAGAGCTGGCACGAGGACAGGTCCGTAATTGTGAGCGTGTTCCAGTCGTACAAATCCCCGCCGGCCACCAGCACCTTGCCGTTGGGCAGCAGCGTGACGGAGGAGCGGGAGCGCGGGGCGAGCGCCCAGTCAGCGACCCAGGCGTTCGACGCAGGGTCGTAGAACTGCACCCCGTAGGCGCTGTTCGCTGAGCCACTTGCCAGGAGGACTTTCCCGTTGGGGAGGAGGGCGGCGGTGTCCCGAGAATGGCCGATGTAGTTGTTGCGCATGATGCCGGTGGCGGTCCACCTCTGCGTGGCAGGGTCGTAGACTTCCGCGGAACCCATAGACGTTTGACCGCCTGCCACCAGCACCCTGCCGTCCTGGAGGCGGGTGGCGGAAGCCTGGTAGCGCCCGGTGGTCAGGTTGCCGGTGGCGGTGAAGCGCCCGGTCGCGGGGTCGAAGAGCTCGGCGTTGCTGAGTTGCCCCCCGCTATACCAGTCGTACCCCCCCGCCAGGAGCACCTGGCCGTTCTGGAGGAGCGTTGCGGAGTGGTCGGCGCGTCCGGTGATCATGCTGAAGAACCAGGTCGAGAAGGTCCCGCTCGCCGGGTCATAGATCTCGACTGACTTCAGCGCCGCGCCGCCGGCGCCGGAGCCGCCGGCCACCAGCACCTTGCCGCTTGACAGGAGGGTGGCCGTGAAGCCGCCCCGCGGGGTCACCAACGAGCCGGTGGCGCTCCAGGTGCTGCTGGCTGGGTCGTAGAGCTCGGCGGTGGCGCTGCCGCCGCCCACGACCAGCACCTTGCCGCTGGGGAGCAGGGTCGCGGTGTGCTTGAAACGGGCCCGGGACATGGCGCCGACCGAGACCCAACCCGGATCGAGCAGCACTGGGAAGGCCGCCGGACTTCCAAGCAGCTCCACCCGGATCCGGAAGCGGTGGTCGCCAAGCCGCGCGACCACCAACCGTCCCATCACCGTGCTCCCTTTGGCGTCCAGACCCTCCGGCTGCGGGGACTTCAGGAGCGGCTTGCCCGCCGCGTCCACGGCCACCAGCCCGAATCCGCTCCCGTCCAGCACCAGATCGGCTACTCCCGGGCCGGTCTCCACCTCGTAGCTGAGCTCCTGCAGGGCGCGCGCGTCGCGAAGGTGCAGGTACTCCTCCACCCGCACCGGCGAGACTTCGTAGATCCGGTCGAGGCCCTGCTTCGCGCCCGGGTAGACCAGGCGCCCGTCCACCACCTGCGCCTGCGCCGTGCTGGAGGCCCCCGCCATCCGCTCCTTCAGCCACACTCCGTTGCGGCCTTCGACCGCCACCCGCGCCTGTCCGGCGGCGTGGGCCGGAAACTGGTTGGCGAGACGATCCATCCTCGCCTGGGTCCATGTCCCGAGCCCAGGGAGCTGGGGCGCAGGCACGTCCCTCGGACTCGCCGACAGGGCCCCGTCCGCGCCCGCCTCGAACGAGGCACTCCAGGGGCCGGCAAAGTAGCTGAGCTTGCGCGCCTCTCCTGCGCTTCCTGGCACGGTGCGTTGAAACCGATCGCCGATGGCCCGGACCAGGGCACGGCCCTCGGGCTGGGTCGAGCAACCTACCGCCGTGCTCCCCACTGCCAGCAGCAACGCCAAGGTCGAATTTCGCATGGGTCCAACCTTCCGATGCGGAGAAGATGTTCGGGCTCTGACGTTCGGCTCAGAGACTACGACGATTTTCGCCCTGATTAAGGTGGCGAATGGTCGGCGCCGCCCGAACAGCCCGTCCCCGACCCTCGTCAAAGGGTTCGCTGCGTCTGGCGCCGTCACGGCGCGCCGGAATGCTCGACCCGGGCGGCCAGCGGGCTCGGCGCGGACGGTCGTCCGAGATGGGCCCATCGCGAAGCCGGGGCGGGGCCGGCCTGTGAAGCATCGGGTGTCAGTCGGAGTCCGCCAGGTCAGCGGCGCGCGGAATGTCCAGGGCGAAGCGCACCGGGGCGCCAACGCAGCACGCGCACCGGGGGGAGCAGGTTGAACTGGGTATAGGGTGGCTCGCGGATGCCCAGTTTGAGGCGCGATCCCAAGGCCGGATGCTGGAAGGCGAGCGGAAAGTCCGTGAGCGGCCCGGGGTTGATAGAACAAGATGGCGCAGCCGAGCCGTCCGAGGATTCATGCGACCACGAGCCGGCGGTAGGGGCTCCCGAGGAACCTGGGCGCCGAGCAGGAGAACGCGACACCATGCCAATTTTCGAGCTGGACAGCATTCCGCAGGTCGCACTGGCCTTCGTCAACGCCGATCACCGCGAGGAGGCGAGGCTCCTCAACGAGCTGGGCGCGGCGATCGAGGCGCTCGAGGCGGGGAAGGGCAGCCGCGGGGACGTGCTCGCTGCCTTCCGGCCGCTCTTTGACCACACCCGCGAGCACTTCGCCCGAGAGGAACAGGCGATGCAGCGGGTGGGCTTCCCCCCGTACCCGGTCCACAAGATGGAGCACGACCGGGTGTTGGCCGAATTGGCCGACGAGGGCCAGTCCTTCGAGCGCTCGGGCGACGCAAAGCGGCTATGGCACTATGTCTCGCAGGTGGTGCCGGCCTGGTTCATCGGCCACATCCAGAGCATGGACACGGTCACCAGCCAGTTCGTGGCGATGCGCGGCGGATAAGCGGGGCGCAGCGGCCGGCCGCCGCTGCCCGAGCGTGCTTGAATTGCATCGGGGGCCTCCGGCCCCTTAAGACTGAGCTCCTTGCCCGGCAAGACCTGACTTAGTGACTCTTTCGGGCGCCGACCACGGGGTGGGCAGCGATGAGATTCAAGCGCGTCTTCGCAGCGTCGTTGATCGGGCTGTCCGCGATCCTGGGCGGCTGTCAGTGCGAGAAGCTTTTCCCGGACAAGGTGGCGATGGGCGTGGCGCGGCTGTCGGTGCGCAACGTGGGAACGGCCATTTCCCTCATCGCCAACGACGCCAAGTGCGGCTTCGCCACCCCCGACACCATCTCCCGCGCCACCTTTTCCAGCGCGGTGGGCACCTCGGGCACCATGACCGCCCGCATCGACAACTGCACCCTCGATCTTGGGTCCTCGCTCGCGCTCATTGCCACCGACTGCTCGGGCGTCGAGACGCGGGCCATGGGCACCGTGACCGTCAGCGGCACCCAGACCATCCGCGGGCGCATCACCGGCAACCCCAAGACCCCCATGGTCCCCGCCGCGGCGGACGCCGTCTCCTTCGATCTGACGATGACCTTCTCCAACTACGAGGTCCGCGCCAGCAACAGCAAGGCCGGCCTCAGGATCGACAGCGGTTCGGCGGCGGTGAAGGCCGAGCCGCACCTGGGCGTCTCGGCGTCGACGGGCGTTTGTGCCGTGGCTACCACGGATCTCACCGTCACCTCCATCCAGTACAGCGGCGCCCACCTCGAGGTGGACCCCGACAGCGGCTTCTTCCCGGTGGATGTTCCGTCCTCCGACTTCGGCGCGCAGGCCGGCCGGTGGAACGGACGCGAGAACGACCTGACCGGCAAGGTCACCGTCTGGGATCACGAGTCCGCCGTCCCCACCTCCGACGACCACGACGGGCTCGATCCGGCCTACAAGCGCGCCGACTTCGAGGCGGCGATTGCCTGCACCAAGGATCTCGCCCAGCCTCTGAGCTACCAGTGCGCCGATCTCGACGCGATCCTCGCCGAGAACCTGGCCCGGCTCACGGTCGCCACCTTCGGCCAGCTCGCCAACTACTTCGACGAGGACAAAGTCTGCGGCTTTGCCAGCGCCGCCGCGCAACAGGCCCAGACGATCAGCGGCGCCGACGTCGGCCTTCAGGGCGCCACGGTCCACATTCCGCTCACCACCCCGTGCGTGCTCACCTTCGACCAGCCGACGGTGATCAAAACGAGCTGCAACGGCGTGAAGACCATCGTCCAGGGCACGGTCTCGGGCACCGGCGTCAAGGAGGTCGCCGGGCTCAATACCGGCAACGCCGTGACCCCGATCGTCCCCGCCACCCGCCAGCCCTCGAACCTGACGATGCAGATGGATCTCACCGGCCTGAAGATCAGCCGTTCGGACATGCCGGTCGAGCTGCAGCTCAAGAGCGGCACGCTCTCGGGCCGCGCCAACGTGGTGCTCGGGCTCGACACCAGCCAGCACGCCTGCGCCATCAAGAGCTCGGCGGCCCAACTCGACGACATCAAGCTCGTCAACGCGGACGCGGCCATCGTCAACGACGGCAGCACCTTCGGCATGCCCTCCGCCGGCGCCGATCTGGCCGCGGTCAATGGCCGCGTCGGCGGCCAGGAGAACGCGCTTTCCGGCTCGGTCACGCTGGGGAGCAGGAACTTCCCGGAGGGCACGGCCTCCTCGCCGCTCAAGCTCGACCCGAACTACGACTTCGCCCGCTTCCAGAGCGACGACGCGTGCCTGCCGCACTTCCAGGCCACCACCTCCGACACCGATTGCGACCTCTACCCGCTGCTGGGCGGCATCGCCGCGCGCTTGACCGTGCAGACCGCCGGGGCGATCGCCTCGCTGGTCAACGCCGACAAGCACTGCGGCTTCTCCGACACCCTGGGCGTGCTGCTGTGGCCCTCGAGCGTGGTCGGAAATGCGGGCGAGATGGGCTCGATGACCTGGAATGTCACCGGCTGCGACGTCGGTTCGGGCGCTCCGGCGGCCTACGGCACCAACTGCCAGCAGACCGAGAGCGTGGCCAGCGGCAGCGCCTCGACCAACGCCACCCGCACCGTGCTTGGGCTGCGCGAGAAGAAGTACCTGCTGGTGGACTCCATCGTCCCCAAGGACCCGAAGTCGGTGACCATCTCCATCGACCAGGCCGTGCTCACCGAGTTCAGCTCCTACGACCTGCCGGCGAACGCGTCGTCTCCGCCGACCGCGGTTACCTGGCACAGCGGCACGCTGGCCGGCGTGGTCGAGCCCTACACCGGAGAGAACGCCACCAACCCCGGGACCTACGACATCCCCACGCCGCTGGCCGCCTTCCACAGCCTGAGCGCCACCAACGCCGACCTGACCATGGTCGCCAACGGGCTCACCTTCCGCGTCCTGGTCAACCAGGCCAGCCTCACCGCCCAGAACGGCGTGTTCCACGGCCAGGGCAACTCGATCTCCGGCGACATCACCGTGGACGGCCACGCCATCCACATCGACCCGGGGCCGCTCAACCCGGACTACGACCAGGCGAAGTTCGACGGCAGCTACGCCTGCACCGCCGATCTGGTGACGGTGCTGCCCTCGTCGCCCTGAGGCGGCGGGGCGCGGCGCGTCAACTTCGTCTGCGCTGTCATCGTGCCATCCTCCGAGGTCTCTCGCGTCGGCGGGCGTGCCGCGACAGAGGTGGCGTAGGGCGTCGGCTTCGAGATCCTGGCGAATGCGAGAGTTGGAGCGCCCTGATCCCGCTCGGCGAGGGCTAGGTTGCACCTACACCGCGTGGAGATCCTGGTCGCCGACGGTTGAAAGGGCGCCGGGAGCAGTTCGTGCGACGGCGCGTTGGCGCCGAGGCCCTGCCGTGGACGCACCTGGCGAAGCAGATCGGAGTCTTCGCGCGGCCGTGAGAGTGGCTGGAGACACGAAGAGAGCGAGACCTATCGCCTCGACAGCGAGCCCGCGCCCCCAGGAGTCCCCGCGCTGGACGCGGCTGCTGGCAGCCCTCAGAAGTGGCCGGTGACGGCGAGCGCGGCACCGCCGCGGGTGGGCACCAGCGTGGCGGCAGCGGGCTTCTCCGCCTTCGGGGCGGGATCCCAGTCGGTGAGGAAGGCCTCGACCACCGCCCCGACCGCCAGCACGCCCGCTCCGAGGAAGAAGGCGTTGGCGATCGTGGCGCTGGAGCTCGCCTTGTTCTCCATCTTCTTCAGGTCCGAGCCGGCGACCGGCGTCGAGCTGGAGGTGAGGCCGTTGTACTGGGTCTGGGCGTCGCGCATCTGCAGGCCGAAGATGCCGCCCGCTCCTGCGGCGAGGATCGCCGCGCCGCCGGTGGCGAAGAAGACCGTCCGGGGCAGCGGCGGCGGGATCAGTCGGCGCAGGGTCTCCTTGTCCACCCCGCGGGCCTTGCCCGGCTTGAGCTCCTTGCCCGGGAAGAGCGCCTCCACCTGCACCCCGAGCAGCGCCAGCATCTCCTCCCCGCCCGACTTCTCGATGGTGCGGGTGTCGTTCTGCACCAGGCGCGTCTTGCGCATGTCGAGGCGCTTGAGGGAGAGGGTCAGGCTCCTGCCGGCGGAGGCGATCTGGGTCGAGATGATCTCGTCCACGCCCAGGGCTCCGCCCAGGTCCTTGAGGCACTCGTCGTGGCTGCAGCCCAACAACTGCCGCTGCCGGTCGAAGCCGAGCATCTCCCGGATGTCGGAGGCGCCCAGGACTTGGATGCCCTCCAGCTTGGCGATCTCGGCCCCCAGGGCCTGGACGTAGGCGGGGACCACCTTGGCCACCTCCGCGTCCACGGAGAGCTGCGGATCGACCACCGCCACGCGAAGGATGCGCACCTTGGGCGGCTCGGGCTGCTGCGCGGCGGAGGCGGCCGCCGCGGCCTTGGCGGCTTTCTCGGCTTCGGCGGCCTTCTTCTCGGCCAGCTCCTTCTTCACCGGTGCCAGGAAGTCGTTCAGGGCCGGCGAGATGGTCGAACCGTCGAAGTCGGGCGCGGCGCCGAGCAGCAGCTCGACCTGGCGCCGGGCGTTGGCCTCGTCGCGGGAGCAGAGGTAGCTGGCGGCGAGGAATCCGCGGACGTTGTTCTGCTCCGCGCCGGTGAGGCTGTCGACCAGCGGCAGGAGCTGCTCGCGCGAAGCGCGGCAAGAGCCCTTCTTGTAGAGCTCGACCGCCTTGTCCAGCGGCGTCTTGGCCGCAGCGGCCGCCTTGGGAGGGGCCTTCTTCGGTGCGGCGGGCGCGGCGGCGATGAGCAGCGCGAGTGCGAGGGCGGGGCCGGTCACGGGCTCTCCTTGCGAACGATCCGAATCAGCGATTCAGGGAAGGGCAGTCAGCGGGGGCCGAAGAGGATCGGACCGCCGCTGCTTCCGAGGATCGGGGTTCCGTCGTCGAGAGTGACGGAGGTGTAGCAGAAGGGGTTCGCGCCCAAGGGCAGCGGGGTCCAGGCGGTCGGATCGACCGCGATCCAGGTCTGGCCCAGGTCGGTGCTCCGCCGCGGAAGGTCGTTGGCCATCGCGAACAACTCGGCGGCCGTGCCGGCCAGGACGGGCAGGCCGTTTCCGGCGGTGTTGGCGAGGGTGAGGGGGGTCGTGAAAGTCGCGCCATTGTCGGCGCTGCGCGCGACGGTCGCCGTCCTCGGAAAGACGCCGCCGCCCGCGAGCAGCACGCCGCCGTCGTGCCAGAGGCTTTGGATTTGGGTAGGTGCGATGGCAGGGATGGAGACACTCTTGAAGGTCGCGCCGTTGTCGGTGCTGGTGAGCACGCTTCCGTCGCCGGTCCCGAGCGCGACGATGGTGGAATCCATCAGTCCGGTGACGATCGGGCTGTTGGTCGGGCTGGCGAGGTCGGTCCAGGTCAGGCCGCCGTCCGAGCTGTGGGAGAGCTGCCCGAGGGAGCCGAAGGCCACCGCGTGGGGGCCCAAGCCGACGACGCCGCTCCATGCGGTCGAGGCCCGGCGATAGCTCTTGGGCCAGGTGAGGCCGCCGTCGGTGCTCGTGAGCAGGTAGCCGTTGTTCGTGGTGACGATCAGGTTCGAACCGGCCGCCGCCACCTGGTTCGGCACCCAGGGGCCGCTGCCATAGGGCCAGTAGCCGACCTGCGTCCAGGTGCTGCCCTCGTCGGTGCTCCGGTAGAGGTAGCTGCCCCCGCTCGAGTCGCCGCCGGAAAGCAGCACCGCGCTGGCGTTTCCGCCGAGCATCCAGGGCACCCACATTCCGGCCGGAAGCGATCCGAGGGTCACCCAGGTGTCGCCTCCGTCGGTGCTGTGCCGCAGGACAGGGTTTTCGAGGTACAGCAGGTGGCGCCCCGACTTCCACAGGGTGCTGGCAGCGTTGCGGACCATCGGCGCCTGCGGATGGACCGTCCAGGAAAAGCCCTTGTCCGTGCTGCGGGCCAGCCCTCCCATCACCCCGGCCGCGACCAGCGTGGCGCCGTCGTAGGCCAGGCCCAGCGGCGATATCGAAGAGACCGGCGTATAGGAGGCGCCGGAGTTGCTGCTGACGTTGAAGAACCCGCCGCCGGCGACGAGGACGCTGGTCCCGTCGGTCCATCCTGCCTGGCTGTAGGCGTGCAGAGAGGAGCCCGTGGTGGTGGTCCAGGTCGTGCCGCCGTCGTGAGTCACCGAGATCGGCCCGTTGGCGTAGTCCGGGGCGACGAAGAACGAGCCGGCTCCGAGGACCATGTACATCGGTCCGGTCGAGGTGGGACGCGTGGTGGGCACGCCCCAGTTCGCACCGCCGTCGTGGCTCACCATGATCGCGCCGTTGTTCCCGATGGCCACCGCGTCATTCCCGGTCATGGCGACCGCGTTGCAGCAGGATCCCGGGCTGCCGGCGATGGTCGCCGCGGCCCAGGTGGCGCCGCCATTGACGCTGCGCAGCGCCGCCGTCGAGCTCACCAGCACCGCGGTGCTGCCGCTGCCGGAGACCGGGAGCGTGCCGGCGATGCCGTGCTGGACCTTGGTGGAGGTGGCGCCGCAGTCGGCGCTGTGGAGGACCGCCCCGAAGAGGGAGACCACCACGTCGCTGCCGTTGCTCCACAGGTAGGGGTTCTGGCCGATGCTCTGCGCGACCTGCGCCGTTTGCACGAAGGTCCAGGTGTCGCCGCCGTCGGTGCTGCGGGTGATCCCAAGCGAGCCGGCGGCGACGACGGCGGTGCCGGCCTTGACCACGGCGGTCAGGTCGCCGACCTGGGGCCCGGCGTAGTGGGGGGTCCACGACAGCCCGCCGTCGTGGCTGGTGAAGATGGCACCGGAGGCGCCGACGGCGACGAAGTTGTTGGCGCTGAGCGCCACGACCGAGCGCAGCTCGTTGGAGGTCGTCGAGCCGTTGGCCCACTTCCACCAGCGGCTGGCGGCGGCGGCGGTGGCGGAATAGGCGCTCTCGCGGCCTCCGGCGTCGAGGTTGGTGACCGAGAACACGTAGCGGCCGCGCGGGAGCCCGGTGACGCTCAGGGTGGTCGAGGTCGAGGCGACGCTGAGCGGCGATGCCCCCTGGGCCGCGCCGGTCCCGGCGAAGGGAGGGACCTGGCTGCCCTCGGGCGCGTAGTAGACGCGGTAGCTCGCCGCGCCGGCCACCGCGCCCCAGGCGAGGTCGATGCGCGCGTCGGCGACGCTGGTCGCGGTCAGGCCGGTGACGGCGGCGGGCAGCGTGGGATCGAAAGTGAAGGTGGCCGAGGAGGCGGGGACCTCGACGTTGCCGGCCAGGTCGGTGGCCCGCCAGCGCAGGGTGTAGGAGCGGGCGCTGACATAGGACACCGCGCCAGTGTAGGCCCAGCTCGTCGTCCCGACGGTGGGTAGCCAGGCCTCGGCGGCGGCGGCGAAGGCGGTGCCGTTCCACCACTGCCCGGCGGCGACGTCCTTGATGCTCACCTCGACCTTGGCCACGCCCGAGAGGTTGTCGCTGGCGCCCCCGAGGATGGCCGGGCTGCCGTTCCAGGCGGTCTTGTTGCCGGGCGTGGTGTCGAAGGAGGTCGGCGCGGTCTGGTCGAAGATCACCGAGCCGGCGGCGAGGGCGGCGTTGCCGGCGGCGTCGGTGGCGGTGACCGAGACCGGCTGCACCTTCTCGGCGTCGGTGAGCTGGACCACGTAGCTGCACGAGAAGTGGTGCGGCAGCTTGTCGGAGGTGGTGAGGGTCCCGGTACAGCTCGCCGCGTTGCCGGCCAGGGTCACCGCGGGCATCGACTTGAGGTTCGAGGCGTCGTCGGAGACGTCGAACTGGACGGTCACCGAGCCGCCGGGGCGCTGGGCCGAGGGCGAGATCGCCAAATTGGCGATCGTCGGCTTGACGATGTCGTTGGCGAAGGTCGCCCCGGCGCTACGATTGCCCGCCTCGTCGACGGCCTTGACCACGACCGAGGCGTTGACGTTGTCGCCGATGGAGATCGGGCCGAAGCTGCCGTCGGCGGCGGCGCTCACCGACTGGATGAGCGTGGTCCCGTCGGCCTGGTAGACCTCGACCTTGACCTTGTCCGCGGCGGAGATGTTGTCGGTCACCGCCCCGGCCGCGCCGGAGACCGAGTCCGCGGTGCCCGGGGGATTCTGCGCCACCGTCACCTTGGCCGCGTCCAGGGTCGGGGCATGGAAGTCGAAGGTCATGGCGATGGCGTCGGTGCCCTGCGTCCCCAGCGCGTACTTCCCCTGGCCGTCGGCCGCGGTCGCGCGGACCACCGCCTTGTCGAGCCCCTCCGGCTCGCTGCCGGTGGAGAGGTAGGTGAAGCTGTTTCCGGACCCGGTGGTGCTGCCGCCTGCGACCTGGACGGTCGTGGCGCCCATTGCCACGTCGGGGCGAAGGGTGATGGTGACCGTCTGGCCCGCGCGGACCGGCAGCCCGGCCGCGGCGCCGCCGGCGGAAGGGGGATCGATGGCGATCTTCGGCACCGTCACCTGCGTGGCGAGGCCGTGGTTGCCGGCGAGGTCGACCGCGACCACCCAGTAGGACTCGGCGGCGTCGTAGGGGACGGTGGCGTCGAAGCCGCTGGCGTTGACCGGCAGCGGCGTCGCCGTCAGCAGGTTGGTCAGGGCGGAGTCGGAGTAGACCAGCGCGCGGTCGACGCCGGTGGTGGTCGTGTTCCAGCTCAGGTCGAAGCCGTTGTTGCTGTCGGCGAGCTTGGCCGGGTCGAAGGCGCCGCCGGCCGGGGGCGACTCCACCAGCTTGAGGTTGCCGGCCAGCGGAGCCGGCGGCGGCGAGGTGAGCCGGGAGATCGGCACCGAGGCCACCGCCTCGTTGTCGAGCTCGTCGGCGAAGGTCACCCGGACGTTCTTCAGGCCGTCGGCCGCCGACAGGGTGACCGTCACCTGGCCCTGATCGGTCCCCGGATCGGGAACGAAGGGCGAGAAGGCGATGTCGGGGGTCTGCACGTCGCCGTCGATCTTGATGAAGACCCGGCTGCCGTCGGGCTTGAAGGCGGTGAGCTTGAGGGTGGCTTTGGCGGTGTTGGCGTAGCCCTGGCGCGCCTCGCCGCTGGGGACGTGCACGGCGCTGGCCGGCGCGGGCGGCAGGTCGTCGTAGACCAGGGCGTTGCTGACGCTGGCGGCGGGATCGGAGGAGACCCCGGCGGCGTTCTGCACGGCGACGCGCACCGCGATCTCCGCCGCGGAGCTGCAGGGCTTGGACATCGCCACGCTGCCGCCGAAGGTGGTGCCGGTGAGGGTGATCCCGGCGCTGCCGGTGGCCACGGTCTTGGGCTCGCATCCGGCCGCGGTGAGCGCGGCGCCGCTGGAATCGAGGAAGAGCATCTCCGCCGACACCAGTGTCACCGCCGTCCCGCCGGCCTCGACCGTGCCGCTGACCGCCAAGGTGTCCTTGTCGTTGGTCTTGCCGGCGACCTTGCCGCCGGAGAGGTGCAAGGTCACCGCCGGCTTGCCCTTGGAGAGGCGCACCGACGAGGAGACCTCGACCACGTTGTGGGCGGCGTCGCGGAAGCGGGCGCGCAGCACCTTGTCGCCGTCGCCGGCGGCGAGCGTGGCAGGGGCCGCGTTGTCGTAGGCGATCCAGTGGCGCACCGCGGCGGCGTCGACCAGGTCGCCATCGAGGAACATCTCGGTGGCGCCGCTGGCGGCGGGGGCCAGGGTGACGCTCTCGCTGGAGACCGCGCGCGCCCCGCCATGCAGCCCGATGGAGGCGTTGGCCGGCGCCGTGTTGTCGATCGCCAGGACGTCGGAGCGGCTGTTGGCGGGATCGGAGGCGAAACCGCGGGCCTGGACGACGACCTCCAGCTTGACCGAGGCGCCGTCGGTGAGGTTCTGGGCCCTGAACAGGCCGGCGAACCGACCCGAGTCGTCGAGGGTTACCGAATCGAGGAGCTGGGCGTCGGAGAGGTCGGCGAGGTAGAGCAGGCGCGCCGACTTGACCTTGGCGCCGGGCTCGGCGGTGCCGGAGACCTGCACCAGGTCGCCGTTCTTGAGCGCGGTCTGGCCGGTGTCCGCCTCGGGGAGGAGCATCGTTGGCTTGCTTCCGGGGGCGGACTCGGTGTCCTTGGCGCACAGGCCGGTGGCCGGCTCGCAGTGGTAGGCGACCGGGCACTCCGAGGTGTCGGCGCAGGTGATCTGCGAGGTCGGGGTGACCGCGAGCTGGGGCTTGCAGCTCGCGAGGACGAGCGCGGCGCAGACGGCGGACCATTCGAGGCAGGCGCGAGGCGCCCGCCCGGTCGACAAGGTGAAGGTCATCGAATGCTCCGGCGGTTGCGGCCAGCTCGCGGCAGGCGCGAGACCCGGGAGAGGGCCTCGAGATGGGGAGATGAAGCCAAGACCGCTTTCGTCGGCGCGGGCTCGCCGCGCACTGACCAGGCCTGCATCGCTCCTCCCAACCAGAGCGCGCCCGGTCTCTCCCGCCGGATCGCGTGTTTTGCGAAGAGTTAACGTGTTTGCGAGATTTGAGACAAGGTCGGATGGCCGTCTCCAAATGGGGGGCTCGGGGCGGGGCGCCTCGCCGGCCGGAGACGTTTTGTGTCCTGAAGAATGGCGTCTTCGGGCCGAGGTCGCGAGCCCGAGAAGACGGTGCTCCAGCCGCTGGTGAGCAAACAGCTCCAGACGCCGCTCGCCAGGCGGGTCATCGCCCGCCGGTGAGCGAGATCCTCGATGGAGCGGGTAGCCGACTCCGCGAGTTGCGTCTTCTGCGCCGCAGCTGGACGGGCCTTGCCCCATGCTGGCGCATGAGAACCCATGCATTTCCGGGCGCCGGAAGCACTCCCGAAAGCCATTCTTGGCCATCGAGGCGCATGGCACTGCACAATCCGCCGAACCGAGGCCTTGGACCGAACGCCCGGGAAGCCGTTCTTCGGCCTCGAGCCGCATAAAACTGCACAGTTCGCGGCGCCGAAAGCCGTGTTTTTGGCTCAGAACCGCATAAAACTGCACAATTCGCGGCGGCGAAAGCCGTGTTTTTGGCTCAGAACCGCATAAAACTGCACAATTCGCAGCGCTGAAAGCCGCGTCTTGGCTTCGAGCCGCATAAAATCGTGCAATTCGCAGCCTTAAATGCCGACCGCGCATGGTTCGGCACGCGGATCGGCGTGAATTTCCCTGCATTCGCATGCGGTATTGCGCTGGGCCGGCCCCTTCGGACGGGGACGTCTCACGCTGGGACATGAGATTCCATGCATTCCTCGCATCTCCAGGCGCCGGAGGCCGTCCTTGGGCCTCGAGCGGGAACACCTGCCCAATTCGCGGGCCTCCCGGCAGGCGCTCCTGTTCGCCGTCGCACAATGCTCGTGAAGGTGCAGTTGCAGCCTATTGGCCCGGAGCAATGGCCGGGTATTCTCGCGCGCGCCGCCACGGTGGCGGCCAATAACAATAAAGTGGAGGTGGGAACCATGCCATTCAGCAATCAGCCGACAGACCCTCGCCGGAATCTTCCTCCTGGCGAAAGTTTCGTCGCGGTCGCGCGCGCGCTCACGCCCTACGCGCGCAAGAGCACGTATGCCAGAGAGGCCCTCGGCGAGGTCCAACGCGGCCACGAACAGTGGAAGAAGGGGCTGCGCCACGTCTTCGATCACGAATACCTCGCGGAGGTGGGCGATCCATCGCCTCTCGTCGACCTGCCAGTAATCGAGCGCAGCCTGCGCGCCAGCGACACCATCCTCGCCAAGATGCTGGCCAAGAACGGCAAGGCCGCCGAGGTTGATCAGGCGCTCTCCCGCACCAAGGGCGTCAGCGTGGGCCAGATCACCCAGATGCTGCTCGAGGTGGCCAAGGCGGTCGACGTCAATTCGGTCAGGGTGTTCGCCAAGGAGGTCAACGGCGAGCTGGAGACGTTGGCGGTGGCGCAGCGACGGGTGGCCGAGGGCGGGCACGCCGCCTTCGATCAACAGGTGGCGGCCTTGGCTCGCAAGCTGTGGATCGTCCTCGACACCGGCTACGACGCCCTGTGCATCTGCCTGCGCAAGGCGTGCATCAGCTACGACCCGACCTACGCCGCGCGGCCGACGGTGAAGACGCCCCTGCGGCAGACGGTGAGCACCACCGCCCCGGGCGCGGTCCGTGCCAAGCGCAAGGCCGGCGCCGGGAAGTCCCGCCGGGCTTCGAAGGGCAAGGGCGTCTCCGCCCCTGCGGCGCCCAGCGCCTCGCCCGAGGGAACGGCGTCGCCGCAGACCGCCGCCGTCCAAGTAGGTCTGACCAAGGCGCGAGTGGGCTGATTCGCTGAGCGGTCGACGACCAGGAGCGCCCGGTCCGCAAGGGCCGGGCGCTCCTGGCCTCGGTCCAAGCCAGAGTGAGCTGCGATGCGCCGAGCATCACCACCGCGCAATGACCGCGTCTGTGCTTGTCCGTGCTCGGTCGCGTGACGCTGGGCAACCTCGGGCGATGGCGCTCGCACCACCGGTGGGACCGAGCACGTGCGCGCGGAGGCATGACGCCTTCCTCCTGCCGCGAGGAAGGGTCGGGAGCGGCCTGCGCTCCGCCCTGATATGGATCAGGGCATGTTCCGACGCTGGTTCGCCTGCGGCGCCCTCGCGCTGCTCGCCTTCTCGCCTGCTCCCGTGGCAGCCGACGAGGGCGGCGTCTCGACCACGGGTGAGACCTGGGAGTACCGCTGGGGAGATTCCCCCCGGGGACCGGACGGCGCCTTCTCGTGGGCGGAGGAGCCCGCCGATTCGCCGGGCTGGGAACGGTTCGCTCCGCTGACGATTCCTCCCGGACGCGATGGCAGCACGCTGCTGTGGGTGCGCATTCGGCTCCCGGCGGCGCCTCTGCGCGATCCGGCGGTGTTCCTCGGCAGCGTGGCCAACGCCTTCGAGGCCTACGCGGGCGGTCGGCGCGTCTACCGGCACGGCGTCGACGACCAGGGGCAGCCGCACTTCGCGCCCCTGGCCTGGCACCTGGTGGTGCTCGAGCCGCGGGACCTCGGCCAGCCGCTCTACCTGCGCATCCACTCCAGCAACACCGCGATCATCGGGGTGCAGAACGCGCTGCGGGTGGGAAACCGGGTCGAGCTCATGCTGCGGCTGGTCCGCGAGGGGATCGGACCTCTGCTGGTGGGCTTCCTCTCGCTGGCGCTGGCGATGGCGGCGGCGGCGGGGTTCCTGGTCTGGCGAAGACAGCGCGGCCTGGGCTGGTTCGCCCTGTTCGTCGGCGGCGCCGGCATGGTGTTGGTGAGCAACGGTCAGGTGCAGAAGCTGCTGTGGGACCAGCCGATGGCCTGGAACAAGCTGTTTTCGGCCTCGGTCTACCTGCTTCCTCCGTCGCTCTGGGCTTCCTCGACACCATCCTCCTCGCCGGACGCAACCGGACCGTCACGCGACTGACCTGGAGCCTCGCCGCGATTGCCGTGGTCCTGACCGGAAGCATCACCGTCGACCTCGCGGTGAGCCAGATGACGATGCTCCCGTTCATCGTGGTGCTGGTGGTGTCCCTCGTCACCGCGGTGATCGTGGTGTCAGGCGAGGTGCGGCAGGGAAACCCGGACGCGCGGCTGATTCTCGGCGGGTCGGTGCTGCTGGTGGCGTCCGCGGTGGGCGACGTGCTGGCGATGCTGTCGGTGATCCACTCCTCGGCCATGTGGAGCCACTGGGGGATTCTCGGCTTCGTGGGCTCGCTGACCCTGGTCCTCGTCCGCCGCGGAGCGGGAATCACTGCCGCGCTGGGCACGACGGTGCGAGAGGTGACCGCGAAGAACCAGCAGCTCGAGGAGATGTCGACCCGGCTGCGCCAGGCAGTCGGCGAGCTCGGAAAAGTGGTGCTCGACATGCGCACGTCCATCGGGCAGCAGGCGGAGACGGTCGCCCGCCAGGCGCAGGCGCTGCGCGAGGCCCAGGAATCGGCCAAGGAGATCCACGACAAGTCGCAGGCGGCGTCGGGATCGGCCCAGGAGGTGTTGGGGGCGACGGCCGAGGTGGACCAGGTCAGCAATGCCGGGGAGGAGGCGATCGAGCGCGGAATCCACGGGATGACCGAGATCCTCGCGGCGGTGGAGCGGATGGCCGAGAGGGTGGGGGTGGTGCAGGAGCGCGCGGGACAGATCGACGGCGTGGTGGACGAGGTGAAGGAGCTCGGCGACCAATCGAGCATGCTGGCCATCAACGCGGCGATCGAGGCCGCGCGTTCGGGCGAGCACGGCCGCGGGTTCGCGGTGGTGGCCAGGGAGGTCCGCACGCTCGCCGAGCAGTCGATCCGCTCGACGGAGCGCATCCGGACCATCCTAGCCGACGTCGACGGCGGGATCCGGGAGGCGGTGGAGAGCAGCGCGGTGGGGAAGGCCAAGGTATCGGCGAGCGTGCTCGAGGTGCGGGCGACCGGAGAGGGCCTGCGACGGCTCTCGGCGCTGCTGCGCGACAACGCCGCGGCGGCCCGGCGCATCGCCACCGTGGTCGAGCAGCAGAATGGCGGCGTCACCGCGCTCTTCGACACGGTGAGCCGGCTCAGCCAGGCGATGCAGGAGACCGAGGAGCGGCTGCGCGAGACCGAGGCAGCCATCGACGTCGTGCAGCGGGTCGCAAGGGAGATGGAGGCCCATGCCCCTGAGGCGCGATCCTGATGGCTGCCTGCGTGGTCGCTCAGCGATCGGCGTGGGCCCGCGCATCAAGATGCGGCGCACCCAGGCGAACGGAAGCCGGCAAGAGTTCCGCTGTACGAGGAGATGGGTGCGTATCGCCACGGAGAGCGATGGAGCCCGGGCCGGCAGTGCCGACCACCGCCGCGGCGGTGCATTGGCCGCGCTGGCGCCGGGAATGAAGGCCCGGCGCAGGGATGCTCCCTAGGTTGCGCCGGGACGTCGCAAAGGCCGCGCCGTCTACCAATAGATCTGCGTCATACCCAAGCGCGTCAGCGTCGCCGCCACTCCCCATTCCGAGAAGCGTGCGTCGCTCGGGTCGGTCCATCCCGGGTTCGGGACGCTGCCCACGCGGGCGAAGGTGGACTGGTTCGAGGCGTCGCGGCAGCGGGCGATGAGGTCGAAGCGGCGATCGGGGTGCGACCAGCCGAAGTTGTCGAACGTCGGCGGCGCAGAGGAGACAGCGATGTAGCGGACGTGCTCATAGTCCGAGGCCCAGAAGGCCACGTTCTTCCAAGTGACCTGGCCCCCGGTGAGCGAGTCGGCGCTGGGGAGCGTCTGCACGTCCCAGGTGACGCCATCGCGCGAGCGCACGTAGACCTGCACCTTGTTCTGGTAGGTGCCGCTCAGCACGCAGTGAGCGTCGGAGAACAGGTGAATGGAGCCGTCGGGAGCCAGCGCGCCGGGCGCGTTGCCGCCAAACTGGAAGCCGCCGGTGATCGTCGCCGAGACTGCGGCGACGTCGCTGCGCTTGAGCGCGCCGGTCTTGCTCCAGCCTCCGGCGGCGGGCGAGAGCTTCCAGATGGCGATCGCTTCGGTCGCATCGCCGGGCCCGAGCACGATGACGGTGCCTTGGGCGTCGACGTCCCACTGCGAGAGCGTCACTGGCCCGCCGCCGCGGTTGGCGAATGTCGAGCCGGTCTGCTCGTGGAAGTTGCCGCCGGTGCGGACCCAGAGGTGCCCGTCGCCGGCGGCGCGGACGTCGCAATCATTGGTGTTGGAACATGGCGTCGCCACCGCGGTGCCGAAGGTGCCGTCGTAGGTGACCGCCATCGTGGTCGAGCCGGCCTGGTAGACGATGGTCGCCTTTCCCGAGAGCGATCGCTGAGCCACGAAGAAGTAGTCGCCGAGCAGCGGCGAGGGCAGAAACGCCGTCAGGCCCTGGCCGTGCGCGGCCGAGGTCCACATCGCCGAGCCCGAATAGAACGCGAAGGCGCGCCCATCCACGGCCATCAACGTCCCGAGGTACCAGTTGTAGTTGTAGTCCTGCCAGGCGAGGGTCGGCAGCGGGCCGGCGACCTCGGAGGGCGCGGTGCACGAGGGCAGGTCGGCGGGGACCGCGCCGCGCGCAGGCTTCGTGACGACGCCTGATCCGGCGGCGGGAACCGGGTCGGGCCGGTCCTGGCGTGCGCCGTCGGGCGTGACGAAGGTGGCGAAGCCTTCCTCGTTGACCGCCAGCACGCCGGCGAACGGCGGAAGACCGGAGTAGGCGAGCCGATCGGTGGGCCAGTAGTTGAAGGGGGCGACGAACGGCTGGCAGCGCCGCATGAAGAAGAAGCTGGGGATGCTCATCGAGCCGCCGTTGTAGATCAGCGTCACCGAGACGTGGTCGTAGTCCTGGGCCGACAACAGCCGCGGCGAGCCGCCGACATCGGAAGGGTCGAAGCCGAAGCTCGAGGGCGACGCGGGATCGACCATATTGGCCTTGGCGGTCAGGCCGCTCGGCTGCTCGGGGGTGGTCCAGGTGACGCCGTCGCGCGAGCGCAGGTAGCCCATGCTGTAGAGGTGCAAGGAGCCGTCGGGGGCGCCCGCGAAGAGCGCGCCCGAGAAGCCCTGGCCGGCGTTGGTCAGGACGACCAGGTCCCCGCCCCAGGTGAGCGAGCCGTGCGGCAGGTTCACCAGGTGGAGCTCGGTCTTCGAGGAGTTTCCGGTCTGGTAGAGGTTGTAGACGGTGCCATCGGCGCCCACCGTCCAGCCGCGGCCGTCTGCTGAGGAGGGGTGCGGCAGCGCGCCGCGGACGATCGGGCTTGCGGCGCCGTACTCCGTCAGGCCGTTCGAATTGAGCGCGAAGATTCGGCCGTGGGCGTCGGCGTGCGCCTCGGTGGCCTGGCCGAGCGCGGTCACCCCGAAGAACGCCTGCCCGTCGAAGAAAGCGCCGTAGGTCTGGGAGTTGGCCTGGAAAGTGACGAACGGCCTGCGATTGGGGGCGATCTCCGCGTTGACGTTCATCATCGACGGAATCCCGGCGGGCAGGGGGATGGAGCCGAGGGTTCCGGTTTCGTTCTCGATGATCGTCCAGTGCGTGCCGTCGGCGGCGAAGACGTAGGCCTTGGGCCCATAGGCCATCGCCGAATTGCCGAAAGCAGGGACTGCCTTGCGCCAGGTGTGCGGGTCGCAGGCGGTGTGGGCGATCACGCTGCCGCCATCGACTGTTCCACCGCCGTCGAGGCCGGTCCCGCCATCGGATCCCGAGCCACCGTCGTTCTGAATGGAGCCGTCGGAGGGGGTGTCCTGGGCATCGGCGCCGTTGCCGCCATCCTCGGA
Source organism: Myxococcales bacterium (assembly GCA_037442205.1). Classification (GTDB taxonomy): domain Bacteria; phylum Myxococcota; class Myxococcia; order Myxococcales; family UBA5297; genus JBBIQS01. The sequence goes on from JBBIQS010000023.1 coordinate 41,317, forward strand.
TGCGACGCCCGAGTCGCCGCCGAGAGGGTCGATGCAGATGCCCTCATGGCACGTCAGCCCGTCGGCGCAGCCTCGGCTGGGACCGCACGGCTCGCCCTCGCCGGCGGCGCCGCCGCAGTTGCAGGCGCTCAGGAAAGCCAGCACCGTCGTGGAAAGCAGGAGTCGCGGCATGGGGCAGCCTCACTGGACCGGGGATTCGCTGCTCGCTCGAGGTGGGAGGACAGGCAGGTTAGAGCGCCCACTCTTACTCAGTGCAACGGAGCATGCGCAAGTGAGCGCCGTCACGTAGACCGAACGCTCGTCGATGCGCGCGAACTCGAGCCTGTAGAGCAGGCCACGGCCCACTTCCTGCAAAACCTGCCCGCATGAGCCGATTCCACATTTTGCTTTCGGGGATCTTCACCGGCGCGCTGGCGCTCGTGGCGCTCTGCGCGTCGGCTCCGTCCACGCCGAGCTGGCCGCTCAAGGGCGCGCAGCTGAAGATCGTCGAGCTGCGGGCCCCCGGCGACGGCGGCGTGCGCCACAAGCCGCGGATCTACATCGACGCCGGCCATGGAACCGGGCAGGGCAACGTGGGCAACACCTCCAGCATCTGCGAGAAGGAGGAGGAATTCACCGCGCGCGCCGCCGAGAAGCTCTACGCCGGCCTCGCCGCCACCGGGCGCTTCGAGCTCAAGCTCTCGCGCAAGCCAGGCGAGGCCAGTTCCTACCAGGCGCGCGTGAAGGAGGCCGAGGCGTGGCACGCCGATGCCATGATCGGCCTGCACTCGGACTGCCGCGGGCTCCTCGCTTGGTGCGCTGCGGACGGCGGCCGGTCCTGCCCGTGCACCGGAGCGTCCCACGACGCGGCGGGCTTCTCGGTGCTCTTCTCTGACGAGGACCCCGAGCTCGCGCCTGCGCGCCGCGAGCTGGCGCGCGCGCTGTCGCGACGCATGGCCGAGGCGGGATTCTTGCCGTACGACGGGTTCGACTACGTGCCCAACCTGTACGGCAGTGATGAGGTCGCGGGCGCCTTCGTGGACCGCCATGCGCCTGGCCAGCGCATCTTCATGCTGCGCCGCCCGCGCCTGGCCACGGTGATCGTCGAGACGCACCACGCCTCCGACCTGGAGGAGCGCGAGCGCTGGGAGGAGCCACGGACCTATGAGTCGTTCACGGCCGCGGTCGCCGCGGCGGTGCTCGACGCGCAGGCCTCAGGCCCGGCCCAGGAAGCTCTGCTGGCTCGCTGAGGATCCGGGGACCGTGTAATGCCGTGTCTCGGCCTGCCACATCGCGTGACACATGTGGTGATCGGGGAAGGAGCGCCGGTTTCCAGGCCGGCTATGTCGTGCCGCGGAAAGCTTCTACGAAGTCTGCCTGGGCGAGGCATCCCGCAACCCCGCCGTCGAGGGTGACCGCGCCAGACGACCTTGCCGTTGAGCGCCTGGAGCTTCTTGGCCATCCGTTGGCGCACCTCGCCCTGGGGCGGCCTTCCCGATTCCAGCAGGCCCAAAGACTCGCCGGCGGTGTGCTCCTCAGTCGTTCTTCCTGGCCGCGACGAGCTCGTGCTCGAGAGATTCGAGCTCCCCACGAGAAAGAACCCGGACGCGCTGATCGGCTTCGGTCCACTTCCAGGATTCTCGGCGGACGAGGACGGCGACCAGCACCGAGGCGCAGAAGAGGACGACCACCGGGGAGAGCTCGGCGCCGCGCGCGAAGAACAGCGAGAACAGCCATGCGAACAGCGCCACAACCGCGGCCCGAATGCTGGCGGCTCGTTGCAGCGAAGCAATTCGCGCTCGGTCGCGTTGGCCGCACGCCGGGCAAGTGGCCAAGGAAACGAGCACCTCGAGGTTGCGTTGTGCGTCTCGCGCCGCCTCTCGGCTCGCCTTCTCCCGAGCACCTCGGTTGCGCAGCGCCAGCGGGCTGGTGGATTCGCCCACGCCTCGCGAACGCACCACGGCGACTGCCTCATACCCGCACTTCGAGCAGACAAACGGCCGCCGTCCGAGCGACTCGACTTCGGCCTCGTACTCGATGGCGAACGGCATCGCGCTCCCTTCCGCCCACGCACGGCTACACGGAAGCGGCTGAGCCTATCGCACGCGGGGATTAGCCAGCCAGCTGGCTAAACTCCAGCGTTGCCATGCACCAGGACAGGCGGCACCACGCCGGGGCGGACCGCGGCGGGTTCCAGTGCCTCAGCAGTCGGCGCACGAGTCGAGCAGGCGAGGCCTGCTGGTAGTGAAGGCTCTCGCCGATGCAGGTGACCGCCCAGACGTCGCGCGGCCCGCTGCAGAAGAGGGGCAAACGGAGGTGCCAGATGCTCATGCGCCCTCGGGCAGCGCTCGAACCCTTGCCACCCGAGTGCAATGGCAACTCTCGGTCTCTCAGCTCGCCTGCACCTCGGTGAGCACCGAGCACAGCTCGTCGATGGACTGGGTCAGTTGCTGGGCGGTGGCGGCGACTCCGGTGCGCGAGGGGCTGTCGTAGCGCAGCAAAGTCAGCCGAGTGGCCAGCTCGCCGGCGCGGGCCAGGGCGCGGTCGAGGTCGGCGGCGGTCTGGGCGCGCACCTTCTCCAGCTTGTACACGTGGGCCAGCCGCTGGGCGAGGATGGCGCTCACTTGCGACTGGTCGCCGGCGGTCTGCAAGCGCGCCAGCTCGGACTCGAGCTTGGCGGTGTCGTGCTCGGGAGCGGTCAGAAGCCGATCCAACTCCGCTTTCTTGGCTGCCGCGGCCCGCGTCGCCTTGCCCAGGGCCTCCACCCGGCGCATCTCGAGCGTCAAACCGTCGCCGAGCGCGCCGCCCAAGGCCTTCAGCGCCGAGGCAAGCGCGCCTTCGGCGGCGCGGATCCGGCTTTCGTCGTCGCTGGATTGTGTCGCCACGGGTGCGAGCCATGCGGCGAAGGCCGGCCAGAGCAGGGCACGCACCAGAAACGTCCCCGCCGAGCCCGCCGCCGCCTCCGATGAGGCTCGTTTGCGCAGCAGTTGAGCCACCACCAGGCCCGCCAGCAGGTAGAGCGCTACGGTTGCGATCACCATGGCGTCAGCTCCCCTCGAACCAGAGGTTGTAGCCGTGGCGGCGCGGCCCCGACGGAGCCTGCCGCGGGCTGAACGCGGTCTCGATGGCCGACGTGGTCGTGCGATAGACCGAGTCGAAGGCGGTGCGCTCCAGCGGCCGCAGCAGCGTCAGCTCGCCGGTGGGCGTGCCCACGAACGGCCGGACGATCCAGGCGCACTGCATCCCCACCAGTCCGAACAGCAACGTCCAGGCGAAGAGGTGCAGCACCGGCCTCCCGGCCTCGCGGAAGGCGCTCAACAGCACCGAGATCCCGCGCAAGCACGCGAAAGAGATCAGCACCGCCGCGCCGATCACCGAATAGAGGTAGCCGCCCAGCGTTCGTGCGGCGAGCTGCTGGTAGACGAGAAGCACCGGGCACAGCGCCAGCAGCGTCATCCCGGCGGTGGCGATGGCGGTGAGCGCCTCGCCGACCACCGCTTGCACCGAAGATCGGTTTCCCAGGAAGCGCCCGTAGACGTAGAGCGCCGGCAGGCATACAACGAACGAGCCCAGGCCGACGAAGATCAGCTTGGGCGCCGCCAGAAGGCCCATCCACGCCGAGTGCGTCAGCCCGACCACGAAGCCGAAGGCCCCGAATCCCAGCGCCGACAGCACGATCAGCTGCAAAGTCAGCTCACGCCCGTCGTCGGCGCCTTCGCGGATCATCGCCAGCAGGCTGCGCGGGTTGCGCAGCAGCATCTCCACGGTCTGCGTGATGCGAGGGGCGGCGTGCGTGCTCTCCATGAGTGGCTCCTTTGGATGGTGGGAACGGTCAGAACCAGTGGATGCCGGCCAGGGAGGCGAACTGGACGAAGGTCGCCACCAGCAGGCCGAGGAAGATCCACTGCAGGCCTCGTCCCAATTGGCCTCCCAGCCGGCGCACGCTGCTGCCGAAGATGGCTCCGCCGGCGATCAGCGCCAGTCCGGTGAGCAGCAGACCGAGCGGCGCCAGGATGTGCGACTGCGGCGCGGTCACCGCGAAGAACCAGAGCACCGGCGCGGTCGAGGCCAGCGCCGCTCCCACCGCGAAGATCGCCTCCAGCGCGGCGCGCAGCGACTGTCCGGCGCCGAGATTGGGCTCCCGGCTGGCGTAGAAGATGTAGAACGCCGGCAGGCACACCACCCACGCCAGCGCGAAGGTCAGCGGCATCGCCAGCGACCAGGTCAGATGCGCCAGCCCGGGCGCGGCCCGCTCCGCCGAGGTGCGCAGCGCAAAGCCGAAGATGGCCATCCCGGCGAGCGAGAGCGCGGTGCGGCGCAATCCGTGGTCCCAGGTCAGCGGCGGCAGCGGCTCGGGATGCGGTTTCTGCTCGACCGGCGCGCGGTGCGGCGGAGCGTGGGCGATCACGCGAGTCGGGAGCGGCAGGCTTTCCACCAGCGGCAGGCCGGGATCCAGAGCTTGGCTCTCCATGGGCAGGCTTCCTCCTCGAGCCCGCCGCGGGGGCGGCGAGCTCCAGCGGGCTGAGCGACGTCGTTGCTCCCATGCAAGCCGTGCCAGCGGGCGAGCGAACGGCTGGCACACGGCTGCAAGTGGGCGAAATGAGGAGAGGTCCGGCAGGGAAGGGGCGTCGAAAAGCTACCGCGTGTGTTGCGCGGGCCGCGGGCGGCGCTGCCGGCGTGCCACAGGCGGAGGAGGCTTCGTCAGCTCGCGCTCAGCAGCCATTCGGCGAGCCGGGCGACGTCGGCCTCGGTGTGGAAGCCGTGCAGCGCCACGCGCAGGTAGCCCTCGCGCACGGAGGCGAAGATCTGCCGCGCCATCCCGGCCTTCACCAACTCCTGCAGCCACTTCTGGCCGCGGCCGCGGTGATGCAGCGAGAGGATCGAGCTGACCTTGCCCGCCTTGCGCAGGTCGGCGAGGCGCGCCGCTTCCGGCTGCCAGAGGAGCGACGCGCGCAGCTTGTCGATGAGCAGATCCTGCAGCGCGCCGACGTGCGCGGCGATCTGGTTGGTGCCGGTGCGCGCCAGCAGCCCGAGCGAAGCGGCCAGCGGCTTCATCCCCAGCGGATTGGGCGCGCCGATCTCCAGCTTGCGGCCGTCCTCGAGCCAGCTCCGCTCGAAATCGGTGTTGGGACGGGCGAAGTCGGTGGCGTCCTCGACCGAGTACCAGGAGCCGAACGGCCGCAGCCGGGCCCGGAACTCCGGACTCGTCCACAACAGCCCCAGCCCCTGCGGCGCCAGCAGCCCTTTCTGCACGCCCGAGGCGAAGGCCGCCGCGCCGCGTAGATCGACCGGCATGGTCCCGGCGCCCTGGATGCCATCGATCACCAGATCCACGCCGCGCCGGGTGCATCCCTCCGCGAGCACTCCGAGGTCCAGCGCCAGCCCGTCCTGGAAGCGCACCCACGAGACCGTCAGGATTCGCGTCCGCGGGCCGATCGCCTCCAGCAGCCTCTGCTCGGGGCGCGCCGAGCTGGTCGGCGGCTCCGAATCCCAGGCTCGCTTGCCCGAGAGATGTCCCTCCCACAGCGCCATCTCGCGGAAGCGCACGCCGCGGGTCTCGAGCGCCTTCCACGGCCAGACGTTGGCCGGGAACTCGCCCAGCGGCGCCAGCACCTCGTCGCCGTCCTGCCACGGATAGCTCTGGGCGATGGCGGTCAGCCCGGCCGAGGTGCTGGAGGTGATGGTGATGTCGTCGGGCGCCACGCCCAAGAGAGCCCCCGCCTGCCGGCGGACGTCGTTGGGGATCTGGTGCCACTCCGAGAGCGACAGGTCCCAGGGGCGCGATTCCTGCGGCAAAACCTTGCGGGCGGCCTCGATCGCCTCCAGCGGCACTGGCCCCTCGGCACAGTGCATGACCCACAGCGCCTTGCCGCTCAGGTCGAACAGCTTGGGGTCGAGCGGCGGAATCATGGTCCCTCCAGAGGCGGAGGAAGGTCCGCCGGGCCAGTGTTAGCGCTGCCGGCGGGGCGGGTGCAGATCCTTCGGCAGCGCCGGCCGGATCTGGGTGACCTCGTCCCCGGCCTCGTCGGCGATCTCGGTGATTCGGCAGTCGGCCTTGCGCAGCCGCCGGCACAGCTCGCGGTTGATGTTTTGCAGCACCAGCACGTACGACTTCATGTCCGCCTGGTACAGCTTGTAGAGGTCCATGTTGGTCAGCTCGAACGCGGTGCTCGGGCCGGCCACGAAGGCGGTGTAGGGGCGCGGCTGCATCTCGATCAGCGTGGTTTCGCCGAAGAAGTCCCCGGGGCCCAGCCGGAACAGCCTGACTTGAAGGCCCGAATCGCCGGTGCGGCACATCACGATCTCCCCGGCCTCGATGATGTACATCGACCGCCCGGTGTCCCCCTCGCGGAAGACGGTGCTGCCGGCGGGGAACTCCTTGCGCACCAGCATCGAGATGATGCGCTCCAGGGCTTGGTCCTGCAGGCCGCCGAAGAACGGCGTGCGCGTCAGGAAGGACTTAAGAGTCTCGTTCTCGGTCATGGCGGCCCTTGATGCGAACGGGTGAGCGAGCGGTTGCCGGGCTGCCCCAGGGGAGGCGTCAGGTCGCCGCCCCTGTGGACCACCGGACAATAGCGCGCGGGCGCGAACACCGGAAGAAGAGAGCTGCAAATACCGCGAGTATCAGGGCGCCGGGGGGAGGGCGACCTTGAAAACTACTTTTCGGGACCGGCCGGCGGCCTCGAACAGGCGCACCCCGGGGCGGTGGGCGTCCCGGGGCCAGAACAGCGCGAAGTGGCCGGGGAGCAGCAGCAGCGAGCTGAACGCAGGTGGGGACTCAAAGAACCAGACGTCGCTGCCGGCGGGGCGGGTGGGGTGGGGGACCAGCCCGCCCAGCGAGGCCCAGTCGATGCGCTCGCCGCCCTCGAGCGAAATCTGCAGGTCGATGTAGCGGCGGTGGGCCTCGAACGGGATCTCGGTGGCCGCCCGGGTGGTCTCCTCGGAAACCGAGGCGTACAGCTCGTCGCCGCGGAGCGGGTGCTTGCCCGGGGCGATGGTCGCGGCCCGGGTCTCCAGCCAGCGGCGCGCCTCGTCGATGGCCGGGAGCAGCGCGCGGTAGCGATCGAGGTTCTCGATGCGGTCGAAGATCATGGGGCCTCAGGCGCGCTCGCTCGCCCGCTCGGAAAGGCGGGACAGGGGCTCGACCTCGTGGAACCTGCGGTAGTCGATGATCAGGGTGCCGTCGGGGTGGCGGCTGGCGATCTCCCGCAGCCGGTGGCCGAACCACAGCTCCTCGGCGAGGTAGACGTGGCGGGAGTGGACGGTCTGCGCCAGGCTCTCGTCGAAGCCGGTCAGCGAGACGGTGATCTCGGCCCCGGCGTCGGCCAGCGAGTCGGCGGTGTGGCCGAAGAGCGGGCTGTCCCGGGTGATGGGGTGGACCGCGGTCCAGCTCATGGCGAACAGCGCCGTCTCGGCGCGCTTGAGCACCAGGTCGTGGACGGTGCGCACCGAGTGGCCCTCCTCGCTGGTCTCGTCCAGGGCCACCATCACCCGCAGCTGGGCCTCGATGATCTGGCTGGCGCGCTCGTTGGCCATGCGGAACATCAGCGACGGCACCTTGTCCAACGGGCAGATCACCGCCCGGCGGCTGAACATCACCCGCGCCGTGGGGCGGGCGAATTTGGTGAAGATCAGCCCGGTGGCCAGGGCGGTCCCCAGCATCCCGCACAGCGCCTCGGCGGTGACCAGCAGGTGGGCGGCGGTGGACTGGGGCGCCATCTTGCCGTAGCCGATGGTGGCCATGGTCTGGACGCTGAAGAAGAAGGCGTCGCCGAAGTTGCCGGGCCGCAGGTTGTCGATGCCCTCGGGCAGTGCCAGGTAGCCCAAGGCGAAAAGGGCGTTGGCCCCCAGGTAGCCGCAGATGATCAGGAAGAACAGCCGTGGCCAGCTGCTGGTGAGCAGCGAGTGGTAGAGGTCGCTGGGGAAGCGCCCGCGCAGGCCGAGCGTCCGCACCTCGCGCGAGCGGGCGGTGCGCAGGATCCGGCTGGCGCCCGAGGGGTCGCTCATGGCCGGGCATTATAGACGTCGAACCTCGGTTCGCGGCCTGAGTTTGACGCTGCCGAGGCTGCGCCAGGCCGGCCGAGGGGTTACTTTGCCCAGAGCCGGCTCGGGCGAATCCCCGGCCGGCGCCAGCCTTGACACCCGGCGCGCCGAAAGGCTCTAAGGTGCGCCCTGCGATTCGAAACCGGAGACGAGCGATGGCCAGCCAACCTGCGCGGATGATGGATGCGAAGAAGCCGACCCGCGTGCTGCTCCTGGAGAACATCCACTCCAACGCCGCGGAGATGCTCACCGCCGAGGGCTTCCAGGTGGAGGCGCTCAAGGGCGCGCTCAAGGAGGACGAGCTCATCGCCAAGCTCGCCGACTTCGACGTGCTGGGCATCCGCAGCAAGACCCAGATCACCGCCAAGGTGCTCCAAGCCGCCGAGCGGCTGGTGTCGGTGGGCTGCTTCTGCATCGGCACCAACCAGGTGGCCCTCGACGCCGCCAACCGCTGCGGGGTGCCGGTGTTCAACGCCCCGTTCAGCAACACCCGCTCGGTCGCCGAGCTGGTGATCGCCGAGGTCATCTCGCTCGCTCGCCAGTTGGGCGACCGATCGAAGGAGGTCCACTCCGGCGTCTGGCGCAAGCTGGCCGACGGCTGCTTCGAGGTGCGCGGCAAGACCCTGGGGATCGTCGGCTACGGCCACATCGGCTCGCAGGTGGGCGTGCTGGCCGAGGCGATGGGGATGCGGGTGGCGTTCTACGACGTGGCCACCAAGCTGCCGATGGGCAACAACCAGCCGCTGCCCTCGCTCAACGAGCTGCTGGAGCAGAGCGACTTCGTCACCCTCCACGTCCCGGCCACCCCGCAGACCCACGAGATGATCGGGGCCAACGAGCTGTCGCGCATGCGCCCGGCCAGCTACCTCATCAACAACAGCCGCGGGACGGTGGTGCAGATCGGGGCCCTGGCCAAGGCCATCAGCTCCGGGCACCTGGCGGGGGCGGCGGTGGACGTCTACCCCCAGGAGCCGGAGTCGAACAGCGAGGACTTCACCAGCGAGCTGCGCGGGCTGCCCAACGTCATCCTCACCCCGCACATCGGCGGCTCGACGGTCGAGGCCCAGGCGGCGATCGGGCGCGAGGTGGCCACCAGCCTGATCAAGTTCGTCCGCAGCGGCACCAGCGTTGGCTCGGTCAACTTCCCCCAGCTCGACCTGCCGCCCACCCCGGGCACCCACCGCATCGTCAACGTCCACAAGAACGTCCCCGGCGTGCTGCGCGACATCAACCGCGCGGTCTCCGACCTCAACGCCAACATCCACGCCCAGCTGCTGTCGACCGATCCCAACATCGGCTACCTGATCATGGACCTGGACCAGGACGTCTCCGAGGCGGTGCACAACGCCATCGCCGGGCTCAAGACCGACATCCGCACCCGCATCCTCTAGCCCGGCGCCCTGGTGGCGCCCGCCGGCAGATCGCTGACCCGGCAGGCCGGGCGGCCGGCGCCCAGGCATCGCTCTCCCACGCCGCTTCCTGCTGCGCAGATGGCTCGCGCGGGCGGGCGCGCGCGCCAAATGTCGATTTTGTGGCGATGTCCGAAGGCGTTCGCTACATCACGAGCTTGTTCGGATGCCCTGCTCCCCCTGATCAGGTCAACCCAACTACGCTGGCGGCTTGCCCATCTACCCGAAATTGCACAGAAATCGCCCCGCGACGGGCGTAGTGGCCGGGCCTGCAAACGGCTTTGGCGGTCGGGGTCTGCGCTCGTCAGTGGCAGCAGGAGCGGGCCTCGGGGCCGGCGCTGATCGCCCGGGCGATGAGCGCTGCGGCGGCGACCACCGCCAGGAGCTTCTGGGCCAGCGCCAGCCGCCGCGGCCCGAGCTTGCGCAACAGCCAGTCGCTCTGCAGCTGCACCAGCAGCAGCGAGGGGGCCGAGCCCAGGGCGAAGGCCGCCAGCAGCCCGCCGCCGACCAGCGCCGAGCCGGAGGCCGCGGCCACCGGCACGTTGGCGTAGAGCATTCCGCACGGCAGCAGCGCGGTGGTCCCGCCGATCGCCGCCGCCCGCAGCCAGCCCGCGGCGCCGGCGGTCGAGGCCCAGGCCCGCTGCAGCAGGCGCTGCAGGAAGCCGGGGGCGGGGATCCGCTTGAACACTCTGAAGGCCGAGCCCAGCAGCACCGCGGCCAGCACGTACGGCAGCGCCGTGCGCACGTGCAGCCGGGAGAGGGCATGGAAGCTCGCTCCAAGCCCGCCGAACAGTGCTCCAAATGCGACGTAGCCGATAATGCGACTGAAGTGGTACAGGGCCACCGGCAGCCACGGCCGCCGGCCGGATGCGGCGCGGCCCGGGGCGGCGGCCAGCGAGATCGGGCCGCACATCAGCGCGCAGTGAACCGTGCCGACGAGTCCGTAGGTCAGTGAGCCGATGAGCGTGGAGTCGAGCATAGAAGGGCCGAACCTTAAGGGGCCCGGGATCGCCGGCGCAACTTCGATTGCCCCTCGCGCTTCGTCGCCAGGCAAGGAATCGAGCGGTCGGGAGAAGCTCGCCTGCCTGCACTGTGGACAGCCTCTGGCCCCGGCGCAGGAGGAGTTCTGCTGCCGCGGCTGCGAGGCGGTCTACGGGCTGCTGCACAGCGAGGGGCTGGGCCGCTACTACGACCTGCGCGGCGGGGAGAAGAGCTCGCCGGTCCAGCTCGGCTCGCGCAGCCACGGCTGGCTCGAGGGGCTGGAGGTCTCCACCGGCCGCCTTTCGCTCGACGTGCAGGGGATCCACTGCGCGGCCTGCGTCTGGCTGATGGGGCGGCTGTTCGAGCGCCAGAGCGGCGCCGGGCAGATCAAGGTCCACCCCGGCATCGGCCGCCTCGACCTGTGGTTCGACCCGGCCAGCTTCTCGCTGGCCGAGTACGTCAAGAAGATCGAGTCCTACGGCTACCAGCTCGGTCCCGCGCGCAAGGGCGAGCGCACGCCGAGCAGCTCGCTGGCGCTGCGGATGGGGATCACCGCGGCGCTGGCGCTGAACAGCATGCTGTTCTCGTTCGCCTTCTACTTCGGCCTCTCCTCGGCGGACGGCTCGGTCTATCCCTTCTTCGGCGCGATCAACATCGTGCTGACCACCCTGGCGGTGCTGGTCGGCGGCACCTACTTCTTCCGCTCGGCCTGGGCCAGCCTGCGCCACCGGGCGATGCACCTCGACCTGCCCATCGCCCTGGGAATCGCGCTCTCGTACCTGGGCTCGGTCTACGCGTTCGTCACCCGCGGCGGCGGGGCGGCCTTCTTCGACACCGTCTGCGCCTTCATCGCGCTGATGCTGCTGGGCAAGTACCTGCCGCTGCGGCTGATCGAGCGCAACCGGGCCCGGGTGCTGCAGGACGACGGGGTGGAGCAGCTGCCGCAGAAGCGGGCCGGGCAGGACGGCGAGCTGCAGCGCATCGGCGCCGGCGAGGTGCGCGAGGGCGACGAGCTGGTCTTCGCCCCCGGCGACCTGGTGGCAGTGGACGTGGTGCTCTCCCGCGGCGAGGCGGTCTGCTCGCTGGACTGGATCACCGGCGAGGCCGAGCCCAAGCAGTTCCAGGCCGGCCAGACCGTGCCCGCCGGAGCCTTCAACGTCGGCTCGCGCGCCTTCCGCGGGCGGGCCGGCCACGACTTCGCCTCCTCGCGCATCCGCACCCTGCTCTCCGCCGCCCCGGCGGCGCTGGGCCAGACCCCGCGCGAGCGCTTCCTCGACCTGTTCAGCCGCTTCTACGTGGCGGCGGTGCTGGTCCTGGCCACCGCCACCGCCCTCTACTGGACCGTCCTCAGGTCCAACCCGGACATGGCGGTGATGGCCACGGTGGCGGTGCTGGTGGTGACCTGCCCCTGCGCCATCGGGCTGGCCACGCCGATGGCCTACGAGCTGGCGCTGAGCCTGTTGCGCCGGCGCGGGCTGTTCCTGCGGACCTCGGCCGCGCTCGACAAGCTGCCCCACGTCGAGATGGTGGCCCTGGACAAGACCGGGACCCTCACCGACGGCGAGCTGGCGCTGGAGAACCCCGAGGCGCTCTCGGCGCTCGCGGACCAGGACGCGGCGGCGCTGCGGGCCATGGTCGAAGCGAGCAACCATCCCCACAGCCGCTGCCTCGCGGTGGCGCTCGCTAATCGAGTGCGCGGCAGCTCGGTGGAGCTCGCGACCGAGGAGACGGCAGGGCAGGGGGTCGAGGCCATCCAAGGGGAGCAGGCTTGGAGGCTGGGATCGCCGGAGTTCGTGGGCCCTTCGTCCGCTCGGCCGTGCGAAGGAGCCGCGACCGTGCTGGCGCGCCGCCGGAAGGGCGCGTGGGAGCCGCTGGCCACCTTCCGCTTCCGCGAGAGCCCGCGCCCGGACGCGCGCGAGGAGATCCTGGCGCTGCAGGCCGAGGGCTATCGGGTCCAGGTGCTCAGCGGCGACACGCCCGAGCGCGCCCAGTCCGTGGGCGAGTCGCTGGGGGTGCCGCGCGAGCGCTGCCTGGGCGGGCTCAGCCCGGAGCAGAAGGCGCTCTGGCTCAAGGAGCACTCCGGCGAGCGCACCCTGATGCTGGGGGACGGGATCAACGACTCGCTGGCCTTCGGCGAGGCCTGGTGCTCGGGGACCCCGGCCATCCACCGCCCCTTCGTCCCGGCCAAGGCCGACTTCTACTACCTCAGCCCGGGGCTGTTCCCGATCCGCGAGTCGCTCCGGATCTCGCGGCGGCTGGTGCGGGTGGTGCGCGGGCTGATGGGCTTCGCCCTGACCTACAACGCCGCGGTGGTGGCGCTGGCCATGGCGGGTCTGGTCAGCCCCATCGTCGCCGCCATCGCCATGCCGGCCAGCTCGGTGGTCATCGTCGCCGCCACCTCCTGGGCCATGACTCGCCTTAGATAGAAAAGTTCATGGAAATCCTAATCCTTCTGGTATTCATCAGTCTGATACTACTCGCTGGAACCCTCTTGCTGTTCGCCTACAGCATCAAGCAGGGCGACCACGAGCAGGCCGACCGCCTGTCGCTGCTTCCCCTGGACAGCGACGAAAAGCCTTCTTCTCTGGCTTCTCCCGTAAAGGAGCATCGATGAACAGCGTCAAGGTCGTGTACGACGACAAGGTGGTCCGGCAGTTCCTGCTGGCCTCGGTCGTCTTTGCCCTGGTGGGCATGCTGGCCGGCGTGTGGATCGCCTTCGAGATGGCCGATCACACCGCCAACCTCGGCTTGCCCTACACCACCTTCGGCCGGCTGCGGCCGCTGCACACCAACGCGGTGATCTTCGCGTTCGTCGGCAACATGCTGTTCGCCGGCATCTACTACTCGATGCAGCGGCTGCTCAAGACGCGGATGGCCTCCGACGTCCTGTCGCAGATCCACTTCTGGGGCTGGCAGCTGATCATCGTCGCCGCGGCGGTGACCCTGCCCCTGGGCATCACCCAGGGCAAGGAGTACGCCGAGCTCGAGTGGCCGATCGACCTGGCGGTGGTGGTGATCTGGGTGGTCTTCGCCCTCAACTTCTTCTGGACGCTGGCCATCCGCCGCGAGAAGAACCTGTACGTCGCGATCTGGTTCTACATCTCGACGGTGGTCACCGTCGCGGTGCTGTACATCGTCAACAACCTGGCGCTGCCCACCGGCCTGCTGCACAGCTACCCGGTGTTCGCCGGCGTGCAGGGGGCGCTGGTGCAGTGGTGGTACGGCCACAACGCGGTGGCCTTCTTCCTGACCACTCCGATCCTGGGCATCATGTACTACTTCGTGCCCAAGGCCGCCGAGCGGCCGGTCTACTCCTACCGGCTGTCGCTGGTGCACTTCTGGGCGCTGGTCTTCGTCTACATCTGGGCCGGCCCGCACCACCTGCTGTACACCGCGCTGCCGGACTGGGCCCAGTCGCTGGGCATGCTGTTCTCGGTCATGCTCTGGGCGCCGTCGTGGGGCGGCATGCTCAACGGCCTGCTGACCCTCAAGGGCTGCTGGAACAAGATCCGCGAGGACCCGGTCCTCAAGTTCTTCGCCGCCGGCGTCACCTTCTACGGCATGGCCACCTTCGAGGGCCCGCTGCTCTCGATCAAGAGCGTCAATGGCCTGGCCCACTACACCGACTGGATCATCGGCCACGTGCACGAGGGCGCGCTGGGCTGGAACGGCTTCATGGCCGCCGGCATGTTCTACTGGCTGGCGCCGCGGCTGTGGAACACCAAGCTGCACTCCAAGGCGCTGGCCGACACCCACTTCTGGCTGGGGACCTTCGGCATCGTGCTCTACCTGGGCGCGATGTGGGCTGGCGGCATCACCCAGGGCCTGATGCTGCGCGCCACCACTGCCGAGGGGACGCTGCAGTACCCGAACTTCCTCGAGACCCTGGTCGCCATCAAGCCCTTCTATCTGATGCGCCTGCTGGGCGGCCTGTTCTACCTGGGCGGCTTCGTGCTGATGACCTACAACCTGGTCGTCACCATCCTGAGCGGCAAGGCGGTCAACGGCGAGGTGCTGGTGGTCGAGGAGCCGGCGGTGAAGGAGCCGCGGGCCCGCGAGCTGGCGCTGTCCAAGCCGGTGCTGGTGCTGGGCTCGATGGCCGCCTTCACCATCTTCATGGGCGTGGCGCCGATGATCGTCGCCGCGGTGCTGTTCGTGGTGGTGGGCGGGCTGATCGCCTACTCGTTCGTGGCCGCTTCCTCGGGCTACGGCTGGCACCACTTCCTCGAGCGGCGGGCGCTGCTGTTCACCGTCTTCACCCTGGTGGCCATCCTCATCGGCGGCCTGGTGGAGTTCATCCCGGCGCTGGCCATCAAGCAGGCCATTCCGTTCAAGGGCGCGCAGCAGCGGCCCTACACCCCGCTGCAGTTGGCCGGGCGCGAGGTCTACGTGCGCGAGGGCTGCTACGTCTGCCACTCGCAGATGGTCCGCTCGCTGGCCACCGACACCCTGCGCTACGGGGCGGTGTCGCGGCCGGAGGAGTTCATCTACGACCGGCCGTACCAGTGGGGCTCCAAGCGCACCGGGCCTGACCTGCACCGCGAGGGCGGCAAGTACCCGAACCTGTGGCACTACCGGCACATGCTCGACCCGCGCGAGACCTCGCCCGGCTCGACCATGCCCAGCTACGCCTTCCTCAAGGACAGCAACGCCGACCACGCCGGGACTCCCAAGCTGGTCTCGGCGCTGAAGGCCCTGGGCGTGCCTTACGAGGACTCGGACATCTCCACCGCCCCCACCGCGGCGCGCAAGGAGGCCGATGAGATCGTGGCCGACCTGGCCAACCAGCAGGTGAAGGTGAACCCGGAGAGCGACCTGGTCGCCCTCATCGCCTACCTGCAGGTGCTGGGCAAGAACGTCGTCCAGACTCCGGCGGCGAACGCTCCGGCGGCTGCTGCCGCTCCCGCGGCTCCGGCCCCGGCGGCGGCCGCACCGGCTGCCGAACCCGCGGCGGCGGCTCCGGCCGCTCCGGCGGAGACGGCACCGGCAGCTCCGGCTGCGGCGGCTCCGGCTGCTGCTGCTGACGCCGCAGTCGCAGCTCCGGCCACTCCGGCGGCGCCCGCTGGGGCTCCGGCGGCGAAGCCGAATCCCTGAGAGGAGCGAGCGTGTTTCAGCAAGTCTTCCAGGCTCAGAATCCAGCGCTGATGATCTTCCCGCTGGTCGGGCTGTTTTTGTTCATCGGCCTGTTCTTCTTCCAGGTCATCCGGATCTGGCGGGCGCCCAAGAGCGCCATCCATGAGCAGGCGAACCTGCCGCTGGCCGACGACAACCCAACTTCTTCGCGAGGCAACCGATGAGTGAGACGAGCAATGCCGCCGAGGTTCCGGTCGCAGAGGGCAAGAACGAGCCCTCGATCCAGCCGACGCACGACGGAATCGAGGAGCACGACAACTTCCTGCCGCGCTGGTGGCTGGCCACGCTGTTCGGGGCGGTCCTGTTCTCGTTCGCGTACTGGTTCTACTACCACACCGCCTACGTCGGCCTGAGCCAGGGCCAGGAGCTGGAGGCCGACGAGAAGGCGCTCTCCGACCTGCGGCTGAAGGCCTTCGCCTCCAAGGTCACCGACGAGCAGCTGCTGGCGCTGACCAAGGACGCGGCGCTGGTCGCCCGCGGCAAGCAGACCTTCCAGACCATCTGCACCGCCTGCCACGCCTCCAAGGGCGAGGGCAACATCGGCCCCAACCTGACCGACGCCTACTGGATCCACGGCGGCAAGCCGGTCGACATCTACAAGACGGTGACCATGGGCGTGCCGGAGAAGGGCATGCTGGCCTGGGGCCCGACGCTCGGCCCGGTCAAGGTTCAGGAGGTGGTGGCCTTCGTGCTGACCATCAAGAACACCAACGTCCCGGGCAAGGCGCCGCAGGGGAACAAGGAGCCCTGAACCGCCCTGGGGGAACGCGGTCTCTGAGGAATCGCCATGGCACGCCTCGCGCCCACCATCGACACCCTCTCCTCGATTGGAGAGGGCGGCGCCCGCAACTTCCTCCACCCGGCCGACGTCGGCGGGCGCTTCACCCGCCTGCGCCGCGTGATCTTCGCGGTGCTGATCGCGGTCCTGGTGGTGATGCCGTTCATCACCATCAACGGGCATCCGGGGATCCTCCTGGACATCGGGCACCGCAGCTTCCACATCGTGGGCGCCACCTTCGGGCCGACCCAGGGCTACCTGCTGTTCTTCCTGATCACCGGCACCGGGTTCGCGCTGGTGGTGGCCAGCGCGCTATGGGGACGGGTGTGGTGCGGCTACGCCTGCCCGCAGACGGTGTTCCTCGAGGGTGTCTACCGGCGGATCGAACGGCTGTTCGAGGGCGATCGGTCGGGGCAGCTCAAGCTCAACCAGTCGCCCTGGGACGGCAACAAGATCGCCCGTCGCGGCGGCAAGTGGCTGGTGTTCCTGGCGCTGTCGGCCTTCCTGGCGCACCTGCTGCTCTGCTACTTCGTGCCGCCGGCCAGCCTGTGGCAGATGATGGGCAAGGGGCCCAAGGCCGACCCGGAGGTCTTCGCCTGGGCGGCCGCGCTCACCGGGGCCATCTTCTTCAACTTCGCCTGGTTCCGGGAGCAGTTCTGCATCATTCTCTGCCCCTACGGCCGGCTGCAGTCGGTGCTCTCCGACGATGACACGGTGGTGGTGGGCTACGACGCGGTGCGCGGCGAGCCGCGGGGCAAGGCCGGCACCTCCACCGGCGACTGCGTCGACTGCCTGCGCTGCATCAACGTCTGCCCGACCGGGATCGACATTCGCCAGGGCATGCAACTGGAATGCGTGGGCTGCGCCAACTGCATCGACGCCTGCGACGAGGTGATGCTCAAGCTCAAGCGGCCGACCGGCCTGGTCCGCTACGACAGCGAGCACGGCCTGCGCCACCAGCCCAAGCGCTTCCTGCGGCCGCGGGTCTACATCTACGCGGTGCTGGGCGTGCTGGGCCTGGTCGCCCTGACCGCCACCAGCCGCAGCCGGCCCGACCTCCCGATCAACCTGCTGCGCCAACCTGGGATGCCCTACGTCCTGGACGAAGGGCAGATCCGCAACGGGTTCATGCTGCGCACCAACAACAAGTTCGACTCCGAGCAGACCTACGAGGTCGAGATCAAGGCCCACAACCCCAAGGCCACGGTGACCCTGCCCGAGAACAAGTGGCGGATCCCAGTGGGCGAGCAGTCGGTGCTGCCGTTCTTCGTGGTGCTGCCGCGCGAAGGCTTCACCGGGCGCTTCGACGTCGAGGTGGAGATCGAGTCGAAGGGTGGCGCCGAGGTGAAGCTGCACGTGCCATTCCTCGGGCCGGACTAGCGGCCCGGTCTTCTTCGGGCCGGATCCGAGCGTGCTCTCTGGCACGGCATCGTCGGGGGGCGGGCTTCGTCGAGAGCCGCACAGTGCGCTCTTCCCGGCACTGTGCCGCAGATCGCTCCCTGCCCGCAGCCGGATAGCCTGTGGCCCACTCGCGCGCCATCGGGCGCCAGGAGGGCGGTCATGATCGGAATTCCGCTGGGATTGCTGGCGTCCAACGCGGTGGAGTGGGCGTTCCACCGCTACGTGCTGCACGGACTGGGGCGCCGCAAGGGCTCGTTCTTCGCCTACCACCTCGTCGAGCACCACAAGGCCGCGCGCGAGCACGGAATGCGCGACGGCGCCTACCGCAAGCCGTTCTGGGCCTCGCAGGCACGCACCAAGGAGGTGCTGATGCTGGCCGCCGGCGCGCTGGCGGTGCTGCCGCTGTTCCCGGTGGCGCCGTTCTTCGTCGGCGCCGCGGTCTACAGCACCGCCAACTACTACCGGATGCACCGCCGCGCCCACCTCGACCCGGCCTGGGCCAGGAAGAACCTGCCTTGGCACTACGCACATCACCTGGGGAACCAGAACCGCAACTGGTGCGTCACCCACCCCTGGTTCGACCGGATCGTCGGCACCGACGCCCCGCTGCGCGGCATCTACCCGCGCCCCCCGCGGACGCTTCGGCTGGTCCCCCAGGCCGCAACCTCGACCGCGCTCCACTGATGTCGCGAGATGTCCTTCGGGCCCCTCGCCCTCCCGACCGCGGTTCAGGTAGGCTCGAAGTGGCAGTGCCGACCTCGACCGCGGAGCGCCATTTGCCCGACCTGAACGTGCTGCACGACGCGCTGGCGAAGGGACTCGTCAAAGGGGCTTTGATCCACGAGAAGACCGGGACCACCTTTCCGGTCGAGGTGCTGGGCGCCCAGGCGAAGGAGTTGCTCGCGGTCGCCAAGGCGCCGTCGCACGGGGTCGAGTTGCTCAATCCGCCGGCCAAGGTCCGCATCGAGCTGCCGCGGGATAGCTCAGTGATCTACGTCCCGGGGCGGATCTCGGTGGCCCGCCACGGGAACAGCCATGCCGAGCTGGAGATCCTCTGCGCCGACGGCGCCGAGGACCGGGCGCGGAGGATGGACGCCCGCATCGACGTCGAGTGCCGGATCTGGCTGGGGACCGGTCCCGAGGACAAGGACTTCGAAGAGACCCGCACCCTCAACCTCTCCGCCGGCGGGGCGCTGATCGTCAGCGAGAGCCGGGCCAGGGTGGGGCAGATCGTGGAGGTCGAGCTCGAGCTGGAGGGCGAGATCGTCCACTGCAAGGCCGAGGTGATGCGGCGCGGGGTGAAGGTCAACGGGGCGGCGCACCGCGACGGCGCGGCGCTCAAGTTCCTCGGGCTGAGCGAGAGGCTGCGCGACAAGGTCGCCCTGCACGTGCTCGAGACCCACGCCCGCGAGAAGCTGGCCCGCGGGCGCTGACCAGCGCCAGCTTCTCGCTCCGCGACAGCTTCTTGATCGCCGCCTCGCGCGAGAGCGCGGCGCCCTTTCCGCGCGCCTTCTCCCGATAGATCAGCCGCACCGGCAGGTGGGAGCGGGTGTAGGCGGCCCCCTTGCCCTGCTGGTGCCGCTCCAGCCGCTGCTCCAGGTCGTTGGTGATCCCGGTGTAGAGCGAGCGATCGCCGCACTCCAGCACGTAGACCCACCACTGTTTGGCCGCTGCCATCGTCGGGAAGATAGCAGAGCCCCGCGCGCGGGCCGGGTCGGATATGGTGCGCGCATGCGCGGGCTTTCGTTCCCCATCCTCTACCGCGACGATGACCTGGTGATCGTCAACAAGCCGTCGGGCCTGGTGGTCCATCGCGGGTTTGCCACCGACCGGGTCACCGCGATGGCCGTGGTCCGCGACCAGATCGGCCGCCACGTCTTTCCGGTCCATCGCCTGGACCGCGGGACCAGCGGCGCGCTCGCCTTCGCCCTTTCCTCGGAGGGAGCGGCGGCCGTTGGCGCCTGCTTCGAGGCAGGCCAGGCGACCAAGCGCTATCTGGCGCTGGTGCGGGGGATCACCCCGGAGGAAGGGCTGATCGACCATCCGGTGCCCAGTTCCCCCGACGGCCCGCGGGTGCCGGCGCGGACCCGTTACCGAAGGCTCTTCGCCTTCGAGCGCTTCTCGCTGGTGGAGGCCCTCCCCGAGACCGGCCGGCTGCACCAGATTCGCCGCCACTTCAAGCACCTGAGCCACCCGCTGGTCGGCGACGTCAACTACGGCAAGGGCGACATCAACCGGCTGTTCCGGGAGCGCTTCGGCCTGCATCGGCTGGCGCTCCACGCCCTCGAGCTCAGGCTGGCGCATCCCCGCTCTGGCGAGCCGGTGACCGTTCGCGCGCCGCTGCCGGAAGACCTGGCCGGCCCCTGGGGCAAGATGGGCATTCCGCCCGAGCTGCTGAGCTGAGCCCAGGGCCTTTATCCTGCCCCATCGCGCACGCGCTGTTATCCTGCGCCGCCCATGTCCGAGACCGCGACCAGCAAGCCCCTCACCGTCTTCGCGCTGCTCCTCACCATGTTCATGGCGGCCATGGAGATGACCGTGGTCTCCACCGCGATGCCCACCGTGGTCGGCGACCTGGGCGGCGTGCAGTTCTACAGCTGGGTCTTCGCCGCCTACATGCTGGTGTCCACGGTCACCGTGCCGGTCTACGGCAAGCTGGCCGACCTCTACGGCCGCAAGCCGGTCCTGCTGTTCGGGCTGGCGCTCTTCCTGCTGGGCTCGACCCTCAGCGGCCAGGCGCAGTCCATGACCGGGCTCATCGTCTTCCGGGCCATTCAGGGTCTCGGAGCCGGGGCGATGCAGCCGATCTCGATGACGATCATCGGCGACCTCTTCACCATCGCGCAGCGGGCGCGGATGCAGGGGCTGTTCGGCGCGGTGTGGGGGCTGGCGGGAATCGCCGGGCCGGCGCTGGGCGGCTTCATCGTCGAGCAGCTCTCCTGGCGATGGGTCTTCTACATCAACGTGCCGTTCGGCCTGACCTCGGCGGCCATCCTCGCGGTCTCGCTGCACGAGAAGGTGGAGCGCCACGAGCGCAAGCTCGACATCCCAGGAGCGCTGGTCCTCACGCTGGGCATCACCGCCCTGCTCGCCGGGGCCCGAGGCGGGGCACTGGGAATCGCCGGGCTGGTCCTGGGCGCGGCGCTCATCGCCGGGTTCCTGATGATCGAGCGCACGGCGGCTGAGCCGCTCCTTCCTTTGGACCTCTTCCGCCGGCCGATCATGGCCGTCTCCAGCGCGACCGGTGCGTTGCTGGGCGCGTGCATGATCAGCACGGTCACTTTCGTGCCGCTCTACGCCCAGGGAGTGCTCCACCTGTCCCCGACCGGAGCGGCGTGGGCCATCATGCCGATGCTCATCGGCTGGCCAGTGGCGAGCACGCTGAGCGGAAGGCTGCTGCCGCGCCTCGGCGCGCGGGCGCTGGTGCGAGCCGGCCTCGTCTGCGCCGCCGCTGCCGAGCTTCTCCTCGCTCTGCTGCTTCGGCCGGAGGCCTCTGTCTGGATCCCGCGAGGCGCGATGCTGCTGCTGGGAACCGGGCTGGGGCTCTCCAACACGGCGCTGATCATCGCGGTGCAGAGCAGCGTGGCCTGGCGCCAGCGCGGGGTGGCCACCGCCAGCACCATGTTCTTCCGCACCATCGGCGGGACCCTGGCGGTCGGGCTGCTGGGCGGGATCCTGGCGGCGGCTCTCGCAGCCGATCCACAGATTCCGGCCTCGGCTGCCGACCAGCTCCTCGGGCCGACGCATGGGCACGATCTGGGGGCAGCGGTGCTCGCCCTGCTCGACAAGGCGCTGGTGGTCGGGCTGGAGCGAATCTTCTGGATCTTGTTTGCCATCAGCCTGGCGGCTGGTGCGATTGGCCTGCTGCTGCCTCACGTCGAGCTGAGCGCGCCCGGCGAAGCAGGCGAGGTCGCCGCCACCGAGTAGGAGGAGTCAGCGGCCGACCAGCGCCAATCCGCCGGTGGCGGTCTCGCGGTACTTGGCGAGCATGTCCCGTCCGGTCTGCTTCATCACCCGGGTGACCTGGTCAAACGAGACGCGGTGCGTGCCGTCAGAGAGCAGGGCGTAATCGGCGCAGTCGACCGCGCGCGAGGCTGCGAAGGCGTTGCGCTCGATGCAGGGGATCTGCACCAGCCCGGCGATGGGATCGCAGGTCAGGCCCAGGTGATGTTCCAGGCCCATCTCGGCGGCGTACTCGATCTGCCGAGTGCTGCCGCGCATGAGCGACGCGGCGGCGGCCGCGGCCATGGCGCAAGCGGTGCCGATCTCGCCCTGGCAGCCGACCTCGGCTCCAGAGATCGAGGCGTTGGCCTTGACCAGGTTGCCGACCAGCCCGCCGATCGCCAAGGCGTGGAGGATCTCGCGGCGGCTGGAATCTAGCGCCTCTCCAAGGTAGCGCAGGGTTCCGGGGAGGACGCCGCTCGAGCCGCAGGTGGGCGCGGTGACGACAATATGGCCGGCGGCGTTCTCCTCGGCCACCGCCAGCGAGTAGGCGGCCAGGGTTCCGGTCCGGCGGAGCGGATCCTGGCTTTCTCGCGCTCGCAGCAGGCAGGCGCGGGCCTTGCGTGGCAGGCGCAGCGAGCCGGGGAGCACGCCCTCGGCAGCGAGTCCACGGTCGATGGCGGCGCGCATCGCCTCGTACGCTCGGTCCAGGTACTCGAAGATCGCCGGTCCCTCGCACTCTTCTACGTGGCGCCACAGCGGCTGGCCGGTTGTTTTGCTCCAGGTCAGCAGCTCGTCGAAGCTATGGAGCGCGTAGACCATCGACTCCGGGGCCGGCGCCGCGCCTTCCTCGCGCAGCGCCCCGCCGCCGACGCTGTAGACCCGCCACGGTCCGACCCGCTCGCCCGAAGCGAGCACGCCCTCCAGCTCAAGGCCGTTGGGATGGAAGGGGAGGACCTGCTCGGGCCTGAAGACGATCTCCACCGGCCTAGGGGCGAGGGTGTCTGCGATCGCCCGGTCGGTCAGGTGGCCGCGGCCGGTGGCGCCCAGGCTCCCGTAGAGGACCGCGCGCGCCGAGGCGAGCGTCGGATGGCGCTCGAGGAAGCGGGCAGCGGCGCGCTGCGGTCCCATCGTGTGGCTGCTCGAGGGGCCGGCGCCGATTTGGAAGAGCTCCCGAAGCGATTGCATGCGGCTCCCCTGAGTCGGCAACCTGGAACGCGCACAGCCGATTCCAGCGCCTAGATGCCGGCGTCAGCGGCGGGCGGAGAGCAAATCGACAACCCGAAGCCTATGTCGAGGCACTGAGGGAGATGCGGACCGCAGTCGGACGGGCTTTGGCAGGGACCGCTGCAGTAGCCGCGGTCATCGATGCATAGGCCGCTCTCGCAATCAGCCTCGCCGGAGCAGGAATCGATGCCGGCCTTCCCGGTTCCGCGCACCCCGTCGCAGCAGTGGCACTCGGAATTCATGCACTCGCAGGCCTGGCTCGCCCGACAGTCGGTGTTGAAGAAGCAGGGATCGCCAGCGTCGGGGATTCCGCCGTCGTAGGGCCTGCAGGCGAAAGGCAGCGAAGCGTCGCCGGCGTCGGTGGTGCCGGCGTCCGCAGCTCCACCGTCAGTCGCCGTCGCGGTGTCAGCAGGGCCAGCGTCCGCAACTCCGCCGCTGTCAGGGGTCGTGGCGGCGTCGCTGCTCCCGGCATCAGCGCCGCTGGAGTCGGTCGCGCAGGCGATTTGAGTTAGAGAACAGGCTGTCAGCAGCAACGCGAGCAGGGGAAGCCGGGCCAGAGAAGTCGTCGCCAAGTGACACATCCAGTTGATGAGAGAAGCTCTCCCGACCATAGGAGGTCGTCGAGCATCGAGGCAAGGGCGTCAGGCAATCGTCGCCAGCCACCCGGCAATCTGAGAGACGACGTCGGCGCGAAGCAGCACGTCGAGGTGGTAGGCGCCGGGGATCAGCAGCAGCTGCGACCGACCGGGAATCGCCTGGTGGATGGCCAGTCCTTGGCTGGCGGGGGCGATGGCATCCTGTTCGCCGAGAACCAGCAGCAGGCGGGGAAACCGCGCCGAGGCCGCCAGACGGCGCACCAGGTCTGCCTGGCGAACGACGAGAGCGAATTCCTCGACGTAAGTGGTCTCCGCGCCAACGCGCACCGGAAACGCAGCGCGCTTGAACGAGCCGGCGGCGGGAAGCAGCCGCGGAAGGGTGCCGTGGCGCAGCGCCAGATAGATCGAGCGGTGGGCGAAGGCCCCCAGCTCCGCCCCGGTGGAGGCGCCGAGGCGCAGCTCGGTGAGCGGAGAAACGGCGATCACGCCGTCGACCGCGACTCCGCGCGCCGCGGCGTCGAGGGAGAGGACCGCTCCCATGCTCTGGCCCAGCAGCACCACGCTGCGGCACCCGGGCTGGGCGCGCGCGCAGGCGATGAGCTCGTCGATTCTTCGCCGGGACGCATCGAGGCTGAAGAGGTCGCTGCCTCCGCGCCCGTGGCCCGCGAGATGAGCGGTGAGCACTGAGCAGCCGCGCTCGAGCAGCTCGGGGAGAAGCCGCCAGAGGCCGTAAAGGCGGTCGTTGCCGCCGCCGTGGCAGATCACGACGAAGAGTCCGCTGGGATGCGGCCCGGTCAGGAGAACGGCGCCGGCGTCGGGCTCGCGCTCGATCGCGATTGCGCGCGACGCCCACCTCGCGCTCTCCCCGGGAAGAAACGGCCGGTCGGGGTCGAGCGGCCGCAGCGACGAGGAGAGGAATGCGGCGCCGCTGCCCAACAGGAAACCGGCAGCCAGGACGAGGATGTCAATGGCACTCGCCTTGGCGAGCGAGAGGGCAATGGCCAGCGGGACGAGCGAAACCGCACCCGCCAATGCACACGTCCAGCGGGGCGCCGAGCGGCCGGCTGGGATCGCGCCCGGCAGCTGCAGGCCGATGGCAGCGGCATGCAGGGCCAAGGCGCCGGCGAGAAAAGCGAGCAGGAAGGGGGTCGCCATTGCGGACCAACGGTATCGCTGCCTGTCTGATCGCGCAGCACGCGAGAGAGCGCCTTGGCGGTTCGCGGCCTGTGGGCCTCACTCAAACGCCTCCGCCCGATGCCCTGCCGAAAGCTCGAGCACTCGCCGCCAAGGTTGCCTAAGGGTCCAAGGACGGCTATCGATGCCGGCCACTTCGAAAGAGAGCCATGCCGCACTGGTTGGTGACACTGCTCAAGATCGCGGGGATGTTCCTGGTGATGCTCACCGGGTGGCTGGCGCGCCGGCGCGGCTACCTCGGCCGGGAAAACGCCAGCGCCTTGAGCCGGCTGGTCGCCGACATCGCGCTCCCGGCGCTCATCCTCGAGCAGATGCTGACCACGGTGGACGTGCCGGC
Source organism: Myxococcales bacterium (assembly GCA_037442205.1). Taxonomy (GTDB): domain Bacteria; phylum Myxococcota; class Myxococcia; order Myxococcales; family UBA5297; genus JBBIQS01. The sequence goes on from JBBIQS010000023.1 coordinate 66,337, forward strand.
CTTGCGGGAGGGCTGGGTCATCCCGCTGTGGGCCTGCGCCACCATCGGCCTGGCGCACGGCGTCGGCTGGCTGCTTGCTCGGTTGATGGCCTCGGCGGCGGATCGGCCGACCTTCGCCTTCTTGGTCGGGGTCCCCAACTGGATCTACCTGCCGCTTCCGATCGCCGAGGCCCTCTTCGGCGAGCAGGGGCGGCTGTGGGTCCTGCTCTTCAACGTCGGCGCGTTCTCGATGCTCTGGACGCTGGGGATCTGGACGCTCCAGAGCGGGCGGCCCAGCGCTTCGTCGCTGCGGTCCCTGGCCTTCAACCCCGGGCTGCTCGCGACCTTGGGAGGCGTGGCGCTGGCGCTGCTCTTCCCCGGGCTGCGCCAGGTGGCCTTCGCGCCGCGCGCCGGCGAGCCGGCGTGGACGCTGGCCGGGACGGCGATCTTCCAAGCGCTGCACCTGGTGGGGAGCCTCACCATCCCGCTGTCGCTGCTGATCACCGGAGCGCAGCTGGGCGGCGGGGAGGGACCCAGGCCGCCGGACAGCCGCCCGCTGGCCGGGATTCTCCTGGGAAGGCTGGCGCTGACGCCCCTGGTGACGGTCGCCCTGCTGGCCGCGGCCCGAATCGCCGGGGTCGGCTTGCCGGCTCAGGCGCGCCTGCTGGTGATCCTCATCGCCGGCATGCCGACCGCGCTCAACTGCGTGGTGCTCACCGAGCGCTATGGAGGCGATGCCCCGCTGGCCTCGCGGGCGGTGTTCCTGGGCACCCTGCTCAGCGTGCTCACCGTCCCGGCGCTGCTGCTGCTGGTCCAGCGGCTCGGGCTCTAGTCACAGCCGCGGAAGGTTGCCCAGCGCCGCCTCGCGCAGCCCCTGCTCGTCGCGGATGCGCAGTCGTCCACCGGCCTTCTCGATGTAGCCCAGATCCGCCAGCCGCCGCAGCGAGCGCGACAGGGTTTCGCCGGTCAGGTTGAGGTGGCTGGCGAGGTGCTTCTGCAGCGTCGGCAGCCGCAGTGCCTTCTCCTCGCCGCCCAAGGTCTGCAGCAGGTAGCTGGCCACCCGGCTGGTGGCGTCGCGCAGCACGATGTCCTCCATCAGCCCGACCAACTGCCGCACCCACAGCGCCATCCCTGAGAGGATCTGCAGGGTCAGCGAGTGGTCCCGGCGCAGCGCCTCGTTGAACTTGTCCAGCGGGAGCAGGACGCACTCCGAGGGTTCAACCGCCTCGGCCCAGGCCGGGCAGCGGAACCCGCCGATGGCCGCCACCTCGGCGAAGGTGTCTCCCGGACCGGCGAGGTGGAGCACGTGCTCTTTGCCGCTGGCGCCGACCTTGAAGATCCGTACCAGCCCGCTGCCGACGATGTAGACGCCGGGGCAAGGGTCGTCCTGGCGGAACAGGGTCTTGCCCTTGGGAAACTTCTGGAGCACCGCCATCGCCTGCAGCAGCGAGCGGCCGGCGTCGTCGACGTGGGCGAAGAACCGGCAGGCGTTGAGGTAGTCGGCGAGTGACGGCTTGCGCGGCGATTTCATGCTCGATTGATCCAGATCAAGGTGACGGCGAGCCCGGCATCATAGAAGAAGGCTCGTCCCCAAGGGGACTGGCCAAGGAGCGAAGAATGCGCCGCAAGATCATCGCCATCGACGAAGAGAAGTGCGACGGGTGCGGGCAGTGCGTGCCCAGCTGCAAGGAGGGCGCGCTGGCGGTCGTCGGCGGCAAGCTCAAGCTGGTGAGCGAGGCCTTCTGCGATGGCCTGGGCGCTTGCCTCGGGGAATGCCCGCGGGACGCCATCCGGGTCGAGGAGCGCGAGGCCGACGATTTCGATCAGTCGGCGGTGGAGCGGCACCTCGCCGCGACGGCCGACCCGAAGCTGGCGGTGCTGCCAGTCCTCGGGCAGGGACACGCCGGGCACGGGCACGGCCACAGCTGCCCGGGTTCAGCGCACCGGACCATGGCCCCGGCGGCTCCATCGGCTCGCGGTCAGGAGACGGCGTCGGCCTCTCAGCTGCGCCACTGGCCGGTGCAGCTGATGCTGGTGTCGCCCCAGGCCGCCTTTCTCAAGGGCGCCGACGTCCTGCTGTGCGCCGACTGCGTGCCCTTCGCCTACCCGGACTTCCACTCCAAGCTGCTGGCTGGCAAGGCACTGCTGGTCGGCTGCCCCAAGCTCGACGACCTGCCGTTCTACGCCGAGAAGCTCGGCGCCATCTTCGCCGCCGCCCAGCCCAGGAGCGTCACCGTGGCCAGGATGGAGGTTCCCTGCTGCGGCGGAATCGCCCAGGCCGCGGTCCGCGCAGCGGCGGCGACCTGCGCCAAAATGCCGATTGAAATCCACACCTTCGGCGTCGACGGTTCGCCGCTGTCGGTGGTGGCGGCCGGCTAGCCAAGCACTTTCCGGCGGCGGATTGAGAAAGCGTTCACTGGCGTGTAGATTCCGGCCCTCGCCGCGCTGGGAGCATGCATGTCCGTCCACGCCACCGCCATCGTCGCCAAGTCCGCCGAGCTCGACAGCACCGTCGAGGTCGGTCCCTACGCCGTCATCGGCCCCAAGGTCCGCATCGGCCCCGGGACGGTGATCGGCCCTCACTCGGTGATCGAGGGCAACACCACCATCGGCGCCCGCAACCGCATCTTCCAGTTCGCCGCCCTCGGAGCCATTCCCCAGGACCTCAAGTTCGCCGGGGAAGAGACTCGCCTGGAGATCGGCGACGACAACCAGATCCGCGAATTCAGCACGATGCACACCGGCACTGCCGGCGGTACTGGAGTCACCCGCGTCGCCAACAAGAACCTGTTCATGGCCTACAGCCACGTCGCCCACGACTGCCAGGTCGGCAGCGGCTGCGTGCTCGCCAACTGCGCCGGGCTCGCCGGGCACGTGACCATCGAGGACCACGTCATCGTCGGCGGGCTGGCCGGGGTCCACCAGTTCTGCCGGATCGGCACCCACGCGTTCGTGGCCGCCGGCAGCGCGGTGACCCAGGACGTGCCTCCCTACTGCACCGTCCAGGGCGACCGCGCCAAGATGGTCGGGCTCAACACCGTCGGCCTGTCGCGCCACGGCTTCACCGAAGAGCAGATCGGCCACATCAAGAGCGCCTACCGCACCGTCTTCCGCCGCAAGCTGGGCGTGCGCGAGGCGGTGGCCCAGGCCCGCGCCGAGCTGGGCAGCCGTCCCGAGGTCGCCCTGTTCCTCGACTTCATCGAGGGCTCGGAGCGCGGGGTCGCCCGGTGAGCGAAGCCGGTCGCACCGTCGGGCTCATCGCCGGCAACGGCCAGTTCCCCATCCTCTTCGCCCGCGGGGCCAGGCGCGCCGGGGTGCGGGTGGTGGCGATCGCCCACCTCGGCGAGACCGATCCCTCGCTGGCCCGGGAGGTCGACGAGCTGGTGTGGGTCCACATCGGCCAGCTGTCGCGCATCCTCAAGACCTTCAAGAAGCACGGAGTCGGCGAGGCGGCGATGGCCGGGGGCATCGGCAAGCTCAAGGCCTTCCGCAACGCCCGCCCGGACCTGGCCAGCCTCAAGCTGCTGGCTCGGATGCGCCACTTCAACGACGACGGGCTGCTCAAGGCCATCGCCCAGCACTTCGAGGCCACGGGGGTGCGCATCATCCCCTCGACTGAGTTCTTGCAGGAGGTGCTGCCGCTGTCGGGGCCGCTGACCCGCCGGGAGCCGAGCGCCGAGGAGCAGCGGGACATCGCCCTGGGCCGCGAGGTGGCCCAGGCCCTCGGGCGTGCCGACGTCGGCCAGACGGTGGTGGTCTGCCGCGGCAACGTCATCGCCGTCGAGGCCGCCGAGGGGACCGACGCCTGCATCAGGCGGGCGGGCGAGCTGGCCGGACCGGGGATCGTGGTGGTCAAGCGCTGCAAGCCCCAGCAGGACCTGCGCTTCGACCTGCCGGCCATCGGCCCCAGGACCATCGAGGCCATCGCCTCGGTGAAGGGCGCGGCGCTGGCCATCGAGCCGGGCAAGACGGTGGTGCTCGACGCCGAGGCGGTGCGGCGGGCGGCGGACGAGGCGGGGATCGCGGTGGTGGCCGCCTAGGCCTTCTCGCCGGCCCCGCGCCGCCGGTTGATCCCCTGCAGCACCTTCTTCGCCAGCAGGCAGCCGGGGCACGACTTGAGCAGCTTGAAGAGCAGCTTTCGGGCCTCGGCCGGGTCGCCGATCTCGTCCTCGATGATCGCGGCGATGATCTGCGGGCGCTCGAGCGTCGGGTTGATCGCCAGCGCCTTCTTGATCAGCTTGAGGGCGGACTTGGCGCGGTGCGCGGCGTCTCCCGGGCCGGCCTTGAAGGTCGCCCAGGCCAGGTAGCTGTAGTACTCGGGTTCGCGGGCGTTGAGGCTGACCGCGCGCTCGAAGGCGGTGAGGGCCCCGGACCAGTCGCCCTTGCGCATCAGGTTCTCGCCGCGCTTGAGCTCCACCTCGGCCTCGACGTTGGGCGTCTCGGCCCGAGCCACCTCGGCCCGCCCCAGCAGGAAGCTGACGTAGGCCTTGCGCTTCGCCTCGTCGGAGAGCACCCGGTAGGCCGCGGAGAGCTTGTCGAGCACCGAGGCCAGCAGGTCGCCCATCGGCCCCAGCTCGAACTCGGCGTAGCTGTCGGGGTGAAAGCGGGTGGCGGCGTCGTGGTAGGCGCGCTCGACCTCCTCCGACCCGGCGGTGATGTCCAGCCCCAGCGCCCGGAAGTAGCTGGCGGTGAGGATCTTGACCGCTTCGTCGCCCAGCTCGGCGGCCTTGGCGGCCGGCAGCGCCTTGCGCCGCTTGCGCGAGGCCGGCTGCGCCGGCAGCGCCACCCCGGACTGCGACCCCGCGTCGCGCGGGGCGGGCGAGTAGGAGAGCACCTGCACCGTGCTCAGGTACCAGAGCAGCGCCAGCGCGTGCTTCAGGTCCTTGCTGTCGGCCAGCACCTCGCGCAGCGTCCGCTGGCCGGTCAGCGACAGCGCCAGGCTCAGGTCGGCGGTGGAGAGCCCCAGCGCCGGCAGCTCCCTGGCGAAGTCCGGGGAGCGGGCCGGGTACTCCTTCATGTGCGGCCCCAGCGCCGAGGCGAAGCTCTTGGTCGGCCAGCTCAGGCGCACGGCCTCGTAGATCGGCGCCAGCGCCGGCAGGTCGATGCTCGGGACCTCGCTGGCGAACTCGTCGCCGGCGTAGAAGCTGAACCGCCCTTCGCTCATGGCCAGGGCCTGGGAGATCTTGGCCCGGGCCCAGTCGCGCAGCAGCGCCAGCAGCGGCTCGCCGGCCTCCACCGCTCCGATCGCCACCAGCGCCGCGCCCGGCGACAGCTCGCCGCCGGCGACCATCGACAGCAGCTCCTGGTGCTGCGCCTCGGTGATGATTCCCCGGTCGCCCAGCCAGCTGGCCAGCGAGTCCTGCCGGGCGCTGGAGTCGTAGTTCGCCGGCGCCCCCCTGACGAAGTAGACCCGCCGGGTCAGCTCGCGGTGGGCGAAGACCAGCACTCCGTCTCGCGCGAGCCGGTACCAGGAGTGGAGGTGGGAGGGGAGGGCGCGCGACTTCATCTCGCCGGAGGCCACCGGCGAGCGGCCCAGGGTCGCGGCGACGCCAGTGGTCGGGCGCGGGGCCACCGCGGCGGCGCTGATCAGCTGGTCCAGCCGACCCAGGATCTCATCGCGCTTGGTGGCGTCGGCGAGGTAGGCGTTGACCATCAGGTCGAGCACCGAGCCCACGCCGCGGGCCTTGCCGAGGTGGCCCTTGTCCACCGCCAACAGCGGCAGCCGCGTCCCGGACTCGGTGGCCCGCAACAGCTTGCCCAGCGTCGAGCCCTGGTAGCGGGGCAGGTCGGCGGCCAGCAGCACCGCGTCCGGGCGCTCCGAGACGCAGGCCTCGAGCGCCCTGCCGGGTTCATCGGCGGCCAGCACCCGGTAGCCGGCCTGAGCGAGCATGTGCTGAAGCAGCTCGAGGGTGGGGGCGTGGGGCTCGGCGATGAGGACAGTGCGCGCCATGACTCCTAGACTTCTCCGCCCCACTGTCGGCCATTCTAGCCGACCTTCTTGCGGCGCGCAGGGGCTCAGCGCGGCTCGGTGGCCAGCAGCCGGTCGATCTGGGCCAGGTAGCGCTCGGGCGCCCCGCGGTCCTCTGGCGAGATGGAGACCTTCTTGCCGTCCTCGCTCTCCAGGAGCACCCGGCGGTCGACGAACAGCGCCAGGGCGTTCTCGAGGTTGGGCTTGCTGAGCGCCTCGCTGCAGCCGACCTGGCCGGAGAGGAAGTCGGCCCGCCCGCGGTCCAGGGCCCGCCGCAGCAGCTCCTTGCGGTCCACCGGCGAGGCCGCCACCGGCAGCACCGAGGCGAAGATGCGGTAGCTCTCCAGGAAGTCCCGGGTCAGATCTCTGAGGAACATCAGGCTGTTGCGGGCGTGGGGCTCGGGGGCCACCGCCACCTTGCCCTCCTTGCGGACGACCATCCCCTCGTCCGAGAGGGCGTCCAGGGTCTCGGAGAGCTGGGCATCGAGGCTCTTGCCGAAGGAGAACTCGAGCTTGAACAGCAGGCTGAGGAAGAGGACCTGCTCGCGCAGCTCCTCGAGCGTGGTCTCCCCGCCCAGGCCCAGCAGCGCCGTCGCGATCAGCGAGCGGGCGACCGTCAGGTGGACGAGGTTGTTCTTGTAGAAGCTGAGCGACGGGCGCCGGTCGTCGGGCACCTGGTAGATGGTCTCGCCGTCGATCACCTGCTGCTGGATCAGCTCGTCCTCGACGAACAGCTTCAGGGCCTCGTTGATCGGCCCCAGCACCGAGGGATCGGAGGGCGCGCCCTCCAGGACCGGGGAGAGGCGGGCGCCCTTCTTGAGCGCCAGCTCGCGCAGGGCGTGGATGTGGGCGCCGGCCTCGCGGGCTCCGATGCCCCGCCTCCGGTGCGCCAGCAGCGCCGCCGACACCAGCGCCGCCGGGGTGATAACCGCTGCCCGGCTGATGCCGAAGGTGACCTTCTGCGCCAGCGAGCGGATCGCCGCCCGGCGCACCTGCTCGTCGGCGGCCTTGTCCAGCGAGCCCAGGCGGTCGAGCAGGAACTTGCGCAGCGAGATCGGCTCCTCGAACGACAGGTAGATGCGCCCGTAGCGCCCGGTGAAGGCCTTGGGGGCCTCGAGCAGGCTCTTGATCGACTCGGCCTTCTTCTCGCCGCCGGCCAGCTCCTTGGCGTAGCTCTTGGCCTCGACCACCTTCTCGTAGTCGATGGCCACCGGCACGAAGTAGACGTCGTCCTGCGCGCCCTCGAGGAAGGCGTCGACCTCGAAGCTCAGCACGCCCAGCTTGGGCGCCAGCAGCTTGCCGGTGCGGCTGCGCCCGCCCTCGATGAAGAACTCCTGGGTGTAGCCCTCGCGCATCAGCTTCTTGACGTAGGCCTTGAAGCTGGCGGCGTAGACCTTGTCGCCCTTGAAGCTGCGCCTCAGGAAGAAGGCCCCCGAGCGGCGCAGCAGCGGCCCGGCCGGCCAGAATGACAGGTTGGCCCCGGCGGCGATCAGCGGGATGGCCACCCCGCGCTCGGCCAGGTGCCAGCTCAAAAGCAGGTAGTCGAGGTGGCTCTTGTGGCTGGGGCAGAGGATGATCGGCGCCTCGCGGGCGGCGGCCATGGTCCGCTCGAAGCCCTTCTCGTCCACCTCGACCCCGGTGTGCACCCGGTAGAAGAACCAGGTCAGGATCCGCTTGAAGACGGTCAGGACGATGGCGCTGTAGTCGGCCGAGATCTTGTTCAGGTTCTTCTCGGCCTCGGCGCGCAGGGTCTCGACCGGGAGGCCCTTCTCCGCGGCGACGTGCTCCAGCGCCGCGCGCAGGGTCCGGTCGCGCAGAGTCTCCTCGATGATCCGCTCGCGCGACTTGCGCGGCGGCCCGACGATGGCCCGGGTCTCGCGCGCCAGGTGCTGGTAGAGCGCCCCGCGCACCTTGCGCACCAGCGTCTGGTCGGAGTCGGCGGCGTTGTCGCGGACGAAGGCGGTCAGGTCCACCGGCGCCCCGACCCGGAAGAAGGCGGTCTTGTAGTTGAGCAAGAAGCCGATCGCCGCCGCCAGCGGCCCGGGGGCCTCGGGGCTGCCGAAGATCAGGTCGCGCAGCGTCGGCCGCACGTTGCGCGCCCGGTGGCCCCACCAGTAGAGCTCGGGGACCAGGAACAGCGGCCGCTGCTCCCGGCGCGCCCGAGCGACCAGGGCGAAGAACGGGTCGCGCTCCGGCGGCAGCTCGGGGATGGCGCCGCGGCGGTTGCGCAGGAAGACCAGCGCCGAGGCTTGGGAGTCGAGGGCCCGGGTCAGCTGCTCGGCGGAGCTGCCACGGCGGAACAGCCGGCGGAACGGGCTCCAGTAGCTCCAGCCCATGCCGATCGCCGCCCGCAGCGGCGGCAGCGCCCGGCGCAGCAGCCACCAGGCGAGATAGAGGAAGGAGATCGCCGAGACTCGGCGCATCACGTGGACGATCTCGCCCTTGGCGGCCAGCTCGGAGAAGGTCTTGGTGCCTTCCTCGGGGAGCGGGATTGGCTCGAAGTACCGCCGGCCGAAGGCGCGGGAGAAGACGGAGAAGTCCCGCCGCAGCTGTCGCGACTCTCCCTCGGTGGAGGCGGCTGCCGTCGTCTCGGTGGGGGTGTCCATCGGAGGGGTCGAACCGTACACCGGGCCCTTCCCAGGGGCAATCGGCTCGGGGTCCCTCAGGGCCGGGGCGCTCATGGAAATCTGCCTTTTTCGCGAGGAAGCTAGGGCGCTTCGGCGGCGCTGGCCCCGGGGCGGACCACCTCGCGCACCCGGTCGAGCAGCCGCTGGAGGTTGAGGGGTTTCTCGAAGAAGCCGTCGATGCGCTCCGGGCCGTCGTAGCGGATGCCGGCGGCGCTGTCGGCGGCCCCGGAGATGACGAACACCGGGGTCGAAGCCAGCCGGGCGTCGGCGCGGATGTGCTGCAGCACCGCGCGCCCGTCCTGCCGGCCCAGCCGCAGGTCGAGCAGCACCAGCGCCGGCCGCGAGGCCTGCAACTGGCGCATCGCGCCCTGGGCATCGAAGGCCTGGGCCACCGACAGCCCCTCGGCCTCGAGCACCTGGCCGAGCACCTCGCGGCAGTCGGAATCGTCCTCGACCAGCAGCACCGTCCCGTCGCGGGGCTCGGCCTCGCGCGGCCCGGCGCTGACCTCGCCGGCGAACAGCGGCAGCCGCAGGGTCAGGGTGGTGCCCTGGCCCGGGGCGCTGCTGGCGGAGACAGATCCGCCGTGCAGCTGGGCGATCTGCCGGACGATGGCCAGCCCCAGGCCGCTGCCGGAGCGGGCCGCCTTGGCCTGGCCGCGGTAGAAGCGGTCGAAGATGTGCGGCAGGTCCTCGGGCGGGATTCCCTGGCCGGTGTCGCTCACCTCGAGCACCGCCACCCCGCCCTCGGCGTGCGCCTCGACCCGCACCTGGCCGCTGGGCCGGTTGTAGACGATGCCGTTCTCCAGCAGGTGGACCAGCGCCTCGTGGAGCCGGTCGCGGTCGCCCTTGACGAAGACCTCGCCGCCGCGGCCGAACTGGATCGACACCGAGGCCGCCGCCGCCGAGGCCGCCAGCGGGCCGGCCGCCTCCTGGGCCAGGGCGCGCAGCCCGAAGGGCCGATCGGCGAGCGTCATCCTCCCGCCCTGGAGCCGGGACATCAGCAGCATGTCGTTGATCAGCCGCAGCAGCCGGTCGGCGTTGCGGTTGCAGACCTCGTAGGCCTTGCGCGCCTTGTCGCCGTCGGCCAGCCCGCCCTTGAGGCCGATCGACAGGTAGGCCTTGATGGTGGTCAGCGGGCTCTTCAGCTCGTGGGAGACGTTGCCCAGCAGCTCGTCGCGGGCCTTCTCCAGGCTCTTGAGGCCGGCCACCGCGGTCTCCAGGTCGCGGGTGCGCCGGGTGGCGGCGTCGCGCAGCTGGGCGATCTGCATCCCGGCGGCCAGGTGGCGGGCCAGCGCGCGCCACAAGCTGTCGGCCACCGGCTGGCGGGGCTGGACCACCGCCAGCACCGCCCGCACCTCGTCGCGGTCGACCACCGGGATCGCCACCTGCTCGCCTTCGCGGATGATCTCCTGCGTGGTGTAGGCCTTGCCCACTGGCCCTTCGCCCGGGCTGCAGGCGATGGCCCTGGCGCCCGAGCGCCCCCGGGTCGCCACCACCGAGAGCATGCCCTTGTCGGCGTCGAAGCGGGAGGCGAAGGCCAGCCGGGCCCGCGAGAGGTCATGGGCCAGCGCCAGCCCATCGCGCAGCGCGTCGCTCTCGCTCTTGGCCTGGGCCATCGAGTCGGCCAGCAGCGCGACGAGGGCGGCGGGGAGAGACTCGAGCGGCTGGGCGGCCGCCCCTCGCGCGGTCTTCAATGAGAGCGGTTTTTTATTCCGTTGGGGCACAGCGGGCATCTAACCGGGGCGGGTTGACCGGCGCAACGAGGATGCCGTTCCCCGCGCCGGGCCCGTTCAGTGGACGACGGTGGCGCCGCCGCCCCCGAGGGAACGCTCGCGCTAGCCGCGGCGCTTGACGGTGCCGGAGCGATCGACCAAGAAGCCGTCCGGGAGGCCCTTCTCGATCTTCTCGCGGTAGCCCTGGATGCCGAAGCCGGAGTCGGCCAGGGCGGCGGCGAGGGCGGCGATGACCCGGGCCCGGTCGGCGGAGTCAACGAAGGCCTTGAGCATTGGCTCGCGCGACTGCTCGTCCTTCTGCTTGGCCAGGGCGGCGGCGGCGGCGATGCGCACGTCGTCGGAGGGGTCCTCGAGGAAGGGGTTGAGCGCCGGGGCGATGCGCGGATCCTTGAGATCGCCGATGGTGGCGATGAGCACCGTCTTCTTCTCCGGGTCGCGGGTGTACTCCGGGCCCAGGGCGGCGAGGATCTCGAGGCAGACGCCCACCAGGTCCGACTCGCCGACCACCTGGCGCAGCATCTTGACGGCCCAGCTGGTGGCCACGTCGCTCTTCTTGAGGAAGGCCTTGAGCGGCTCGATGGTCTTGTCGCCGAACTTCAAGAGCGACTCGTAGGTGTAGTCCTTCTCCTCGGCGTCGGTGATCGACGGCTCGCAGGCCACGGTGAAGCGCATCAGCAGCGCCGCGATGGCCTCGGGGGTGCCCAGGTCTAGCAGCTGGTCGATGGCCTTCTGCCGGTTCTCCGGCGGGCCGTACTTCTCGGTGACCTTCTTCTGCAGCGACTTGGCGCGCTTCTCGGGGCTGCCGCCGAACAGGTCGAAGAATCCCATGGTTCCTCGCGTGAGGAGAGAGTCAGAGTAGTCGGGGCGGGCACTCTAGCCGCCACCTTGGAGAAGCGCCAAGAGAAGATCCGCTACAGCTCGATCCCGGCGCGCACATCGCGCTTGTAGTGCTTGTCCAGCTCGTCGGCCGCCTTGCGGACCGGCTCGCCGGCGGTCTCCGGCAGGTGGATCTGCAGCTCGGCGTAGAAGTCGCCGCGCGCGCCGCCCTTGAGCGAGGGCACCCCGCGCCCGCGCAGCCGCAGCTTGCGCCCGCTCTGCGAGCCGGGCGGGATCTTGAGGGTCACCTCGCCGTCGAAGGTCGGGCAGTGCACCTCGGCCCCGTGCAGCGCCTCGCCCACTGTCACCGGCAGCGCGATGTGCAGGTCGTTGCCCTCGCGGCGCACCAGCGGGTGGGGAGCGATCTGGGGAATCAGGTACAGGTCGCCGGGCGGCCCGCCGCGCTGGCCGGAGCTGCCCTGGCCCTGCAGGCGAATCTTGGAGCCGTCGGCGATGCCGGCCGGGATGCGCACGGTGATCCGCGCCTCCTCCTGGTTGACGCCGCTGCCGCCGCACTTCGGGCAGGCGTTGGCCACCCGCCCGGTGCCGGCGCAGGTCGGGCAGGTGCCGGAGAAGTTGATCGGCCCGCGGGTGGCGCGGGTGCGGCCGGTGCCGTTGCAGGTGGGGCAGGCGTGGCCCTTGCCCGAGCCGGGGAGCATCCCGGTGCCGGCGCAGCGGTCGCAGCGGCCGGGGCGCATGAAGCTGATGCTGCGCTCCCCGCCCACCACCGCCTCGCGCAGCGAGATCTCGATCTGCAAGGTCATGTCCTGGCCGGCGGAGGGCTGGTTGGCCTCGGCGAACCCGCCCGCCTCGCGGGTCCGGCCGCGGCCGCCGCCGAAGATCGAGCCCAGGATGTCGCCCAGGTCGAAGTCCTCGTTGAACTCGAAGCCGCCGAATCCCTCGGGGGCCTGGCCGCCCAAGCCGCCGCCGCGCTGCGCCGAGCGCCACTGCCGGTAGGCGCGGGCCTTGTTCTCGTCGAAGCCGATGCGCGCCGCGTCCGGGCCCAGCTCGTCGTACAGCGAGCGCTTCTTCGGGTCGCTCAGCACCTCGAAGGCCGCCGACAGCTCCTTGAACTTCTCCTCGGCCTGCTTGTTGCCGGGGTTGACGTCGGGGTGAAACTTCTTGGCCAGCTTGCGGTAGGCCTTCTTGATCTCGTCCTGGCTCGAGCCCCGGGGGACGCCCAGGATCTCGTAGAGGTCTCGCTCGGCTGCCAAGGTCGGCTCCCTGGCGCCCCGCTGCTGGAGGCGCGATCGGGCAGCGCGCTGCCCGGCGAGGAAGACCTTTCCCCGCCCGCACTACCTAACCACTGATCAGCGCTTGCCAAGCAAAATCAGGCGATTTCGCGGATCGGGCGCCGCTCAGAAGTCGAGGGTCATCACGATCGCGTCCTCGCCCTCTTCCGAGTAGTAGTTGGGCCGCACTCCGACCGAGCGGAATCCCAGCGACTTGTAGAGGTCGATGGCGTGGACGTTGGAGCGGCGCACCTCGAGGGTCGCCAGCTGGGCGCCCTTCGTGCGCCCGCGGGCGAAGCACTCGCGCAGCAGCGTCTTGGCCACTCCGCGCCGGCGCTGCTGGGGGTCGGTGGCGACGTTGAGGATGTGGATCTCGTCGTGCACCAGCCAGAAGATCACGAACCCCAAGAGCTGAGGGCCGGCCGGCTGCGGCTCCTCGGCCAGCAGGATGCACGACCAGTCGTGCTCCAATTCGCGGCGGAACAGCTCGGCCGACCAGGGATGGGCGAAGGCGGCCTTCTCGACCCGCATCACCTCTTCGATGTCGGCGGCGACCATCTCCCGCAGCTGGAAGGGCGCCGGGGCGGCGGGCGTCTGGCCTTCGGGCTCTAGGCGTCTCAAGTTGCTTCCCTCCCAACTACCCTAAGGCTGTCTCTTGCCGGCGCCACCGGGCTCCCCGAAGTGAGCGACCACGCGCACCTCCGCCCGCGCTCTCAGCTCGTCCATCAGGCGCTTGGCCAGCTGCCGGTAGCGGTCGCGGGTGAGCGCCGCCTTGATCCCTTCGCGCACCTGCGAGAACCCCTGGCCGACGAAGTCGTCCTGGTGCTCTTGGTAGAAACGCCTGAGCTCCTCTTCGCTGACGCGCGCCGCCAGCTTCACCCGGCTGTCCAGATAGCGGGCGACGCGCAGCTGGCGCCGCAGGATGGCCGCCAGCTGGTCCTCGCTCGCCTCCTGCTGCTGGAGGAAGGCCTGGTACTTCGCCCGCGAGGGGAAATGCCCCGCCAGCTCGTTGAGGGCGCGCGCGACCTCTTCCTCGTCCACCGCGAAGACCTGCAGGCGATCGGCCTCCGCCCAGGCGAGCCGCTGGCCGATCGAGTATTCGAGCGCGCTGGCGAGCTCGGCGTCGGCGAGCTCGGCCTGGGCCGCCAGCACGCCGCCCTGGTTGATGAGCACCACCCGGGCTTCGAGCATCAGCTCGCTCAGGAGCAAGGGCTCCTTGTTCACCACGGCGACGACCCGATCGATGACCTTGCGCTCCGCCGCGGGCTGCGCGGACGCCAGCTGGGCCGGCGAGCTGGCCGGGAGCAGGGCGAGGGCGATGGCGAGGAAGCGGCGCATGGCCGGGCCACTGTAGCGGCGCCGGACCGGGCTGAACAAGCGGCGCGCGCCGGGCGGGGAATTTGGAGGCTCGCTCGCTGCTTTGGACTAGCGCGCACGCCGCGGCGCTAAGGAACGAGGCGGGCCTGTGAGGTGGCGATGGGCAGCTACGTGATCGACTGCGAGATTTCAGAGATGGACCTGAGGGTGCCCCGCGAGCACGCAGAGGACCTGGTCCGCTACTTCGATGGCCGGCATCCGGGCGAGCGCGGCAGCGCCACCGCCTCGGTGACCGACAGCGAGCTGCTGCTCGAGTCGCGGGGCGGAAGGCTCTCCCTGCAGCTGAAGGCCGGGTTCTATGTGTCCAGGGAGCTGGAGCTGTTCGACGACCGCGGCGCGGCCTTCTTCTCGGCGGTGGTCAACCTCTTCGTGGCCTACCGCGGGAAGCTGCGCTGCCAGCTGGAGTGGGGCGGACCGAAGCCTGCCGGGCGACGTGATCCGGACGAGGTGGTGGTCGAAAGCGGCCGCAGCAGCTGGACTTCCCAATGCCCGGCAGGCTCCTGGCTGATGGCTCCGGCCCCTGCCAATCCGGCCGACATCCAGGCCGAGGAGCAGGCCTTCGAGAAGATCGAAGAGGGGCAGCGCTACTTCGCCGAATACCAGCGGCTCAAGCGCGAGCGCACCCAGCAGGTCGGCTGAGGAGAGGGCAGGTGGTTGAAGGCACGGGCGCGGCCCGCTACCTTCGCGGCCATGTCTGACGTCAGCTGCGGCCAGCGGTTCCAGGAGCAGGCGCTCGTTCGCTTTCGGCGCGAGCTGAGCGGCGGCTACTTCGTCCTGGGGCTGGAGTGCCCGCGACTGGCCGAGGCGGCCCAGCCCGGCCAGTTCGCGATGCTCTCGGTCCGGCCCGATGGAGCCAGCGGCCACGACCCGCTGCTGCCGCGGCCGTTCACCTTCCTGCGGGCGCGCGCGGGGATGGTGGAGGTGCTGATCCACGCCGTCGGGCGGGGAACGGCGCTGCTGGCCGCCGCCAATCCCGGGCAGCGCCTGAGGATCCTGGGGCCGCTCGGCCACGGCTTCGCGCTTCCCGAGGATTCGAAGGCACAGGCGATCTTCGTGGCCGGGGGCATCGGGGTGGCGCCCTTCCTCCACTTTGCCGAGCGGTTCGACGGCCGCCCGCGGCCCAGTCTGCTCTACGGCGCGCGCTCGGAGCGGGATCTGCACCTGCTCGACGAGCTGTCGCAGGCGATGGAGGTCGTGGTCGCCACCGAGGATGGCTCCCGAGGGCTCAAGGGGCTGGTGACCGGATTGCTCGAGCCGCGGTTGGCCGCCGGCGAACCGCTCGAGGTCTACACCTGCGGCCCGGAGCCGATGATGGCCGCGGTGGTGAGGCTGTGCCGGGGCGTGAAGGTCCAGGCCAGCCTGGAGGCGCGGATGGCCTGCGGGGTCGGCGTCTGCCGCGGCTGCGCGGTGAAGAAGGCCCAGGGCGGCTACCTCGAGGTCTGCGCCGACGGCCCGGTGCGCGACGGCCACGAGCTGTGGGGCTGACGGCCGCCCGGCCCGACCCTTGACAGCCCGTGCGCCCAGGGCGACTGTTGCGCGCTTTGTTCTGCTCCGAGAGGGGCCCGTGGAGGCACCATGGAAGCCTTTGAAATCGACCTCGATTCCGAGTGCGTCTGGATGGACGACGCCTGGCTCAACCGCGAGGACCTCGCCCGCAAGATCAAGGGGATGATCGACTCCGGCGACTTCCAGATCGCCCGTCCAAGCCAGGCCCTCGAGTCCCTGACCAAGGCGCTGGCCCAGGCTCGGCTGCTCGCGCTTCGGATCAGCCCCGAGATCTCCGACGCCCTCAACGCCGCTTCGCAGCAGAGCGGCCGCCCGGTCGGCTCGCTGGCGCGCGAGGCGATCCTCGGCTGGCTCGGCCAGCACGGCTTCCAGCCTCAGGCGGGCGCCGCGGCTCCCGCTCCCATGCCGCTCACCGGCGCCGTGGCCCAGCCGATGCCGCTGACCCAGGCCGTCAGCAACGCCGCCGCGGCCAGCGACTCCACCCTCACCACCGAGCCGGCCAGCGACGCCGACGCCCAGACCGCCGTGGCCCTGACCCCCAAGGCCAAGGACGGCAAGCCCGAGGACGTGGAGAAGCGCTGGTTCGACAAGTAGCCGGCCGCCGCCCTCGAAGCCCTCGACCCTCTCGTCCGTTATCCTTTTGAACCGGGCCCCGCGCGGGCCCTCGAGTGAATTCCCATGGCCGATATGCACGACCGCATCCGCGAGCTGAAGGCACGCCTCGAGTCACTCCGGGGGCATCTTTGACATCCCCGGCAAGAAGACCCGGCTGTCGGAGATAGAGTCGCTGGCCCAGGTGCCCACCTTCTGGAACGACAACCAGAAGGCCCAGGCCATCCTCAAGGAGAAGGCCTCTTTCGAGGCGCGGGTGGGCGAGTACGAGCGCGCCCAGAAGTCCCTCGAGGACGCCGAGGCACTGATGGAGCTGGCCGAGGAGGCCAAGGACGAGGCCGAGCTGGCCCAGGTCGACCCGGCGCTCGACGGAGTGGAGCGGCAGCTGGAGGCGATGGAGTTCGCCCGCATGCTCTCCGGGCAGAACGACCGGGCCAGCGCCTTCCTGGACATCAACGCCGGCGCCGGCGGCACCGACTCGATGGACTGGGCCTCGATGCTGTTGCGGATGTACACCCGCTACTGCGAGCGCAAGGGCTGGAAGGTCGAGCTCAACGACTTCGTCCCCGGCGAAGAGGCGGGGGTCAAGAACTGCTCGATCCAGATCGAGGGCGAGTTCGCCTACGGCTTCCTCAAGGCCGAGAACGGCGTCCACCGGCTGGTGCGCATCAGCCCCTTCGACGCCAACGCCCGCCGCCAGACCGCCTTCGCCTCGGTCTACGTCTACCCGCAGGTCGAGGACGACATCCAGATCGACATTCCCGAGAAGGACGTGGAGATCAAGGCCATCCGCGGCTCGGGGGCCGGCGGCCAGAAGGTCAACAAGACCAGCAGCACCATCCAGCTGCGGCACATCCCCAGCAACATCATCGTCACCGTGCAGACCGAGCGCAGCCAGAGCCGCAACCGCGACGTGGCCTGGAAGATCTTGCGCTCCAAGCTCTACGAGCGCGAGGTGGAGAAGCGCGATGCCGAGCGCGACAAGGTCGAGAGCTCCAAGATGGACATCGCCTTCGGCTCGCAGATCCGCTCGTACGTGCTGGCGCCGTACCGTATGATCAAGGACCACCGCACCGGGGTGGAGAAGGGAAACCCCGACGCGGTGCTCGACGGCGACGTCGAGGACTTCATCACCGCCTATCTGCTCGGCGTTCGAAACCCCAACCGACCGCAGGACTAGCCATGATCGAATTCAAGCGTCTGGTGCCGCTGGCGAGCGCGCTGCTGCTGGGGCTCGCCTGTAAAGGGCCGATGGCCGGCACCTACCCCTCGCGCGGCCCGGGGATCGGCAACCGCGACAACCACCGCCTGGGCCCCAAGGCCGACCGCTGCGCCGGGGTGGACCAGGGCATCCGCGACATCTGCAAGCGGGTGCGCGACGAGGCCTCGACCTTCGTGGCCAAGCTCGCCATCGACGACCAAATCTGCCTGGAAGGCAAGGCGATGGACCAGCCGCTGGCCAACTGCACCGTGCGCGCCTACGTGGCCGACGTCTCGGCCGAGGCGATCAAGCTCGAGGTCCGCGACGCCCCGCGCAGCTCGCGCTTCAAGCTGATGGACGAGTACTGGTACCACGAGACCGCGCTCATCGACCGCTATCTGGTGATGGCCGGCTTCGACGACCCGAAGTAGCCCCCGCCGCACTTCCGCCCTTCTTTCCGCCGCCGGCCGCCGCGCCGGAGCGGCGGTCCCTTGCCCAAAGTGCCAGGGATGACGGGGGGATGGTTCGGCTCAGATCGGCTCGGACCTCGATGCGTTCAAGCTTTCGGGAACCAGCTGGCGCGCCAGCTGTCATACTGACTGCGAGGGAGGTCCATGACGGACATCGCGCCGATAGCCGCCGAGGAGGCCGTGGGCGAGATCCCCTCCGCCGAGGCGGTGATCGATGCGTGCGAGCTGCCAGCTTCGAAGCCGGCGATGGGCCCGCTGGATGCCCTGGCGCTGCTGCGCGAGCGCTCGCTGGTGCGCAGGCTGCGGCGCGGCGACGAGCGGGCCTTCGCCGACCTGGTCCGGACGCACCAGAACCGGGTGGTGGACCTGGTCTTCCGCATGCTCGGCGACTACGAGGAGGCCCTCGACCTGGCCCAGGAGATCTTCGTCTCGGTGCACGCCGCGCTGCCGCGCTTTCGCGGCGACAGCCGGCTGTCGACCTGGATCTTCCGCATCGCCAAGAACCACTGCCTCAACCGGCTCAAGTACCTGGGCCGGCGCGAGCGGGGCCGCTCGACCGAGCTCGGCGAGGTCCCCGAGTCCGAGCTGGAGTCGCAGCTGCCCAGCCAGCGGCCCGACGAGGCGCTGCACCGCGACGAGCGGCGCGAGCTGGTCCAACGGGCCATCGCCGAGCTCGACGAGGAGCACCGGCTGCTGGTCGTCTTGCGAGACATGGAGGAGCTCTCCTACCATGAGATTGCCGCGATCACCGACCAGCCGGAGGGCACGGTGAAGAGCAGGCTGCACCGGGCGCGGGCGGCGCTGGCCGACATCCTGGTGCGGCTGGAGAAGGAGTGACGGTGGAGCACGCAGCGACAGCGCTGGCGCACGAGAGCGCGCGGCAGATGTTCGGACCGCTGGTGGACCACGAGCTGGCCGCCGCCGACGCGGCTGCGCTGCGCTCCCACCTCCACGCCTGCCCGGAGTGCCAGGAGGGCTTGGTTCGCTACCAGCGCGCGGTGTCGCTGGTGCGCGAGACGCCGCGGTTGGGGGCGCCGGCCGACTTCGCCCACCGGGTGATGAAGCGAATCCGCAAGCGGCGCCGGGCAGGGACCGGTCCCCAGGGCGAGCAGCTGCTGGGCCACTGGAACGCCTCTGGCGAGGCGGTGGCCGCAGTGGTGCTGGCCGCGCTGGCGGCGGCACTGGTGATCTTCGCGCTGCTCTGATCCCTCGAGAGCTGTTCCCGGGTGGCGCCTCAGGGGTTCGGCTCGCTATGCTGAGCGCCTTCCGGATTCGCCGAGGGGCGGTCCGTCGAGGTCTCGATGCGCTCAGCGTGGGCAGTGGTACTCCTGGCTCCGGCCGTCGCCCTGGCCGCGTCCCAATCTCCCAAGGTCGATCCTGAGCTGTGGACGGCCCTCGAGCGCGGCCCGCAGGTGGTGATCGTCGAGGTCGAGGACCCGCTCGCCTCGGACCGGGTGCCCTCCTCGGACTCGTTCTCGCGGGAGGCGCGGACTGCTGCCCGCCGGGCGCGCGAGACCGATCTGGCGGACCGCAAGAAGCGGGTGCTCTCCTCGCTGGCCTCGCACCAGGAACTCAAGCTGCGCCAGGTGTGGCCTTCGTTCCGCCTGTTCTCGGTGGAGGCCGGCGCCCAGGCGGTGCGGGCTCTGGCCGAGCACCGCGAGGTTCGCCACCTCCACTTCAACCGCATCTACCGGCCGCTGCTGGAGAGCTCGGTGCCATTTACTGGGGCCAATCTGCTCCAGCAGAAGGGCTACCGCGGTCAAGGAACGTCGGTGGCGGTGGTCGACTCGCCGGTTCGCTATGGCAATGGCTTCTTCGGCAGCTGCCCGCAACCGGGGGCGGCCGGCTGCTCGGTGGCCTCGGTCGAGAACTTCACCCAGGAGGATCCCGCCGCCGTCGCGGCCGGCGAGCCCCATGGCACCAACGTCGCCGGCATCGTGCTGGGGATGGCGCCACAGACTCTGATCCACTCGCTGAACGTGTTCTTCTACTCGCCCGACCTGAACTCGTACGTTTCGGCGATCGAGCCGGAGGTCAGCGCGCTGCAATGGGTCGCCCGGCACGCCGCCGACTACGACATCGTCGCGGTCAACATGTCGCTGGGCGCCACCAACCCCTTCGCCAGGGCCTGCAATGGCGACGCGCTGTTCGATCCGATCCGCACCCTGTGGGCCGACCACAACGTGCTGGTGGCGGTGGCCTCCGGGAACGACGGACGCCGGGATGCGATCTCCCTCCCCTCGTGCGTCAGCCCGGCCCTGGCGGTGGCGGCGCAGTTCGATACCGATCTGCCCTCGTGGATGTGTCGCCCCTCGACTCCGCATGCCGGCCAGGTCGCCTGCTTCTCGAACCTGAGCGGCGACGAGGCACTGGTGGCCCCCGGGGTGAACATCGACGCTGGAGGAGTGAACGGCTTCACCGGCACCTCGATGGCCTGCCCGCACGTCGCCGGAGCCATCGCCGCGCTGCAGTCGATGGCCGCGGCCCGCGCCGGGAGCTTCGAGAGCGCCGCCGCGCTCCAGCTGCGGCTGCTCTCCTCGGCGCTGCCGCTGCCCTACCGGAAGAGCGTCTACGCCCAGCTCCACCTGACCGATGAGGCGCGCTTCGGCGAGCGGATCGATTTCCCCAGCTGGTTCAAGGAGGACCCGGCCAACCGCATCACCGCCAGCCCCGGGCTGAGCGTCGCCACCACCGTTTCCGGGCGCGGCTCGGCGGTGGGCGGGGCCTATCTCTTCCTGCAGGTCATTCATCCCAAGCCCGAGAACGTGAAGGTCTCGGTCACCGCCCCCGACGGCAAGCGCGCCACCTTCAACCTTCCTTCTGGCCAGTCGGACTTCAAGGGCGTCGTCGGCAAGCTGATCTTCCCCGGCGCGATGTCGCCGCTGCGCGGCTCGCCGGTGGACGGCGGCTGGACGCTCACCCTGGAAGACGGCGGCTCGAACCTGACCGGCGCCTACCTGGCGGCGAGCCTGCTGCTGGTCGATTCGGGCTGCGCCCCGAAGTGCTCGCTGGCCACCTGCGGAGACGACCTGTGCGGCGAGGACTGCGGGCACTGCCTGGTGGACGCCACCTGCTACGCCGCCGGCGATCCGGCGCCGAACCTGCCGTGCCAGCGCTGCGATCCGACGGTCAGCAGCTCCCAGTTCACCCCGGTCTCCGACGGCAGCGCGTGCCAGATCAGCGATCCCTGCGTGCTGGAGAGCAGCTGCGTGGCCGGCCAGTGCGTCCCGGGAAAGCTCAAGGACTGCACTCCCCTCGACGGCTGCCACGAGAACGGCTACTGCGACAGCTCGACCGGCGAGTGCCGCGCCACCCGCAAGACCGCGGGCAGCCCCTGCGACGACGGCAACGCCTGCACCGTGGGCGACTCCTGCCGCGACGGGGTCTGCCGCGGGGATCTGGCCAGCTGCCCGCAGGTCGAGTGCCGGGCTACCACCAGCTGCGACGCCAAGCAGGGGCTGTGCGTGCCGGGGGCGCCGCTGCCCGACGGGACGAAATGCTCCACCGGCACCTGCAAGAGCGGCGAATGCCGCCGCTGCGGTTGCGGAAGCGCCGGCGGCTCGCTGTTCCCGGCGCTCGGGCTGCTGGGCCTGGTCCTGAGGCGCCGCCGCGGCTGAGCGGGACTACCTGATCCAGACCGACTTGACGTTGACGAACTCTCGGATGCCGAAGGCGGCCAGCTCGCGGCCGTAGCCGGAGGCCTTCACGCCCCCGAAAGGCAGCCGCGGGTCGGACTTGACCATCCCGTTGACGAACACCGCCCCGGAGTCGATGCGCCGGGCCAGCTCCTTGCCGCGGGCCGGCTCGGTCCAGATGCTGGCGCCCAGGCCGAAGGGCGAGAGGTTGGCCAAGCGGATGGCGTCGTCGGCGTCCTTGGCGCGAGTGAGCGCCGCCACCGGCCCGAAGGTCTCCTCGTCGAAGGCCGGCGAGCCCGGCGTCACCCCGGCCAGCGCGGTAGGGGCGTAGAAGTAGCCCTTGCCCGGAAGCGCCTGGCCGCCGAGCAGCAAGCGGGCGCCGGCCTTCACCGACCGCTGAACCTGATCGTGGAGATCCCGGCGCAGGTCCTCGCGGGCCAGCGGCCCGACGTCGGTGGCGCGGTCCATCGGATCGCCGACCTTGAGCGCGCGCAGCTGGGCCACCATGGCCTGTTCGAAGCGCTCGGCGATCTTCTCCACCGCGATGAAGCGCTTGGCGGCGATGCACGACTGGCCGTTGTTGATGCAGCGGGCCTTGGCGGCTACCGCGGCGGCGCCCTCCACGTCGGCGTCCTCGAGGACGATGAACGGGTCGGAGCCGCCCAGCTCGAGCACGGTCTTCTTCAAGGCCCTGCCGGCGGCAGCGGCCACCGAGCGTCCCGCCGGCTCGCTGCCGGTGAGGGTCACCGCGCGGATGACCGGGTGTTGGATGATTGCGTCCACCTCGCGCGAGCCGACGAGCAGGGTGGTGAAGGCCCCCTCGGGGAAGCCGGCGTCGCGGAAGATCTCCTCGATGGCCAGCGCGCACCCCGGGACGTTGGAGGCGTGCTTGAGGACGCCGACGTTGCCGACCATCAGCGCCGGGGCGGCGAAGCGGAAGACCTGCCAGAAGGGGAAGTTCCAGGGCATGACCGCCAGCACCGGCCCCAGCGGATCGAAGCGCACCAGGCTCTCGCCGGCGTCGGTGGGCGTGCTCTGCGGGGCGAGCTGCCGGTCGGCGTACTCGGCGTAGTAGTCGCAGGCCCAGGCGCACTTCTCGGCCTCGGCCTCGGCCGAGACCAGCGTCTTGCCGACCTCGAGGGTCATCAACCTCGCCCAATCGGCCTGGCGGGAGCGCAGCAACTGGGCGGCCTTGCGCATCTTCGCGGCGCGCGCGGCGAATGGGACCTCGCGCCATTGGAGGAAGGTGCGCT
The DNA here is from genome assembly GCA_037442205.1 of Myxococcales bacterium. GTDB lineage: Bacteria > Myxococcota > Myxococcia > Myxococcales > UBA5297 > JBBIQS01. Next base: position 88,806 of record JBBIQS010000023.1, read on the forward strand.
CGGCGAGCTGCAGGCGGCGCTCCACCTCTCGAGGCGAGTGCTCGGGATAGTCCCGGATCGCCTCGCCGGTGGCGGGATTGACGGACCGCATGGTGCCCTCCCGTGTAGCGCGCTAGCGCGAGAAGCGCGGGTTGCCGAGCATGCCGGCGATGTTGCCGTTGTAGAAGCCCGAGCTGTCGCGGCCCATGGCGAAGTTCAGCCCGGCCTGGATGATCGAGTTCTTCTTCATCCACTCGTCGTTGGGCTTGAGCGCTACCTTGATCTTCATGGTCGAGAAGGGCAGCCGCTGGCCCAGGCCGATCTCGCCCTCGAGCTTGGCCTCGGCGTCGGGGCCGCTGGCCTTGAAGGTCTTGATCTCCGCCTTGCCCTGGTCGATCTGCACCTCGGCGTCGAGCTGGCCCAGGTCGACCTTGGGGAGATCGTAGTTGGCGACCGTGCCGCCGTTGAGAGCCAGGCCCTCCGAGGAGAGGGCGAGCTTGCCGCTGGTCTTGGAGAAGTCCTGCGGGTCCAGCTTGAGCTTGGCCGAGCCGTTGACGGTCCCGCCGAGGTTGAGCCCGACTGCGCCCTTGAGGTTGGCCTTGTCGAGCTTGAGCTCGCGCAGCTTCAGCTCCACCGTCTTGAGCTTGCCGGTGACTCCCATGGCCCCGGACGCCTCGCCGTCGAAGAGCTCGGCCGAGAAGGCCACTCCCAGCGGGAAGAGCGAGGGGCGCACCGAGATGCGCTCGATCTTCAGTGCCTTCTCCTCGACCGGCGCGCCGTCGGCCCCGGCGGGCGCCGCCGCGGGCGAGGCCGAGGTGAGCGTCACCCGGCGGGCGGTGATGCCGGAGAGCCCGGGGCCCAGCGAGCCGAAGCTGAGCTCGTAGTTGGCCTCCTTGGCCTGCCCCTTCGCCAGCTCCGCCACCCGGTCGTACGGGAAGGTCAGGTAGAGCATCAGCACCAGCGCCAACACGAAGAACGCCGGGTAGCCGAGGTAGCGCAGCAGCTTGTGCTTGAGTTCGTCGGTCATGGGGTCGGACTAGCCTTCGAGCTGGTAGGCGGTGACCACCAGCCAGGCGTCGATGGTGTTCTCTTCAGCGCGGGGGCGGATCTGCATGCGGGTCACCTTGACCAGCCCGACCCCGGACTCGACCTTGGACAAGAAGCCCACCAGCTTGTCCAGGGCGATGTGGTTGAAGTTCACCTCGACCGACTGCTCGACGATCTTGGTGTCCTGCACCGGCAGGCGCCCCTTGTCGCTCATGCCGCCGATCTCGAGCTTCTGGGCCTTGGCCAGCTCGTCGAGGTAGCTGAATAGGGCCACCTTGTTGTTGCGCAGCCGGTTCTCCATCTCGGTGCGCTTGGCCTCGGCCTCGCGGTACCCGGAGGTGAGCTTGGCCACGTCCTCGAGCTGGCTGGTCTTGGAGCGGATGCGCCCCTCGCGGCGGGAAAGCGAGCTGCTGATCGAGAGGGTGGAGACCAGCAGCAAGAGCACGGTCACGGCGCCGGCGGCCAGCGCCACCAGCCCGCGCTCGCGCGGATTGAGCCGGCCCCAGGCCGCGGTCAGGTCATTGAGCAACTGTCGCAACTGGTCCATGGCTCAGGCTCCCTCTTCCTTGGCGCCGGCCTGGTCAGGGCACTGCACGCGGATGTCCAGGTCGAACTGCACCTTGCTGCCGTCCTTGTTCTTCTGCACCTTGCCGCGCTTGATCTCCGGGAAGCAGCGGAAGCCCTGCAGCTGGGCCACCAGCTTGTCCACTCCCTCGAAGCCGTCGGTCTCGCCGCGCACCCGCACCCGGTCGAGCTGGACCTCGGTCTCATTGAGCTTGACCGACACCTTCTGGCTGCGGGCGGTGAGCTCGGCGAACAGGTCCAGCGCCGACAGCTGCGGCAGCGACGCCGCCGGCGAGCTCTTGCCTTTGAGTAGCGACAGCGCCACCAAGTAGTCCTTCTGGCACTGCCCGAGGATCTTCTGCGTGGTGGTGCACAGCGCCTGGTCCAGCTTTCCTTCCTGGCGCGAGAGCACGTGGAACTGGGCCCAGATCAGCGCGCCGGTCAGCACCAGCAGCACCGCGGCGTAGGCCACCAGCCGCGACACCTTGCCCTTGAGGTAGTCGAGGTCGCCCTTGAAGGCGAATTCGCCCCTGCGCAGGTTGATCTTGGCCGCCCGCGCCGTGCCGTGGCCGCGCACCGCCAGGGCGAAGGACTGCGCGGCCTGCAGCTCGGCGCCGCGGGGGACCGCCGGGTCGGCGCTGTCGCGCGGGATCGGGTCGAGCTTGAGGACCTCGACTCCCAGCTCGCGCGAGAGGACCGCGTCGAGCCCCTTGAGCTTGGCGGTGCCGCCCGAGATGTAGATGCGGGTCACCTTCTTCTTGAAGCGAGCGAAGTGGGCGCGGATGGTTGAGCGGACCTCGCGCAGGGTCGGGGCCAGGCCGCGTAGCAGCGCGGCGGCGGCGCGCTCGACCTCGGCCGGAGTGCCCGGGGCCAGGGTGACGTCGCCCTCGTTCTCCTTCCAGGTCTCGGCGTCGACCGGGGTGACCTTGAACTCGCCGGCGATGGCCCGGGTCAGGTCCTTGCCTCCGCCGGCGAAGGTGCGGGCGTACTCCAGGCCCTGGGGACCGCCGATGGCCATCGAGGTGCGCTCGTGGCCCAGGTCGAGGATGGCCTCGACGCCATCCTGTGGCGCAGGGCCGGGATTGCCGGTGAGCGAGGTGGCGAGCAGGGCGTGGTAGGCGAGCGAGCTGGTAGTGACCACGCGGGGATCGATGCCCGCCTCGGCCAGGGTGGCCAGCAGCGCCGTCACCTCCGGCTTGCGGGCGCTGCTGACCAGCACCTCGCTCTTGCCGTCGCGCATCGCCAGCACCTGGTAGTCGAAGACCACCTCGGTCAGGTCGTAGGGAAGCTGCCCCTC
>JBBIQS010000024.1:0-90944 GCA_037442205.1 Myxococcales bacterium
CTACACCGCCGCCGCCGAGGCCCAGCGGGTGACGGCACGCTACGCGGAGCTGATGGCTCGGATCTCGAAGGCGAATCGGGTGGCCGATGAGGAGGTGGGGGCCATTCTGAACGCGATGTCGTCGGGAGAGCGCGTCTGGTACCAGTTCGGCGCCCTGGTCTGCTGGACGCTTGAACAAGCGCACGGGCGCCGCGCGCTGGTCGAGTCCATCCAGAGCCCCGAGCTGTTCGACGGCACGGTTTCGGATCTGCTCGCGAGGCGCGCGGTGGACGCGGGGCCGGGATAGGACTCCGGCTCGACCGTTCTGCCGGGGATCAGGGGCCGCTCATCGGTTCGTGGAAGCTTCCGTGGAGCCGCCGGGCGTTCCAGGGAGGTCGGCGGCGGGCGCGATCGCATGGAGATCGGGCTACGGAATGGTCGGCGAGGCCTGGCGCGGCTGCTGGAGCCGGTTCGGAGTTGGCGCTTGCGCGTTCTCATGGAGATCAGAGACCGGGCCCAGACCTCTGCGGACAGCAGCTACCAGAGGCTCGCGTGTACCATTGAGCGAAAAGTATGGTGCCAGGGAGGTCTATCGACGATGCGAGGAACGTTGATCTCTCGCAGGATGTTTCTGGCGCTCGCACTGACCTGGGCACACGCTGCATGCCGTGATGATCCCGCCCAGGCAGAGTGGAGGCAGAACTTCCATGCAGCGTGTGACCCGGGGGTCGGGTGTCCAAGGGGATGGTCCTGCGTCGTGGAGGAGATGAGTCAGCCCGCGGATTCAGACTCACCGATACGCGGTATTGCCATTTCGTACTGCATGAAGACGTGCGCGACGAATGCCGACTGCAAGCCGTACAAAGACTCTGCGCAGTGCCTCCGGGACATCAACGGCAGAACGTTCGTCTGCTCCGCCGAATAGCCAACCCTTGCTCTGGGTCTCGGCGGCATCTTGCTCAAGCGACCGCTGAGCCTGGCGCGCTTCGCAAGGCAGCACCCGCGATTTCATCCTGGAAGGCCCGGTGGCCGCCGGCGGCGATTCTCGGCCCGCTTCACCTTCTGCGCCAGGGGCATGAGCCGGCGGCGTCCCTCGACGCCGCCTTCGGGCCCAGGTTCAGGGCGATCTCGAGCAGCCCCGGCGCCATCGGCGCGCTATCGGTGGGCTGGTCGTGGACCCCGGCCACCTTCTTGGCCTGGCCCTCCATATTGAGCATGGTTTCCAACCTCGACAGGGTGGAGACCGGCAGTCCCGAGTCGCCGAAACGGCAATCTGCATTCTGATCTTGGGCCCAGGGCGGAATCCGGGAATGCCGATTGGCGCCCGCGACGCCGCTCCTGTGGCTCCCGAGTCCCGAGGTGCCTCGATGATGCGGGTCCCCAGGACGAAAGAGCCGCCGGTCGCCGGTCTCGAGGCCCGAGATCGGAAGGAATGATTCGGATCTGGGCCCGGAAAAGAATCCGCGAAGGCCGATCGGCGCTCGGGACGCCGCTCCTGAGTGGCCCGAGGCCCTCAGAGCCTCGACGACGCAGGCCGCGCTGGGGAAGACCGTGCGTGTAGGCAGGTTGGTGGTGACGACCGTGGACCTGCACTCGTGGCGGCGGCTGATGATCGTGTCGAGCAGATCGGCGGAGCGACCGTCGCCGGTAGCGGCCAGGATGAGCTTCGATTTTCGTGCGCGTGTGGCCTTCGCTCTCCTATCCTGTGGCCTGTGTTCTATTGCGGGCTCGATCCGCTTCCACTCATTCCGAGGTACATGCATGCTCACCCTGCAGAGGTTCGTCGCGCTGGGGTCGCTCTGTCTCGCTGCGGTCCTCGCCGGCTGTGGGAGCACTTCCTCGGTCGACGCAGGTGGCCAGGACGCTGCTACCAGCATGGACGGCGGGGCCAGCGACGCAGGAACGGCGAGCGACGCGGGAACGGCGAGCGACGCGGGAACGGCGAGCGACGCGGGCTCGCCCCCGGCCGGGCTGAGCTACGCGGTCAACCCGGCGACCTGCACCATCCACTTCCCCTGTCCCGCCAATGTGCCGTCGAGCACCGGTGGCGCCATCGTGAGCTACGCCGTGTCGCCCGCCCTGCCTTCGGGGTTGGCGCTCGACACCGTGACCGGCGTCGTCAGCGGAACTCCCACCGTGGTTGCGGCCACCGCCACCTACCGGGTGACCGGGAGCAACCCGGCCGGCAGCACCTTCGTCGATCTGTCGCTGACCGTCGGCCGCCCGAAGGCGAAGTTCCTGTATGCCGCCAACTATTTCGCCAACTCGATCTCCGGGTTCACGGTCGCCTCGAACGGCGCGCTCACCAGCCTGGGAGCAACCACGCCGACCGGGGCCGCGCCGATCGCGGTGGTATCCGACCCGCGCGGCCGCTTCGTCTGGGCGACCAACTTCACCGACAACAGCATCTCTGGATTCTCCGTCAACCCGACCACGGGCGCCCTGACCAGCCTCGGGACGCCGCTGGCGGCGGCGGCCAAGGTCAACCAGCTGGTGGTGACGCCCACCTCGCGCTTTCTCTACGCGACGAACTACACCGCCGGCACGGTTTCGGGCTACGCGATTGACGGGGCCACCGGCGCGCTGACGAGCGTCGGCGCCGACGTGGCCGCGGAAGCATCTCCGCAAGGCGTGGCGGTCGATCCCTCCTCGAAGTTCCTGTACGTCGCGAACTACTCCTCTCAGTCTGTCTCGGCATTCACCATCAACGGCGCCTCGGCGGTCCTGACCAGCGCCGGCGCGGCGATCGCGGCCGGGACCACCCCGCACGGCATCGTGGTCGAGCCGTCGGGAAGGTTTGTCTACGTCGCCAACCAAGGCTCCGACGACATTTCGGCGTACTCGATCAACCCCACCACCGGGGAGCTCACCAGCCTTGGCGCTACCACCGGGACCGGCGCGAGCTCGGGGCCCGCCTCGCTCGCGGTCGAGCCGACGGGACGCTTTCTCTACGTGGGCAATCTGCTCGCGAGCACGGTCGGGGCCTATTCCATCAACACCAGCACCGGCGCGCTCACCAAGATCGGGTCGAACGTCGCCACGGGAACCAACCCGGCTGCTCTGATCGTCGATCCGTCGGGGCACAGGCTGTACTCGTCAAACGAGAACTCCAACGACATCTCGGTCTTCGCGATCGACGCGACGACCGGCGCGCTGACCAGCAGCGGCACGCCGGCCGCCACCGGCGACCATCCGGTCTCGCTCGCCATCGCCGCCGGAGCGCTCTGAGGCCTGAGCGCCGCGGGGAAGCGGTGGCCGGTAGCGAGAAGCGGGCTACTGGGGCGGAGGCGTGGTCCTCACCGCGCCACACCTCAATCTTGCCTGCGATCCGGGGCAGCTCGCTCTCGAACGGCAATTTCGAGTCGGAGCTGGGCCCCAGGAGCAATCCGGGAAGGCCGATCGGCGCCCGGGACGCCGGTTCCGAGGCCGATGGTGCCGCGGGACGCCGGTTCCGAGCCCGAAAACGCAAGGAATGATTCGGATCTGGGTGCCCCAAGAGGAATCCGGAAGGGCCGATCGGCGCCCGGGACGCCGCTCTCCCGCCCCAAAGTGCGTCGGGGACGCCGTTCCCGGGGCCGAAGGTGGCCCCAGGACGCCGGCTTGGAGCCCAGGAGCTCGTCAAGAACGCCGATCAGGAGGTCGACGGCGGCGCGGAGCGCGGGGTCCCGGCCCGAAATCGGCGAAAAGGGCGCTGATCGGGGCCCGAAGACGGCTTCGGGAAGGCCGATGAGGCCCCGGAACGCCGCATGGTCGGTCCGCCGGCGCCTGCCATTCCGCCGCGGCGAAGGGCGGAGAAGGCAGAACCGCCCCAACCGCGGGCGGTCCTGCTCCGAGCGCCGGCAGTTGCTGCTAGCGAATGTAGATGCGCGTGGGCGAGGCGTCGCAGCCGTTGTCGATCGGAATTCGCAAGCTGGCGTTGCACCCCATGGTGCCTCCGTCGCTAAGCGCCGTCTCGATGTTTTCCCAGCAGGCGGTGCTTGGGCACCACCAGGCCAATGCCTTCCCGCTCGGATGCGACCAGGAGGCATCGAGCACGGGGAAGTCGACGTTGCTCAAGTAGGCCCCTCCGGTGCCGCGGAAGGAGGCCTGCCAGAGGTCGGAGGTCTTCGAGACGATCATCCAGTTGCCCTGGTACTGGGAGCGGAACAGCACGGTGGTGTGGGGAACGAGGTCCTGGCTGGCGGGGCTGACGAAGGTCGGAATCGTGTACAGGTCGGTGGGGAAGGCGGTGCTGGCGATGGCGGTGGCGTTGCTGATGGTGTTCTGGGTGGACTGGGCGTAGGGGACCCAGTACGACACCATCGTCCAGCCGCCGCCGGCGAAGCTCATCTCGCAGTAGGCCTTGAACGGCGCGCCGGGGTTGAGCCAGTAGGTGCCGGAGGCGCAGTTCGGGCACTTGAGCTTGATGGTGTTGCAGCTGTCCGCCGCATTGGCCGCGGTCGACCCGAGCGCGGTGGCGACCCCGACCCAGGCGCCCGACCAGAAGAAGCTCAGGGTTCCGGAGTTGTCGAGATAGAGCTGGCCGTCGACCGGGGGAACCGGCGCCAGCGCGCGGGGGCGGAGGACCAGCGAATTGGCGCTGGCCACCCCCTGCACGTCGAGCAGCGACTGGGGCGTGGCGGTCCCGATGCCCAGCGAGCCCGAGGCGTTGGCGAACAGCGCCGGCGCCCCCGAGCTCTGCAGCACCTGGGCGATCGGCTTGTGGATGGTGAACGAGGAGGGCGTGGTGATGGCCGGCGACAGCGCCGGGGAGACCGAGAGCTGCCCGTCGCTGGTCGGCTGCGCGCTGACCACCAGCGTCTGGCCGGCGACGACGATCACGTCGCCCAAGCTGACCTCGGAGGTGAACCGGGTGGTGGCGCCGCCGTTGAGAGTGGTGCTCCCCGCCGAGCCGCTGACGACTCCGGTCCCGCTGGCGGGCGCCGAGCCGGTGACCGAGAGGCGCGCCGGCGAATTGGCGGTGGCCACCGAGAAGTTGCCCCCGACCGAGGCGCCGCGGCCGATGTTGAAGGTGGCGTCCTGGACGGCCGAGGACTGGTTGGAGATGAAGACGTCGACGGCCGAGCAGGCCACCGAGCCATCCTGGTTGACCGCGGTGACCGCGGTCCCGCTGGCGCAGGTCCCCGATACCCGCGACTGCAGCGCCGAGGTGTCCACCGCCGAGGAGACCAGCCGGCCGGAGGCGTTGACCACGGTGCTGCCGCCCACCGAGATCCCGCCGGAGCCGATGCTGGTGCCGTTGGCCCCGCCGACGGTCACGCTGGTGGCGTTCACCGTTCCGCCGGAGAGGTTGGTCGAGGTGTTGGCCAGCAGGGCGAAGGGGACCGAGTCGATCGCCTGGCGCGGGCTGAGGGCAGTGCCGTCGACGGCCAGCTCGAGATAGCGGTCGCCGCCGGAGAAGACGGCGGGGGAGAGCGCGGTGACCGAGCCGAGCTGGACCGCGTAGTAGCCATCGCTCAGGCTGACCGTCTGGTCCTCGGTCCACAGCGCGCTTCCGCCGCTGGCCAGGTCGAAGATCTTGAACGAGAGCGAGTGCTGCCCGGCTTCGGGCGAGCCGTCGGCCTTCAGCAGACGCCCCTGGTAGCCGATCTTGTTCGGGACCTGCGCTCCCGCGGCCGCCGAGAGCATCGACAGCGCTGCCGCCACCATCCAAATCCGCATGACCTCTCCTGATTCTGGGCGCCGTCGGGCGCCTGCGAGTGGATCCGTCTGTTCAACCGGCCGGGGTCCATCTCGACACGAAAGCGGCTGCGCGGCCGAGCGCACCGTGCTGGCGAACATACACCGGATGGCGCCGCGCACGCGTCGCTCGGGCTGGTGGCGAGCGGTTGCGGCTGGCGTGGGCAGGGGATTGCCGCCGGGGAGCGTCGATCGAGGGAGAACACGGCGTCGCGGGACGGGAACTTGCTGAACGAGGTCGCGCCGGGCTCACCTTCGAAGGCCGATCGGCGGCCGGGACGCCGCGCCCGAGGCCAGTACCCGGTTGACCTTGGGGGCGGTGCCGAGCGGGATTACTCTGGTCGAATTGCCGCCCGGCTCCTGGCGTCCTGACCGGGCCAACCGAGGCGCCGATGCCGCCGCGGATGGATTTCCTGGCGACGCCCACGCTCGCCCGCCGGGCCCAACCACGCTGACAGAGGAACTCCTACGACATGCACCTCGACGAATCTGGCAAGAAACCCCACACCGTCGCCGGTGTGACCGCGCCCACGAAAGCTCGGCACTGGTGGGGGTTCCTTCTCATCCTGGTCCTCGGCGGCCTGAGCGCCTGCGCCTCGGCCTCGGTCGAGACCGGCGGAGACAGCCCCGACTCGGGCGACCTGGCGCCTCCTCTATCTAATGATGGAGGGGCGCCCGCTTCCCCGGGCGATGGGGGCACCGAGCCGCTGGGCTTGCTGCCCGACGGTGGGGATGCCGCGAGACTTCCCGACGGCGGGTGGGACGACCGCTATCAGCCGGCGCCGCTCGGCGCGTGCGTGTCCGGCACCGTGGAGGTGGCGAGCCTGCCAGACGTCAACTGCCTGGCCGGCCTCCTCGACGGAGATCGCGTGGTGATCGCCAACGTGGAATGGCCCGCCAGCGGCACGACGAACCCCGCCTACCTCCCGCGGCGGGTCACGGTGAAAGCGCTGCGCGGCGACGGCAGCCTGCAAGCGGGGCCAATCGACCTCACCACCGCGACCGACCTCGCCTCCTGCACCGCCCGGCCGGCACTTGCGCAACTGGGCGGGCGCTACGCGGTGGCGTTCTCCCGGTTGAGCCCAAGCACCTCGGCCGGGACGACGTATCCGCCCGCGGTGGCCGTGCTCGGGCACGACCTGCGCTTCACCGTGCCGACGAGCACCGCCGGCAAGCACTTCGTGGCGCCGACCGGAGGAACCAACTCCTATGCCGTCAAGACGTTCGGGCTCTCGCTCCAGGCCACCGGCAGCAGCACTTTCCGGCTCGGTTTCGCGCAGGAGCGCGCCACCTCCGTGCCCAGCGGCGGTGGACAGGTCAGCTTCGGCAACGTCGTGTCCACCACGTCCTTTTCTCCCGGCCCGGGGCCGGGCTGGGGGGCCTTCGACCTCGTCTTGCTCCGCGGCACGTTTGGCGGGCAGGACTGGGGGCTGGTCGAGGCGGACGACGCAGTGATCGCTGCCACCGGCAACGCCGCCAGTAATGAAGTGCGGGTCTATCCCGGGCGCGAGGTGACGCACCCGTACGGCCCGACGACGTTCGAGCCGTCGGTCGCCGGCGGAGTGGTGGTGGCCAGCGGCGCGGGGTCGGCGCTCGCGGGCCTGTCCAGCAGCCCCGGCGGCGGAGGCGATGTCGCCACCCGGTCCGGCGCCACCACGGTCCTTCAACATGTCTCGGCGCAGGGGACGCTCAGCGCACTGGGCAGCCTGGCAGCGGGCGGCAAGCTCTACTCCAGCGGCGGGAGAAGGTGGCTGGTGGGCAACTCGTACTCCAGCACCTCCAAGAGCTCGCACCTGACGGTGATCGCGGCGGACGACCCGACCCGCGAGCTGTCGACGGACATTGCGCCTACCCAAGGGCTCGAGGTGCTCGCCGTCGACGCCCTCAGCGATCGCCTTCGCCTCCTGGCCTTCGCGAGAGACGTCCCCTGGGGCGGCCTCCACCCGGAACCCGGACGCCTCGCGATCGTGACCTGGTGTCGCTGAGGGGGGATCTGGGCCCGTAGAGGAATCCGCGAAGGCCGATCGGCGGCTGGGATGCCGCTCCCGAGCCCCGAAGGGCCTCGGGGACGCCCTGGACTCCGGTCTCGAGGCCCGAGATCGGAATGAGTGATTCAGATCTGGGCCTGGAGAGGAATCCGCGAAGCGCCCGGGAGGCCGCTCCCGAGCACCGAAGTGCCGCGAGGCACTGGCGGTTGGCGGCGGACGCGTCGATCATCCCGCCGCTCGGCAGCCACGATATTTCGTACATCGGGGTCTTCGCCTCCCACAGCTCCTCGCGAGGCGAGATCGTCAAGCCGGTGGAGCAGCCGCGCTCTCGTGGGCCGCGCTGGACTGCGGCGACGAGCACCTGGCGGCCTCAGGAGATCCCTTGCAGGGCGACGAGGTCTGCTCCGACAGGGACATCGTGGGCGGATACCTTTCCCTGGTCGGAGCTGATGCGATTTCCCATGTAATGCAAGCAAGAGCGGTCCCCGACGCGCTGTGCTAGACACCCGCGCCATGCGATTCGTGGTCATCCTGCTGTCGGTGCTCTTCGGCGCTGGGCTGCTGTGGCTCGTGCGCCGCATCCGAGGCGGCCCGGCGACAGAAAAGCCCTCCGAGCCGGCCCCGCGGAGCGCGACCTTCTCGCTGCCCGGTCGCTTTCCGCCCGCTGCGCCTGACGCGGTGTACCCGGTCGAGGAACCGCAGCGGCTCCCTGGGCGAGAGGTGCTGCTGGCCGTGTGCGAGCAGCTGCAGCGCAAGGGTTGGAAGGTGAAGGGCCTGCTCGGCGACTCGGGGTACGTCTGGTCCGTGCGCGTGGAGCACGGGCGCTTCGGTGGGGACCTGAGCCTCGCGCTCCTCGGCGCCGGCGAGGGAGTGACTGTCGCCGCCGCGGGGACGACGTGGTTCGTTCGCTTCTGGGACCGCGATCGCGAGCGGCCGGCTCCCGGGCTGCTGCTGACCGACGTCGCCGACGCGCTCGACGGGTTGGGCGCGGCGGGGGTCGCGTGGGCGCGCGTCTGAGCCGTGGAACTGACCGAGGGCTCGGTGTTCTGCACCTCGTGTCCGCGGTCCGGAGGTCGTTCGGCGTCGAGATCCGTTGCCCTTGCGGCGGGACGATGCCGGCCATCGAGCTGATGACGAGCCGAACAGGATCGCCAAAGTCCTCGTGCAGCGTGGGCTCGATTCCAGCTCGCCGTCCATCGCGCGGGCGCGCTCCTCGCGGAGGGCGTCGGGTAACCGGCAGGACCGCGACGAGGAACCGAGGTCGAGAGTCTGCGGTCGAGAGCCAGCCGGGGCTCCTCGAAGGGCGGAGCTTTTGGCTTCTCGCGGGAAATTCGCCCTCCGACGTGAGCTCAGGGACCGATCCGGCGGTTGCCCCGAGGGGACGGCCCGTGCCAGGGTCGGAGGCGAAAGGGCGTTTGAAATTGCGAGGCACTTCCTCGCGCCTCGACTCGGTTCGTCCTTTGTCGGGCCTTGAGGCCAAAAGGCGGGACACGATAGATGGAGCGCATGGACTTCCAACTCGCCGCAGATTCTCCCTCCACCTCCGTGCGCTGCACGTTCGCGGACGAGGCGCTGGTCGTGGCCGAGGAGGGACGTGGTCGAAGCATCCATGTTCGCTTCTCGGAGATTCGGACTATCCACCTGTGGCAGACGCTCGGCGCGTACGTGATGCGGATCGAGGCAGAGGCGACGCGTCCGGTGACGCTCCGCTCGCGTCGTGTGCTCGGGACACGAGTTGAGGATCTCCTCGACGACTACGCCGCGGTCGCGCGCGGGCTGCACGCGCTGCATCGCGGCTACCCTGAGATCCGCTTCGTCGGCGGGTCGAGCGGACTCTACTGGGTGGGGTGGGCGCTGGTTCCGACGGTAGTGGTTCTCGCTGGGCTCTCGGCGTGGATGCTCCTCGCCGGCGACGCGCCGAAGCTCGCTGGGTCGCTCGTTGCGGTGTGCGTGTTGGGCCTCTTAGGCGCAGTCTCGTCGATCCGGCAGGGGCGGGCTCGTCCGTACGACCCGAGTGCGCCCCCACCGAGCTTGATCCCGCGCTGACAGCGCCGGCCTCGAGGGTGGAGGGCCGCTCGCAGTGTCAAAGCCCGAGTTACACCGCGACGGCGTGCGCGCCCCAGGCCTTTCAGTGCCTTGAACGCGCGGAAAGCAACGCCACCTACCCCTTGGACAGATCCGCATCCACGGGATTGATTTGGACCAACCTCGCTCGCTCCAGCTCTCCACGCTTTCGCGGACCTTCCAATCCGGGAAAGCAGAGGTGGCACCTGGGCTTTGAGCCCCGAAAGCGGGGCAAAGAAGGCCTCTCAGGGCCCGGAAAGAAATCTGCGAAGGCCGATCGGCGGCCGGGATGCCGATCCCCGCGGCCCCCAAGCGCCTCGAGGACGCGGATCGCGACGCCGCAGACGCCGCCCGACGCCGGTCCCGAGCCCGAGCCCGAGATCGGCAAAGGATGATTCGGATCTGGGCCCGAAGATGGATCCGAGAAGGCCGATCGGCGCTCGGGACGCTGCTCCACCTGCCCCGGGTTCCTGAGCAGCACACCGGCAGCTGGTCAGGCGTAGAGGCAGCAGCTGTTGGTCGGGCGGGCGGCGATTACTTCGTGGGATCGCCGCCGGCGCGTCGTCAATTTCCGACGCTGCTCTGGTCTTGTTCCAGTCGCCGACGGCGGGATCACTATGCTGGCGTCATTGTGCGTATGCGGCGGCCACTGGCGACTTCGCATTCGAGCCGCTCGCGCACCTCGAAGAGCACCTGACGCCCCTCTAGCAGGGACTGCGAAATCGCTTTCCACCGGAGCACGACTCAGTTCTACAACCGCCCTGGCGGAGGCCGCCCAATAGGCGATCCGAAGATCGCTCCACGCGCGAGGAACAGGTGCATGCTAGCAGCTGCCGGGTCGGCGCGGGCGAGAGCCGTGTACGACAAGCGCCCTGGGCCCGATTGGTTCCGAGATCGTCTCGCTGCCGGGCGCGACAACGGCGTCTTCCACCCTCACGGCAAGCCGGTAGCCTCGGTCGAGACAGCGGGCGGTCACCATGCGCCAGGCCTGCTCCGGCGAGAACCCACAGACCCTGGCGAACAACTGTGGGTTTCGAGTTGTCACGCCAAAGAGGTCGTTGATCATCGGCCTGGGCACGCGATGGGGAGAGTCTCCCTGGTATGGAGCGCAGGGCGAGTAGCAGAACTGTGCTGTTGATGGCTCGTCCCCGAGCATCGCCCCCTTGTAGAAGGTGCAGTCGTCGCGGTCGTCGGACCACCGATCGTAGGCAGCCCGCCGGTACACAGGGTCGAAGAGATTCTGGGGAATGGCGGCGGGACTGTGCAACGGGAAGAAGCTCTCGACGACGAAGACCGTATCCAGGAAGAAATTGAACACGGGCGCCGGCTTCCCGTCCGCGTCCAACTCCTTGTAGGAGCCAAACAGCAGAAGGTCGCCCTGCTCCAGGTCTCGCAAGAACGGCTTGTGCACCTGCTTGCAGTAGGAATACCTGAACGACTCGCCGAAGATCCATGGATCGGTGTTCTGGGCATCGGCGGACAGTGGAACTGGAATGGGGACCAACGTGTGCCAGGACTCAGGCAGTCCCCCGATCGCGGACCCGTCGAACCGCGTGCCGGTCGTCGGAGGCTCGAACTCAGCCCACAAGGCGACGCGCCGCTCCTCTTGTCCTCTGCGAAAGCTGTTGCCATCGCGCTCGGCGACTTGCGCCCGCACGGAGAGGTACTTGCGTTTGTGAGCCTTCGCGACGTTCCATGGGTACAAGCCCCCTCGCCCCTTCGCGACGTGCTCTGGGCCAGGGTGATTGAACAGGACGACAGTGCTCATGGGAATGAGTGCCTCCGGGAACACGATGCTGCCACCGCATGTCCGTCCATACAACGAAGGAGCGCTACACGTTGCATCCCGCCATACTCGCCCGGGAGGCACCCGGTTGCCTGGACTCCGGTCTCGAGGCCCGAGATCGGAATGAATGATTCGGGCCTGGGCGTGGAGAGAAATCCGCGAAGGCCGATCGGCGGCAGGGACGCCGCTCCCGAGCCCCCAGGTGCCGCGAGGACGCCCCGGGACCCAGGCCTCGAGGCCCGAGATCGGAATGAACGATTCGGAGCTGGGCCCGGAAGGAAATCCGCGAAGGCCGATCGGCGGTCGGGATGCCGCTCCCGAGGCCCCAAGTGCATTGAGGACGCCCTGGACTCCGGTCTCGAGGCCCGAGATCGGAATGAGCGATTCGGATCTGAGCCCCGAAAGAGAATCCGGGAAGGCCGATCGGCGGCGAGGGCAAGTTGGTCTCGTTGCTCGGGGCGCACTCCGATGGTCGCCGGACACGCTTCATCCTCTTTCCCGCGAGCCGCCCGCTACTTCGGGTGCCGCCACCACAGGTGGCCGCCCGGATTCGTTCCGGTCGAGGGGTGCAGTGCGGTAGTCTACGGAACGGCATTATCCAGTTCCTCGCCGCTTCGAGCGGCTCAAGGACGTTAGCGGTACGCCCGACGCGGGGGGAGGCCAAGCATGACGACTAGCGCAGACGCGGTGGGCGCCGCCTCGGCGCCGCTGGCCGCGGCGCTCGCACGCTTGGCGCGGGGCGCGCCGACAGATCTTAGTGCATTGCTCCACGACGTTGAGCGCCATGTGGTCATCGACGGTACGAACATAACGGCGCACTGCCACTGCCTCACGCTCGACGGCAACGGACGACCGCGAATCGAGGACCTCGTCGAGGCGGTCGCCGAGCACGTGTTGGACTACGCGATTCCGAGAAGCGAGTACCGCGCCGCTCGCGAGGAAGCTGATCGCACGGGTTCGAGCCAGAAGGTGGTCAGGCTCCACACGAAGGCTCAGAAGCTGTTCACGGACCTCATTCAGAGCGGCGAAGGCGGCGAGCTCCTCTTGTTCGCGCTCGCGGAGAAGCTTCTTCAGCTCCCGCAGCTCATCTGCAAGATGAGCCTGAAGACCAACACGCGCATGCACATCCACGGTGCTGATGGTCTTCACGCGGGCGTTGACGAGCAGACCGGCAAGCTCCTTCTCTACTGGGGCGAGTCCAAGATCTTCGGCGACGTCACCAGCGCCATTCGGGACTGCCTCAAGTCGCTGGCCCCGATGCTCCAGGACCATGAGGCCAGCAAACGCGACCTGCAGCTGCTGCAGCGACATCTGGACGTCGACAACGAGGACCTCGAGAACGCGCTGAAGAGGTTCCTCAATCCCGATGATCCGGCCTTCAACTCGCTTGAGTTCCGAGGGCTCTGTCTCGTGGGCTTCGACTGCGATGCGTACCGAAAGGGGCCCTCGAAAACCGAACTCAAAGCAGTAGTCTCCGCGATCACCTCGACATTGCCCGGCTGGAAGCAACACGTCGCCAAGCGGGTGACGGAGGAGAACATTGATGCGTTCTCGATGCACTTCCTCTTCGTTCCGTTTCCATCCGCGGACGAGTTTCGGAAGCTGTTCCGAGAGCACCTAGGCCTGAGCACGGAGGCGAAGGAGGACGCACCCGAGGGGTCCGGCTCTCATCCGGTTCCGGTGGCAGCGAAACCGGTCGCAACGGCTGCGCCGCCCGCTGCTTGTGCTAGTTCGGCGCCCAAGGGTTCCAGGGCCCGAATTAGAGCGCCGAGGACCAAGCGCGCGCGTTCGCCGAAGGCGAAGGCGAAGGGGACTCGTCGTGGCGCTCCGTGACCTTGGAGGCTGGCTGCTCGACGTTCCGGGCTTCCGCAAGCGCGCGGACAGCGTCGTCGTCGACGCCGCATGCGGCGAGCTCGAGGTGGGGACTCGATTCACCCGGCTCGACGAGCACCAAGCGCTCGAGCATGACTGGTGCTACTTGCTCCTGTGTGCGAGCGCGCTCTCGCTTGCCGAGGACGGTCGATGCCAGGCGGTGGCGTTGCGCATCGCACAGACCTGCTTGTGCGACGAGTCGGCAACCGACGTTCAGAGGGACTCCGCCGCCCTCGTTCTCGACGCGCTCGCGAACCATCCCGCCATCGATCTGGCGGTGCGCAGAGAGCTGCTGCGCCCATCCTTCGAGGCACGTCTTCCTGGTGGCGCGCGCCTCGACTTCGATCGCCGTTCTCTCGAGCAGTCGATCGTGATCCAAGGTGGCACTCCGCTGCGGGTAAACCGTTTTCAGAAGCAACTATGGAACGAGATCCGAAACCAGGGATGGATGTCCGTGTCGGCGCCGACGTCCGCTGGTAAGTCGTTCATCCTGGCACGCTGGATCTGCGAGCTGATGCGGGAGTCTGAGGTCGCCACCGTCGTCTACCTCGTCCCTACGCGGGCTCTCATCAGCCAGGTGGAGCGAGACCTTCGCGAACTGTTCGCGCGGGAGGGACTCGCGGACGTGTCCGTTTCTGCTCTGCCGATTCTGAAGGTTGATGAGTCGACGCCGCTGGTTCGTCGCCGCGTTCTCGTATTCACGCAGGAGCGCCTTCACATCCTGCTGTCGTCGCACCCGGACCTCGCGGTCCGAGCGCTTATCGTGGACGAGGCCCACAAGGTGGGGGACCGTCAGCGTGGCGTGCTGCTTCAGGACGTCATCGAGCGGCTCGGGGAGGTGAACACGGAGCTGCGAGTACTCTTCGCAAGCCCGATGACGAGCAACCCGGAGGTGCTGCTCGCCGATGCGGGGGACAAACTTGCCAAACACGCCTTCGCGAACGACGACGTCACGGTTACGCAGAACCTCTTCTGGGTGGCTCAGAGGCCGCGCAAGCCGAAGATCTGGGACATCTCCTTGTGCATGCGAGACGCGAGCATCTCGCTCGGCTCTGTCGAGCTCGAAGCTTCGCCGAGCCCCGAGAGCAAGCGGCTGTCGTTCATCGCGCACGCTGTCGCAGGGTCTTCCCACGGCAACATCGTCTACGTGAACGGTGCTGCGGACGCAGAGAAGATCGCCGGTCAGCTCTATGATGTCATCGGTGCTGACGTCGACGACTCGTCGAAGGATCTGCAGAAGCTCGTCGAACTCGCGCAGCACGTCGTGCACAAGAACTTCCTCTTGGCGACCTACCTGCGGCGAGGCGTGGCCTTCCACTACGGCAACATGCCCCTGCTCATCCGCGAGGAAATCGAGCGCCTCTTCACCGCCGGCACGATCAAGTACCTCGTCTGCACGTCGACACTGATCGAGGGCGTCAATATGTCGTGCCGCAACATCTTCATGCGCGGGCCGACGAAGGGCCGAGGCAACCCGTTGTCGGCAGAGGACTTCTGGAACCTCGCTGGGCGCGCCGGGCGGTGGGGCAAGGAATTCCAGGGCAACATCTTCTGCATCGATCCCGACCGGAAGGACCTGTGGGGCCCCGATGGCCCACCGCGCGAGCGATCGCGGCAGCCGATCAGACGCACGACTGACGACGTTCTTCGCGAGCCCGCAGAGCTCGTCCAGTTCATTAAGGACCGAACTCCGCTGGATGTTGCCAGGAAGCGTCCCGAGTTCGAGTACGTGTTTTCATATCTCGCAGGGATTCACGTTCGCTACGGAGGGCTGCTTGAGGCCCCGTGGGCGGGACGATACGAGGCGGACAGCCTTGATGGCCTAGCGGACGCGGTGAAGGAGGCGGTCGGAGGTCTCGCGATCGAGCCTGACATCATCGCCCGGAATCCCGGCATCAGCCCGTTCGCGCTCGACGACCTACTCAAGTACTTCCGAAAGAGCGTAGGCGACGTCGAAGAACTGCTGCCCGCTGATCCTGCCAGCAACGACGCCGCCAACGTCTACGCGGACATCTTCGGCCGGCTTTGTAGACGGGCGTGCCCGAACCTCGGCCCCGAGGGCGGGCGCGCCTTCATGCTCGCCCTGCTTGTCACGCGGTGGATGCGCGGATTCCCGCTTGCTCGCCTCATTCAGGATCGGATCGACTACCTCACGAGGAAGAGCAAGCCGGCTGACGAGGCCGTCGAGATCCGGACGGTGATGAACGACGTGGAGCAGATCGCTCGCTTCGAGGCGCCCCGGGGGTTGAGCTGCTACTGCGACGTGCTTCGCCAGCACCTCCGCGAGATCGAGCGCGAAGACCTACTCGAGCAGCTCCCTCTCTTCAGTGTCTTCCTGGAACTCGGCGTTAACCAGCAAACCCAGATCGCGCTGATCGGCATCGGCCTCTCGCGCACCTCGACGATCGCGGTCTCGGAACTCATCACAGGGGACTCGCTGACCGAGTCCCAAGTGCTCCAGTGGCTTGAGACCAACAGGGAGCTGTGGAGCCACGCTTCGCTGCCTGCATTGGTGAAACGCGAGATCGAACGAGTCCTCGAGCAACATAAGGCGAGGACGGGCGTGAAGGGGCTTCGTTGTGATTGAAGTCCACCGACGATGCGCCCAAGGGCGAGCTGATCCTCCGCCAGACTGAGTCAGGGAGCTTTAGAGCCAGGGAGTCTTCTTGCTCGAGATGGCCGAGGCCGAGCTGAAGAAGCTCCAGGGGCCGTGACGGCCAGACGCCGCTCCCGAACCCCAAAGTGCCTCGAGGGCGCCCGGGACTCTGGTCTCGAGGCCCGTGATCGGAATGAACGATTCGGAGCTGGGCCCGGAGAGGAATCCGAGAAAGCCGATCCGGCGCCTGGCACGCCGGTCCACCTGCCCCTGGAAAGAAAAAGGCCCCGGGACCGAAGTCCCGAGGCCAGCACTCGGCTCCCGATTTCGGTTCCGGGCGCGGGCGGCGCTGCCCGCGAAGGCATCGCCGCCCGCCCGACCTCCTGCCGCCGCCTCTACGCCTGCCCGGCGCTCTTCGCCGGTGCCCCGGCGGTCAGCGCCTGCACTCCGTCGGCGCCGTTCCCGTTGGCCGAGGGCGCGGGATCGGTCCCCTGGGTGGTCTTGCCGTTGTCGGCGGTCTTGCCCTTGGTGACCTTGCCGTTGTCGGCGGTCTTGCCCTTGGTGACCTTGCCGTTGTCGGCGGTCTTGCCCTTGGTGACCTTGCCCTTCTTGGCGGACTTCTTGGTCGCCTTGGCCTTGGCCGCCTTCTCTTCCGGCGAGAGCATCGACAGCTGCGGCCGCAGCGGGGTCTTCACCGCGGGCGGCGCGGAGTAGACCGGGTCGAAGTAGCTCCCCGACTTGCGCAGGCAGACCCCGAGGATGCCCCAGGCGTTGTCGATCGCCACCCAGATCTTGGTCGCCGCACTGTCGATCTCGTCCTGGAACGACCGGTGGCCGCCGGCGGCGACGCGATCCTCGGCCTGCTTCACCTTGTGCACCAGCGGCTTGAGCACGTCGCCATAGCTCGCCACCGCCTTGCCGCTCAGAGCCTGGGCGATCTCCATCAGCCCCTGCGCCACCGGCACGATGCCGGTGGGCTGCTCGTGGATCCCAGCCACCTTCTTGGCCTGGCCCTCCATGCTGAGCATGGTCTCCAGCAGCCGGCAGGCGGACCGGCAGCCTCGAGTGCTGCTCGACCCGGTCCCGAGGCCCGAGATCGGAATGAAGGATTCGGATCTGGCCCGAAGAACAATCCGGGATGATCCAAAAGGCCTCGGGACCGCGGTACAGCGTCCGATACTGGATTTCCGGATTCGGATCTGGCCCGAAGAACAATCCGGGATGATCCAAAAGGCCTCGGGACCGCGGTACAGCGTCCGATACCGGATTTCCGGATTCGGATCTGGGCCGAAAGAGAATCAGGGATGGCCAAGAAGGCCTCAGGACGGCGGTACAGCATCCAGGACACGAGCGGCGCGCGCTTCCCCACGATCGCCATGCAGTGCGCGGCTCAGGCGACGCTCGGCTCCCAGGGGAGAATCGCTCAGGCGCCGTGGGGACCGGTCGACAAGGCACAGGACGGCAGAGGACTCTTGACCGCGCGGATCAGAGCGACCCTGCGCCCAGCGAGGCACTCCAGCGCGCGCGGCGGCGCCCGCTGGAGCCGCACGAAGCTATGGAAGGGCCGAGGTGGTGACGCGATAGGAGATCGCCCGGGTCCACGCGTCCCTCGAGCGCTCCGGGCTCCCAATCCGCCGCCCAGGGAATCCGGGAGCGCAAAAAGGCCTCGGGACCGAGGTCCCGAGGCCAGTGTTCGCTTCCCGGTTGCGGTCGGGGCGCCGGCAGCGATGCCTACCTCAGTAGCGCCGCGCGCCCGACCAACAACTGCTTCCTCTACCCCTGAGCGGCGTTCTTCCCCGGGGCCGTCAGCGCCAGGACCCCCGTGGCGCCGTTCCCAGTGCCCGGGGCCGCCGGGTCGGACCCGGTGGCGGTCCCGCCCTTGTCGCTGCCCTTCCGCTTGGTCACCTTGCCTTTCTTGGCGTTCTTCTTCGGCGCCTTGGCCTTCGCCGCCTTCGCTTCCGGCGAGACCAGCAACAGCTGCGGCCTGAGCGGGGTCTTCACGGTGGGCCGCGAGGCGTAGACCGGGTCGTAGTAGATCCCCGCCTTGCGCAGGCAGACCCCCAGGATGTCCCAGGCGTTGTCGATGGCGATCCAGATCTTGGTCGCCGCAGCCGCGATCTCTTCCTGGAAGGCCCGGTGGCCGCCGGCGGCGACGCGATCCTCGGCCTGCTTCACCCTCTGCACCATGGGCTTGAGCTCGTTGGCATAGGATGCCACCGCCTTGCCGCGCAGCTCCTGGGCGACCTCGATCACCCCCAGCGCCACCGGCACGATGCCGGTGTGCTGCTCATGGACCGCGGCCACCCTCTTGGCCAGGCCCTCGATGTTGAGCAGGGTTTCCAATGCCCGGCAGCGGACGCGCAGAGCCCTCTCCAGCTCGGGAAGCTCGACGACCGACTGGCGGCCAGACGCGGCCGGGTCCGTGATGAAGTGCTTGATCACCTTGTCGTGCACGTCCCGCGCCTGCTCGCACTCCTTGATCGCCCACTTGGCGATGGACTCGGTGGTCGCGAACTTCTGCAGGCACACGATGATGATCGCCAACTGCTCCTCCAGCGGCAGCTCCTCGAACAGCGTCGGTACGGGATTACGCGGCATTTGTGGGACCCCTCCTGAAAAGGTTAGGCGGCGAGAATTGGCCGCCGATAGCGGAGCGTCAACCGACGCGCGCTCGCGCGCGAGTGAGTCTGACCAGTCCCGGACGCCGGAGCTGCTTGAACGGTTCTGGGGTGAACATCCGGGCGCTATTGTTTGCCCGGGAACCTGCGGCGGCCGGCGCTCGGGCGAACAGAGGCGAGGGAGACCCTTCGACTCTGCCTGTCCTGAGCCTGTCGAAGGACTCGGGACGAACGGAGGCGCCGGTCCTGAGCGTGAAAAAGGCCTCGGGACCGCAGTCCCGAGGCCAGTATTCGAATGCCGATTGCGGATCGCGGGGCCCTCGTCTCCGAGGCTCGCAGGCTCGCCTCTACACTCGGGCTGACCGGTTCTGCCGTCTGTCCGAGCACCACACTAGTGAAGGAGGCTCTTCGCTCGCGCCGCCGCGATGAGTTCCTGCTCGCCGTCGGCGCTGCTCCCATCGTTCGAGGCCGCGTCGTCGGTCCGCCAGGCGGTCCCGCTCCTTTCGGCGCCCTTCTTCTTGGCCACCTTGCCCTTCTTGGCGGCCTTCTTGGGCGCCTCGGCCATGGCCTCCAACTCTTTCGGCGAGGTCGTCGTCACTTGCCGACGCAGCGGGGTCTCCGTGGTGGGCCGCGCGACGTAGACCGGGTCTTCGAATATCCCCATCCTGCGCAGGCAGATCCCGAGGACGTCCCAGGCGGTGTCGATGGCGAGCCAGAGCTCGGTCGCCGCATTGGCGATCTCGTCCTGGAAGGCGCTGTCGCCGACCGCGGCGACGCGATCCTCGATCCGCTTCACGTTCCGCGCCAGGGGCTCGAGCTTGTCGGCATAGCGCGCCGCCGGGCCGGGCAGCTCCCGGGCGATCTCGATCAGCCCCTGCGCCACCGAGGCGATGCCGGTGCGCTGCTCGCGGACCTCGATTACCTTCGTGGCCTGGCCCTGCTTGTTGAGCATGGTCTCCAGGAACGTGCAGCAGAGGCGCAGCTCCTTCTGCAGGCCGGGAAGATCCACCACCGGCTCGCCCTCGGCGGCGCACGGGTCCGCCATGAAGGGCCTGATCACCTTGTCGAGCAACTCGAGCGCCTGCTGACACTCCTCCGTCGCCGTTTGGGCGAGGGGCTCGATGGTCGTGAACGACTGCAGCCGCGCGATGATGAGGGCCAGATTCTCTTCCAGCGTCAGCTTCTCGGGCGGCAACGGTTTGGGATGACGCGGCATGGGTGGGACCCCTCCTGAAATGGTTCGCGGCGAGAATTGGTGTCCCTTCGTGCAACGTCAACGAGCTCGGCGCGCCTGCCAACGCCGCTGATGACTCTCGGACCTTCGATTTGCGGCCCCGCGGACGTCGCTCCCGCGCCTTCGCTTGCTCCGCGACCAGGCAGACGGTCGAGAGAACCGAAGGGCGAGCCGCATTGGGCCTTGCGAGCTCGAGCTCGGATGGCCCCTCGGCTTCCGAAAGGGCGATCGGAGGTCGATCCCCGGCCCCTCGACTGCCGCTCGGGGTCACCGGAGGTAGGATGTTCCTACCGGCGACCTTCGAGGCGGCGCCGACAGCGGAGGAACGATTGAGCACGACGAAGCAGAGCGGCGCCCCGGCCGGCGAAATGGGCAACGCCATCGTCGGATTCCTCGGCTCCATTCCGCTCTTCGCCCAGATCGCTCCTACCGAGGCCATGGACGTGCTGCGGCTGCTGCGCAAGGTCCATCTCTTCGACGGCGAGGTCCTCTTCCGCCACGGCGATGCGCCCGGAGGGATGTGGATCCTGGGCGAGGGCTGCGAGGTGACCGTCGAGCTGGCCAATCCGGCGGGCAAGGGCGTGCGCGTGGCCACTCTCCACGGCGGTCAGACGGTCGGGGAGATGGCCCTGGTCGATGATTCGCCCCGCTCGGCCACCGCGATCGCCGTCCGCGGCGGTTTGGCCTATCAGATCGACTCCGGCGACTTCCAGGTGATGCGCGAGCGCTTCCATCCGGCGGCGTTCAAGATGCTGCGCTGGCTGGCCACCGACGGCGCCCGCCGCTTGCGGCTGCTCTCTTCGCGCATCGCCCCCTCGGCCGGCCAGGATCTGGTCGCCACGGCCGGCGATCTCTTCTCCGACGGCGCCAAGATCGCCCCCGAGGACTTCAAGGCGCTGCCGCACTTCGAGGGAATGCCGGCCACGGTGCTGCTGGCGCTGTCGCAGAAGTTCCGCGAGAAGTCCTTCCCCGCCGGAACTGTCCTCTTCCGCCAGGGAGAGCGCGGCGACGGCATCTATCTGCTGGTCGAAGGCTCGCTGGAGCTCGATCGCGGCGGCCAGGTCATCGCCAAACTGGGCGCGGGAAGCCTGCTGGGGCTGGTTTCTTCGGTGGACGGCGGTCCGCGCTCGGCCGACGGCGTGGCCAAGACCCCGGTCCGCCTGTGGCGGCTGGATCGCGACGGCTTCGAATGGCTGTTCAACGCCGGCAACCGCTTCGCCTACCGCATCGTCGATACCGTGGCCCAGCAGATGGTGTCGCGGCTGCGGCAGCTCAACGCGGTGCTGCTGATGCAGTGCTCGGATCTGCCCTTCGATTCCGAGCCGGAGGGCGCCGCCGCCAGCGCCGCCGGGGCTTTGGCCCAGGCCGAGAGCGATGTCGAGCTGGATGTGGCTCTCGACGAGGCATTTTCTTTCTAGGGCGCTGCGCGCGGCACCCTCACCCCCTCGGTTCCCCTCTCCTTCGGGCTCGCGCCCTCAGGAGCAGGCGGATGACTTCTTCGCGGCGAGCGCGGTTCGATTCGTTCTAGGCACTTCGTCCCGAAATTCCGCCGAGCGCGCCCCCTGCTCCGGAAGCGAAGCGCAGCGTAGCGACGGAGAGGGGGTTGGGGGTGAGGGGAAAAGCGCGTGGCGCACACCAAAAACAGAAGCGCCGCCTAGAGAGACGGAGACGCGCTCGGCACCCTCACCCCCTCGGTCCCCCTCTCCTTCGGCTCGCGCCCTCAGGCGTAGGGGGATGACTTCTTCGCGGCGAGCGCGGTTCGATTCGTCCTAGGCACTTCGTCCCGAAATGCCGCCGAGCGCGCCCCCTGCTCCGGAAGCGAAGCGTAGCGTAGCGACGGAGAGGGGGTTGGGGGTGAGGGGAAAAGCGCGTGGCGCACGCCAAAAACAGAAGCGCCGCCTAGAGAGACGGAGACGCGCTCGGCACCCTCACCCCCTCGGTCCCCGTCTCCTTCGGGCTCGCGCCCTCAGGAGTAGGGGGATGACTTCTTCGCGGCGAGCGCGGTTCGATTCGTCCTAGGCACTTCGTCTCGAAATTCCGCCGAGCGCGCCCCCTGCTCCGGAAGCGAAGCGTAGCGTAGCGACGGAGAGGGGGTTGGGGGTGAGGGGAAAAGCGCGTGGCGCACACCAAAAACAGAAGCGCCGCGACCAGTGAAGGCCGCGGCGCTTCAAATTTCAGCTGCTGAGTTGGCTCAGCCGGCCTTGCTGGCCGCCGGCTTGGAGACCGAGGCCGAGGCCGCACCCTGCTTGCCGGTCATCTCCTCCAGCCAGATGGTCACCGGGCTGGCGATGTAGATCGAGGAGTAGGTGCCGGTGACGATGCCCAGCAGCATCGCCGCGGCGAAGTCCCAGATCTGGCCGACGCCGAAGATCAGCAGGCCCACCAGCGACAGCGCGGTGGCGAAGCTGGTGAGGATGGTGCGGGCCAAGGTCTCGTTCAGCGAGACGTTGATCAGCTGGGGCAGCGACATCCCCTTCATCTTCCCCATGTTCTCGCGGATTCGGTCGTAGATGACGATGGTGTCGTTGACCGAGTAGCCGACGATGGTCAGCAACACCGCCACCGAGGTCAGGTTGAACTCGCGTCTGCTGACCACGAAGTAGCCCAGCACCACGATGATGTCGTGGAACATGGCGATCACCGCGCCGGGGGCGAAGCGGGTGTCGAACCGGAAGGCGATGTACACCAGAATCGCGATCGCGGCGTAGACCACCGCCAGGATTCCCTTGTTGCGCAGCTGCTTGCCGACCTGCGGACCGACGAACTCGACCCGGCGCAGCTCGGCGCTGGGCAGCTTGCCGCCCTTCTCCGCCCCTTGCAGCGCCGCCCTCACCTTGTCGGCGATGCCGCTGGTGATCACGGTGTAGCCGCCCGGGACCTGCCGCACTTCCTGCAGCCGCAGCCCGGTCGATTCCAGCGCCTGCCGCAGCCCGGCGTCGTCCACCACCGTGCCCGCCGGCGCCCGGATCTCGAGCTTGTCGCCGAACTCGGGGTTGAACTCGAGGCTGACGTTGGCGCCGAACTTGGCCTTGAGCGCGTCGGAAGCCTTCAGCGCGTCGGCTTCGGTCATCAGCGCCACGCGCCCGACGCGGATCAGGAAGCTGTTGTCCTGCGGCGGCCCGACCGGCTGGACAGTGGCCTCCTTGAAGCCCGCCGCTTCGATCGCCTCGCGCACCGCGACGTCGGCGACCTGGCGCTCGAACTTGACCTCGATCTCCGAACCGCCGGCGAAGTCCACGCCCCAGTTCAGTCTTAAGATCCCGGCCGCCAGCAGCACCGCGATGTTGATGATGATCGACCCGGCGATGAAGAACTTCCGGTAGCCGACGAAATTGACGTTCAGGTTGTGCGGAATCAGCTCCATGGAGTTCTCCGAATCAAACCGAGATCTTGTGCCAGCCGCGCCCGATGACCAGCCAGTCCATGATGGCCCGGGTGACGACGATGGAGGTGAACAGCGAGGCCACGATGCCGATGATCAGCATCACCGCGAAGCCGCGGACCGGGCCGGTGCCGTAGTTCAACAGGACCAGGCCGGCGATCAGCGTGGTGACGTGGGAGTCGAAGATGGTCCAGAAGGCCCGGCCGTAGCCGGCCTCCAGCGCCGCGCGCATCGTCTTGCCCAGCCGCAGCTCCTCGCGGATGCGCTCGTTGATCAGCACGTTGGCGTCGACCGCGATCCCCAGCGTCAGCACGAAGCCGGCGATGCCGGGCAGGGTCAAGGTGGCGTTGAGCGAGGCCATCGCCGACAGGTTGATGATGGCGTTGAAGACCAGCGCCACGTTGGCCACCCAGCCGGTGGTCTTGTAGTAGAGCGCCATGAACAGCACCACCAGCGCCAGGCCCAGGGCCACCGCGTAGCCGCCCTTGCGGATCAGCTCGGGCCCGAGGCTGGCGCCCACGGTGCGCTCCTCGCCGATGGTCACCGGGGCGGGCAGGGCGCCGGCCTTGAGCACCAGCGCCAGGTCGTTGGCCTCGCTGACCAGCTCCGGGAAGGGCTTGAGGCCGCCCAGGGTGATCTGGGCGTTGCCGCCGCCGATCCGGCTCTGGATCACCGGGGCGCTGTTGACGGTCTGGTCGAGGACGATCGCCATCCGGCGCTTGATGTTGTCGCCGGTGACGCGCTCGAAGTCCTGGGCCCCGGCCTTGTCGAACTGCAGCGAGACGTAGGGCTTGCCGCCGGCGCCCTGGCTGTTGTCCTGCAGCGCCCGGGCGTCGACCACCGCGTCGCCGGTGAGCTCGGTCTTGCTCTTCATCAGGAAGGTGCGGTAGCCGTCGCAGGCGTTCTTCACCAGCTTGGCCGGGATGCACTCCATCCCCATCTCGCGCCCCTCGGGAACCTTGAGGCTGGCGTTCTTCACCAGGTCCTCGAGGGTCTTGCGGGCGTTGTCGCCCATCGCCAAGAGGTAGGGCGGGGTCAGGGTCTGGCCGCCCGGGCCCTCGACGTGCTCGAACTCGAGCCCGACCTTGGTGGTGCCGATCACCAGCTGCTCGCTGGTGCGGCCGTTGTCGCCGGTGACGGTCTCGAACTTGCCGTCGGCCGGGGGCGCGGCCTTCAGAGCGCTGTACAGGTCGCGGAAGTAGGGATTCTCGTCGTCGACGATCTTGAACTCGAGCTGGGCGGTCTTGCCCAAGAGCTCCTTGGCCTTGGCCGGGTCCTTGAAGCCGGGCAGCTGGACCAGGATCGCGTTGTCGCCGCGCTTGGCGATGATCGGCTCGGTCACGCCCCAGCGGTTGACGCGGTTGGAGATGACCTTGAGCGCCTGGTCCACCGCGTCCTCCTTGATGCGGCGGATGAACTGGTCCTGGAAGGCCAGCGACAGGCCCTTCTCATCCGAGCCGGCGGCGGCCATGTCCTGCCAGTAGTCGAGGGCCTGCTTCTCGAACTTGTCCAGGTCGGCGCGATTGGGGCCGGTGATCAGCACCTTCATCCCCTCGCCCTGGGCGTTGACGTCGTTGAAGCCCTTCTCCCTGGCCCAGGCCACCAGCTGGTCGGCCCGGCGCGAGACCTTGGCCTTGAGGGCGGTGTTGACGTCCACGCCCATCACCAGGTGGATGCCGCCCTGCAGGTCGAGGCCGAGGTTGAGGCGGGTCTTGGCGGACGGGGCCCACTTCGGCAGCTGCGCCTCCAGCTTCTCCGGCTGGTTGCGCTCGTCGGCCGGAAGCTGGAAGTAGTAGTAGGTCGGCACCAGCAGCCAAACCGCGAACAGGGCGAAGGCGGCGAGCATGCCCACCTTCCAGTAGAACGCGCGATCCATTCGTGCTCCCTTGCGTTGCGAAGCCTCTTCTATCGGCCCGCCAACTCGGCCCTCGCCTGAACGCTCGCCGAAGCGGCGCTGCGAAGGTCCGGTCAATCCTTCCCCCGCGCTCAACGGCGCGGGGCCCTGCCGATTGCTGCTTTCCCTTTAAGTCTTCTCGCTCTTCGCCTCGGCGGTCTTGGGCTCGCCCTCTTCCATGAGCCCCTCGGGCGCCTTGGCGGCGATGGTGTTGGGCAGCACCCGCAGGCGCACGTCGCGGGCGGCCTCGATCACGATGAACTTCTCTGAAACAGCGTGGACCCGCCCGATGATGCCGCCCTGGGTGACCACCGGGTCGCCCTTCTTGAGCGCGGCCAGCATCGTCTTGTGCTCCTTGGCCTGCTTCTGCTGCGGGCGAATGAGCAGGAAGTAGAAGACCGCGAACATCATCAGCAGCATCGGCAGCATGCTGGTGAGGCTGCCGCCGGCCCCGGGGGCCGCCTGCTGGGCGAGCACCGCCTCGAGCACCTGGCGCGCCAGGCCCTGCGATTCGATCACCGCCAGAATGGGAAGAGCCACTGTCGTCTCCTCGCGCGCTCTCGGTGCCGCGACGACTGCGCACGCCCGTCAATTTGGGCCCGCGAAGCCGAAGAGCCCGCTGCCGGCAAAGGAGCCGATGAGCGGACTCTCCTCGATACCTCGGCCGGCGAAAGGCGCACCTTCTAACAGAGGGCGCACCCGCCGGCAAGCGGGAAATCCGAAATGCTTTCCGCAGGGTGCGGCCCTTCGCCGGCTCTATCGTCCAGCGGTGGACCGTGGCCTGGCGCCCCTGGAATGCGCCCGGGCCGGTCCCGCGGGGCGAGTTGTCGGCAGGCCAAGGCGGGGTGCGTCATCCCGGATCGCTGCACGAGCTGGCGATGGCTCGCCGCTGCCCGGTTCAGGCGGCTGGGGTGGCGTTCTTCGGGCTGGCGCCAGGAAAAGGAAAGCCCGCCCGGCGGCAAGCGCCGGGCGGGCGAGCTGATTCCTAACCGGCGGCGCTACTTGCAGCAGACCACGAACGTGTCCCCGTGGCTCCACTCGCTGTCCAGGGTGTCCGGGGCGGGGTAGTCCCAGCCCCACGGCCACGCCACGCCGAGCGAGGCGGTGCAAGGCTGGTCGTTGGTCGGATAGGCACCGTTGCCGTTGGCGGCGGTGACGTAGACGAACTTCACCCCGGCGCAGGTCCGCGCCGGCTGGGCGTTGGCGGCGCAGATCTGATCGCCGGTCTTGTACAGGTAGGAGCGCGGCGTGTAGATGGCCGTGCTGCCCGTCGGGCAGAAGCCGTTGGCGGCGGCCTTGGTGAGGATGGCCCGGACGTTGATGACCAGCGAGGTGGAGGCCCCGTAGGACGAGAGGTCGGCGCTGGCGGCGACGGTTCCGTTGACGGCCAGCGCGGCGTTGGGGACGCTGGTGCCGATGCCGACGTTGCCCAGGGCGTTGACGGTCAAGGCCGGCGTGGTGCTGCCGCTCCGGAAGACCTGCGCCACCGGCTTCTGGACGGTGTAGCTCTTGTTGACGAAGCCGGTCCCGGTCATGGCGAGGTCCACCGTCACCGCGCTGGCGGTGACCGCCATCGCCAGGCGGGTGTCGCCATTGACCACGAGGATGTCGCCGACGGCGATCTCGACCAGGAATTTGGTGTTGGCGTCGCCCTGGAGGGTGGTCGGGGTGCTGGAGAGGAAGCTGACCAGCCCCGAGCCGGTCCAGGCGGGGGCGCCGGTGGCGGCCAGCCGGGCCTGGGCGCCGGGCGTGGAGATCGCCAGCGAGCCCAGGCTGCCGCTGCCGTCGATGCTGAACGAGGCAGCCTGCGCCGCCGCGCTCTGGTTCTGGATGTAGCTGGCGCTGCCGCTGCCCGGGGCCTTGTTGCTGAAGGCGTTCCAGTCGGCGAACGACAGGTAGCCGTCGCTGCTGCCGTTGGCCTTGGCGATGGAGAGGGCGGGGCTGGTCCCGCCGCTGCTGGCCAGCGGGGCGGTCGCGGTGACCGCGCCCACCTTGCCGTTGAAGGCGGCCCAGTCGGCCGAGGAGAGATAGCCGTCGCCGGAAGCGCCGGCCTGGGCGATGGAGAGGGTGGGAGTCGTCCCGCCGCTGCTCGACAGCGGGGCGGTGGCGCCGACCGAGCCGACCGTGCCGGCCACCTTGCCGGTGGAGTCGATGATCGAGGTGCCGTTGATGCTGATCCCGGTCGCGCCCAGGCTCACGGCGTTGCCGCCGCCGACGACGAGGGTCGAGGCGCTGATGCTCGAGGCGCTCACCGTCCCGCCGGAGAGGTTCTGGCAGGTCAAGGCGTAGGGGACGGTGGCGATCGGCTGGCGCGGGGAGAGCGCGGTGCCGTTGACCGAGATCTCCAGCCAACGATCCGCGCCGTCGAACAGGTTGGCGGGCAGCGCGGTCACCGAGCCCAGGAAGGTGGCGTAGTAGCCGTCGGAGAGGGCGAGCGTCTGCTGCTCGCTCCACCTGGAATTGCCGGCGTTCGCGGCGTCGAAGATGGCGAAGGTGAAGGTCGGCGAGCCGGACTCGGCAGCGCCGTCGGCCTTGAGCAGCCGGCCCTGGTAGCCCAGCTTCTGCGGAACCTGGGCCAGGGCGAGCCCGGGGACCAGTGCGGCGAGGATCAACAGCCTGTGCATGGTTGCCTCTCGGTCTGGGAAGGGATTGCAGCGCCACCGGCTCGCTCAATGCTCGCTCAGGCGCGCCAAGCGAGGGAATGCTATCCCGTATTCTGCCGGAGCTTCCAGAGTGCGGCCCGCTCCGGATGAGAAAAGGGCGCCCCTCCGGAGAGAGGCGCCCTGCTTGATCGGCGAAATTGCTTGGGATTTGGCCTACTGGCCCTGCATTTCACCGCAGTTCATCGGCTCGATCACCCGGTAGTAGGTGCCGGCGTCGGTGCTGGTGTCCTTGGCCCAGCCCCAGACGCCAGTCAGGTTGTTGAAGGAGGTGACCAGGGCCGCCCCGCCGTCGGTGGGCTCGAGCGGGCAGGTGCCATCCTTATAAGTGTAGGTGTCGACCACCAGCACGCCGTTGTCGATCTTGACGCCGTTGTAGCCCTTGATCGCGTAGCCGCCGTCCACCTTGCCCCAGCGCGCCAGCTCCGCGGGGGCGGGATCGATCACGGAGCTGGTTCCGGTCAGCTGCACCCGCTGGGCGATGGCGTCGTCGTGGGCGGTGGAGGCCGGGGCGAGCTCGGCGCCGTTGGAAACAGTCACCGGAGCCGGCAGGGTCGCGCCGCTGCTGGTCACCGAGATGGTCATGGTGGCCCCGCCGATCTCCAGATCGTTGTTGTACTGGGTCAGGGTGCCGACGACGCTCACCACATCGCCGCGAGCAAGGGCCGTTCCGCCGGCGGCGGTCAGCGGGAAGAAGACCATGATGCCGCTGTTGGGCCCGCCGGCCGGATCCTGGATGAACATCTCGGCCTTGGTGGTCGAGCTCAGCCGGCTGCCCAGCACCACCGCGCCGCTGATCGTGACGTTGGTGTTCAGGCAGGTGGAGTCCGTGCGCAGCGCCGAGATGGTGCCGCAGCCGCCGGGGTTCCCACCGGCGTCGTCGGGAGTGGTCCCTGCGTCGTCGATCACCGTGCCCGAGTCGTGGGCCGTGGTGCCGCTGTCCTTCTTGGTGCCGCTGTCGGCGGTGGTGTTGGCGGCGGTGCCGCAGCGCACCAGGGTGAGTGCCAGGGTGGTCGCCAGGGCGGCGAGCGCCAGTCGTCGATGAAGCATGAATTCTCCGTGGGAGTGGGTCCGTGAGGGGCGTTGCGGCGGGAACATTAGCGCAAAGCCGATGAGGCCGCTCGCCGCCCGGGGAGGCCGGGGGCGCGTTGACGGCTCGCCGGCCGGCCGATAGAGAATGCCGCCCCTGCGGCGACCTACCGACGCAGTCCACCGGAGCTGCCATGAAGGCCCTGTTCATCCGCGAGCACGGGGGCGTCGAGCGCCTCCAGTACGGCGAGCTGCCCGATCCCCATCCCAGGCCGGGCGAGGTGCGGGTCAAGGTCAAGGCCTGCGCCGTCAACCACCTCGACCTGTGGGTCCGCGAGGGCTGGGCCGGGCTGGGGCTGGAGATGCCGCACGTGCTGGGCTCGGACATCGCCGGGGAGATCGACGAGCTGGGCGCCGGGGTGACGGGAGTAGATCCGGGCGAGAAGGTGGTGGTCAGCCCGGGGCTGTCCTGCGGCCACTGCAAGGAGTGCCTGGCCGGCCGGGACAACTACTGCCGGCACTACCACATCCTGGGCGAGCACGTGGGCGGCGGAGGGGCGGAGTACGTCTGCGTGCCGCGGCAGAACCTGCTGCCGATGCCCGAGGGGCTCTCCTTCGAGCAGGCCGCCTGCATCCCGCTGGTGTTCGAGACCGCCTGGGAGATGCTCTTCCGCCGTGCCGCGCTCCAGCCCGGGGAGACCGTCCTGGTCCACGCCGCCGGCAGCGGGGTGGGAAGCGCCGCGGTCCAGATCGCCAAGCTGCTCGGGGCCCGAGTCATCGCCACCGCCGGCAGCGACGAGAAATTGGCCAAGGCCAAGGCCCTGGGCGCCGACGACCTCATCAATTACGAGCGCCAGGACTTCCTGGCCGAGGTGAAGAAGCTCACCTCGCGGCGTTTGGTGGACGTGGTGTTCGAGCACACCGGCGCCCGCACCTTCGAGAAGAGCGTCGCCGCCCTCAAGGTCGGCGGACGGCTGGTGACCTGCGGGGCCACCACCGGCCACGAGGCCAAGCTCGACCTGCGCACCCTCTTCTGGCGGCGGATCAGCCTGCTGGGCTCGACCATGGGCAGCAAGGGCGACCTGTTCGACATCCTCAAGCTGGTCGGGCAGGGCAAGCTCAAGCCGGTGCTCGATCGCACCCTGCCGCTCTCCGAGGGGCAAAAGGCCCACGAGCTGCTCGCGCACCGCTCGCAGTTCGGCAAGATCGTCCTGATCCCGTAGCGAAAGCGCCCGTCGCTCCTCCAAAAAACGAGCGGCCCGCGGCCGGCACGATGCCGACCGCGGGCCGCCTGTCTTCAGCCGAGTCTTCCGGCTACTTCACGTTGACGGTGACGGTGGTCGAGACCGCCGGATCGACCGGGTTGCTCTGGGCGTCGAGCACGCGGGCTACCAGGGTGTGGCTGCCCACCGACAGCGGCGAGGCGAACGAGGCGCTGACCTCGTAGTCGCCGGTCGCGGTCACCGTCGCCATCTCCCCGCCGTTCGAGGAGTCGATGAGGGCCACCTTGTAGGTGCCGCCCCCGCCGACCTTGAAACCCGCGATCTTCAGCTTGAAGGCCTGGGTCGCCGGCACGTCGCAGCCTTTGGCGCACTTGGCCGGCTCGGTGAATGCCACGTCGAAGGCCGGGCCGAAGACCGTCAGGCCGGTGGTGTACTCGTTGAGGTTCTCCACCGTGGCCTCGCCCCAGGTCAGCACCTTCGCCGGATCGGCGCCGGAGGCCAGCTTGAAGGTCTGCATCATGTACGGCGAGCGCTTGGCGGCGGGCGAGGAGGCCTTGGTGCGGTTGGCCGGATTGCACTGGCCGGTTCCCGAGCAGCTGAAGGTGCGGTCGGGCATGTCGTTGGGCGGGACCGGCACGGTGAAGGTGCTGCCGGGGTTGAAGTAGATGTACCAGCGGGCGTCGTCGGGGTTGATGAACACCAGCCGCTGGAAGTTGGCGCCGTCGGCCATCTGCGGGTTGGTGAAGGTGCCGGCGCGGTAGTCGTAGGTGTTGTTCTCCTTCACCTCCATGAACGGATCGGCGTAGCTGATGTTGCCGCCGTAGGGGAGCTTGTCGGCGAAGGTCACCAGCCCCGAGAGCCCGTAGGCGCCGGAGGGGGTGGTCAGGCTGGAGCTGATCGCCAGGGTGGCCACGGTGTAGCGCGAGCCCTCGGTGCCGTGGTGGTTGGGGGCCAGTCGCAGCGGCAGCTTGCTGTCGTCGTGGGTCTTGCCGCTGCCGTCGTCCTCGATGCCGATCAGCTTGCCGTTGGGGACGGTGATCACGTCGTTGGTGTCCGAGGCCGCGGTCAGGCCCAGCGGCACGATCCCGCGCCCGGGCACCAGGGTCCCGGCCAGGATGATCGCCGCGTCCATCCCCGGCTTGAGGTCGGGGACCTGCACCACCTGCTTCACGGTCAGCGCCACGTCGGCGGTCATGTCCCGGGTGGCGAACTTGGTGTAGTCGGGCACGCCGCTGAGCTGGTCCACCAGGTCGAACTCGACGTCGCGGACCACCGAGCTGCTGAAGCGCTTGAAGTAGGGGGCCACCGTGCTGAGGACGGAGCCCATGGAGGGCATCTGACCGCTGCTCGCGCCGCTGATGAACTTGCCCACCGCGTCATACGGCAGCTGGCCCATCAGGCCCCAGGCGGTTCGGGTGCCGCAGAGGCCGGCCAGGGTCTTGGCCTCGTTGGCGCAGACGCCGGCCTCGCCCTGGACCTTGTAGCCGGTGCGGGCGTTGGAGCCGTTGATGCCCAGCATGATGCCGGTGGGCAGGTCGACTGGGGTGGGGTTGCTGGCCGAGGGGACCGGGATGCTGGCCGGCTCGGAGGCGCCCAGCAGCACGTTGAACTGCAGCTCGGTCAGGGTGCCGGGGATGGAGCTGGCGGCGATGCCGAAGGCGATCTGGCTGCTGGGGAAGTTGGTGAAGGTCCCCTTGTAGCCGCCGCGCTTGTCGGTGGGGTTGCGGCGCAGCGGGATGTAGAAGTCGCGCGCGGTGGTGCCCAGGATGCTCACGTAGCTGAAGTCGGAGTGGAAGACGCCGACCTCGATGTTGCCCGAGCCGACCGAGCTGCTGAACACGCCGCCGATGTTGGTCTCGCTGATGGTGACGTTGTTGACGACCACGGTGGCGCCGGTCACCGGCCGGCCGGTGCGCTCGTCGACCACCACCACCCGGACCTCGCCGTTGGGGACGTCGCCGAAGACCATCGCCTTGGCGGTGCACTCCACGCCCTTGGCGGCGGCCTTGACCGACTCCTGGGCCACCCCGGCGGTGTCGGTCTTGCCCTTGAAGGTGCTGCCGCTGACCTGCTCGAGGGCGGTGCCCACCGCGGTCCAGGTGAAGGCGTTGGCCCCCAGCAGCAGCGGGGCGCCGTCCTTGCTGTAGGCCACCACGGTGTACTTCAGCGGCTGGTTGAGGTGCGCCACCTGGTAGCCGGGAGTGATCTCGCAGTGGTCGAGGGCGTTGTCGGCCGGCACGCACTTGCCGCTCTTGCAGACCTGGCCGGTGCACTCGTCGTCAGAGGTGCAGGCCTGGGGGACGCAGGCGCGGGCGTCGCAGTTGCAGCCCAGGCCGCTGTCGCAGCCGGGGACCGGGGCCGGGTCGCCGGCGCCAAACTTGGCGGTGTGGGTCAGGCAGTCGGCCTTGGTGGCGCAGGAGACCACGCACTTCTGATCGATGCACTGCCACTGGGCGACCGGGCCGCAGTCGACGTCGTCGGCGCACTCGACCACCACGCAGGTGGGGTCGGTGTTCGGGTCGCAGCTGCCGGCGTCGTTGGTGGTGGGATTGGCGTTCTTGCTGCAGCCGGCCAGCGCCAGCGCGCTGAGCAGGACGATGCCGATCGCGAGATTCTTCGCGAGATGCATGAGCTCTTCTCCTTGACGGGAAATTCGGCCCTGAAAAATGGGATGCTTGCGGGGCGAAGGAACCACGCGCCAGAGCCGGCTGTCAAGACGCGGGCGGTCGGGGATTGCGGACAATGTCCGGCGGGATGGGCGCTCTGGAAAAGGCGGCGGCGGCCGGGGGCCGGAGGCGCCGATTTCGGCCTCTGAGCGCCGCTTGACACTTCGTTCGCGAAGGGTGCACGTTACCCGCCACCCGGCCGCTCGGGTGCTCGCTGCGCCAGCTGGCGTCAGCCGGCCTCGGGGCGGCAGCGAACCACCACAGGGCACCCCTCCATGGCCGACACCAGCAGCACCTCCCAGGGCGTCAAGAAGACCGACAAGATCTGGCTCGACGGCAAGCTCGTGCCCTGGGACGACGCCCGGGTGCACGTGATGAGCCTGGGGTTGCACTACGGGGTGGGGATCTTCGAGGGAATCCGCTTCTACCAGTGCAGCGACGGGCGCAGCGCGGTGTTCCGGCTGCGCGAGCACATCAAGCGCTTCGCCGCCTCGGCGCACATCCTGCTGATGGAGCTGCCCTACAGCGAGGAGCAGCTGGTGGAGAGCTGCCTCTCGCTGGTGCGGGCCAACAAGATGGACCAGGGCTACCTGCGCCCGCTGGCCTTCATGGGCGACGGGGCGATGGGGCTGGGGGCGATCAACCCGGTGCGGGTGGGGATCATGGCCTGGGACTGGGGCAGCTACCTGGGCGAGGAGGGGATGCAGCAGGGGATCAGGGCCAAGGTCAGCTCGTTCACGCGCATGGGGGTCAACAGCCAGCTGTTGCGGGGCAAGATCACCGGGCAGTACGTCAACTCGGTGCTGGCCAAGCGCGAGGCCAAGCTGGCCGGCTACGACGAGGCGATCCTGCTCGACACCCACGGCTGGGTGGCCGAGGCCACCGGCGAGAACGTGTTCATCGTCCGCGAGGGCGAGGTCTACACCCCGCCGCTGTCGTCGCCGATCCTCGAGGGAATCACCCGGGCCACCTTGATCAAGCTGATGAAGGACATGGGCCTCAAGGTGCGCGAGGAGGCCTTCACCCGCGACAGCTGCTACCTGGCCGACGAAATGTTCCTGTGCGGCACCGCGGCCGAGGTCACCCCGGTGCGCGAGCTGGACAATCGCAAGGTCGGCAGCGGCTCGGCCGGGCCGGTGGCCAAGGGCGTGCAGAAGGCCTTCTTCAAGGCCGCCCGCGGCGAGGACCCGCGCTACCGGGAGTGGCTGACGTACCTGTAGGTGGTTTTCGAAATGGGCCGGGATGATGAGGAGGGAGCAGGTGAATCCATTGAGAAAGCTGTTGGGCGTATGTGCCGCCGTGATCCTCGCGGCCGGCTGCGGAGGAGGTGAGGTTCGGGGTTCTCCGGGTGGCGAGGTTCGGATTTCTCCGAACACCGCAACTGCCGACCACGCGCTGGCTGTGCCGGGCAATCAAGTCGACTTCGCGGCCTTCCAGAGCTGCCCGACCTTCGGCACGTGCGCCGAGGAGATTCCCACTACCTGGACTTTCTCGGACCGCTCCAACATCCAGACGGACCCAGGGTGCGATTCGGGCGGCAATGCCTGCAGGGTGACCTGCCTCGCCGCCGCCACGGTCACCGTCACCGCGACGCACAAGGGGACCGGAAACAAGGCCACCGCCATGCTCACCTGCCAGTAGCCAGCGCTTCATCCGTCGGCGCCGCCCTCGTGCCTTCCAGGCCCAGCGGCGCCGTTTTCATGCTTGGTGTTAGTGTTGAATCTCCCGCGGAGGGAAGCCGGAGCACCCATGGCCAGTGAGACCATCCAGCAGAATCTCTACAACCTCGAGAACCCCAAGATCCTGGACATCGCTCCCAAGGAGCCGACCTCGCTCGAGGACGCCGGGCTCCGGCAGACGATGCTCGCCGAGATCGTGGTCAAGTACCTCTACTACCGGGGCAACGCCACCGGCGTGGAGATCGCCAAGCAGCTCCACCTTCCCTGGACCGACGTGGTCGAGAAGGTGATGGATTTCATCGCCGCCGAGAAGCAGGTCGACTTCCGCGGCGGCAAGGGCTACGGCCGGGCCACCGTCGAGTTCATCCTCACCGAGAAGGGCCGCGAGTACGCACGCGACGCCATCGGCCGCAACACCTACGTCGGCCCGGCCCCGGTGCCCATCGAGCAGTACAACGCCATCATCACCGCCCAGACCGCCGAGAACCCGGTCATCAGCCGCGAAGATCTGTTGATGGGCCTGTCGCACCTGGTGGTCGACAAGTCGATCGTCGAGCGGCTGGGCCCGGCGGTGAACAGCTCCCGCTCGCTGTTCCTCTACGGCCCTCCGGGCAACGGCAAGACCTCGCTGGCCGAGGCGATCAGCTCCATGCTCGGCGGCGAGGCCTACATCCCTCACGCTCTGGAGATCGACGGGCAGATCATCAAGGTCTTCGACCCCTTGAACCACCAGGCGGTGAACCTGGAGGGCCCGCGCGGCGCCGACGGCAAGCGCCGGGCCTTCGAGATGGACTACCGCTGGCAGCTCTGCCGCCGCCCGGCGGTGGTGGTCGGCGGCGAGCTGACCCTGGAGACCCTCGACCTGATCTACAGCGACACCGCCCGCTTCTACGAGGCCCCGTTCCAGATCAAGGCCAACGGCGGCATGCTGCTGATCGACGACTTCGGCCGCCAGAAGGTCCACCCCACCGACCTCCTCAACCGCTGGATCGTCCCGCTGGAGAAGCGCGTCGACTACCTCACCCTGCACACCGGCAAGAAGTTCGAGATCCCCTTCGATCAGCTGATCGTCTTCTCCACCAACCTCGACCCCAAGGAGCTGGTGGACGAGGCCTTCCTGCGGCGCATCAAGTACAAGATCGAGGTCGGCAACCCCACCGAGCCCGAGTACCGCGAGATCTTCCGCCGGGTGTGCGACGCCAACGGCGTCCCCTTCGTCGACCAGGCGGTGACCTACCTGCTGGAGAAGTACTACAAGCCCCGCAACATGTCCCTGCGCGCCTGCCACCCCCGGGACATCGTCTCCCTGGTCCGCGACGCCGCCCGCTACCGCGGCGTCCCGCCCGCCCTGAGCAAGGAACTGCTCGACCACGCCTGCCAGGTCTTCCTGGTCGAGCTCTGAGCCGGCTCCCACCTGCACCCACCCCCAGGGCCGCCGAGCGGGTCGCGGCGGCCCCAGCCGGCTTCCGTGCCGCGGGGCTCCCCCGGCGCGAACCGGTGTGTTTTCGGGCTGTTGGCGTGTCCGCTATCGGACGACGGGCGTCCGACCGGCAACTCTGTTGACACCCCAGACTGAAAACGGCTAGGGTTTCCAGGTAATTAGGGGGTCAAGGACGCGCCGGGCGGGTTGTCCGGCGACCTTGAAAAACCGGCACGCCGTGGCCGAGGTGTGCGGCGAAAGACGGGAGCTGGTCGGACATGAAGACCCGGCTATTGGCAATCGACGAGCGCACCGAGAAGCTGCAGCGGATGATGCGGCGTGAGAAGAACCGGGCCGCCGACTTCCAGCACACCTTCGAGCTGTCGCTCATCTACCACGAGAACGCGCTGGAGGGGATCGTCTTCTCCAGCAACGAGCTGCTGGCGGCGCTCGACCCCAACGCCATCGCCGCCGATGCCTCGATGGTCCCGATCTTCACCGAGATCCGCAACCACCGGGCGGCGCTGGCCTTCGTGCAGGAAGAGGCGGCCAACAAGAAGGGCAAGACCACCGTCACCCTGATCAAGAAGCTCTACGAGCTACTGGGCGCCGGCATCCCGGACCGCGAGAAGGCGGTCTACCGCAAGGACATGCCGCTGCACCGCACCTACTTCCACGACATCGCCCAGCCGAACAAGATCGCCGGGCTGGTGGAGAAGCTGGTCGACTACACCACCGGGGCCGAGTTTCGCGAGCTGCACGTGGTCCACCAGGCGGCCACCCTGCAGTGGATGTTCATGCAGGCCTTCCCCTTCACCGACAACAGCGGCAAGGTCGCGCGGCTGCTCAGCCACCTGCTGCTCATCCGTTCCGGCTACCTGCCGCCGGTGATCCACGCCATCGACCGCCAGCGCTACTACGAGGCGCTGCGCATGCCGGTCAGCACCCTGCGGCTGCTGGTGACCGAGGCGCTGGAGAACTCGCTGGAGAACGCCTTCAAGTTCTTCGCCCCCGCCGAGAACATCCGGATGCCGCGGGCATCCAACGGCTAGGTCGCCTTTCCTCGTCATTGCCGGCGCTCCTCGGCTCCGGGCCCTCGGGCTCTGGAGCGAGCGCCTTTTTCCCTCTTTGGAGCCCGCATGATCCTCGGAGCCCACGAATCGATCGCCGGCGGGGCCTTCAAGGCCTTCGAGCGCGCCGAGGCCGACAGCGCCCAGAGCCTGCAGATCTTCACCAAGAACGCCCGCGGCTGGGCCGCCAAGCCGCTGAGCGACGAGGAGGTGGCCAACTTCCACGCCGAGGCCAGGCGCACCGGCATCAAGGTCATCGCCCACTGCAGCTACCTGGTGAACCTGGGCTCCGACGACCCGGCGATGCGCCAGAAGTCGCTGGCCGGCTTCACCGACGAGCTGATGCGCTGCCAGGCCCTGGGAATTCCCCACCTGGTGGTCCACCCCGGCGCCCACGCCGACCTGGCCACCGGCATCGGCCTCATCGCCCGCGGCCTGGACGAGTGCTTCGCCGCCGCCAAGGGCGCCAAGACCGAGGTGCTGCTCGAGGTCACCGCCGGGCAGGGCACCAGCATCGGCCACCGCTTCGAGCAGCTGGCCCAGATCCTGGACAAGACCAAGCACGCCAGCCGGGTCGGCATCTGCCTGGACACCTGCCACCTCTACGCCGCCGGCTACGACCTCGGCACCGACGAGGGCTACCGGAAGACCATCGCCGAGCTCGACAGCGCCCTGGGCTTGAAGCGGGTCAAGGCCCTGCATCTCAACGACTGCAAGAAGCCGCTGGGCTGCCGGGTCGATCGCCACGACGAGATCGGCGAAGGCACCCTGGGCATCCAGGCGTTTGCCCGGATCATGGGGGACCCGGCGTTCGAGCACTGCGTCGGCGTGCTGGAGACGCCGGAGCCGGCTAACTACAAGAAACACCTGGAGAAATTGCGCTCGCTCGCCGGCTCGTCCAAGGGCAAGGCGGGAGCAGGCGCCAACGCTCGCTCTCCCCGGGGGGGTTGAGCCCGAGCGCCCTCATCCCTTTTGTTGCTTGCGGGGCGGTGTCAACGGGAGTACTCGCCGCCGGCAGGCGTTCCATGTAGTTGCGGCGATTGATGCCGCTGGGCGGGGCCAAGTAGGATTTGCCACTCGACATGTCACCACGGCAGGCAAGAAGGACTTACCGCAGCGTCGGAGCGCCCGTTTCCTCGGGCCTGGAGGCGCGGGCGGAGGCTGGATTGGACGCAGGTGGCCAACGCAAGCGCGGCCTCGGCGGCTCGCTCGACCTCAAGGAGCCGAAGGAGCCCGAGCCTCACCCAGGTCTGGTCTCCAACCTGCCGGTGCGCGAGCGGCTCGCCCGGCTGCGCCATCTGGCGCGGCACCACCGCAAGGGGCTGATCCTCACCCACGACAATCCGGACCCCGACGCCCTGGCGGCGGCGGTGGCGCTGGCCCACCTGCTCCACGTCGAGGGCGGGGTGGAGTGCCGCA
The DNA here is from genome assembly GCA_037442205.1 of Myxococcales bacterium. Taxonomy (GTDB): domain Bacteria; phylum Myxococcota; class Myxococcia; order Myxococcales; family UBA5297; genus JBBIQS01. The sequence goes on from JBBIQS010000024.1 coordinate 38,259, forward strand.
TCGCCTACGGGGGCATCGTCGGCCGCGCCGAGAACACGGCGATGATCCGCGAGCTGCGCCTGCCGGTGGTGCCGGTGTCGCGGGTGGTCTTCGAGGACTACGACCTCATCGCCCTGGTGGACACCCAGCCGTCGGTCTGCAATCACAGCCTGCCGCCCAGCTATTGGCCGGACGTGGTCATCGACCACCACCCGCCGCGCGAGGAGAGCGGCCACGTGGCCTACGCCGACGTCGGCCACGGCTACGGGGCCACCTGCTCGATCCTGGTCGAGTACCTGCGCGAGGCCCGCAGCACCCTGACCCCCGAGGTGGCCACCGCCCTCTTCTATGGGATCAAGGCCGACACCCGCGACCTGGGCCGGCAGACCTACCAGATCGACGTCGACAGCTACCTGTTCCTGCTGCCCAAGGTCGACAAGCAGGTGCTGTCGAACATCGAGCACCCCTCGCTGCCGGCGCGCTACTTCCAGCTCTACAACGCGGCCATCGAGCGGGCCAAGGTGCACCAGACGGCGGTGGAGGTGGACCTGGGCGAGATCTACTCGCCGGACATGGTGGCCGAGGTCGCCGAGCGGATGCTGTCGCTGGAGGGGATGAAGTGGTCGCTGGCCTACGGCAGCTACCAGAAGAACCTGTTCCTCTCCATTCGCACCAATGACAAGAGGATGAACGCCGGCCGGCTCATCCGGCAGATCTGCGAGGATCTAGGCGGCTCGGCGGGTGGCCACGGGGCGATGGCCGGAGCCAGGGTTCCCTGTCCGTCGAAGGCGACCTGCGAGAAGGTCAAGCGGCAGCTGGTGCGCCGGTTCCTGGTCGAGTTCGGGGTTTCCGACTTCAAGGGCCTGCCGCTGCTCAAGCTGTCGCCGCGGGCTTAGCGAGCTGATCGAGCTCCGCTGCACCCTCCGCTCAGCCCGAGCCCTTCGACGGGCTCAGGGCAGGCGGAGTCGAGGCCTCCTCGACTCAGCGATCGACTTCGTCGATTGCGCCGCTCGGGGTGACCGGTGCTGGCAATCGCGGGGAACTGCTGGGAAATCCCTAGAACGCTGAGTGGTGGTAGAGGTACTCGCCCACCGAGCCGAGCAGGCTCATCAGCCCGGCGGCCCAGAAGGCGGGCGCCAGACCTTTGATCTCCAGGCTGTCGCTCATCAGATCGGTCAGCTTGAGCAGCAGCGTGCTGACGACCCAGCGGGTGAGGAAGGCGAAGAGGAACCCCAGCCCGAGGGTGGCGATCCCCAGGGTGACGAAGAGCAGTTTCCCCAGGAAAAACTGCAGGATGCCGAACAGGGCCGAGACCAGGATCGCCCCGGCGAAGCCCTTGAGCTTGATGCCGGGGATCACCGCCGCGGCGATGTAGACCGACACCGAGAGAATCAGCCAGCTGATCAGCCAGTGGTGGTGCATCGCTTTCTCCTCGCTGACGGCGGGCGAGTCGCCCGCGCTCCCTGCTACGCACGAGCAGCAGCTTACTTGCGCCCGAGAGCGGGAGCGGCCTATTTTCGTCCGCCTCCGACGGCGCCTGCCTGCCAGCTTGCCGGCACCGCGCAGGGCCGCTCGGGTTGGCCCTCATCCCCAGCGCCTCCCCTCGACAGAGCGGCGAGGCAGCACCCTTGGTGGAAGCCATGGCCTCTCTGTTCGTCGACGACGCCCAGGTTGCCCGCGCCCGCGAGCTGGCGGCGCGCGTCACCGAGCCGGTGTTGGGCTTCATCGGGCGCCACACCACCGTCTCCATCGAGCGCACGGTCTTGCGGCTGTACGGCATCACTGGCGCCGGGCCGCGCGGGGTGCCGCTGGTCAACACCCTGGTCGACCGGCTCCACTCCGCCAAGGTCCTGGACCGCGGCGCCGCCTGGTGGCTCGGGCGGGCGCTCAAGATGGGCGCCACCAGCCCGGCGGCGGCGGTGGAGAAGCTCGCCTCGCTGCCCCTGGAGAAGCTGACCGCCCCCAGCGAGCAGGAGGACGCCGAGATCCGGTCCCTGATGCGCGCCGAGACCCGCGGGGCCTGCGACGAGCTCAAGCGCCGGGTCGAGAAGCGCGAGGCGCTCAAGAAGGAGCTCGGCACCTCGCCCAGGCCGCACAAGTACGTGATCGTGGCCACCGGCAACATCTACGACGACGTGGAGCAGGCGCGGGCCGCGGCCCAGTCCGGCGCCGACATCATCGCCGTCATCCGCTCCACCGCTCAGTCGCTGCTCGACTACCTGCCCCACGGCGCCACCACCGAGGGCTACGGAGGCACCTACGCCACCCAGGAGAACTTCCGCATCATGCGCGAGGCCCTGGACGACGAGTCGAAAAAGCTCAGGCGCTACATCCACTTGACCAACTACTCGTCGGGCCTGTGCATGTCGGAGATCGCCATCGCCGCGGCCTGGGAGCGGCTGGACATGCTGCTCAACGATGCGATGTACGGGATCCTGTTCCGCGACATCAATATGCGGCGGACCTTCATCGACCAGTACTTCTCGCGCCGGATCTGCGCCTACACCGGGATCGTGATCAACACCGGCGAGGACAACTACATCACCACCGCCGACGCCTTCGAGGCCGGGCACACCGTGCTCGCCAGCCAGTTCATCAACGAGTCCTTCGCCAAGCGCGCCGGGCTGGCCGACTGGCAGCTGGGGCTGGGGCACAGCTACGAGATCGACCCCCACAAGCCGCAGACCTTCCTCTACGAGCTGGCGATGGCGATGCTGGTGCGCCGCTGCTTCCCCGACGCGCCGCTCAAGTACATGCCGCCCACCAAGCACAAGTCGGGCGACATCTTCTTCTCCCACGCCTACGACCTGATGGCCGACATCGTCGCCCGCTGGACCGGCCAGGGCATCCAGCTGCTGGGGATGATGACCGAGGCTATGCACACCCCGCTGATGATGGACCGCTACGTGGCCTTGAAGGGCGCCGACTACGTCTACCGGGCCTTCGACGGCATCGACCAGGAGTTCACCCTCAACCCCAACGGCAAGATCGCCGCCCGGGCGCGCCAGGTGTTCGACGAGGCGCTGTCGCTGCTGGAAGAGGTGGACCGCATCGGGCTGATGGGGGCCATCGGCAAGGCGCGCTTCGGGGACATCGCCCGCACCGAGACCGGCGGCAAGGGGCTGGACGGCGTGCTGGAGCGCGGCCCCAACTACTTCAACCCCTTCCTCGAGGTCCTCGAGGGAAAGCAGCTCTGAACCGAGGGGAAAACCCTCCGCCTCATCTCTGAGGCGGAACAGCCAGGGCTCGAAACGCCCGGGAGCACACATGAAGAAGCTCAGCCTCGTCATCCTCACCTCGCTGTGCGCCTGCGCCACCGCGCGGACGGTCCAGGTCAAGTCCGACGCCCGCCTGTCCGGTGGAGGGGAGTCGCTGGCCAAGATCGACCTCCCCGCCGACTGGTACGCCTCCTCGGTGAAGGGCGATCGCGCCACCTACTTCGCCCCTGACAACTTCACCAAGGTCAGCCTCTCCGCCTCCTCGGTGCTGGCCGCCGAGGGCGCCTGCGCCGATTTCGCCCGCCGCGCCGCCGAGGACGCGGTGAAGGAGCTGGGAAAGGTGACTCCAGAGATCGCCGCCGATCCCTCCGCCCCCGAGCGCGTCACCTTCATGGCGGTGGTGCCGGCCTCGCCCCCGGGCCCGTCGGATCGCCAGGTGGTCGGCAAGGTGATCTGCCGCAACGGAGTCCAGGCGGTGGCCACCTGCAGCTCGGGCACCCAGCGGGCGACCATGGCCAACGCTTGCCAGGGCATCGTCGACAGCCTGGTGGTCGAGACCAGCGCGGCGCCGGTGGGCGTGCGCACCTCGCAGGTCAGCGCCGCTCCCGCTGCTCCGGCTGCCCCGGCTGCCCCGGCTCCGGCCGCTCCCGCCGCCAATCCCTAGGAAACACGGCTACTTCTCGTCGAGGGCTCCGATGGATGCCAAGACCGCGGAGAAGGTGAAAAAGGTCATCCGCCCCTACGGCGACCGGCTGGACGACGGCGCGGTGCAGCTGGCGTTCGTGCTGCCGGTGCCGCCGTCGGAGAAGGCCAAGGAGGCGGCGCGCCTGTTCGTGAAGAAGTGGGGCTTCGCCGAGGCCAAGGTGGCCACCATGGAGCCGGCCGCCGAGAACTACACCTTCTTCGTGGTCTACGGCCACACCGGCAGCTACCTCGACTACAACGAGATCGACGTCCCCGAGGTGGTGGTCAAGAAGATGGGCTTCGACGCCCTCAACGCCTGGATCGAGAAGACCATCGGGCGCAAGGTGGTGGTCTACGGCGCCTGCACCGGGACCGACAGCCACACCGTGGGCATCGACGCGATCATGAACATGAAGGGCTTCGCCGGCGACTACGGGCTGGAGCGCTATCCCTTGTTCGAGGCCCACAACCTCGGGGCCCAGGTGCCCAACGACGAGCTGATCGCCAAGGCTAAGGCCGGCAACGCCGACGCCATCCTGGTCTCGCAGGTGGTGACCCAGCGCGACGTGCACAAGGAGAACGCCCGCGAGTTCATCGACAAGGCCAAGGCCGCCGGCATCCACGGCAAGACCTTGCTGCTGCTGGGCGGACCGCGGGTGGACCACAAGCTGGCGCTGGAGCTGGGCTTCGACGCCGGCTTCGGCACCGGCACCAAGGCCTCCGACGTGGCCAACTACATCGGCCACGCGCTGGCGCACAGGATGGGCAGGGAGTAGCCGATCAGTCTGATCAGATGAAAGGGCCCCGAGGCGACCTCGTCTCGGGGCCCTCGCTCTTCAGGGATTGCCTGCGGTTACGGCTGGCAGGAGCCGTTCAGGCAGCGCTCGCCGGTGGGGCAGTCGCAGTTGGTGGCGCAGGAGGCGCCGCTGCCCTCGAAGCAGTAGCCGACCTTGCAGACCTCGCTCGACTTGCACTGGGCGATGGCGGTGCAGCGGGCGCGGCACTTGGCGTCGACGCAGTCGCTGCCGGCGGTGCAGTCGGCGCCGGTGGTGCACTGAGCGGTGGGGCGGGCTTGGCACAGGCCGGACTGGCACTGCTCGGCGGCCGGGCACTCGGCGTCGCTGCTGCAGGTCAGGTGGCAGGCGCCGTTGACGCACAGCGCGCTGTTGCCGCAGTCGCTGCTGAAGTGGCAGGGGCCGCTGCTCGGCGCGCCGGCGTCGGGGGCGGCGGTGCCGGCGTCGCTGGGCGCGGGAGCCGGGGCCGGAGCGCAGAACATGTCCTGGCAGACCTTGCCCGTCCCGCAGTCGGTGTCCTTGGCGCAGAGGGTGGAGCAGTAGCCGTTGATGCACATCTCGCCGCGGCCGCAGGCCGAGCTGTCGCTGCAGCTCTTGGCGTCGGCGGGCAGCTCGCGGCAGGCGCCCTGCACGCAGTACTCGCTTTCGTGGCAGTCGCCGTTCTGCTGGCAGGTGGCGTGGCAGACCGTGTGGAGGCAGGACTCGCCAATGCCGCAGTCCCCGCTCTTGCTGCAGGAGGTCTTGGGCTGGGTACAGCTGCCACTCTGGCAGGTGCAGGTCTTGTCGCACTGGGCGGTCTTGCTGCAGGAGGTGCCGCCGCCGCAGTTGCCGCTGCCACATCCGTAGTTGTTTTCGATGCGGCAGCCGGCGAGGGAGAGGGCGGCGCTGGCGGCGAGGAGCAGCAGGCGGAGGCGATTCATGGTCGGGACCTTTCGGTGAGTGGGAGCGGCTCGTCATCAGCCGATTGCCCGCTTGGTTGCCAAGTCGCCGACAAGCGATCACGCGCCGCGCGCCAGCGCCGCGCGGCCTCCTTTGATCGCCGTGCACGCTTTTCAGGCCGCAGGCCGGATCGCCGGCTGAGCGCTCGAATGGCCTGAGGGCCAGGGCCCCAGGGCCCGATGACGCAAGGGGACAATCGATCAGCAGCCCATTTGATCGTTTTTGGGGCGAGCGGGAACCAACCCCCACAGGAGCAGCTGTCCACTGAGACGTCGGGTCCGAAAATGGTCGCAGTCGCATATCGCCCGCTGCCAACTGTCGCGCTAGAGTGCGACCCTCGCCCTCGGCAATCGGCCGGGGCCAAGGTCGGAGGAGGCGAGCGCGTGTCGCTGACGATCGTCGCACCGGTGGGCGCCCAGCCAGCCAAGGCCGCCCTTCCCGACGACGAGGCGCGCCTGCTGGCGCTCGTCGAGCGCATCCGCCAGGACGACCTGGCGGCCTTCGACCAGCTTTACCGCCTCACCCGCGACGAGGCCGCCCGCACCCTGCGCCACCTGGTCGGCCGGCGCACCGACATCGAGGACCTGCTGCAGGAGACCTACCTGCGGCTGTTGACCGCGGCCAAGTCCTTCCGCGGCGAGGCCCGCTTCCGCACCTTCCTCTACCGGGTGTGCTCCAACGTGGCGCTGATGCACCTTCGCTGGAAGCGCCGCCGCCCCGAGGACTCGATGGCCGAGCCGCCCGACGGACCGGCCATCGGCGGCGATCCCGAGGCCGAGGCGGCCCGGCGCGAGGCCGCCAAGCTGGTCGAGCTGGCGCTGGAAGGGCTGACCGCCAAGAAGCGGATCGTCTTCGTCTACCACGAGCTTTGCGGGATGGGTCCCGAGGAGATCGCCCAGGCGGTCGGGACCTCGCCGAATACCGTCCGGTCCCGCCTGCACCATGCACGGCTGGAGTTCAACGACGCGATGAAGAAGCTGATCGCCAAGGGAGGCGCCCATGGCCTGCGCTGAGAGACAGGGCCTGTGGGCCTACGCCTCGGGAGAAGTCGACGCCCCGGCGCGCGCCGCGCTGGAGGCCCATCTGGCCGGCTGCGCCAGCTGCTGCGCCGAGCTCGACGCGGTCCGGGCGACGCGCTCGGTGCTCGCCGCCGCCGCCGGCCAGCCTCCGAAGGTCGATTGGCGCAAGGCCGACGACCTGGTCCGCACCGCCGCCGAGCGCAAGCTGGCCAGGCTCGACCGCCCGCGCTTTATGCAGCTGGCCTGGGCCACCTCGCTGGGGGCGGCGGCAATCGCCATCGCCTTCGTGGCGCTGTCGCGCCCGGCTCCCTCGCCGGTCGCCCCCAAGGTCGCGGCCCGGGAGGAGATCCCCTTCGCTCCCCAGGCGGTGGTCGAGCTGTCGCAGCAGGCGCGCATCGCCTCCGGCGCCGCCGAGGCGCCGCTGGCGGCCGGCCAGTCGGTCGGGCCCGGGGCGTCGATCGTCACGCCCGAAGCCGGCCGGGCGGTGGTGCGGCTGCCCGAGAAGAGCCAGATGCGCCTCGCCGCCGCCTCGTCGGTCCTGCTCAAGGTGAGCAGCCCCGAGGAGATCGCTCTCTCGCTCCAGCGCGGCCGGATCTCGGTACAGGCCAGCCACGACGCCGGCCGAAGGGCCTTCAAGGTGGAGGCCGACGGCGCCACGGTGCGCGTGGTCGGCACGGTCTTCAGCGTCGCCACGGGCGAGCGCGAGGTCGAGGTGGGGGTCGCCGAGGGCAGGGTGGAAGTGAGCCTGCCGGGTGGTGGGTCGCAGAGCGTCGGGGCTGGAGAGCGGCTGGTCATCGACCGCGCGACCAAGGCTTCGCGGCTGGGCGATCTCCCGGCCGCCTCTCAATCCCTCTACGAGGATTTCGGCCTGCCGCTTCCTCCGCCGCCGGTCCGGACGCAGGCCGCCAAGCCTGCCGAGCCTCGCCCGGCTTCCAAGGCGCCGGCCATCGCCGTGGCTCCCTTGGCGCCGGTCGCTCCCACGCCCGCGCCGGTGCCTGTCCCGCTGCCCGAGCCGGTTCCGGTGCTGGCGCCCGACAAACCCAAGCCCCCGCCGTTGCAGAGCATTTCGGTCGAGGAGTCGTACCTGCGCCGGGCCGAGGGCTCGCTGGAGAGCGGCGACTGCCGCGGCTTCCTGCTCGGGCTGGAGGAGATGCTGGAGACCGGCGAGGACCAGGGCGGCCGGGAGCGGGCGCGCATCGTCCGCGCCCGCTGCTTCGCCAAGGGGCGCGCCAGCGTGGAGGCCGACCGGGAGTACCGGCGCTACCTCGACGAGTTCCCAACTGGCCAGTTCGCCTCGGAAGCTCGCCGGGCCATCGCCCACTGATCCGGCGGGTGAAGTGCCAGGGTTGCCCCGCAGCAGGGGCATCCCCAAGGTTCCGTCTGGTCGCCAGGGGGCGACGAGGCTCGAACCATGGCACGGCGACTGCGCGACATCACAGACTGGGACTTCCCGTGGGACCCCGAGCGGACCCGGCCGATCACCGGCTTCGACGCCAGCGTCTCCGAGGCGGAGATGGGCGACGCCGGGAACGGCTCCGACCCGTACGTCGACTTCCCCGAGGGCCTGCCCGAGGGCTACGAGCACGATCCGGATCTGGCCGAGGACATCTTGCCGGACCGGATAGAGCGCGACCGCAAGCTGCGCCGCCAGGAGGAAGAGGAGACCGCGCGCCCGTTCGAGGTGCAGCCCATCGATCCTGCCGAGCTGCCCTGAGCCGACCGCCAGCGGGTAGAGCGCCCGTTGCCGCGCCCGGGCGCTCCCGACTACAGTGCGCCTCGAATTCACCTCGAGGTCCGCGATGGCAATCAAGTCGTTTCTGCGCCTGCGCATGAGCCAGGCCGACGCCCACTACGGCGGCAACCTGGTCAACGGCGCGCGCATGCTCGACCTGTTCGGCGACGTGGCCACCGAGCTGTGCATCCTGCAGGACGGCGACGAGGGGCTGTTCCGGGCCTACGACTCGGTGGAGTTTTTGGCCCCGGTCTACGCCGGCGACTTCATCGAGGCCGAAGGCGAGATCGTCTCGGTGGGCAACAGCTCGCGAAAGATGAAGTTCGAGGCCCGCAAGGTGATCGTCCCGGTCCCCGGCTCGGACTCGGCGGCCGATTTCCTGAGGGAGCCGGTGGTGGTCTGCCGCGCCAGCGGCACCTGCGTGGTCCCCAAGGACAAGCAGCGCAAGAGCAAGAGCTGATCCCCGCGCATGGCCAAGATTCATCTGCTGCCTGAGCACCTGGTCAACCAGATCGCCGCCGGCGAGGTGGTGGAGCGCCCGGCCTCGGTGCTCAAGGAGCTGTGCGAAAACAGCCTCGACGCCGGGGCCACCGCGATCAAGGTCGAGCTGCTGGAGGGCGGGCTGCGCAAGCTGGTGGTGGCCGACGACGGCTGCGGCATGTCCCCCGAGGACGCCCGCAGCTGCCTGGAGCGCCACGCCACCAGCAAGCTGACCGACGCCGAAGGACTGAAGCGGATCGCCACCATGGGCTTTCGCGGCGAGGCGGTGCCGGCCATCGCCTCGGTGTCGCGCTTCACGCTGACCACCCGCGAGCAGACCTCCGACGCCGCCACCCGCATCGTGATCAACGGCGGCAGGGTCGACTCCTCCGATGAGGTCGGCGCGCCGGCCGGCACGACGATCGTGGTCGAGGACCTGTTCTTCAACACCCCGGCGCGCCGCAAGTTCATGAAGCGGCCGGAGACCGAGGCCGGCCACGCCTCGGAGGCGCTGATCCGGCTGATGCTGGCCCGCCCCGACGTCGGCTTCACCCTGGTCAGCGGAGGCAGGCAGTCGCTCAGCTCGCCGGCGGCGCCCAAGGACCCGCGCGAGCGGATCGCCGCCGCGCTGGGCACCGAGGTCTTCGAGCACCTGGTACCCCTGAACCAGACCATCAACGGCCTGGCGATCACCGGGCACGTGGCCTCGCCGGACTTCAGCCTCTCCAACTCCCGCGGCATCTACACCTTCATCAACCAGCGCTTCGTGCGCGACCGCGGGCTGATCGCGGCGGTGCAGCGGGCCTTCGCCGACATGCTGCCCCCCGGGCGGCAGCCGGCGGCGGTGCTGTTCCTGGCCATTCCCTTCGAAGAGGTGGACGTCAACGTCCATCCGCAGAAGCTGGAGGTGCGCTTCGCCGACAGCCGCCGGGTGTTCGAGGCGGTCTACGGAGCCATCCAGACCGCGCTGCGCAAGTCGCCCTGGCTGGCCTCGCGGCCCAAAGAGAGCGATCTCCGCACCGGCGAGTCGAGCCCGGCCTATCCTCAGCGGCCTACCGCGCCGACTCCGTTCAGCTTCTCGTTCAAGCCCGGGCCGATGCCGGCGCCGACGGACGGCCAGGCCAGGCCCAGCGACGGGATGGCGCTCTACCAGCCGCTCCCCGAAGGCGAGGCGCCGCAGCCTCCCGCAACCGCCCAGAATCAGGGCTATTTCCACTCGCTGCGGGTGGTGGGGCAGTTCGCCCGCACCTACCTGGTGTGCGAGGCGCCGGGGCCGAGCCTGGTGGTGGTCGATCAGCACGCCGCCCACGAGCGGCTCAAGTTCCACCAGCTGCGGGAGGCCTTCCGGGCGCGCAAGCCGCAGGTCCAGGCCTTCCTCTTCCCGGCCAGCGTCGAGCTGCCGCTGGCCCAGGCGCGGGTGCTGGCCGATCACCTCGACGAGGTGAAGTCGATGGGCTTCGAGCTCGAGCCCTTCGGCGGGACCAGCTTCGCGCTGCAGGCGGTGCCGGCGCCGCTGGTGGGCTGCGACTACAAGGCGCTGTTGGGCGACCTGGCCTCGGAGCTGATGCAGGTCGAGCGCGGGCGGGCCTTCGACCAGGCGATGGACGACGTGCTGGCCACCATGGCCTGCCACGCCGCGGTGCGCGCCCACCAGACCCTCTCTCCCGAGGAGGCCCGGGCCCTGCTCGACGCCCTCGACGGCATCGACTTCAGCACCCGCTGCCCCCACGGACGGCCGGTGGCCGCCGAGATCCCGCTGGCGCAGCTGGAGCGCGAAGTCCAGCGCCGCTAGCTCGTTTGAACAGTGTCGCCGTGCGGACGGGAGTTTGCGCCGCCCCCGATCCTCTGCCAACCATGAGCCCATGGCATTCCAAGGCGATCTCAAGACCTTCGCGTTTCCCGACCTGCTGAGCTGGCTCGACGGGGCCAAGAAGCCCGGCCGGCTGAGCGTCTCCTATGGAGGCGGGGAGCGGGTGTTCCATCTGCAGCCCGGGCAGATCGCGCGCTACGGCGCGGTCGGGCTGTTCGAGCGGCTGCTGCGCATCGCCCGGCTGCTCAGGATCGTCGACGAGTCGCAGGCCCGAATGACCTTGGAGTCGGTCCACGGCGGCATCCACCTCGAGGACGCGCTGGCCCACGCCGGGGCCACCACCGACGCGCTGCGGGTGGTGATGCGCGAGGACGTCTACCAGACCGTGGCCGACCTGCTTGAGGACTCCTCGGGCTCCTTCTATTTCTCCGAGGACCAGGAGCAGGAGGGCGAAGAGGCGGCGCAGGTCGACATCGGGCTGAGCGAGGTGCTGTACGAGGCAGCGCGGCGGCTGGACGAGGGCATGGCGGCGACCAAGGGAGTGATCGCCGGGGACATCGTGGCGGTGTTGCCGGGCCGGCCGCCGGACGGATCGGTGGTCGGGCTGCCGGCGGCGGCGCTGGCGGCGGTGGGGAGCGGATCGTCGGTGGGAGCGGTGCGGCTGGCGCTGGGGCTGTCGCGGCTGGGGGCGGCGCGCATCCTCTGCGATCTGTGGCGCGCCGGATTCCTGAGGATCGACGGCGCGGTGGCGCCCAAGCCCGATCCGCTGACCAGCATGCTGCGGCAGGGCGAGGCGCTGTTGGCGCAGGGGCACTACGAGGCGGCGTCGCTGGTCTTCAACTCGCTGCTCACCGCCGACCCCAGCGACCGGCGGGTGCGCGATTTCGCCCGCGCCGTCGAGCGCGAGCACGTGGAGTCGATCTACCGCAAGCTGACGCCGGTGGCGGTCCCGGAGCTGATCGGCCCCGAGTCGAGCCTGGCGGTGCTGCGCCCCGACGAGCGCATCGTCGGGACGCTGGTCAACGGCAAGTGGGACGTCTCGACCCTGGTGCTGGCCAGCCCGCTGCGCGAGCTGCAGACCTTGCGCGCCATCGAGCGGATGATGGAGCTGGGGCTGGTCGGGCTGCGGTAACCGGCTTCGGCGAGGTCGCTGGAATCCACAGCACACGTACTGCGCGCGCCTCGTCCCCTCACCCCCCTGGCCCCCCTCTCCGTTGCTCGCTTGCGCTCGCTTCCGGAGGAGGGGGGAGCTCGGTGGTGGTTGCGATAGGTTGCCCCGACCGACCAGGCACGCGCGCCGCAGACAAGTCATCCCCCTGCTCCTGAGGGCGCAGCCCGAGGGAGAGGGGGGCCGAGGGGGTGAGGGTAGCGGGCGGTGGAGACGGGAAGTCGTGCCGTCGCAGCCGCTACCGCCGCACCCGCACCCCGGCCATGGCCAGGATCAGCAGGGCGAAGGCGGCCTCATCGCGGCCGACGCGGGGCGACTTCTCCATCTTGAGCAGCCTGGCGAAGTCGGGCCCGGTCAGGCCGGCCATCAGCGCCAGCTCGACCTCGCTCATGCCCTCCGGGCCCATGGTCGCCAGCAGCGAGCGCAGGGCGGCGGTGGAGCGGCTGAGCGCCTCCTTGTAGTTGCCGGAGCGGTAGTCGGCCTCGGCCAGGGCGGCCTCTCCGCCAAGTTGCTCGGGCACCAGGGCGCTGAGCAGGCTGGGATCGGGAGCGCGGGCGGCGACGGCCTCGATCTGGCTGGCCAGGCTGGGGCCGTCGTGCTGCTCGATCACCGAGACCTGGCCTGACTTGCGCGGCTTGGCCAGCACCACGCCCTTCTCCTTGAGAGAGCGGATGACCTGGCGAGTGATGGCGCGCAGGGCCTCGAGGATCCCGCGGCCCTCCTGGGCCACCGTCTCGAAGTCGGGGAAGTTCCGGGTGTTGAGGGTGGCGCGCAGCTCGTCCACCGGCAGCACGCCGGGGACATCGCGCTTGTTGTACTGAATGACGATCGGCAGCCCCTCGAGCCCCATCTCGCGCAGGTTGTCGTGGAGGTTCTCGAAGGACTCGAGGTTGTTGTCCATCGCCGCCGGCTGGCTGTCGGCGACGAAGACCACGCCGTCGGCGCCCTGGAGCACCAGCTTGCGGGTGGCGTTGTAGAAGACCTGGCCGGGGACGGTGTAGAGCGCCAGCCGCACCGTGGCGTCGCCGACGCGCTCGACGCGCACCGGGAGGAAGTCGAAGAACAGCGTCCGGTCATCCTCGGTGGCCAGCGAGACCATCTCGCCGCGGTTGGCCGGGCGGATCGACTCGTAGATGCGCTTGAGGGTGGTGGTCTTTCCCGAGAGCCCGGGGCCGTAATAGACGATCTTGGCGTAGACCTCGCGGGCCGACTGATTGATGACGCTCATGTAAGACGTTCCTGGTCCGTCGAACGAAGGCTACACCGTAGCACGGACGCCGGTGTGAGGGGCGCGGTCGCCGAATTCGAGGTGGGCGGTGCCGCGGGCGGTGAGCGTGTCGAGCAGCCTGCCCTCGCGATAGACCTCGAGATCCAGGTCGGCGACCTCGCTGTTGGCGCAGTAGCTTCGCTCGCCGTCGGGGTCCTCGTAGGTGACCTGGAGCATCTTCTCGGCGGCGGCGTGGAAGCGGCCCTTGAAGGTCAGGCCGTTGGCGCTGCCCTCGAAGCGCCAGCTGGGGAAGTCGAGGTGGCTGCGGGTGCGCAGCATGTTGGGAAAGGCGTTGAGGCAGTAATCGGCGCCGCGGTAGCGGATGTAGAAGCCGCTGATCGGCCCCACTGGACGGCCGAGCTTCTTGAGGTAGGCGCCGACGCCGTCGATGGCGCAGTCCTCGCGGCCCTGGAAGGCGCTGCAGTGGCCCCAGGCCCAGCGCTCGGCGTGCTTGCGGCCCCAGAGATGGGTCTGGCTGCCGGGCTCGCGCTGGAAGGAGACCGCCTTGCCGTCGATGGCGACCACGCCGGAGAAGCGGGCCTCGGGGGAGACGAAGAGGACCTCGGTGGAGGCGGCCTTGAGCGCGCGCAGAGGGTAGGGGGCGAGCCAGGCCGACTGGTCGCCGCCGCTGAAGGAGAGATCCCAGGAGAGCTTGTGGCCGCCGCCCTCGATGCTGCCGCGGGCCGAGCCGTCGGTGAGCACCGCTTCTTCGATGGCCACGCCCTCCTCGCCGCGGGGGATGAGGCGGGCGATGGGGAAGCGCTCCTTGATGCCGAAGCTGCGGGAGGGATCGGCGGGATCGAAGACGTGGCCCCACAGCTCGCAGAAGGCGGGGGCGTCGATGGGGGCATCCATGGTGTAGCGCAGCCAGAAGCCGAGGCCGGAGGGGCGGTGATTGAAGGTGAGGTAATAGGCCTCGTAGTGGCCGCGCTGGCCCTTCCAGCGCAGAAGGTTGGCGCCCTGGCGGGCGACGACGATTCGGCTGACGGCGCTGATGAGATCCATGACCTGGCAAGCATACGCCGGCTCGGGCGCGGCCATGGAGGAAACTCCCGGTAAAAACCGTCAGGTACAAATCTTGGGGGCCCGTGAACCCTGTGGTATTCCGGACTCGATGGCCGGTCCGCGCGACAAAGATCCGAAGAAGGGCCAGGGGCAGCTGGAGCTGCCGCTGCGTCCCCGCGCGCTGTCGAGCGTCGGGCCGGGTCCGAAGCCGGTGGCTCAGGCGTCGGGCGCGACCCCGGCCCGGCCGTTCCGGGTGATCCGCGGAGAAGGGCAGAAGCGCGACGAGACGCTGCGCAGCCGCGACGACGTGGCCCGGCTGCTGGTGGCCGCCGCCGCCGACATGATGCTCAAGCGCATCAGCGTCGAGCGGGCGGACGAGATCGAGAAGCGCATCGACAAGGTGATGCGGCTGTTCGACATGGTCGATCGCAATCCGGTGATGATGGCCTTGCTGCGGCGGGAGCTGGATGAGCTCGAGGCCATCTGGCGCGAGGGACAGCGGAAGCGGAAGACGTGAGGCGGGTGACCGCGAGTCTCTTTCCCGGAGAGTCCGATAACGTGTCGCCTACCTGACGAAACTGCTGGACGACCAGGACCCGGCTTTGCTAGGCTCCCCAAGGATTCGTTGTGGCTCGGGAGGGGCGAACGTGGAACCTATCGCTGCTAAGAGCATCCACGTTCGAGGCTCAATCGAGCTGACTTCCTATCAGAAGTCCCTTCCGACTCCGGCGACGGAAAATCAGACCTTCCGACCTCCTTCCAGTGCCAGCGCGGCCCAGAAGGTAGACTCGGTGAGGAGTGTGCCCGGCTGCTGGGACAGCAGCTGGATCCTTTGCCGCGAGGGATTTTCCTGGGGTCCCAGAAACAAAATCCCTGCAAATCTAGTTCTGGCAATCTTTGCCGTCGGCCTCCAGATGGCTTGCCTTTCTCCAGTTGGAGAGATGTTTGATGGGATTGATGCAAATGGATTCGCTCAAACAGATTCAGGACAGACTCTAAGCGACTCTGGCATCGTCTCTGATTCGGGCGCTATGCATGATGGCGGACCTTCGCTCTGCGACGCTTGCGGCCCTGAACCCACGGATGCTAGCACTGACGCATCCGAATACCCAAGCGATGGTGGCATGAATCCGGCTGATTCGGGAACTATCACCAATGATGGCGGCGGAGCGGATGCGGGAGCGAACGGCCCTGACGCTGGTGACCTGACACCGAACGTAATGTTCATTTCCTCCGGCGATGTCCAGCCTCTCTCGCTTGGTGGGCTACAGGGGGCAGACAATTTCTGTCAGCAGTTGGCGACTGCAGCGAATCCCCCGCTACAGGGGCATTTTGTTGCGTTTCTCTCGACTTCTACGGTGAATGCACGCGACCGCCTGCGGATTCCTGGAACGACGCACGAAGCTCGAGGTTGGGTGCGAACCGACGGCAAGCCGTTTGCCGACACGGTTTCCTCCCTCTTCGATCAGGTGAGAGGTGGCGCGGTCTACTATCCGCCACTCCTTGATGAGAATGGGAATGAGGCACCCACTCGCCCTGTCATGACCGGAAGCAACCGGGCAGGGAAGGTTAGTGCGGGGAAGACTTGCGCGGACTGGAAAGGCTGGACCGGCGAATATGACGGGGGCGAAGCCGCGGGAGGAACATTTGAGTGGTCGAGCAACTGGACCCGGGCATGCAGCGTGGCTGCAAGACTCTATTGCTTTCAGACTGATTTCAACACGGTTGTTCGGCCGCAGATTCCTCCTCCGGGCTCGAGGAAGGCGTTCCTAAGTTCTACGGCGCCAGCCATCGGCGGGGGAATTGCTGGGCTCGACGCTCATTGCATGTCGGATGCGGCAGGACATGGGCTGCCTGGGAATTTCAAAGCACTGGTTGCTGGTAACGGCATGTCGATGGTCACCGGCAGGTTCAACCTTGCGGGATCTCCATGGTTTCGCATAGATGGAGTGCAACTTGTAACGGCGGGAGCGGACCTGGGACAGCCAGGTGGTCGACTGCTCGCCGCCCCTAACGTTCGCTCCGATGGAAGGTACGCATTTCTGAATGTTTGGACGGGAACACCGGCAAATGGGGATGCCCTCTCTCTTGGTGCGGCGGATACAACCTGTTCAGATTGGTTCAGAGCTGGCTCCAGCGAAATCGGAGGCATGGGGGACGCGGCCAGTTCTCGGGGTTGGTCTAGCTTCTCCGCGAGTTGGTGTGATTGGGCGAGCACAGCCCCCGTATATTGTTTTGAAGAATGAATGGTGCGAAGGGCGCCCGAGGGAATCGGAGCATTGACAGACGATATGGTGGAAACCGAGACCGGTGTCTGGCCGGCCGGTAAAATTGTAATGGAGGGTGGCGAATATGCAGCGAAAGATTTGGGTGGTGCTGTGGCTAATCCTCGCGGAGTGTGCGTGCGGATCGAAGCGGGCGCTCGACGACGACCTCGGAACTAGTCAGTACGAGTTAACGTGCAGCATCTCGAACCCAATCTGTTGGACCACTGCGGGTGGAACGCGGTGCAGTTGCCCGAGCCATTCCTCCTGTCAGTACTATGGTGCCCCGAACAACAGCAGCAAGGCTTGTCTCTGTAATGCGGGCTGGCACTACGACGGCGTGAGTGCCTGCGTCAGTGACTGCCTGACGAACAACGGTGGATGTGGGACCAATGCGACCTGTGGCAACGATGCAACGACCGGGCTGGTCAGCTGCACGTGCGATATGGGGTATACGAAGATAAACGGGATCTGTACTAGCATTTGTGATGTCCCCAGTATGAATCCCTGTGGCCCGAATGGTGGCTGCATGGTGAACCCCGGGGGGCTGGTGACTTGTTATTGCCTTCCGGGTTATGCCGGCATGCCGTGTGCCGATATTGACGAGTGCGATGCCAATCATCCAACCACGTGCAATAGAAATCTTGCGTATGGGCGCTGCACGAATTCGCCGGCAGGCAGCTACACCTGTACCTGCAATCCGGGTTTCCAGCTCTCAGGCAATGGCACCTCGGCCACCTGCGTGGATGTCCCTGAATGCACCAATGGATCAGACCCTTGTCAAATCGGCGCCGGTCACGCAACGCGATGCATCGAGGTCACTGGGAGTTATAGTTGCGAGTGTGCCACGGGATACGAGTCCTCGACGGTTGGCGGCCGGCTGACCTGCACAGATATCGACGGATGTGCCAACCATCCCTGCTTCGCGGGCGTAAGCTGTGCTGATGTGCCTGCGCCGGGGACGGGATTCACCTGTGGACTATGTCCTTCCGGCTACTCGGGCAACGGGATCACCTGCAGCGACGTGGACGAGTGCCAGGCCAACAATGGCGGGTGTGATGCCAATGCCACTTGTGCCAATACACCAGGTTCGCGCACCTGCACCTGTAAACCTGGCTGGTCCGGCAACGGGATAAGCTGTACCGATGTGGACGAGTGCCAGACCAATAACGGAGGGTGCGACGCTAATGCCACTTGTGCCAACATGCCAGGTTCGCGCACCTGCACCTGCAAACCTGGATGGACTGGCACTGGGCTGTCCTGCTGCGACGTGGATGAGTGCCTGACCAACAACGGTGGCTGCGGCGCAAACGCGCTGTGTGAGAACAGTCTGGGCTCCTTTCATTGCACTTGCCTCAGCGGCTACATGAGGGTTGGTGACAACTGCGAACCTGATGCGGACGGAGACGGGATACCAGAAAAGGGTTATCTCACCTCTTGTTCGGTCTGGCCACCTTTGGTGGGTTCGTCGCCCTCGAATTGTAATGACAATTGTCCCCTGGTGGCGAATGCCGGCCAAGAGGATTGGAACGCAGACGGTTCAGGAGATGCCTGCTCGGATGCGGACGGCGACGGGATTCTCGATTCAGTGGACAACTGCCGAACGGTAGCCAATTGCGACCAGGCCGATATGGATACCGACGGAATAGGGGATGCTTGCGACATCGATGATGATAATGATGGAATCTGCAATCCAGGCAAGGCCGGGCCTGGGTGTGTCGGTTCGGACAACTGCCCACTCATCGCCAATCAGAATCAGAAAGATTCTGATTTCGATGGCGTTGGTGACGCATGCGACAACTGTCCACTTGACTGGAATCCAGACCAAGCCGACTCGGACCTGGATCTTCGTGGCGATATTTGTGACACGGATCGCGACGGGGATGGAATTCCGGAGTACGGGTTTGCTGTGACCTGTAGCGGTGGAGCAGTGCAGGGCTGTCGCGACAATTGTCCGGACGACAAGAACCCCGATCAAGCGGATCTTGATAACGACGGAATCGGCGACATCTGTGACTACGACGCAGATGGCGACGGGGTGCCGGACTCGCTGGAGCAAAAAATCGGATCGAATCCACGAGCGAAGGATAGCGATAACGATGGGATTCTAGACGGAGATGAGTTGGCGCTCGGGCTCGATCCTACCAAAAGCGATACCGATGGGGACGGGGTGCTCGATGCTGACGAGATAGGCCTGCCGCTTGCGGCGCGGGGTCTTCCGCTGCCGGAGGGGTATACGCCGAAAGATGACAACAACGATGGGGTTAACAACGCCCGGCAGCCGGGAGGCGATGCAAGCTCGCAGCAGTCAGCGGCTCCGTCTGGGCTTTGGCTCGTGACGCTAAATGGTTCTCTTGAGAAGCGAGAAGACTTCTCAGGGTTCACGACCACGACTTGCGGAACCCAGCTTGACAAGCATGAGACAACGATTGCTGACGTCAACGGACTACGGGCGTTGGTACTCATCCGTAACGACCCCGGTCTTGGGCTCGTGGCGGATTTCGTCAAAATTGCCGGACCGGTTGCGGATACCGAAGTTTCCTATTCCCGCTGCACATTCCAGGATGGTCGTACCCGCATCGCCGATGAATGCAACCCAAATGGCTGCCTGCTGAAGTCGGCCAGGGAAATCAGTTGCAAAGGGCGTGGGCTGCAAGCTGTCAGGGATACGGAGATCTTCTTCACCTCGAGTCGTCCTGATTCAGATGTGTCTAATCACTGGATCCTCGGCGCTGGTCCGATGAAGCCTGCCCTTCGCGAGATCGCCGTGGCGATCAAAGACCTGCAGATTTGCGGCACACAGGGCTCGGCTATTACCCCGCCGGTGTCGGGAATGAACGGTTTCCCGGATGGTTACTACTTCAATGTCCCAAGGGCGCTCTTGGCGGCAGGACGGCCGTTCAAACATAGTTCTGTTAAAAAGAGATCCTATGTTTCAGGTGCGGGCCGCGCTACCACCACTGCCGTTTCAACCGCGATTGGATCGTGGGAGCCTGTGCGCATCGACACCCCGAAGGACGTAGTGCGCGACGGAAAGAGTGCGGACAGCCAATTGACCTTCTCTCTGGATTCACCCGGGGTGCTTCGGGTGTCCATGAAGGCAAAAGCAACTGACGGAATGCCTGCGCACGTTTTCCAGTACATTGATGAGCATTTGCAGTGGGAGCTTGACCCTGTTGGTGACTCGCATTCGGTGGCCGCCGGAGCTAAGTGGGTGGCTCTCGATGTTTCGCCAAACTGGCAAGCTCAGCTCTGCAGTGCTGATGATGCACTCAGAGGCAAAGGTGGGATGACGTCGGCAGTCGTCGGAACGTACACTGGGCTGCCGCGGAACAATAATGACTTTGGAAATAAAACGGTAGTCCTGAGTCTTCGCGATGAGCATGGAAGTGCCGTGGAGATCGATCGGAAAATATTCCAGGTCTTCTTCCCCAAGTTTGGGAATAATCACCCTTGTAGTCGGAACGTGCCGGAAGATAGCCCCGTGCCGGCCATTACTCCGAACTGGTTCTGCTATTGGCCTCAACTGCACAGGCCTGCGACGGCGAACTACTATCATGAGCTTCAGGCTGAAGCCCGTAACTGGGTTGGGAATTGTGCTCATGGCGCCTTCTTTGTGCCGCGACCGAGCTGGGAATTTGGAGGTTCAGATCCGATGATTGTTCTTTGTGATGCGGCGGCTTCAAATGCTACGATCAATGATTGTCTGGCGCTCATCGAGCACGAGAATACGCACTCAAGGTTCTGGAACGAGCAGTGGCCTACCAATGGAGAGAGCTTCAACAAGGCGCAGACTACGGATTTGGACTGGTTTCGGGACTCCTGGGAGATTGCTAATCCAGTGAAAATATGTGATAGGGGTGGGAATTTAGGCTCCCTCTTCTTCTATTTTCATCCGGGAGTCAATGATGATACCGTGTCTCCTTATGAGGCCGATAGTTATATGGAATGTAGTGCATATGCTCAGCAGCGGGCTTGGCTTGCGTCGCACGATTTTTCATCTCAAGATTGGGCAGATCCCGGCTCTCAGGATGAATGGAAGGTGCTGCCGTGAAAGTGAGATCGCTCGTTAGTTGTGCGGTGCCGTGGGTGGTGCTGGCTGTATGTGCCGTGGCGCTTGGGGCATGCCAGGAGGGCGTTGAGCGCCTTGGCGAAGATGGGGGGCGGCGGCTTGAGGCGCAGGATGCGGAGTATGGGCGCTTTTCCAGCCGATTGGTCGCGCTCGGGAAGGATGTTGCCGGGCGAGAAGTTGGGCTATGGGCTTTCCTTCGGAGTCTGCCGCCGGAGAGGTCTGGACATTCCTGGGAGATTGGTTCCCTTCAGGCTTCGGCTGCAAGAGCACTTGCTGCTGACATGCAAAGTCGAGAGCAGCCAGTGCGGCTGGCCATGCTTTTCAGGGACTTCTTGAGGCGCGGTTGGCCAGCGAGGAATGTCGGGGCGGACGCTCTTTTGGCGACTCCCGAGTATGTGGTGGGAGAGCAAGGTTTCTATTTGCTCGCATCGGACTCTCCGGAAGTTCTGGTTGCTGTGCTTGAGGATGTCGAGCCGAAAGTCCTTGTTCCCGTCTTGCGAGGCGTTGAGTACGCGTGCAAGCGCTCTGGGCGATGTGGCCATATGTCGGTAGGGACGCGGCGACTGCTCCAGGGCCAGGTGATCAGGCTGTTGGAAAATAGTGATGCGGTTGTTGAGATTCAGGCCGTTAGGACGGCGCAAGAGCTGGCAAATTCGGAGGAGGAGGCAATTCGGATACTGCGTGAATTTTTACGTATTCCGGGTGTCAGTGAATCCGCGGCGCAGTTTGCAAGGGCTGTTTTGTCGGTGCGCGAGGGCGGGCGGTAACCTCTTGAAGGGCTAGGCCAACTCTCTTTTAGAGCTTTAGTAGGTTCAGCAAGGGCTGTGGTAATGGCCGAGGTCTGACCTCGGGCGGTCGCCGGCGCGAGGCTGTGGAGGGCCTGAGCAATCCCCTCAAATCAGCCCCAGCATTTCCGTCAGCATCATGTGTTGAGCCACGAGTTCGCCGAAGCGCCGTAGGAGCGGCTCCGCGCGTTCTTGGCGCATGTGCTTGAGGGCACCGTAGTAGTAGGTGCCCTGGAAGAGCAGTGAGTGGGTGCGAGCTTTTGAGGTGTTCGCCTTGAGCTTCCGATCCATGCCCAGGCTCTCTCCGGCGGCGCCGAGAAGCGTGAGCAGGGAGGTCGCCACCGCGTTCACCAGTAGTAGCCGGTCTCGTCGGCCCGGGCTCTTGATGCGAGTTGCGGAGAGCCCCATGCCGCTGTGCTCGTTCTTGGCATCCCGGAAGCTCTCCTCGATGGTGAAGCGTCGCCCGTACAGCTTGGTGGCGACGGGTCCGAGGATTGCCGGATCGCTGCACGCCAGGAACCACGGCTCCTTCATGCCCTTCGCCTTGACGAGGACGATCGCGCCGACCGGCGCGTCGGACGCGGTGACGGTCGGGTTCCGCAGCACCCGAACCCGGCCGTTCGGCGAGAGCCATTCCTTGGCGGGCCTGCGCGAACCGCTGCCGTCGCCGACGAGGATGTTGCCGCGGAAGCGGATGACGAAGCTAAAACGCAGATCGTCTTTCAGGTACTCGTACAGCACCTTGTCGCCGAAGCCGCGGTCGGCGAGAAGCGTAACCTTCACGTCCATGGGCACCGCATCGCGGAACTGCTCGAGAAGATCGTCCTCGAAGAGGTTCCGTCGCTTCTTCAACCCCGACTTCTTGACGGTCTTCCACATGAGCGGAGTTGCCCGTCCGTGGCTCGTGATCAGCGATAGCGCAATCGTTGGGGACACGATTGTGGAGTCGATGTCCCATGGGATGAAGGGCAATCGGCCTCCTGATGGCGGACCTTGGGCCTTTATTGAGGGGCTCGACGGCGAAATCTCGAAGGCGTTAGCGCTGTGGATGGCGCATTTCCTGGTCTTATGGATTCTAAATTCGATCCGGTAGACTGCGGCTTCGGCGACTTAGCGGAGGCAGTGAGCCGGTTGATGCCGGGGAACCGGTGCGAATTTGATGTTCGCCGCCTTGTGCTGACGGAAGCGACGAACGCGCGAGCCCCTGTCACGACCCAAGCGAATGCTTCTTAAGCAGCCGGTGCAAATAAACCCGGTCGATCCCCGCCTCGCGCGCCGCTCTCGATACATTGCCCTCGCACCGCTCGAGCAGATCCTTCACATAATCCCGCTCGAAAGCCGAAACGAGCCGCTCCTTGGCCTCCTTAAAGGGAAGCCCTTGGGCATTGGGCGCCGCGCGTTCGGTTGAGGCAGGAAGATCGAGCAACTGCAGCGGCACCTCGCCGCCCTCGGCGCCGCCGAGCGACACCACCCGCTCGATGAGATTGCGCAGCTCGCGGGCATTCCCCGGCCAGTCGTAGCCGGCTAGCAGCGCCAGCGTCGACGGCCCCAGCGTCGCCTGGCGGCCGATCCCCTCGAGCATCTTCTCCACCAACAGCGGGATGTCCTCGCGCCGCTTCCGCAGCGCCGGCAGCGTTACCTTCACCACCGCGATCCGATGGTAGAGGTCCTCGCGGAAACGCCCGGCGCGAATCTCCGCCTGCAAATCGCGATTTGAGGCCGCCACCACCCGCACATCGAACGACCGGTACTGGTTGGCCCCGACGCGCTTGGCCTGCCGCCCCTCCAGCGCTCGCAAGAGCCTTGGCTGTAGCTCGGGCGCCAACTCCCCGATTTCATCCAGGAAGATGGTGCCGCCGTCGGCGCGCTCGAAGGCTCCCTGGCGATCGGTCACCGCGCCGGTGAACGCCCCGCGCACGTGCCCGAAGAGCTCGCTCTCGATCAGGTTGGGCTGCACTCCCGCCAGGTCCACCACCACCATCGGCCCGTCGGCGCGCTTGCTGTGCTGGTGGATGGCGTGGGCGCACAGATCCTTGCCGGTCCCGGTCTCGCCCTCCATCAGCACCGCGGCCTCGGTCGGCGCCACCCGCTCCAGCAGCGCGAACAGCTGCCGCATCGCCAGGCTGTTGCCCCACAGCTTGCCGAAGTGGTTGCTCTGGCTCGGCGGCAGCGACGGGACCGCGGTCACCGCCGTCGCCAGCCGCAGCTCGGTCTTGCCCAGCCGGAACACCGTCCCCGGCCCGGCCTCGATCTCCTGGAAGCGCGTCTCGCCGCAGTAGGAGCCGTTGGTCGAATCCAGATCCCGCAGCCGAACTCGCCCCTCGAGCACCGAAACTTCCAGATGTGTTCGGGAGATGGCCGGATCGTCGAGCACCAGGTCGCTCGTTTCGCCTTTGCCGACGACGATGCGGCCAGGGCTCAGCGCCAGCTCGCGGCCAGCGCTTCTTCCGGAGAGGACCTGCAGCTTGAGCTGCGCCACGGGCGCGGCGCCGCCGGGCAGGACCTCGGTGGCGGCGGGCTGATCCTCGGGGGCAACGGGTGGCTTGGACGGTTCCATGGGCGGCACGGCGCGGCTTCAACGCGCCAGCATCCGGAAAACTGCCCGGCTCGACCTTCTCGACGCTTGACGGAATCGCCGGTCCGGCTTCGAATCCGCGCCATGCGACCGAACGCCCTGCCTTTCGCCGCTCTGGCTGCCGTGGTGCTGGTCCCTTCGCTCGCCTCGGGGCAGGTTGCGCGCCCAGGCGATCTCGAAGAGCTGCTCGACAAGGCCTCGGTCGTGGTGCGGGCCCAGGTCGTGTCGCTCTCCGGGCAGGCGACCGAATCGTCTCCGCTGGTCCTCGAGCTCAAGGTCCTCGCGACTCTCAAGGGGACCGCGCCCTCGGCGCTCAAGGTCCCGGTGCAGGCCGAGCGCCCGCTGCGCCCCGCGGTCGGCGAGCGCGGGTACTTCTTCCTGGCTCCTTCGCAGGCCAAGCCCGCTCAGCTGGCGTGCATCCAGTCTGCGGCCGAGCGCTGGGCCATCGAGCCGGGTGCCGAGGAGCCAGCCGACGAGTTTCTCAAGGGATTGTCCGCACTTAGGGAGCAGGAGGACGCTCCGCCTCACACCGCCTTCTTCATCGACGGCCTTCGTCAGCCGTCGCTTCGGCTGGCGACCTTCTCCGCGCAGCGCCTTTCTTTCTGGGCCTCCCGCGCCTCGCCGACCATCGAGCAGTGGGAGCGTCTGGCGTCCTTCCTGGCGGACGAGACGGCGTCCGACGAGGTCCGCGCCGGCGTGGTTGCCGGGCTGGGCGAGTCGCTCTCGAGCGAGCGGGCGATGGCGCTGCAGAAGCGGCTTCGACAGG
Organism: Myxococcales bacterium; assembly: GCA_037442205.1. Taxonomy (GTDB): domain Bacteria; phylum Myxococcota; class Myxococcia; order Myxococcales; family UBA5297; genus JBBIQS01. Next base: position 62,816 of record JBBIQS010000024.1, read on the forward strand.
ACTCGCTGACTCGGGCGGCCCTGCTCAAGCGGATGGGCGAGGAGGCGGCTCGCCGAGGGCCGGAGGCCGACCGGGCTCGGGGCACGCTCTCGGCGGCAGGCTCCGATTCTCCCGAGGTCGCTCTCTCGGCGGCCGAGGTGCTGGCAGGCGTGGGCGACGAGGCCGCCTTGCCGGTGCTCGAGCGCTCGATTCAAGCGGATGCGGTCGAGCTTCGCAGGCGGGCGGCCTTGGCGCTCGCAGACCTGGGGCAGCGCGGCTCCTCGAGTGCCCGGGCGATGCTCAAGCGGCTGGAGAAGGACCCGGACTCGATCGTCCGGCTGCGCGTCGAGCAGGGGCTGAGCCGGGTGAGCCTGGCCGCTCGCTCCCGGGCCGAGCGAAACAAGGTGCCCGAGCTGCTGGTCCTGGCCGCCGGCGGGATGCTGGCCCTGGGCCTGATGGCGCTGCGCGTCGGCGCCCGAAAACCGTAGGCGTTGCGGGCTGCAAGGCCCTCGTCTTACAATCCGCCATCTACCGCGAACGTCTTTTTTGAGGAGCGCCGCATGATCACTAGCCCCGTCCGGTCACTCGCCGCCCTGGGTATCGCCGCCGCGGCGCTCTCCGCGCTGGCGCTGGCCTGCCAGTCCTATGAGTTCGACCAGGTCCAGCCCAAGGCGGTCGTCGTCGCCAACCCCAAGATCCCGGTGGTCGGCACCCAGGCGCCGCCGAAGGTGATGCTGGTGGTCGACAAGTCCGGGTCGATGATGGAGCAGGCCTCCGGCAGCGGTGGCGGGTGCTACGACAGCTTTGGCGCCTACACTCAGACCGGCAGCTGCAAGTGGAATGACCTCAAGAATGCCTTCGCCGCTCCCGGCGCCTTCCTCGACCAGATGAAGGACAAGGCTGTCTTCGGTCTGGCCGCCTTCCCCTCGGTCAACAATCTCTCGACCGGGTGTGAGATCGGCGAAATCCTGGTGCAGCCGGGGGCGGGGAACGTCGTGCAGATCATCAACCAGCTCAAGGCGATCTCGCCCGAGGGCGGAACCCCGAGCGCCGCCACCCTGGCGAAGATCGGCGCCGATCCCGCCTTCAAGGCGACGGGCAGCGAGCGGCGCTTCGTCATGCTGCTCACCGACGGTCTGCCCAACTGCAACGGCTCGCTCAGCTGCAGCACCTGCCAGAAGGATCCCGGCGTCTCCGCGTGCTCCGACCCCAAGAACGGCTGCGTGGACGGGGACCAGCTGGTGAACGCGGTGACCAACCTCAAGAAGGCCGGCATCGACACCTTCGTCATCGGCTTTGGCGCCGACACCGCCGGCGGCATCGCCGGGACCATCCTCAGCCGCGCCGCCCAGGCCGGCGGCCAGGCCCGCGCCGGCACCCCGTCCTACTACCAGGCCGGCAACGCCGCCGAGCTCCAGGCGGTGCTGGACAAGATCAAGGGCAACCTGCAGACCTGCACCTGGGACCTCCAGCCGGCCCCGCAGTCTCCCAACGCCGTCCAGATCGTCCTCAGGACGGTGGCCAGCGGCGACACCCAGGAGCTGAAGAAGGGGACCGACTGGACCTTCGCCAGCGAGTCGGCCTGCTTCCCCACCTCGGGGACTGCCCGCAGCTGCGTCGTCCAGGCCAGCGCGGAGCTGTGCGGCAAGCTGCAGAGCGCCCAGCCGAACACCTACGAGCTCGACTTCTCCTACGCCTCCAGCTTCTAGCCGGGGGCGCAGGACTTTCCCGGCCGAGCGGCGAATCTCGGCCGGGGCATCGACATTCAATCGGGCGATCGAGCTGCTTGAGGGGGCGCTCGCCGGCAGTGTCGCTCCTAGCTTTCGCGCCAGCATTCCTGCGGAGGGGGCGATGTCGATCTCGCGGACGTGGGGCCCGTTCCTGGCGGCGTCGGCCGCGGCGGTGGCGGCGGTCGGCGGCGGCTGTCAGCAGCAGAACTTCGAGCCGGTCCAGGCGGGGGCCTTCGAGGTCGGCGGCAACGTCATCACCGTGACCGCCAAGCAGCTGCCCCCCAACATCATGCTGGTGGTCGACCGCTCCGGCTCGATGGTCGAGTCGGTCACCGGCCAGGGGCCGACCTGCACCACCGACGGCACCATCGACGGCGGCTTCGACCCCACCTCGACCAACCCCTGCAAGTGGAACGACCTGCGCAGCGCCTTCGCCGACCCGGTCACCGGGCTGCTGGTGCAGTCGGCCAACGACGCCCGCTTCGGGCTGCTGGCCTTCCCGGCCAACACCGGGATGTGCGACGTGGGGGCGGCGCAGGCCCCGATCGGCAGCGACGTGGTGGTGATCCGCGATCAGCTCTACCGCCGGCTGGCCCCCGGCGGAGGCACCCCCAGCGCCGCCGCCCTCAGGCTGGCGGCCAGCGATCCCGGGCTGGTCTCCTCCGAGCCCAACCGCCAGCGGATCGCGATGCTGCTCACCGACGGGCTGCCCAACTGCAACCCGGGCAACGCCCCGCGCTGCGCCCTGTGCCGCACCAACCCCAGCACCTGCCTGGCCCCCACCGGCTGCAAGCCGACCTTCATGCCCGGCGACTCCTGCGGCACCGCCCCCTTCGACGGCGCCGCCTGCCTGGACGGCAGCGGGCTGCTGGCGGCGATCACCGAGCTGCGCAACGCCGGGGTCAGCACCGTGGTGATCGGCTTCGGCTCCGACGCCCGCTCCAGCGACGCCCAGCAGGTGCTGAGCCAGGCCGCCCTGGCCGGCGGGCACCCGCGCCAGGGCGCCCCCGTCCCCTACTACCAGGCCGACTCGGTCCAGGAGCTGCGCGCCTATCTCGAGGAGATCATCAAGGCCTTCCCCTGCAAGTACGCGCTCAACCCCAAGCCCGGCGCGCCGGACCAGCTGCAGGTCAAGCTGGTCGACCAGCTCGCCTCCAGCGAGCGGCAGCTGAAGCGGGGCGTCGACTGGAACTACACCAGCGAGCGGCTGGACGAGATGGAGCTCACCGGCTGGGCCTGTACCGCGGTCCAGAACGCCGGCAAGGACCAGCTCAAGATCGTGATGACCTTCGTCTCGCCGCTGTAGGCGAGTCGCCTGTCGCGCTGCTGAGCGCTCAGCACCGGCACACTGGAGGAATGCGGCCTTCGACTCCGGCCTCGCCGCGCGAGGCCTACGCTCAGGCTGACCGCTGCGAGCCTCGGCGCTCGAAGTCGCTACCGGGTGAACTCCTCGGGGTGCAGGCGTGGGGCGAGGCGGGGAGGGGTGTCGGCGGCCGCCGGCAGCACCAGGCTGAAGCAGGAGCCCTTGCCCGGCTGGCTGTCGACCTCGATGTGCCCGCCGCAGGACTGGGCGATGCGCTCGGCGATGGACAGCCCGAAGCCCGAGCCCTGGGGCTTGGTGGTGAAGCCGGGAGCGAAGATGCGCCGCAGGTTGGCCGGCGAGATCCCCGCGCCGTCGTCGCGCACGCTCAGCCGCACCCAGCGCCCGCCCGGCTCGGCCGAGGCGGCGATCTCCACCGACCCCTGGGGCGAGGCCTCGCGGGCGTTGCGGGCCAGGTTGAGGATCGCCTCTCGCAGCGCCGCCGGGTCGCCCAGGGCCAGCGCCGGGGCCGCGCCGGGATTCACCCGCGGCTGCTCGGCCAGAGGGAAGCCCCGCGCCACTTCGGCGGCCAGCGCGTTGAGGTCGCAGGGCCGCGGCCGCTGGGCGCTGGCCCGCGCCGACTTCAGGAAGGCGCTCCACTCCCCGTAGATCTTCTCCAGGCTCTGGGCCAGCTCGCGGCTGGCGGCGTCTCCCTTGCGCGCGAGCTGCGCGGCCTTGCTGCCCGCCAGCCCCACCAGGTTCTTGAGCGCGTGGCCGGCGGTGTAGGTGCTCTGCAGGGCGTCCTGCCGGCCGGCCTCGGCCATCGCCCGCGCCAGGCCTAGCAATCCCTTGCCCTCGCCCCCTGCGGACAGCCGACTCATGGCCCCCGCCAGCTGCTCGTCCGAGAGGTGCTCGAGCGACAGCTGGGCCAGATTCTGGGTGGCCAGCGCGTAGCCGGGGTCGGACAGGGCCACCGCCACCAACTCGTCCACCGCCTCCTGGACCTTCCCCAGCGCCACCAGAGCCACCGCCAGGTTGTTGCGGGCCGCCGGGTCGGCCGGATCCAGCGCCAGCCCGGCCCGGTAGTGCTCGACCGCCTTCTCCATGCCCTCCGGCCGGTCGTCGTGGAGGCTGGCAAGCAGGAAGCGGGCCTTGGCGCCGCCCTGGCCGTCGGCCACCAGGGTCTCCAGCAGCGACAGCGCCTGCTCCCGGCAGCCGGGCTCGTCCCGCCGCTCGGCCAGCTTGAGGGCCTGGTCCAGCCGGAAATCGCTCAAGAAAATTCCTCGCTTATGCTGCGATGCGTTGACCGGCCCGTCCCCGCTTGGTTACCATCCGTGCTCTACCAAGAGGGTTGCGCATGTCCATGCAAGTCCGTGCTTTCGGCCTGACCGATCTCGGCAGGAAGCGTCAGGGGAACGAGGACGCCTTCCTCGTCGACGAGGAGCACGGCATCTACATTGTCGCCGACGGCATGGGCGGGCACAACGCCGGCGAGGTGGCCTCGGCCCGGGCGATCGAGGTGGTCGCGGCCCACGTGCGCGGCAAGTTCGAGGTGATGAAGGCCCTGGCCGAGAATCCCTCGCCCGCCCACGGTCAGGCCGCCCAGTCGCTGGTGGAGCACGCCATCCAGGCGGCCTGCGCCGACATCTACAAGATGGCCCAGGCCGACGCCGCCAAGCGCGGCATGGGGACCACCTTCGTCAGCCTGTTCGTCTCCGGCGACAAGGCGGTGATCGGGCACGTCGGCGACAGCCGGCTGTACCTGCTGCGCCAGGGCCAGGTGCACAAGCTGACCGAGGACCACACCCTGATCGCCGCCCAGCTCAAGGCCGGGACGATCACCAAGGCCGACGCCGCCAAGAGCCCGTACCGCAACGTGATCACGCGGGCGGTGGGCATCCAGGAGTCGGTGCAGGTGGACACGCTGCTGGTGGATCTGCTCCCCGGCGACCTGTTCATGCTCTGCTCCGACGGCCTGCACGGCTACCTCGCCGACGAAGAGGCCCCGCTGCTGCTGGCGGCGGCGCCCTGGGACCAGCTGCCCAAGAAGCTGATTGAGCTGGCCAACGCCCGCGGCGGCAAGGACAACATCACCGTCATCACCGTGGGAATCGGGGGCGAGCCCAGCGCCGAGACGACCGCCGAGGCGGCCGCCAAGATGGAGGCGCTGAAGAAGATCCCGCTCTTCCGCCACCTGACCTACAAGGAGCAGACCGCGGTGCTGGCGGTCTCCTCGACCCGCACCTTCCCCGCCGCCCGCGAGATCGTCACCGAGGGCCAGCCGGGCGAGGAGCTGTACGTGGTGGTCCGCGGGCGGGTGGTGATCGAGAAGGGCGGGGTCGAGATCGCCGAGCTGCGCTCGGGCGGGCACTTCGGCGAGATGGGGCTGATCGACAACGCCCCGCGCTCGGCGACGGTGCGCGCCACCGAGCCGACCCGGGTGATGGTCATCGGCCGCGCCGAGCTGATGAACCTGATGCGCCGCGAGCCGGTGTTGGCGGTCAAGCTGCTGTGGAGCTTCGTCCAGGTGTTGAGCGACCGGCTGCGGGCCACCAACGCCGAGCTGAGCGAGGCCCGGCAGGAGCTGGCCATCGTCCAGGGAGTCCAGCCGTTCATGGAGGAGGAATAGCCTCCTTGCTCGGGCTCCTGCTGGCTGCGACGCTCTGCGCTGCTCCCGCTGCCGGGACGGCCAAGCCGGCGCCCAGCCTGGAGGAGCGCTTCCAGTCGCTGACCGCCTCGGTTCCCGCCCCGGTCCAGCCGCTGGCCGAGGCCGATCGCGGCACCGCCAAGATCCCGGTCGAGCAGGCCGGCCAGATCAGCGTGGAGAACGTCCGCCGGCGGCTGGGGGTGCTGGCGATGATCTCCTCCACCGCCCGGCCGCGCTGGCAGGCGCCGGAGGTCGAGAGCCGGCTGTTGGCGCACCTGATCGTGGCCCACGCCGGGATCGAGCTGGCCCGGTCGCTCTACACCGGCAAGTCGCCGCAGGCCGCCAAGGGCGCCGCCTCGCGGGCCTGGGCCGAGCAGCTGGAGCGGACGATGCGCGAGGTGCTCACACCCGCGCTGGGCCACCTGCGCTCGTGCGCGGCGCTCTCCCACAATTCCAAGCAGCTGCCCGAGGTGGGCCAACTGTGCCAGGACTGGCTGCGCGAGCTGGCCCAGCCGCTGTCGCTGCCGCTCAAGGAGCGGGAGCTGGCGTCGCTGGTCAAGGCCCGCAGCGGCGAGCTGTCGAGCTGCATCGATCAGCAGGCGGCCGACCCGCCGGCCGGGCAGGCGGTGGTGGCCACTCTGGCGCTCGACGGCCTGGGGCGGGTGGCCAGCGTCGAGCTGACGCCCAAGGGCAGCGTCGATGCCTCGCGCACCGGGGCCTGCCTGCGCGAGGTGCTCGGCAGCTGGGTGCTTCCCGACCAGGCCGACGTGGAGCTGGAGGTCCCGCTGCAGCTGTCGCCCGGGAAGTGAGATCCCGGCGAGCAGGGGCCCAGCCGGTTCGGATCGATCCGAAGTGACTGCGGTTCGGGAAGCTGACCCCGACGAGATTCGGAACGATCCGAAGTGACTGGGCGGCGGCCAGCCGACCCCGGGTGGCGCCGCAGTTGGAATGGCCAATGAAATCGGCCCCCTGCTACTCTTAGGGCCCTCGCACGGGCGAGGTTTGCCGCGGGAGCTTCGATGGCGCACGGACGGATGCCGGCGGTGGCGGTGGTGGCGCTTCTCATCGCGCTGCAGGGGTGCAACTGCGGCAAGGAGCCCGGGCTGCTGGCCATCTACACCGACCTGACCTACACCAACGACGGCCGGACGCTGGTGCTGGAGGCGACCGACGGCCTCTACGCCGCGCAGCCGCCGACGGCGACCCCGGTGCGGCTGTCGGAGATGCACTGCGGGTTCTCCAAGACCAAGTCGCTGGACTGCGTGCAAATCGCCTCCGACGGACGGCGGGCGGCGGCGCTGATTAACGCCACCGCCAAGGACGCGCCGGGGACGGCGGCCCTGCACCTGCTGACCCTGCCCACCGGCGCCGGCGGCGAGGGAGTCTCGGACCAGGTCATCGCCCAGGGCGTCTACGGGGCGGCGTTCAGCCAGGACGGCGCCGAGCTGGTGTGGGGCATTCCCGGCGAGAAGAGCGGGACGATGGCACTGTGGCGGCTGGGGCCGGCAGGGGGCGAAGCCTTCATCCCGGAGATTGCTCTCACCCAATCCGAGGCCTCGGCGATGAAGGTGGTGGCGGTGACGCCGGCGGGGGTCGCTTACCCGGTCGCCAGCCCGGACGCGGCGCAGCTCTGGTTCAAGCCGTTCGACGGGCGGCCCCAGCAGGCTGGGCGGCTGGACCTGAGCTGCCGCGGCGCCAACTTCGCCCGCTGCGTGGTGGCCAGCAGCGACGGCGCCACGCTGGCCTGGCAGGACAAGGACAGCGGCGTGCTCCACGTCTTCCGCACCGAACGGCAGGTCGATCTGCCGCTGGGCCAGGGCTACGGGCTGTCGCTGACCCGCAGCGGCAATCTGGCGCTGCGCATGGACGTCAGCCCGGACTCGGCCAACGTCCAGAAGCTCGATACCGCCCTGCGGCTGCGCTACGTGGCCAACGCCATCAGCGGCGAGCTGTCGGCGGACGGCGAGCTGCTGGCCTACCAGACCGTGGACTCGGAGGCCCTCAAGACCTCGCGGCTCTTCGTCGGCTCGTCGCGGACTGACAGCCAGGACCACGACTACGGGGTCTTTACGCAGACCTCCCTCCGGCCGCTGCTGGCCGGCAGCGTGGGCAACGGGGCGATCGAACACAGCTTCACCGGCGACGGGCGGTTCGTGATCCTGGCCGCCAAGGGGCCAGCCTCCACCTCCGCCGATCTGATTTCGGTGAACGTCGAGACCGCCGAGCAGACCCTGCTGGCGCGCTACGGCTGCTCCGGCTGCTGTGGGGTCTCGGCGGGCGGGGCGCTGTTGGTCTGCCTGCCGACGGTGAGCAACGGCAGCGCCAGTGGTCCGGCGCCGGTCTACATCTACGACCCTTTCACCGGCCTGCAGACCCAGGCGGCGAGCAAGGCCATCGACCTGCAGTACATCTTCGACGGCAGCGGGGTGGCGGTGCTCGACTACACCGGCGAGTACCCGGAGGCGGTGGTGGCCTACAAAGACGGCCGGGTGACCAACTTCGGCAAGTCGCTGCGCCTGGCGCTCTCGCCCGCGACCGCGCAGATCGCGCTGCTCACCGCCACCGGCGGCCTGAGCGTGCAGCGGCTTCCCTAGCCCCCTGACTGTCCCGACACCGAGCCCTCGCCATGCGCAATTCCGCTCTTCTTCTGCTGGGCCTGCTGGCCGCCTGCGGCACTCCAGCTTCCTCGAAACCTGATGCCGGGAGCCCGACAGGCAGCGACGCCGGTGCGCAGGGCGGCGGCACCTGCTCGATGGGCGAGCCGATCGTTCACCTGAGCGGATTCCAGGCCGAGTTCCTGCTCGGGGCGCTCGCCTCGGCGCCGGGCAAGCTGGCCGTCAGCTACGCCTTCAATCACTCCCACACCCAGATCTTCCGGCTGCTGATCTCCGACAGCGTGAACACCCCGACCGACGAGATCGTCTCCGGCTTCGGCTCGTCGTTCTTCGTCAACGCGCTGGACTTCGCCGGCGGTTCCTATGTGGTTGCGGGCAGCGACGAGGTGGGGACCCCGAAGTCGCAGCTGGCGTTCTTCGACGCCTCCGGGACGCAGGGCAGCTCGCACTCGGAAACCGGCTACCTCACCGTCGCCGCGGCGCGCGAAGGCGCTGGGGCGGCGATCCTGGAAGTCGCCCGGCCGGCCACGCCCACTCCGACCAACAGCTTCTACGTGCAGCACTACGACGGCTCTGCGGCGGTGGCCGGGGCGCCGATCCTGGTCGGCACCAGCGCGCGCAAGACCAGCCTCTGGGACCTGGCCTGGGGCCCGGCAAACGCCTCGGGACTGGTGTGCGGATCGGCGAGCGCGGGCAGCGACGAAGTGCTGGCGCTGTTCGAGCAATCCGCCTCTGCTTCGACCGCCAAGCTGACCTCGGAAAAGCTGGCTGCTCTGCCCGCCACCGGGGATGCCGCCTTCGGCTGCCAGCTGGCGCTCACCGATTCCGGGGCCGCGGTGGCGCTGGCGGAGAGCGGCGGGGCTCCTCGTCTTGTCTGGCTGGACGGGCAGGCGCAGCTCGTGGCCGGCCCGGTCTCCTTCCTGAGCACCTACAAGAGCCAGCGCTACTTCGACGTGGCCTCCAGGTCCGGCCGGACGGCGCTGGCCTTCTTCGACGATCCGGGAGACGGCAGCCGACCCACGCACGTGCGCGTCCAGGTGTTCCTGACTCCCGGAGGCTCGCCGCTGACCTTCGTCGCCGACGACGGGATGCAACTCAGCGACGGGACACCCTGGGGCGACTTCATGCTCGGGAAGGTGCGGGTGGTCCCGACCGACGATGGCTTCGCCGTGGCCTTCGACGCCAGCCCAGTCGCCAAGGTCGGCTACACCGACCTGGTGGTGCGCCCGCTCCACTGCACGCCGTAACCTCGAGAGGCGCGATGGGCTTCGGCGACCGCTGGGACAGGAAGAATCGCTCGGAGGAGAACGCCGGCAAGCCGCTGGGCGGCGGTGTCGATGCCAGGCCTGCTCCGATCTCGGGCAAGGCGACGCTCAGCGGGCTGTCGATCGCCAAGCCAGTGACGCGCGAGGGGAGGACCGGGCTGTCGGTGCGCTTCACGCTGCACACCGAGTCGCTCGCCGGCGACCGGCTGGTGCTGGAGACCTCGCTGCACGAGCAGATCAAGGGGCCGCTCAAGTCCTCCGTCCCGACATTGGCCGATTCCCTGGGCAACGTCGGGACCTTCGAAATCTTCACTCCGGCCGACGACGAGCCGGCCTCCAGCGAGCAGTCGGCGTTCTTTCCATTCGCGGCGATCGAGGTCGACGGCGCCGGCAAGCACCGCTGCTTCGCCCGGGTGCGTGTCCTGGAGGAGCGGCGTGGGGTGATGGCCGAGGAGGAGATCGGCTTCGAACTCACCGCCGGCTGAGCGCCCCGCTCCGACCTTTCGTTGCCGCCTCCAGGGGCGTCGAATACCATACGCGCCCTCGCGGGCCCTCTCGGGCGCCGCTGCAAACCAATGGAGGAACGATGACCGCACGCCTGGGAGTCAACGTCGATCACGTCGCCACGCTGCGCCAGGCGCGCCGCGCCCGCTATCCCGACCCGGTCACCGCCGCGGCCCTGGCCGAGCTCGGCGGCGCCTCGCAGATCACCCTGCACCTGCGCGAGGACCGCCGGCACATCCAGGACCGCGATCTCAAGATCCTGCGCGAGACCTGCAAGACCCTGCTCAACCTCGAGATGGCGGCCACCGGCGAGCTGGTCAAGATCGCCTACGAGATTCGCCCCGACGTCTCGACCCTGGTCCCCGAGCGCCGCGAGGAGCTGACCACCGAAGGCGGCCTGGACTGCATCAGCCAGCGCGACAACCTGCGCAAGGTCGTCCGCACCCTGCGCGACGCGGAGATCGAGGTCTCGCTGTTCATCGACCCAGACATCGACCAGCTGCGCTCGGCGCACAAGCTCGACGCCCAGCGGGTCGAGTTTCACACCGGCCGCTATGCCGACGCCCGCACCGCCAAGGAGCGCGAGCACGAACTGGCGCGCATCGTCGACTGCGCCAAGGCCGGCGCCAAGCTGGGCCTGCACGTCGCCGCCGGCCACGGCCTCAACTACGAGAACGTCCAGCCGGTGGCGCGCATCTCCGAGATCACCGAGCTGAACATCGGCCACTCGATCGTCGGCCGCGCGGTGATGGTGGGGATGGAGCGCGCCGTCGCCGACATGGTTGAGCTGATCCGCACCGCTTAGCTCCGCACCGCCCGAAAAGTCTCCTTTTCGCCCCCGCGCCTCCGGGCAGCGGGAATGCCGCCGGGCCGCGCCGCCGCCACACTAGAATCGGAGCCAGAAGGACAGAGCTGACGGGGAGGACCGCCATGATTGCGACCAGGCCGACTCGCATCGTCACCACCGAGCAGATGCGCATCCTCGACCGGGCGGCCAGCGAGGAGTTCGCCGTCCCGAGCCGGGTGCTGATGGAGAACGCCGGCGCCGCGGTCGCCCGCGAGGCGCGCAAGCGGCTGCGCGGCAGCCGGAAGGCCATCGTCCTGTGCGGCCCGGGCAACAACGGCGGCGACGGGCTGGTAGCCGCCCGCCACCTCGCCAACCTGGGCGCCAAGGTCGAGGTGCTGCTGCTCTCCGAGAGCCTCAAGGGCGACGCCGAGCAGAACCTGATCGCCTTCCGCAAGCTGGGCGGCTCGCTCAAGCTCTACTCGACCGGCGCCCCGCTCGGCGCCGGCAACCACGACCTGATCATCGATGCCATCTTCGGCATCGGCCTGACCCGCAAGCCCGAGGGCAACCCGCTGGTGGCGATCGAGGCCGTCGAGGTGGCCCGCGACCTTGGCGCCACCGTGCTCTCGGTCGACGTGCCCTCGGGCCTGGACAGCGACACCGGACGGCCGCTGGGGGCCTGCGTCACCGCCGACGTCACAGTCACCTTCGGCTACCTCAAGCGCGGCCTGGTCCACGAGCCGGGCTGCACCTTCGCCGGCGAGGTGGTCCTGGCCGACATCTCGCTGCCGCGGCTGGCCGAGACCCGGCTGTCGGGGCCGCCGCTGTTCTTGCTGCGCGAGGACGAGATCCGCTCCATCCTGCCGTCGCGCCAGCAGGACACGCACAAGGGCAACTTCGGCCATGTGCTGGTGCTGGCCGGCTCGCCGGGCAAGACCGGGGCGGCGTCGATGACCTGCGCGGCGGCAATGCGCGGCGGGGCCGGGCTGGTGACCCTGGTGGCGCGCGCCGCCGACCTGGCCCAGGCGCAGCAGTACACCCCAGAGATCATAGGAGCCGTGCTCCCCGGCTCCGGGCCGCTGTCGCTGGCCGACCTGCCGGCGCTGCTCGAGGCCAGCAAGGGCAAGACGGTGCTGGCCGTCGGGCCCGGGCTCTATCGCGGGCCGGAGACCGCGGCGCTGCTGGGGCAACTGCTGGCCGGGGCCAAGCTGCCGGCCGTGCTCGACGCCGACGCGCTCAACGCCCTGGCCGAGAAGCCGGAGATGCTCAAGGGGGCGAGCGCCCCGGTGATCCTGACCCCGCATCCTGGCGAGATGGCGCGGCTGGCCAAGCTGACCACCGCCCAGGTCCAGGAGGATCGGCTGGGCGTGGCCCGCCGGTTCTCCGACCAGTACCGGGTGACGGTGGTGCTCAAGGGAGCGCGGTCGATCATCGCCGACGTCAACGGCGCCACCGCGGTCAACCCCACCGGCAACCCGGGGATGGCCACCGGCGGCTCGGGCGACGTGCTGACCGGATTGGCGGCGGCGCTGGTGGCCCAGGGCATCACTGCCGGAAGCGCGGCCTGCGCCTCGGTCTTCGTGCACGGCCTCGCCGGCGACCTGCAGCGGGAGCGACGGGGAAGCATGGGGCTGGTGGCCAGCGATCTGCTCGACGGCATCACGGAGGTCTGGGCGAAGTGGGGAGTGTGAGCGAGCGCAGGACGATCTCGGTGCGTTCCCCGGCGGCGATGCGCCGGCTGGGACAACGGCTCGGCGGCCTGCTGCAGCCCGGCGACTTCGTCGGCCTGGTGGGAGACCTGGGGACCGGCAAGACGGTGCTGACCCGCGGCATCGCCGAGGGGGCGCAGGTGCCCATGGATCAGGTGGCCAGCCCGACCTTCGCCATCGTCTATCCGTACCAGGGGCGCCTGCTCATCCACCACGCCGACCTGTATCGGGTCAGCGACGAGGACGAGCTGGTGGCCACCGGGTACTTCGACCTGCTCAAGCTGCCGGCGGCGACCGTCGTCGAGTGGGTGGACCGGGTGCCGGCGGCGATCCCCGACGAGCACCTGCTGTTGACCCTCGAGCGGACCGGGGAGCGCACCCGCCGCATCCGCCTGGAGCCCAAGGGCCAGCGTCACGAGCAGCTATGCGCCGCGCTGCTGGAAGCCCCGCTGAAGTGACCGGGGCCCGCTGCGACCTCTGCCGACGGCGGATTTCGGCGGCCCCGTCCTTGTCAAGCTCATCGGGGCGCCTATATTGCCGCCCGTCATGAGCCAGACCCCCACCAAGTCCGGAAACGGCAAGGCCACCCCCAGCCAAGAGCGCGCGCTCCAGCGGCAGGAGCTCAAGCGCGAGCTGTCGAAGGCGACCAGCGCCCGCAAGCGCCTCGACCTGCTCATCAGCCATCCGCAGAGCGCGGCGCTGGTGCCGACGCTGCCGGCCGAGGAGCTGTACTTCACCATCCGCGAGGTGGGGCTGCACGACTGCGTCGAGCTGGTGCGGATAACCAGCCCCGGGCAGTTCCGGACCTTCCTCGACCTCGACGCCTGGAAGCGCGAGCAGCTCGATCCGTCGTCGGCGCTGCTCTGGCTGCGCGCCGCCCACGCCGGCATCGAGGACGAGGCCTTCCGCAAGAAGCTGCACCTGCTGGACATGGAGGTGCTGGAGCTGCTGCTCAAGACCTCGGTCAAGACCTGGGATCTGCAGGAGGACGAGGATCCGGAGCCGCAAGGCATCAGCTGGCGGTCGCCCGAGGGCCGCTATCTGGTGGAGTTCCTGGTCGAGGGAGAGGACTACATCGGGGTCAAGGAGATGCTCGACGAGCTGTACGCCGAGGATCCGTTCCGGGCGGTGCGGCTGCTGGAGGCGGTGCGCTGGGAGCTTCCCAGCGAGTTGGAGGAGACGGCCTTCCGCTGGCGCAACGCGCGCCTGGCCGACCTGGGCTTCCCCAGCCTCGCCGAGGCGCTGTCGTACTACGCCTACTTCGATCCCGACGCCGCCCTGCCGAGGCTGGCCGGTCCGCCGGCAGTTCCTGAAGGGTTCTTCCTGTCGCGAGTCGCCTCGGGAGAGCGGTTCCTGGATTCGGCGGCGGCAAGGCTGGAAGAAGCCGAGCGCGATGTGCTCGAGCGGCAGCTGGTGACGGTGTTCAACGCCGCGCTGGTTGTCGAGGGCGTGGATCCGGGAGATCTGGCGGCGGTCCAGCGCGCCCTGGCTTCTGCTCGCGACACCCTGTCGCTGGGATTGGAGCACGCCTCCAAGGCCGAGCCAGTGGAGGCCGCCGCGCTGCTCGCGGGAGCGCCGCTCAAGCGGATCTTCCAGGTGGGCGCGAGCCTGGCGCTCAAGCTCAAGTTCCGGGCCGACCGGCTGATGCGCGCCGGCAAGTCCGCCCTCCCGGGGACGAAGGAAACCCCGCTCTTCGACGCGCCCATTGGAGAGGCGATCGTGGCGCTGCGGCGCAAGCGGCCGCTCTGCGTCGACGACTCGAAGGTTCCGCCGGGGCAGTCGGTGGGACCGGCGCGGCCGTTCCGCGATCGCGCGGATCTCCATCGTGTTGCCGAGCTGCTGACCAAGGCCGAGCAGCTCGCCGAGCTGATGGCCACGCTCGGGTTCAAGCCGGAGGCTTCCGCTGCCGGCGTGGAGCAGGAGCAGCGGTCGCTGGTCCGGTTCTCGGACTTCTACCTGACTGCCGCCGCCCAGGTCGCGCTGGGAGGCACTCTCCAATTCGCCCCGATCCGCTTGGAGCAGCTGCCCGAGCTCGCCAAGCGCGCGTTCACGGGAAGCTCCGGATCGGTCTGCCTGGATGAGTCCTTTGAGCGGGTCCTGTTCGAGCCCTTGCGGGCGGCCGCCGCTCACCTGGAGGGCTCCCAGGGGACGGTCGACTGGTTCGTGGACCTTTGCCGGGCCCGCCTTATCGAGGAGTGGGGCCGGCCGCTGGCGAGCGGGAACGGGCCCGAGGCGGGGCTGTCGGTGCCGCTCATCGTCGCGTGAGCGCCCGGCCGTCCCGCAGCACGTTTGGAGACTGGAGCCGCGCCCGGCGGCGACCAAGCTTCCCACCTGGCTCCTGAGGCGGTCGCCCGGAGCAGGGGTGTCCTCCCGACGCCCAGAGGGGAAGCTTGTCGAAGTCGAGCACGAATCTCCCCGCGCAGGACGGACTGGCCTTCGCCGCCGCCGTCGGCTTCACGCTCTCCCTCTACTCGAGCATCGTCAGCCTCTTCCCCGTCCTGGAGCCGGCGCGCCCGGCGCTGCTCACCGCGGGGATTGCCTTCGCGGTGCTGATGTTCGGCCGGATCGCCCGCGCCCAGCCGATCTCCTGGGACGGCGGCCGCGGGCTGGCGCTGATCGGCCTGTGCGCCTGGACTGCGCTGTCCTACCGCTGGTCCTTCAACCCCCCGGCGACCCGCGAGCAGGCGCTGGAGCTGGCCAAGCTGGCGGGCATCTACCTGACGCTGGTCAACGTGATCACCACCCGCCGGCGGCTGGCCATCGTCCTGGCGGTCGCCGTCCTCGCCTCGCTGGCCCCGTCGATCGGGGCCGTCAACCGCTGGCGCGACGGGATCGACCTCCTCGACGGCTACCGGGCCCGCTGGCTGGGCGTCTATCTGGATCCCAATCACCTGGCGATGAGCCTGGTGGCAGTGGTTCCGATCGCGGTGGCGCTGCTGCTGCACTCGCGCTCGTGGGCGCTGCGCATCGCCAGCGCGGCCGCGGGCGGGCTGGCGGTCGCCGCCATCGTGCTGACCCACTCCCGCGGCGGCGCGGTGGGGCTGCTGATCGCCATGGTGCTGTGGGCGCTGAGCGCGGCGGAGAAGATCAAGGCGCTGGCGCTCACCGCGGCGATGGCCATGGCTCTGGCGGTCTTCGCCCCGTCGAGCTTCTGGACGCGCACCGAGTCGATCGCCGCCTATGAGGAAGACGCCTCGGCGCAGGGGCGGGTCTGGGCCTGGGAGGTGGCGGCGGCCATCAACCAGGACCGGCCGCTGACCGGCGCCGGGGGCGGGGCCTTCCGCTTCGCCTGGCCGCACTACGCCCCTCCCGAGGCCCGGGGCATCGCCCTGGTGGCGCACAACGTCTTTCTGGCGCAGCTGGGCGAACTCGGCTGGGTCGGGCTGCTGCTCTTCGTCGCCTTCGTCAGCAGCTGCCTGGCCGGGGCCTTCGCCGCCTCCGGCGACGGGAGGGCAGGTCCCCTTGCGCGGGCGGTGGCCGCCGGCTTCGCCGGCTACATCGTGTGCAGCATGCTCAGCGGCTACGTCCTCTCGGCGCACTTCTTCCTGCTGGCCGCGCTGGCCGCCGCGAGCCAGCGCGCCCTGGCTCCGGCGAACGACCCGCTGGCGCACCCGTCGCTGCCGGCGGCGGGGAGCGCCCCGGTCTAGGAGGCGGCATGAAGTCCCGATCATCTCCCTCGACCGACCCGCGCCCGCGGGTGCTGGAGTTCGTCAACAGCTTCCACCTCGGCGGCACCGAGGGCCAGGTGGTGCACCTGCTGCGCGGCCTGCGGCCGGACTTCGACGTCCGGCCGGCGGCGCTGCGCGCCGAGGGGCCGCATCTGGCCGAGCTGCGGCGGCTGGGGCTCGAGCCGTACGAGGTGCGGCTGCCGGGATCGCTGGCGCGGCCGGCGGCGCTGGTCCAGGTCGCCCGGCTGGCCCGCTGGCTGCGGCAGGAGCGGGTGCAGCTGGTGCACGCGCAGGACTTCTACACCGCCCTGGTCGGGGTCCCGGCGGCGCGGCTGGCCGGGGCCAAGGTGGTGGTCGGACGGCTCGACCTGGCCCACTGGCTCAATCCCGCACAGCGGGTGGCCCTCGCCGCCGCCTGCCGGGCTGCGGACCAGGTGGTGGTGAACGCCGAGGCCATCCGCGAGATGCTGCGCCGCAGCGAGCTCTTCCCGGCCTCGCGGATCAGCGTCATCCGCAACGGCATCGACCTGGAGCGCTTCGACCGCGCGCTGGCCCAGCCGCCCAATCAGCCGCTGCCGCGCCTGGAGGAGAAGACGGTCATCATCCATGTCGCCAACATGGTCCACCCGGTGAAGGCCCAGGAGGATCTGCTCGAGGCCTTCCGCGAGGTGGTGCGCGAGCGGCCGCGGGCGGTGCTGCTGCTGGTCGGCGACGGGCCGCGGCGCAAGCTGCTGGAGCAGATGGCGGCGCAGCTGGGGATCGTCCGCCACGTCTACTTCCTCGGCCACCGAAGCGACGTCCCGGCGATCCTGGCGCGCTCGCACCTCGGCGTCCTCTGCTCGCACGCCGAGGGGCTCTCCAACGCGATCATCGAAGGGATGGCCGCCTCGCTGCCGATGGTGGTCTCCGACGCCGGGGGAAACCGCGAGCTGGTGCGGGATCGCGTCAGCGGCTACGTGGTCCCGCCGCGCTCGCCGGCGGCGCTGGCCCGCAAGCTGTCGGCGCTCGCCGGGTCCCATCCCCAGCGCCAGCGGATGGGGAGGGCGGGGCGCAGCTTCGTCGAGCGCGAGCTCGCCTTGGAGCGGCTGATCCGCCAGCACGGAGAGCTCTACCGCCAGGTCCTGGGCGAACCTCGGGCGCGGGCCTGACCGGTCGTTTCTGGCAAATGAGAAGGCCCGGCCCCTCGAATCGAGGCCGGGCCTTCGTGTCTGTCGCCGCGTCGCAGGGCTACTGGCGGCGCCGCCGCAGCAGCGAGCCGGCGGCCAGGCCGATGCCGAACAGCGGGACCAGGGCGCCGCCGGCGACCCCGCAGCCGCGGGCCGGGCCGTTGGAGCCGGTCTCGGTGGCGCCGCAGGTGGCGGTGGCGCAGCTGCCGCTGCCGTCGCCGTAGTCGATGCTGCCGCCGCCCAGCTCCATGATTCGCTGGGCCAGCTGCTCGCGCGCCTGCTCGAGCGCGGACGGGTCGCTGCCGCCGGCCCGGTAGAGCGCCGGCAGGACCTGCTTGGCAATCTGCTGGGCGAACGCGGGATCGCCGAGGCGGGAGACGGTCGCCAAGTACTCGTAGTCCTCGACGCCCTCGCGCAGCATCTTCAGGCGGATCGAGGCCACCGGCACCTGGCTGCTGCCGCCGATCCTGGCCGGGGTGCCCGGGTAGAAGAAGGTGCCGTCGCCGTTGCCGCCGAAGTCATAGATGCTCTGCCAGGGATCGCGGCTGTAGGTCATGGCGGTCTCGTAGTAGAGCTCGCCGGAGACTCCGGCTTCGAAGTCGGCCCACTGCATCAGCCGGTTGCGCAGCGCCGAGACGTCGGCCATGTAGCTGGGCCAGTCGGCGCCGGGCTCGGTGCCGCCGCCGCAGCCGTGGCTCATGCAGCTCTGGTACATCCACAGCGTCTTGCCCTGGGAGAGGAAGCCGTCGTAGCTGCTGCGCTGCAGCTGCTGCCCCGGGGCCTGCATGAAGTTGATCACCGGGACCAGCACGTCGAGCAGCCCGGTGACCCCGGCATTGTCGGCGGCGTCCTTGGTGGTGGTGACCAGGGTGCGGAACGAGGAGTCGCCGGCCTTCACCGCGGTGGAGCGGTCGCGGATGGTGCTCCAGGCGGTGCCGCCGGGCGGCTCGTCGCCGGTGTAGTCGTAGACCCGGTCGAACCAGCCGCGCTCGCGGAAGTGGCGGGCGAACTCGCTCACCGCGCCGGAGGTGCGCTCCCAGGGGTACTGGGCGCTGGTCATCTTGGCTCCCGACAGGCGGGTCGCCGCGGTGCCGTCGAGGAAGGGAGCGTAGTTCTGGTCGAACGAGGTCCAGTTGGTACCCGAGGGCCGCACCACGAAGACGTTGGGCAGGGTGAGGCGGTGGTCGAGGGCCATGCGCTCGTACTTCTGCGCCATCTCGTTCTGGTCGGCGCCGCCGTGGGCCGCCGCCACGCTGGGGGTGTGGAGCAGGAAGGCGGTGCTGAGGGTCGGCGTCGAGGGCAGCGCGAAGCCCCACACCTGCAGCTCGACAGGCACCGAGACGTTGAGCCCGGCACCGGTCATCGAGACCGTGCCGCGGTAGAGACCGGGAGTGGCGCGGGCCGGCACTTGGACGTCGACCCAGATTGCGCGCGACTCGTTTGCCGGCACGGAGAAGGGGAAGGCGTTGCGCTTCTCGCCGGCGATCTCGTCGACGTCCGGCACCAGCGCGTCGGGCCAGGCGCCGGTCTGGCCAATGCTCGAGGTCGGGGTGGTGATCTGCAGCAGCGCCTCGCGGTAGAGCGAGACGTTGCCCGCGGGGATGGTCGCACCGCCCGGCCCCTTGAGATCGGAGGCCTGGGCCGAGACGCCGTCGACCGCCGCGCCGTTGGCGTGCACCACGACCTGGAAGGCTTCGAACTCATTGCGGGCGGCCTTGATCTGCGCGGTCTGCGCCGAGCCCACGGGTGTGTTCGGCTGGACCTTCACCGTGGCTCTTTCTACGTAGACGGTCGCCTCGGCGAGCGCGAGGGCAGGGGAGAGGGTGGAGATCGAAAGCAGCGCGGCAAAGAGCGACCGCCGGACGGGCGACCGCTTTCGCGAGCTGCGGAGACGGGTTTCCTGGCGAGGTGAAGTCATGCGCGTCGAAACCGGCAGGCGCGCGGCAATCTTCCGGGAGAGATTCCGCCAGTCCGACCACCGGCGCGGCTCCGCCCGGGCCGCTCGCCTTTCAAACGGCGAGCGGGGAAGGGCGCAGTTTCGGAGCCCGGCGGCTTCGAGCCGGCTCGTTTAGACCGCCCGCGGCGCTCGCAGACAAGAGCCGCCGGAGCGCTGGGCGGGCTGGATTCAGGGCGAGCGACCGCGTCTCGGGCTGCGAAGCGCTTGCCTCCGGAGGGCCGCTTGCTTCAATGTGCGCCCGCCCTTCGCCTGCAGGGCGAGCGGGCAAGCGGCATCCATCCACGCGCTAGATGCGACGGGAGTCGGCCATGGCACAGCTCATCGACGGCAAGGCGGTCTCGGCGAAGGTTCGCGCGGAGGTGACCGAGGGCGTGGCGTGCCTCAAGAAGGAGGCGGGCCTGACTCCCGGCCTGGCGGTGGTCCGCGTGGGCGACGACCCGGCTTCGCTGCTCTACGTCACCAGCAAGCGCAAGGGCTGCGCCGAGACGGGCATGAACTCCTGGGAGCACCACCTGCCCGCGTCCGTCAGCCAGGGCGAGGTGCTGGCGCTCATCACCAAGCTCAATTCCGATCCGGCGGTCCACGGGATCCTGGTGCAGATGCCGGTGCCCAAGCACCTGGACGCCGACGCGATCATCGCCGCAGTGAATCCAGAGAAGGACGTTGACGGCTTCCACCCGGAGAATGCCGGCAACCTGCTCCTCGGCCGCCCGGCGCCGCGCGCCTGCACTCCCTTTGGCTGCATGCGCCTGCTCGAGGAGATGAAGTACGAGCTCAAGGGGAAGCACGCGGTGGTGGTCGGCCGCTCGAACATCGTCGGCAAGCCGATGGCGATGATGCTGCTGCACGCCGACGCCACCGTCACCGTCTGCCACTCGAAGACCCGCAACCTGCCCGAGGAGGTCGGCCGCGCCGACCTGGTGGTCGCCGCCATCGGCAAGGATCGGTTCATCAAGGGCGAGTGGATCCGCCCCGGGGCGGTGGTGATCGACGTCGGGCAGAATCGCAGCCCGGAGGGCAAGCTCACCGGCGACGTGGAGTACGAGGCCGCCAAGGAGCGGGCCGCGGCGATCACGCCGGTCCCCGGGGGCGTGGGGCCGATGACGGTGGCGATGCTGCTCGCCAACACCTTGGAGGCCGCGCGCAAGGCGGCTCGGGGAGCGGCTCGGTAGCTGGCGGCGCGGCGAGCGCATCCAAGCCCGGACGCTGCACTAGAATGCCGTACGCATCAGGGCTGTTGGTCCACGTGGGCGGGCGGCATGACCACACTTTCCGAGCGATCCTTTCGAGTCTTCCGCGAGCTGGCGCGAACCCTGTTCGACGACGGGCAGGGGGTCGTTGAGGCCAGGCTCGACTTCATGATTGCCGAGCTGAGGGCGATGTTCGCCGCCACCGGCGCCGCGAGCCGGATGGCGATGGGGCTGGCCCTCGTCGTGATCCAGTGGTTCCCGCTCTTCCTGATCGGCAGGCCGCGGCGCTTCACCTCGCTCTCTCCAGCGCTGCGCCGCCGCTACCTGGAGCGGTTGGAGAAGAGCGTCCTCTCGATCCTCTACATGGGGCTCAAGACCTTCGCCTGCATGACCTACTACGAGCACCCGGATGCCGCGGCGATCACCGGGTTCGACCCGGCCCTTGGGCCGGCGCCGCAGGCAGAGGTTGCGGCCGGCGTCCAGGCGCGGGCGCAGGGGGGCGGGCGATGATCATCCAAGGTTGCGAGCAAGTCGGAGACCTGGTGCTGAGGGCGGATGTGGTGGTGGTCGGCTCAGGCGCCGGCGGCGCGGTCGTGGCCCAGGAGCTGGCCGAGGTGGGCCTCGAGGTGGTGGTGCTGGAAGAGGGGCCGCACATCGACGCCAAGGACTACGGCCGCTTCCGCCCGAGCGAGGCGCTGCGCCGCATGGCAAGGCTGGCCGGCTCTCAGGTCGCGGTGGGCATCGGCGACAGCCCCACCGTCAGTCTCTTGAGTGGCAGGCTCGTCGGCGGTTCTTCCACGATGACCGGCGGGGTCTGCTTCCGCATCCCTCCCAAGGTCCTGGACGTCTGGGAGAAAGGGCAGGGAATCAAGGGCTACTCGGAGCGCGATCTCGAGCCCGCCTACGAGGCGGTGGAGCGGGAGATCGGCGTCCGCGAGGTCCCCGAGTCGCTGCGCAGCCCGGGGACGAGGCTGTTCGTCGAGGGCGCGCAGAAGCGGGGCCTGACCATCAAGCCACTGCGCCGCAATGCTCCCGCGTGCGTGGGCGCGGCCCGATGCAACTTCGGCTGCCCCACGCAAGCCAAGCTCTCGGTGGACATCACCTATCTCAAGAAGGCGAGCGAGCGAGGGACGCGCATCTACAGCGACTGCCTGGTCGAGGAGATCCTCACCGATGGCGGGCGTGCCCGGGGCGTGACCGGCAGGCTTCTCAATGGGCGAGAGGGTACGCCAGGAAGCCGGCTCGAGGTGCACGCCGACACGGTCGTTCTCTGCGCCGGGACGCTGCACACCCCGAAGATCCTCGCCCGCAGCCGCGTCGGCCTCCGGAGCAAGCAGCTGGGCCGCCACCTCACGCTTCACCCCGGCTACCGGGTCGGCGCCATCTTCGACCAGCGGATCGAAGGCTGGCGCGGGGCGCTGCAGAGCGTCTACAGCGACAGCCTCGAGGACCGCGGCCTGACCTTCAACGGCATCTGGGTTCCGCCGAACTTGCTGGCGGCGGCGCTGCCCGGGGTGGGCAAGGAGCACGCCGACTACCTGCGCCGCTATCCGAACATCGCCCTTTTCGGCGCGATGGTGCACGACGACGGCGGCGGGCGCCTGTTCAACATCCCCGGCCGCGAGCCGCTGATTACCTACCGGCTCGCCCGGCGCGACAAGGAGCGGATGGTCGAGGGGATGAGGGTGTTGGCCGAGTGCTTCTTCGCCGCCGGCGCCCGCGAGGTCTTGATGCCGATCTTCGGCCTGGCCCCGCTCAAGAGCCCGGACGAGCTCAAGCGAGTCCAGGCGGACATCCCGGCTCGGCTCTTCGAGACCGTCGCCTTCCATCCCCTGGGCAGCGCGCGGCTGGGAACCGATGCTTCCCGGGCGGTGGTCGCCCCCAGCGGCGAAACCTTCGACCTGCCGGGCCTGTTCGTCGCCGACGGCTCGCTCTTCCCGACCTCGATCGGCGTCAACTCGCAGCTGCCGATCATGGCCGTGGCCACCAAGATCGCCTGGGGGCTGCGCGAGCGGCTGTCTGCCGGGCGGCCTGCCTCGCGGACGGCGCATCCTTCGCTTGGAGTGGCGTCTCTGGGCGCCTAACATCGCCCGGTGCTCCGTCAGCTCCGCACCTGGTTGCGCCGCGCCTGGCGGCGTCGTCCTCTCTGGCAGAAGCTCGCCCTGGCGCTGGCTGCGCCGGTCTGCGCGCTCAACCTGGCGGTCGCCTTCTTCGGCAGCTCGTGGGTCTTCCCCCTGTCGCCGTTCTTCCTGCGCGAGAAGGTCGTGGCGCTGGGCAAGTACGCGCGCCATCGGCCGTTCTGCCTGTTGAGCGGACACGATCCGCTGGAGCCGCTGGTGGCCCAGACCGCGCGCAAGCACGGGCTGCCGCCGGGGCTGTTGGAGTCGGTGGTGACGATCGAGTCGAAGATGCGAGTCCACCGCATCTCCGCCGCCGGCGCGATGGGGCCGGGACAGCTGTCGGCGGGGACGGCCGCGCAGCTGGGCGTCGCCGATCCGTTCGATCCGACGACTGCCCTCGATGGCAGCGCGCGCTATCTGGCGGCCCAGGTCAAGAGGTTCAAGGAACTGCCGCTGGCGGTGGCGGCCTACAACGCCGGTCCCGGGGCGGTGGATGATCACGTTCCAAGAAACGGCGAGACCGAACATTACGTGGCCAACGTCATGGCCGAATACCAGCGCCGCCGTCCCCGGCCAGCTGCTGCTCCGACCGCCGGCGGAGCCCGTCCAGCGCCATGAGCGAAGAGACGATGGAAAAGCCCACGCGGTGCGCCCGCTGCCACTCGGCGGATCTGATCAAGGTGCCGGGCTCGGTCGGCGCAACCGGATCGGGCAGCAACATCCCGGTGGGCTGGACGATCTTCACCGCGATTCCAGTCGCGCGCCTGGTCTGCCTGACCTGCGGCTTCGTCGATTCCTACGTCGAGGACTGGCGCGATCTCGAGAAGCTGCGCGAGCAGTTCGGCAAACCTTGAGCGAAGGCTACAGCTCGAGGCGGTAGCCGATTGCGCCGGAGAGCCCGCCCAGGTTGCCGCGGGCGATCTCGAAGTGATGGGCGTCGTCGCGGTACTGGAACGGCGCGCTGGTCATCCGCAGCTCGACCAGGACGTCGCCGGGGCCGACAGGTAGGCCGGCTCCCGCTGCCGCGCCGAAGCAGGGCACGGTCTTGGAGAAGGACGCCGGTCCGCCAAAGCTGCTGGTCGACCCCGAGACCAGCGCCACTCCGCCCATCGCGACCACGTGCAGGTCCACCGGGCCCGTCCGCTGGCCCCAGCCGGCGCGCAGCAGCAACGGGACCACCGAGAACGAGAAGCTGGCCGGCGTCACCCCCGTGGAGTCGGCGAGGTCGTTGGCCTTCTCGGGAGCAAAGCCCGCCAGAGCACCCAGTCGCCACGACCCGGCGATGCGCTTCTCCAGCACCAGCTCGAGCTGGGCGCTGGCGATCTTGCCCAGGTTGCTCAGGCCGCCCGCCAGCGCGCTGACGTCCACGCCGGCGCCGCCGCCCTCGCCCGCGCGCGCCGCGGAGCGCTCCACCACCACCACTCCCCGGCCGTTCAGCGCCTCCCCGTTGGCCTCGGCGACGACGGAGAGCTCGCCCTCGCTGTCCTCGGTCGGGGTGAACAGCGCGGTGTAGCCGTCGTCGGTGCGCTTGACGTTGGTGACCAGGCCGGAGTCGGAGCGGAGCACGACCCCCTTGAAGTCCACCGGCTCGCCCTTGTCATCCTCGAGGCGGAAGTTCAGGCGCGCCGCCTTGCCGCTCCTGGTCTTGATGGGGCCGGCGAAGATGATTCGCGTCGGCAGGCGCTGGCTGGTCTCGGGCTCGGCGACCGCGGCCACGGAGCGAACCGGGGTGCCGGTGAAGGTGATGGTCACCTGCGCCGAGACCGGCTTGGCGCCGTTCTTGAGCTCGGCCTTGATGGCCGTGCTGCCGCCCGGGGGGGCGTCTTCGGGCGCCTGGTAGGTGGCGGTGAACTGCCCTGGGGCGTTTTCCACCGGCTCGGTCACCACGCCGATGTCCGCCTTGAGCGCGACCTTGCCGGTGGCCGGCTGGCTCATCCCGTCGAACAGGCGCAGGAACAGGCTCACCGACTGCCCCGGCTTCACCGGCGCCACCGGGCCGCGCATCACCATCCGCTCGGCGGTGCTCTCCGGCTTCTTATGCGAGAGCGACGGGAGGGAGAGCGAAGGCAGCGGCTCCGCGGCGGGAGCGGCGGCCGGCGGAGGCGGCGGAGGCGGCGGCGGTTGGGCCTTGGGCGCCTTCTTCTTGGACGACAGCGGCGACAGGGAGGGGAGGTCCTGGGCGTGCGCAGCGGGCGCGGCGAGCAGGGCCAGCGAGGCGCCGAGGCAAGCGAGGTATCGGAGGGCCTTGGTCATGGCGACCAAAGCTTACCACCGAGGCAAGGAAGAGTTTGAAGCCGGCGGCGTCTTCGTCCGTCTGCTACACTGACGCCTTTCGGATTGCTCGATCTGGAGAACGGAATGCTCGCTCACATCGCATTGATCGGATTGGTCTCGCTGGCTGCCGCCGAGGAGCCCTGGGAGGAGAAGGCCGACAGCAAGGGGGTGAAGGTCTACTCCCGCAGCCGGTCCGGCACCGGGGTCAAGGAGCTCAAGTCGATCGGCGTGGTCGATTCCCCGCCGCGCGCCGTCTTCAAGGTGCTGGGAGACTTTCCCCGCTACAAGGAAATGTTCCCCAACACCGAGGAGAGCATCGTCGTCTCCACCGAGGACAAGGCGACCCACTTCTACACGGTGATCAATCCGCCGATGGTCTCCCGTCGCGACTATTGCATCCGCGTCGCCGACGACACCGACCCCAAGGATCCCAAGGGCGTCTACAAGATCAGCTGGAAGCTGTCCGACAAGGGCCCGGCCCCCAAGAACGGAACGGTGCGCGTTGCAGTCAACGACGGCTCGTGGATTCTCGAGCCGATCGAGGACGGCAAGAAGACCCAGGTCACCTACTTCATCTTCACCGACCCGGGTGGCTCGCTGCCGAACTGGATCATCAACAAGGCCAACTCCTCGACCATCCCCGACGTCTTCGAGGCGCTGCGCAAGTACTCCAAGGAGGCGAAGTACCAGGGCGACAAGTAGCCCTCGCCGGCGATGGACGAGCTCTCCCCGAGCCTGGGGCGGTGGCTGCTTCCCGCCCTTCTCCTCGCCCTGGGCGCGCTCGCCCTGCTCGTGGAAATCGAGTGGGCGCGGGAGCCGCGAGAGGCTCCCGTCGCGCGGGCCGATGCGCCGCCTCCGCCGAGCCCGGGATGGCGCGAGGCGAGCGCGGGCTCGCCGTTCGCCGGCTGGAAGGATCTGGCGGCCTCCGTTTCAGGGGCGCTGGTCACCGATGGTCACACCGCCCACATGGTCGCCGCCAGCGCGGTGCGTCCGTTGGAGGTCCCGGCGGCGATTCCCCGGGTCTTCGCCGCCGCCGATCGGTTCTTCGCTTCCGGCGACAACGACGGAGCTCCCTTCCTCATCGCCCTCGGAAGCGAGCAGTCCCCGGTCGTCGTCCCGGTTCCTTGCTCGGTGTCGGCCATCGCCGGCTCTGGCGACCAGCTGGTCGTCGCCTGCCAGGGCCTGGGCTCGCTGGCGCTCAGCGTCGATGCCGCCCGGACCTTCCAGCCGCTGGCGCTGCCCTTCCCCGCGCCGGAGGCGCCCTCCGGCTCCGCGGTCGCGCATGCCGTGGAGGGACTGGCGATGGGCGCCGATGGGCTGTTGGCAATCGCCGTCTCCCAGAGTTGGCAGACGCAGCAGGCCGGCGAGCGCATTCGGTGGAGCTGGGCGCAGATCGCCAGCCGGCCGGCGCGCGGAGCTTTCCGGTTCGTCAGCCTTCCCGGCGTGACGCGGCTGGCGGCGCTCAAGCTCGACGGCACCACCATCACCGCCGCCGCACTCGAGTCCCCGGGCGAGGGCGGCGAATTGCACCCTCAGCTCTACCGCGGGCCCGAAGGCCAGCTCCCCTCTCGGCTGGGAGGCGCTGGGCCCGCTTGCGGCGCCACCGAGGAGGCTTCGGGCGTCCAGGTCGTCCTGCTCGGCGATCGCGAGGCGGCCTTTCTCTGCCACGGCCAGGTGGTGCTCACCGTCGACGAAGGCCGGACTTGGCTCGCCCAGAGTCTGCCGATCGGCCGCGTCGAGCGGCTGCGCGGCGGAGCGATGCGGCTCTGGGCGCAGGGAGATGGGAAGTCGCTCGAGCTCGCGCTTCCATTGCGGCTCAGCTCGGGTGCGGTGGGGGCCCGGCTGGCGGCGCAGGTTGACGCGGACGCGGGATCTGGACCGCTGGTCCCTGGCGCGGAGCTGGTCGAGCCGGCTCAGGATGCCGGGATCTCGGGGCAGTCCGCCGGGACTCCTTGATTTCGGCGCTTGGCGTCCGCCTACCGCGAGCTGCAGCTGACCGGGACCAACTTGGCGCGCTTGAGCTCCGCCTCGTCGATGCCACCGAAGGCCTTCATCCGATCGAGCACGTCGTCGCGCAGCCGGGTCAGCCGCGGCGGATTGGTGCAGTCCACGAACTGCTGCCAGTAGCTCTCGGCCGCCAGCAGCTCGGCAGCCTGGGCCAGGGTGAGCTTCTCCAGGTCCTTGCCGAAGAGAAAGCGCGAGGCGTCGAAGGCGCCGATGATGCTGCTCGAATAGAAGGTGGCGGCCAGCCGAAAGGTCAGCAGGTCGTCCGGCTCGAGGCTCGCCAGCAGCTTGGCGTCGCTGATCGCGGCGGTGACCGGCTCGATGACCCCCAGGGCCTCGGTCACCATGTCGGCGAACCGAAGGCGGCAGCGGCCGGGACCGGCCGGGACGCGGGCCTGGGCGGCGCGAGCGAGCACGAGCTTGAATCGATCCAGGTCGGCGAGCGGCGGGGCCTCGAGATAGTCGGGGCAGGCTTCGATGGCGAGCAGCCCAATCACCAGCGCCTTGGGGAGGTTGGCGCGCCGGGAAACCTGGAATGGCGGGCTGTCCTGGCGCCGGCCAGTGGCCTTGCTCGCCTCACGGGCGGCTTGCACCCGCGGGGCGAGGGCGGCGGTGACGGCGCTGCGCGTCGAGAGATCCGGCAGCCCGGACGCGAAGTAGAAGTACAGCGCCGGCAGGATCACCCCGATCAGCAGCGCCAGCAGGAAGAGCAGCGATAGGAGTCTGCGCATCGGCGTCGGTCAGCCTCGGCCGCCCCGGAACTTGTCGGGGATGTCGTTGCGGATCATCGTCTTCTCACCCTGCCCGATCTCGTCGTCGCCGAGGTCATCCTGGACCGGAGCGGGGCGGCGGGCAGGAGCGGCGCCGCGCGGCGGCAGCGGGCGCTTTCCGGGAGGCAAGCCGGTCTGGGGACGGGGAGGCGGCTCGGGCTCGGCCGGCCGCGCTGCTTTGGGCGCAGGAGTTGGCTTGGGTGCCGGCGGGCGCGCCGGAGCCTGGGTTGCCCCGCTGGCACTGGCTAGGACCATCGCCGACGACGGCGGCCGAGTGGGGCGATCCTCCACCTCGACCTCGTCTTGATCCGCCGGCTGGCTGGGTGGAGGCAGCGCGCGCGGCTCGGGCTTGGCCGGCTGAGCGGGCTTGGCGACGGCGTTGGCCGGCGGCGGCGTTGCGGGCTTGGCAGGCTCAGGCGAGGCGGCCGGAGCCGGAGCCGGAGC
>JBBIQS010000025.1:0-89539 GCA_037442205.1 Myxococcales bacterium
GCGCAGCAGCTGCTGGCCACCGCCGCCGCCGCCGCCACCACCGGCGAGCTGGCCCAGGCGCGGGCCGCCGCCCAGCGCTTCGACCTCGCCAACGCCCGCCTGCGCCAGACCGACGCCTCCCAGGCCGAGCACCTCGACAAGCCCTTCCACCAGCTGATGGAGACCGGCCGAGCAATGGTCGAGGCCACCGCCAACCAGGAGTGGGACCGCGCCGGGGCGCTGACCCTGCAGTTCCAGGGCGAAGCGAAGACGCTGGAGGCGGCGCTGGAGGAGCTGGCCGCGCGCCGGCGGGAGAGCCAGCAGGCTGCGCTGGCCGGCATCGAGAGCGGGGTGCGGCGACAGGCGCGAAACTTCGGCATCGGCATCCTGGCCTGCGTGGGCCTGGGGCTGTTCCTCAGCTGGTCGCTGCGGCGCCGGCTGATCGTGCCGCTGGCGCACCTGAGCGAGATCTCCTCCCGGGTGGCTGCCGAGGGCGACCTGACCCAGGAGATCGCGATCAACTCCTCCGACGAGCTGGGGGAGCTGGCGCAGTCGTTCAAGGCGATGATGTGGCGGCTGCGCGAGATCACCATGGCCCTGCGCCAGGCGACCGAGCGGCTGTCGGTCTCGGCCAGCGAGCTGCGCCATGGCACCTCCGAGCAGGAGCAGATGGCCGCCCAGCAGGCCTCGGCGCTCCACCAGACCGCCAGCACCGCCCAGCAGATCAAGCAGACCTCGCTCTCGGTCTCCGACCAGGCCGAGGCGGTGCTGCGCGCCGCCGAGCGCGCCGACGCCGTCGGCCGGCAGGGCAACGAGGCCATCGAGCAGAGCTTGAACGGGCTGGAGCAGATGCGCGAACAGCTGGGCCAGATCAGCCAGCGGATCGCCGCCCTGGGCGAGGCCACCACCCACATCGGCGGAGTGACCGCCACCGTCAAGGACCTGGCCGACCAGTCGCACGTGCTGGCCCTCAACGCCTCGATCGAGGCGGCGCGCGCCGGCGAGCAGGGGCGCGGCTTCGCGGTGGTGGCCCAGGAGGTCCGCAACCTCTCCGAGCAGTCGATCAAGGCCACCCAGCAGGTGAACGTGATCCTGGCCAACATCAACTCCGCCCTGCGGGGCGCGCTGCAGATCGGCGAGGAGAACTCGCGGCGGATGGAGGTCGGGCTGGCCGGAATGCGCTCCTCGGGCGACAGCCTCAGGGCGCTGAGCGCGATCGTCGGCGAGAACCTGGCGGCCGCCCGGCGCATCGCCGCCGCGGTGGGCGAGCAGAACACCGGCATCGGCCAGGTCTTCGAGTCGATGAGCGAGCTGTCGGCGCTGATGACCCAGACCGAGGCCAAGAACAAGGCCACCGCCGCCACCGCCGGCACGGTGCAGGAGGTCTCGGTCGAGATCTCCCGGGCGGTCGGCGCCTACCGCGTCTAAGCGCGCACTCGGCGAGCGAGCGGCGCAGCGTCGCTTTCACTCGGCGAGGACGGGCGCCGAGGCTTCGGCGGGGATCGGCATCCTCGATCCCCGGGGAAACCCCTGCGCCAGGGCGGCCCGTTTGGGCGAGCTGTCGGCGATCCGACAGAGCCGACTGCTCGCCCCTTTCCGCTAGTGGTCAGTGCCGTGCAGATGGCGGTTGGCGGGCCGCCTTTTTCGTTGAAGCGGCCCTGCCCCCCGTCTAGAACCCCCGCCTGCGACGGCCGAGAGGCCGCTGAGGGGGCAGGTGGTTTCGTAAGGGCTCGACCATCTGGTTGAGCGGCACCCCGACAGCGCTCGGCCGTGACAGAGGCGGTCGAGACATCGAATGAGCTGCGTCGCCGCGAGACCCGTCCCCGATCGCCCAGAGCCGCGCCTGCGGAGGCCTGCCGGCCTGCCGGCGGCCGCAGCCCACCAACCCCACCCGATGGCATCCAGGAGAGCCGCATGAGCTCGAATGACTCCAGGAAGGGAAGCACCGGCGCCCAGGTCCAGGTCGAGAGTCTGCTCCCGGGCCTCGACGCGCCGGCCGAGGTGGTCGAGCTGCTGGGGGACCTCTTCGCGCCCATCGCCCGGGAGCGGCCCGACGCCCGGGCCCACGCCTTGGCCCACACCCTGCGCGCGCGGCTCGGCGACGCCCATCACGGCTGGGAGGCGCAGCGCGTACGCCGCGCCCGCGAGGCCCTCGACCGCTACCTGGACCAGGCCCGCGCGCCCTCCGAGGCCGCGCCGCGCAACGTGCTGGCGCCGATCCCGTCGCTGCTCGCCCAAGCGCACACGGGCGAGCGGCCCCTGGCTTTCGTCTTCGGCGGCCAGTCGGCCACCGGCTTCTGGGACGAGCTGGCCGCCCTCTATCGCGCCAGCCACGAGACCCGCGCCCTCGCCGGCGCGGTGTCGCACCGCCTCTCCTCCGAGCTGGCCTCGATGCGCCCCGACGAGCGCGCCCTGTTCACCGAGGGGCTGGACCTGGCTGGCTGGCTGGAGCGCCCGCGGTCGCGCCCGCGCGACGCCTACCTCAACAGCACCCTGGTCTCCCAGCCGATCATCTTCGTCGGCCAGGTCGGCCAGTACCTGCGCCTGCTCTCCTCGGGCTACGGCCGCGAGGAGCTGCGCACCAGCGTGCGCGCCCTGGCCGGCCATTCCCAGGGGCTGATGCCGGCGCTGCTGGTCTCCGAGACCTGGGGCAAGGACCAGGTCGTCGAGCGCGCCGGCGACTATGCCGCCTACTTCCTCTACCAGGGCCTGCGGATGCGCCAGGCGTACTTCGCCCCGGCCGTTCCGCCCTCGCTGCTGGCCGAGGCCCAGAAGGCCGGCGCCGGGGCTCCGGCGCCGATGGCCTCGGTGGTCGGGCTCACCACCGATGAGCTGCGCGGCCTGATCGCCAGGCTAGGGCTTCGGGTCTACCAGACGCTCGACAACGCCCGCCTGCGCAAGGTGGTCTCCGGCCCGCCCGCCGAGCTGGAGGTGCTGCGCCGCGCGCTGGCCGACGACTTCGCCGAGAAGAAGAAGGCGAGGAGCGCCGGGCGCTACGGCGGCCCGCTGCGCGCGCGCGACTTCCAGTACCTGCCCTTCGACGGCGCCTACCACTCGCCGTACATGGCCGACGGGATGGCGCCGCTGCTCGAGGACTGCCGGCGGCTGGGCTTCCGGCTGGAGAAGGCCTCGCTCGCGCTGCCGGTGATCGACACCGCCAGCGGCGAGGACATCCGCGAGGCGGGCGACGTGCTGGCCCGGGCGGTGAACGTTCAGTTCACCGAGCCGGTGGCCTGGCTGGCCGACGTCCGCGCCCTGGTCGAACGCGGCGCCAGGACCCTCCTGGACTTCGGGCCCGGCGAAGGGGTGCAGCGGATGACCGCGGCCATCCTGCGCGGCACCGGCGCGCTCTCGCTGGCGGTCGCCGTGGACGCGCAGCGGACCCTGGCGCTGCGCGCCGACCAGGCTCCGGCCGCGCCCCTGGCCTATTCGTCCTTCGCGCCCGGGCTGGTGGAGACCGCCGACGGCAGGGTCCGCATCGACAACCGCTACACCCGGTTCACCGGGCGTTCGCCGGTCATCCTGCCGGGGATGACCCCGACCACCGCCGACGCCGAGATCGTCGTCGCCGCGGCCAGCGCCGGCTTCACCAGCGAGCTGGCTGGAGGCGGCCAGGTCACCTCCGAGATCTTCCGCAAGCGCATGGGCGAGATCGCCCGCAAGATCGCTCCCGGCGCCGGCGTGGTCCTGAACGCGCTCTACCTCGACCCCTACCTGTGGAAGCTGCAGCTGGGAGAGGACAAGCTGGCGCTGCGGCTGCGCGACGAGGGTCTCCCGCTGGTGGGCATCACCGTCAGCGCCGGGGTCCCGCCGGTCGAGGAGGCGGCTGCCCTGCTGCGCGAGCTGACCGCGCACGGCCTGTGGCTCAACTCCTTCAAGCCCGGGACCGCCGAGCAGATCGAAGCCGTGCTGGCCATCGCCGACGCCGTTCCCGAGATCACCTTCACGATCCAGATCGAGGGCGGGAAGGCCGGCGGCCACCACAGCTGGGAGGACCTGCACGAGCTGGTCGCCGGCAGCTATGACGCCATCCGCCAGCGCTCGAACCTTCTGCTGGCGGTCGGCGGCGGCATCGCCACCGAGGCCCAGGCCACCGCCTACCTCGACGGCTCCTGGTCGCTGCCGCTGCAACTGCCGGCGATGCCGGTCGACGCGGTGTTCGTCGGCACCCTGGCGATGGCGGCCAAGGAGGCGCGCACCGCGCCCCAGGTGAAGGCCGAGCTCGCGCAGGCCAAAGGCACACCGGAGTGGGTCCTGGATGCCGAGTCGGTCGGAGGGATGACCTCGGGCCGCAGCCAGCTCGACGCCGCCCTCTACTCGCTCGACAACTATGCCGCCCAGGCCGGGCGGCTTCTGGACGCGGTGGCCCGCGACCCCGACAGCATCCCGCGGCGCAAGGCGGAGATCGTCGCGGCCCTCGCCAAGACCGCCAAGCCTTACTTCGGCGACGTCGAAGAGATGACCTGCGCCGCCGTCCTGGCCCGCCTGTTCGAGCTGATGGCCATCGGCGAAGGAGGCGAATACGAAGACGGCCGGTGGCTCGACCGGACTCACCGCAGCCGGGCGCTGGATCTGGTGCGGTTGCTCGAGGCGCGCCTTCATGGCGGCGAAGCGCCCTTTGCTTCAATCGCGGCCGATGACGCGGCCCTCGACGACCCCGGGGCGCTGCTGGCCCGCTTCGACGCGGCCTACCCAGCCGCGCGGCAGACGCTGGTTCATCCGCAGGATGCCCGGGCGTTCCTGGAGATCTGCAAGCGCCCCGGCAAGCCGGTGAGCTTCGTGCCGGTGATCGATCGGGACGTGCGCCGCTGGTACAAGTCGGACAGCCTTTGGCAGAGCCACTGCCGCCGGTTCCCGGCCGGATCGACGCTGGTGATCCCTGGCCCGGAGGCCCTCGCCGGCATCGACCAGATCGACGAGCCGGTGGCGGAGCTTCTGGGCCGCTTCGAGGCCCACGCCGTCAGATCGCTCGCTGCCCGGGTCGAGTCCCGCCAAGCGACGTGGTCTCTCGAGCGGCGGCGCAAGACGGCCCCCTCCGGCGAGGAGCAAGGAAAGCTGCCGTGCGACGCGGTGCCCGGAGAGAGCGCGCAGGCCTTTCTGGCGCGAGTGGCGGCCTGCGGAACCGGCCCGCTGGCGGCGGCGCTCACCTGCCCCGAAACAGTGATCGTGGGCAAGGGAGTCGGAGGCGAGCTGCGGGCGGTGCCCAATCCGCTGGCGCGGCTGTTCAGTCCCGCCGCCGGGCACGCCGTCCGCTGGCACCGGGCCGGGGACGGCGTCCTCTGCGAAGTCGCCCTCGAGGACAGCTCCGGCAAGGTGTGCGTGCGCGCCCGTCCGCGACCGGCGAGCGAGGGACGCCATCCTCTCGACGTGCGACTCGTCGCGCCCTCGGGAATTGACGGAACCGCGGTCGAGCTCGACCTCTCTCTGGATTGGGTCGAGCACGCCGAGCTCGGGCGGCTGGCCTGGCGCTACGATGACTTTCTGGACTCCCAGCTGGCCTTCTACGCCCGCGCCATCTTCGGCGGGCCGGTCGAGCCGGTGGCGGCCTTCGCGCCGGCTCGGGACCAGGTCACCGTGACCCGCGAGGCTATCGCCGCCTTCGCGCTGGCGACCTGCGACGACTCCCGCGGGATCGTAGCCCCCGGCGAGCCCGCGCTGGCCCCGCTGAACATGAGCTTCGCGCTCGCCTGGCGGAGCATCTTCCGCGCGCTGGCCGGGGTGCGTCCGGACGTGGTCAGCCTGCTGCATGAGGAGAACGCGGTGCAGGCCAAGGCCGGTTGGCCGGTGCGCGAGGGCGACACCCTCGACACGGTCGCCTACCTCGCCAGCCAGGAGTCGATGCCCGGCGGGCGGCGCATCGCGATCGTCGCCGAGCTGACCCGCGGTCAGGTGCCGGTTGCTCAGATCACCAGCAGCTTCTTCATCCGCGCCCCCTTCGGCGGCGGCGACAGCGCCCTCGAGCGGCGCGCACCCTACTTCGCCGAACTGCGCCTCTCCGACTCCGCAAGCTGCCAGCTCCTGCTCGAGCAGCCTTGGCTGTCGGTGACAGATCCCAAGAAGCTCGCCCCGGGCTCGGTGCTGCGCCTGGTCTGCTCCCGCTTCTCCGAGGTCGCCGAGGGGACTCGCCACCGGTTCGAGGCCAAGGGCGAGCTGCTGGCAGGCGAGACGGCGATCGGCGCGATCGAGCTGGGGCCGGAGCAGGTCCCGGCCGGCTGCCGGCGCCATCCGGTCTCCGAGCTGGCCTCCCTGCTCGCCGCCCCCGCCGACAGCGTCCGGCTGCCGTCGCCGCGAGCGCTGGGCACCAAGCTGCTGACCGCCCCTTCGGACATGGCGCACTACGCCCGCGCCAGCGGCGATCACAACCCGCTGCACGTCTGGGCGCCGCTGGCGCGGCTGGCCGGGCTGGACGGAACCATCGTCCACGGGATGTGGACCGCCTCGGCGGCGCTGCACCGAGCGGTTCGGCTGGCGGCCGAGGGCGACGGGCGCCGGCTCATCGAGCTGCAGGCGCGCTTCCTCGCTCCCGTCGAGCGCGGCGAGCCGCTGGCGGTGCGCGTGCGCCAGCTGGGAATGCGCCGGGGCGCGCGCCTGGTCGAGCTCGACGCCGCTGCCCTGCGCAACGGCAAGGAGCAGCCCGTGCTCTCCGGCCGCGCAACCCTCGCCGCCCCGAGGCAGGCCTACGTCTTCCCCGGCCAGGGCGTCCAGCGGGTGGGTATGGGAATGCAGGCCTACGCGCGCTCGGCGGCCGCGCGCGCATCCTGGGACGAGGCCGAGGCGATATGCCGCGAGGAGCTGGGGTTCTCGCTCCTGCAGGTGGTGCGCGAGAACCCGCGCGAGCTGCCGGTGCGCGGCCAGCTGCTACGCCATCCGAGCGGAGTGCTGTTCCTGACCCAGTTCACCCAGGTGGCCATGGCCACCATGGCCGTGGCGCAGGTCCGCGAACTGGAGGAGCGCGGCGCGCTCAACTCCGGCGCCTACTTCTGCGGCCACAGCGTCGGCGAGTACTCGGCCCTGGGCGCCCTCACCGGAGTCGTCCCGCTGCGCGCGCTGCTGCAGATCGTCTACCAGCGCGGCAGCACCATGGATTCGCTGGTCCAGCGCGACGCCAACGGGCACTCGCCCTTCGCCATGGGAGTGGTCCGTCCGCACTACGCCGGCCAGACCGAGGAGTCCACCCAGGCCCTGGTCGCCGCGGTGTCTCGCGAGCTGGGGCTGCCGCTGGAGATCGTCAACTACAACATCCGCGGCAAGCAGTACTCGGTGACCGGCGACCGGGCCGCGCTGCGCGAGCTCTCGCTGCGGCTGGAGGAGCTGCAGGCGCGCGGGCCGGGCCGGGACGGCAAGCCGGCGTACCTGCCGGTGGAGGGCATCGACGTCCCCTTCCACTCCACGCTGCTGCGCGACGGGGTCCCGCTCTTCCGCAACTCGCTGGATCGCTGCGTCCCCGAGCGCTTCGACTACCAGCAGCTGGTCGGTCGCTATCTGCCGAACCTGGTGGCGAGGCCGTTCGAGCTCACCCGGGATTTTGCCGAGGCGGTCCTGGCGGCCTCGGGCTCGCCGGTGGTCACCGAGCTGCTCGGCGATTGGGACGCGGCGCTCGCCGATCCGGGGAAGGCCGCCCGCAGGCTCTTCCTGGAGCTGCTGGCCTACCAGTTCGCCTCGCCGGTGCGCTGGATCGAGACCCAGGAGCTGCTGTTCGAGCCCGAGACCGGGCTCGAGCAATTCATCGAGATCGGCGCCGGCGAGCAGCCGGTGCTCAGCAACATGGCCCAGGCCACACTGGCCGCGATGCCTCTCCGCGCCGGGCAAATCCGGGTGCTGCACATCGAGCAGCACGCCGACCAGCTGCTCGGGCCCACCGGCCCGGTCGAGGAGGACCCGCTGCCCGTGCCCGCCGAGACCGCGCGGGAGGAGGCGGCACCGTCCGCCACCGCGCCCGCGGTGCCCGCGCCCTCGGCGATTCCCAGCCCGGCGCCACAGCACCCCGCTCTGGCGGCTAGCGGCAGCAGCATCGCCGACGCACCGGTGAGCGCGGCCGAGGCCCTCAGGCTCGTGCTGGCGCTGCAGACGAGGACCCGGCCAGAGCAGCTGAAGGAGACCGAGACCCTCGACGAGCTCCTGGGTGGCAACTCGGCCAAGCGCAACCAGGTGCTCGCCGACATCGGAGGAGAGTTCGGAATCGGCGCCATCGACGGCGCCCACGAGCTGCCCCTGGGCGAGCTCGCTCGCCAGTTGGCCGCGCGTGCTCCGCGCTATCAGGCCCCCGGCCGCTATCTCGGCGCTTCGCTCGACCAGTCCCTGGCGCGGGTCCTGGGCGGCGCCCGCTTCGGCAAGTCGGACGTCCTGGGCCATCTCGGCCGCGCCTGGGGACTGGGCGCGGGCCGCGCGATGAGCGTGGCGCTGCGCATCCCGCTGGCCGGGCGCGACGGGGCCTCGGTCCGCGGCGGGCCTCTCTCCCCTGCTCCGGTCGCCTCGATTGGCGATCGCGCCGCCGCCGAGGCCTGGCTCGACAGCCTGGTCCTGGCCTACGGCCGCGAGCAAGGCGTGGACATTCGGAAGCCGGTCGCGCAGTCGGCGGCCGCGGCGCAGGTCGACTCGCGTGCGCTGGCGGCGCTCGAGGAGAAGATCCTGGGCAAGGACGGTGCGCTCGCCCGCGCCGCCGAGGCCCTGCGGCCGACCGCCGACCCCGGCCGCGAACTCGCGGTCGACAGTGCGGCCCAGGCCGCCCAGGCTCGGCTCAGCGCCTTCGAGCGCGAGCACGGCGAGGCCTACGAGGCCGCCATCGCCGGGACCTTTGACCCGAAAAAGCACGTGGCCCTGGCCAGCAGCTGGGCCTGGATCCGCCGCGACGTCGCCGCCTACGCCGCCGGCCTCGCACGCGGCTCAGCTTCCGACCGTGCGGAGCTGCTGCGGCTTGCCGGTCGGCTCGATCCTCAGGCAATCGCATCCGCCCTTGCACTGGCGCAGGTCGCCGAGCGCGAGGGGCGCAGCCGAGACGCACGAGCGCTGCGGGAGCTCGCGGAGCGCGCCCGCAAACTGCCGGCGTTCGTCGCCGACTTCACCCCGACCGCGCCCGGGCTGGAGGTCGACGAGAACGGCGACTGGCGCGCGACGACCCGGCCGCGTCCCGGCGAGGCGGAGCCGTCGGCATTCGTCGAATCCCTGCTCGGCTCCGCCGATCACCGGCCGAGCGTGCGCGGCCATGAATCGGGACAGGGGTTCGCGGGCTATGAAGCGGCCTTGCGCCGATGCACGCGCGAGGGCCTCTCGTTCGCCGGAAGGACCGCCTTGGTCACCGGCGCCGGCCCGGGCGGCATCGCGCTGGAGATCGTGAAGTCCATTCTGGCGGGCGGCGGCCGGGTGGTGCTGACGACCTCGACCTACACCCCCGAGCGCCTCGCCTTCTACAAGCGCCTTTACCAGGAGCGCGGCGGCGCCGGCTCCGAGTTGCACGTCGTCCCCGCCAACCAGGGCTCGTTCGCCGACCTCGAATCCCTGGTCCGCTGGATGACCACTGCCCAGCCCGAGGCCACTTCGCCCAAGGGAGCCTGGTTCCCGGACTTGGTTGTTCCCTTCGGCGCCCTGGGCGACACCGCCTCTCTCGGCGGCTCGCCTCGTTCGCAGGCAGCGCTGCGCGTGCTCCTGCTCGGAGTGGAGAAGCTCATCGCCGCGATCGCCGAGGCCTGCAAGGCCGAACCTGGCGGCCAGCGCCGCTTCCACGTGCTGCTGCCGCTGTCGCCCAACCACGGCGTCTTCGGCGGCGACGGTATCTACGCCGAGAGCAAAGCGGCGCTGGAGGCGGTGCTCAACAAGTGGCGCAGCGAGCAGGCCTTCTGGGGCCGGCAGGCGACCGTGGTCGGCGCCCGCATCGGCTGGGTGCGCGGCACCGGGCTGATGAGCGCCAACGACGTCCTCTCCGAAGCGCTGGAGACCAGCGCCGGGGTACGCACCTACAGCCCCGAGGAGATGGGCCTGCTGCTGACCGCCCTCTGCTCGGACGAGCTGTGCGAGGCGGCCCAGCGCGAGCCGTTGCTGGCCGATCTCACCGGCGGCTTCGCATCGGTCAAGGACATCGCCGCGCAGGTGTCCGCGCTGCGCCTGAACCTGGGACGACAGGCCGCCGATCGCCGCCGGCTGCGCGAGTTGCGCCAGAAGCTCGACGAGCGCCTCGCGGGGGCCAAACCCCAGGCCGCGCTGGTCGCGCCCAAGCCGCGGCTGCGCCTGGAGGCGCCGGTTCCCACCGAGGAGGAATTGGCCGCCCTGCCGCCGCTGGATCACCTGGACCTGTCGCGGGTAGTGGCCATCGTCGGGTACGGCGAAGCGAGCCCCTGGGGCAGCTCCCGCTCACGGTGGGACTACGAGCGCGAAGGAACGCTCTCGCTGGAGGGCGTAGTCGAGCTCGCCTGGATCATGGGCCTCATCCGCCCGCGGCAGGACGGGACCGGCTGGGAGGACGCCGGCAGCGGCCAGGCGGTGCCCGACCTCGAGATCAAGGCGCGCTACGAGAAGCAGGTTCTCTCGCACGCTGGAGTCCGGATCACCGAGCCCAGCCTGGCCAACTTCGATCCCAAGGGCGCCCTCTCTTTCGCCGAAGTGCGCCTCGATCAGGACTTCCGCTTCCGCGCCCCGAACCGCGCCGACGCCGAGGCAATGAAGAGGGCCGATCCCGAGCACACGACCGTGCTCGCCGAGGAGGACGGCAGCTTCACCGTGGTGCGCAAGCGCGGCGCGGTGGTGCGGGTGCCCAAGGCCCTGCGCGTCGACCGCGACGTCGCCGGCCAGGTCCCCTCGGGCTGGGACGCCCAACGCTACGGCATCCCCAAGGAGCTGTGCGACCAGGTGGACCGGGTCACCCTCTTCAACCTGGTGGCCACCGCCGAGGCCTTCGCCCAGGCCGGCCTCGAGCCCGAGGAGCTTTACGCCCACCTCCACCCGTCCCGCGTGACCACCACCCAGGGCTCGGGAATCGGCGGGATGGAGAAGCTGTCGCGGCTGTACAAGGACCCGCTGCTCGGCCGCGAGCGACAGACCGACAGCCTGCAGGAGACGCTGATCAACGTCATCGCCGGCTACGTGGTGCAGTCCTACCTCGGCTCCTACGGCGCGATGTCGGTCCCGGTCGGCGCCTGCGCCACCGCCGCCATCTCGATGCAGAGCGCGGTCGAGCAGATCCTGCAGAACGAGAGCGACTTCGTGGTCACCGGCGCAGTGGACGACTACGGGCTCGAGGGGGCCATCGGCTTCTCGGACATGAAGGCCACCGCCTCCAGCGAGGCCTGGGAGCAGCACGGCGTCGAGCCGCGCCACTTGTCGCGGCCCAACGACCGCCGCCGCCTGGGATTCGTCGAGGCCCAAGGCGCCGGAGCCCTGCTGCTGTGCCGCGCCAGCATCGCCGCCAGGCTGGGGCTGCCGGTCTACGGCCTCGTGGCCTACTCCGGCAGCTTCTCCGACGGGATCTACCGCTCGGTGCCGGCGCCGGGACTGGGCGTGCTGGCCTGCGCCAGCGAAGAGCCGGTCGAGGGCCGCGATCCGCGGGGCGCCTGCGACTTCGCCGGGCGGCGAGAGCGACTGGCCCAGCTGGAAGCCAAGACCGAGGAGCTGGCAGGAGTGGTGGGCAAGGAGGAGGCGGCCAGCGTGGTGGCCCGGGCGCGGCGTCACCTGGGCCACGAGTTCTTCCACGCCGATTCGACCATCTCGCCGCTGCGCGGCGCGCTGGCGGTGTTCGGGCTGGGCCCGGACGACATCGCGGTGGTGAGCAAGCACGACACCTCGACCCAGGCCAACGACCTGAACGAGAACCGGCTCCACTCCTGGCTGCAGCAGAAGCTGGGGCGCACTCCGGAGCTGCCGCTGCTGGTGATCTCGCAGAAGTCGCTGACTGGCCACCCCAAGGGCGCGGCGGCGGCCTGGCAGATGATCGGCCTGCTGCAGGCGATGGCCGACGGAGTGGTGCCGGGCAACCGCAGCCTGGAGGACGTCGACCCGGCGATGGCCGAGTTCTCGCCGCTGACCTTCACCGACCGGCCGATCGCCGTCGGCAAGGGGCGGATTCGCGCCGGCCTGGTGACCAGCCTGGGCTTCGGCCACGTCGGCGCCATCGTGGCCCTGGCCCACCCGAACCTCTTCTGGCGCATGCTCTCGGCCGAGCAGCGCGCGCGGTACCAGGAGCTGCTGGCCAGGCGGCAGCGCCGCGCCGCTGCCCGGCTGCAGCGGGTGCTCGCCGGCGCCGAGCCGCTGCTCACCCCGCGCATCAAGCGCCCGTTCGATGGCAAAGACGGTACCCTGGAGCAGGCGAAGAACGAGGCCGCGGTGCTGCTCGACGCGCGCTCCCGGCTCCCGCCCGGCGCCTCGGTCTTCCGCGCCAAAAACTAGAGGAGCCTCCGACGCATGCTCTTGGGCATCGGGATCGACCTGGTCGAGGTAAACGAGCTGGCGAAGATGCTCGCCGACCGGGCCAGCCGCTTCGTCGAGGCGACCTTCACCTCGGCCGAGGTCGCCTACGGCGAGAGCGCCTCCTCGCATCAACCGATGCGCCACCTGGCGGCGCGCTATGCCGCCAAGGAGGCGGCCATCAAGGCCTTCGACACCGCCTGCGCCGACCGCGGAATCGCCGCGCCCCCGATCCTGCTGACCGAGATCGAGGTCACCCGGGACCAGGCCGGCCGCCCCTGGCTGGCGCTGCACGGGGAGGCCGAGCGCCTCGCCGAGCGCCTGGGTGCCGACCGGGCCTGGGTCTCGCTGTCGCACGACGGCGACTACGCGGTGGCGGTGGTGGCACTCGAGCGGATGGGCTGAGCGCACAGGCGAGGGGAAATCGCCGCCCCTCGGCTATACTCCGCCCGTGCGCCACGTGGTCTTTCGCGTCGGACTGGAGCGGTACGGATTGCCCCTGGCGGCGGTCCGCGAAGTGGTCCAGCCCAGCCAGATGTCCAGGGTTCCCCGCTCGCCGAAGTCGGTGCGCGGCATCATGAACCTGCGCGGCCGGGTCGTGACTGTGGTCGACCTGGCGGCGCTGCTCGGAGTCGGCTGGCGGGAGGGCGAGACCCCACAGCTGCAGGGCAAGGTCGTCCTCCTCGACCGCGGCCGGCGCGACCTGGGCCTGCTGATCAGCGACGTCGACGGAGTTCACGCACTCGAGGAGCTCGCCCCGGCTCCGGGCGAGGTTTCACCGGCAGTGCGCGGAGTGGCCCGCGCCAGCCTGGGGGCGGTCACCGTCCTCGACGCCGAGGGCCTCGACAAGCAGATCGCCGAGCTCTTCGCCGCCGGCACCCAGCCGCGCGCCGGCGCCCGCTAGGGCCGCGCCCCGTCCTGCGCCTTGGGGCTCGACTGCGCCTTCTGCTTGGGGGCGAAGACGAACAGCACCCCCACCCCGCACACCACCAGCATGTCGGCGACGTTGAAGTTCGGCCAGCGGAAGCCGCCGTGCCAGTAGATGAAGTCGACCACGAAACCCAGCCGGACCCGGTCGATGATGTTGCCGATCGATCCGGCGATGGCCATCCCGAAGCCGAGCTGGCTGCCGAGGTCGGCGCTGTGCAGCAGCAGCCCCACCAGCACCAGGGTCAGCGCCACCACCACTCCCAGCCGCAGCCAGACCGGCAGCGACTCCCCCAGGCCGAAGGCGAAGTTGCGGTTCTCGGCGTACTGCATGGTCAGCGCCCCGTCGATCACGTCGATCGATCCCCGGGTGAGCCGGTTGAGGGCCCAGACCTTGGTCGCCTGGTCGGCGCCGACCCCGACGGCGATGAGCGCCCCCGCGACGGCCAGGGCGACGGGCTTCATCCGCAACAGCGACATGGCAGATCCTCGCAAGCGTGGCCCGCCGTTATCCTTTGCCGCGCCGGCTTTGGCAACTTCCAGCGGCCGGCCCGGCCGCCGGCCCGCTGTCCGCTGAGTCAACAGCGACCCGCAAAAGACAGTGTCCGCCAGTGAAGCGTGCTTGAAGGGCCGTCGAGCGCCATGGTAGCGTTCCGGCCTCTCGCGAAGAGTCGCAGAGGGGTTACGAAATGGCCAAGCGGGTTCTCATCGTCGACGACGCGATCTTCATGCGCAACATGATCAAGGACATCTTCGCGTCCGGCGGGTTCGAGGTGGTGGGTGAAGCGGCCAACGGGCTGGAGGCGGTCGAGAAGTACAAGGAGCTCAAGCCCGACCTGACCACCATGGACATCGTGATGCCCTTCAAGAGCGGCATCGAGGCCACCCGCGAGATCATCAAGTTCGATCCCAACTCCGTGATCGTGATGTGCAGCGCCCTCGGCCAGGAGTCGCTGGTGATGGAGGCCATCGAGGCCGGCGCCAGCGACTTCATCGTCAAGCCGTTCAAGGCGGAAGACGTGCTGGCAGTGGTCAAGAAGGTCCTGGGCGAGTAGGCCCAGGCTGGCTTCGTAGAGGCTCACTCCAGCGCTGTCCGCGGGCAACTCAATGCCCATCGACATGTCGAAGTACCTGGGCCTCTTCACCAGCGAGGCCACCGAGCACCTGGAGGCCCTCTCCAAGGACCTGGTGCGCCTGGAGCAGGAGAAGAGCCCGGACCTGGTGGCGGCGATGTTCCGCCATGCCCACTCGGTCAAGGGCATGGCCGCCTCGATGGGCTTCGAGGGGATCACCACCCTGGCCCACCGGGTCGAGGACCTGGTGGACCTGGTCCGCCGCCGCCCGGAGCTGATGAGCCCGGAGATCGCCGACCTGGTGCTGGCCGGCACCGACCAGCTGCAGGCCATGGTCAAGGCCGCCGGGGCCAGCGAGCTGCAGCCCGACGCCAACCCGGTCATCGCCCGAATCCGCGGGCGGCTGGTGGCGCTGACCGGCAACGAGCCGGCGCCGACGCGGGTGGTCCCCACCATCGCCACCGGCGAGGCATCGGCGCCGGCCCCGGCGGCGCCTCCTCCGCCGGCGCCGCACGAGCCGGGGATGCCCCCGCGCTTCGCCCTCAAGATCAAGATCTCGCAGAGCTGCCCGGTGCCGGGCGTGCGCGCCTTCCTGGTGCACAAGAAGCTGGGAACGCTGGGCAACGTCTTCGAGCTCCACCCG
The DNA here is from genome assembly GCA_037442205.1 of Myxococcales bacterium. Lineage (GTDB taxonomy): Bacteria > Myxococcota > Myxococcia > Myxococcales > UBA5297 > JBBIQS01. Next base: position 15,013 of record JBBIQS010000025.1, read on the forward strand.
CCGCTCGACGACCTCAAGGCCGGCCGCATCCCCGAGGGGCTGGTCACCATGCAGATCGAGGCCGCCAGCGCCGAGGCCATCCGCAAGGCGCTGTCGGTGGTGGCCGACCTGGAGACGGTGGAGCTGTCGCGCATCGAGCCCAAGGCCGGGCCGCCGGCCAGGCCGGCCGATGCCCAGCCCGAGGGTCCGCGGGCGGTGGGGGCCGAGCCGGCGCGCACGGTGAGGGTCAAGACCGAGCTGCTCGACTACTTCCTGGAGACGGTGGGCGAGCTGCTGCTCTCCACCGCCCACCTGCGCGAGGCCACCAAGGCGGTGCCCGAGGCCTTCCAGGGGCCTCTGGAGGAGGGGGTCGGGCGGCTGCACTCGATCGTCAAGGATCTGCACGACAAGGTGATGAGCGTGCGGATGACCCCGCTGTCGCTGATCACCGACCGGCTGCCGCGCGCCGCCCGCGACATCGCCCGCAAGTGCAACCGCGAGGTGGACCTGGTGGTCAGCGGCGCCGAGATCGAGCTCGATCGGGCGATCCTCGACGAGCTGGCCGATCCGCTGCTGCACCTGCTGCGCAACTGCATCGACCACGGCATCGAGGACTCGGAGGAGCGCGGCCGGTTGGGAAAGACGCTGCGCGGCCGGGTCACGGTCACCGGCCGGCGCGACCGCGACCGGGTGCTGTTGGAGATCGAGGACGACGGCCGCGGCATGGACGCCGCCAGGCTCAAGGCCAACGCCGTCGAGCGCGGGCTGATCACCGCCGAGGCGGCGGCGGCCATGACCGACCGCGAGGCCTTCCTGCTCAGCTGCCTGCCGGGAGTCTCCACCGCCAAGGAGGTCACCGACGTCTCCGGGCGCGGGGTGGGGATGGACGCGGTCAAGCGAGCGGCGGAGGACGTCGGCGGGTCGCTGGACATCGACTCGGTGGCGGGGCGAGGGACGCGCTTCGTGCTGCGGCTGCCGCTGACGGTGGCGGTGGTCAACGTGCTGCTGGTCGGGGTGGGTGAGGAGATCTTCGGGCTGCCGATCGGCAAGGTCGAGGCGGTGGTGGAGGTCGATCCCGCGAAGCTGTCGCGCAGCCGCAACTCGCCGATGCTCCACCACGACGGCGAGTTGCTGCCGGTCTATCCGCTCGGCGAGCTGCTCAATGTCGATCGACACCAGGCCGGCGGCGCCCGGCCCCACGTGGTGCTGGACGCCGAGGCCGGCCGGGTGGCCCTGGAGATCGACCGGCTGCTGGGTCAGGAGGAAGCGGTGCTCAAGCCGCTGTCGCGCCCGCTGGACCAGGTCACCGGGCTGGCCGGGGTCACCATCCTCGGCAGCGGGCGCCCGGTGTTCATCCTCGACGTCCCGCGCCTGCTCGCCGCCTAGGAATTGAGAGCCCGCCATGGTCAGCCCGACGAGCGAGATGGTCCCCTTGAGCGAGCCCGAGCTCGACGCGCTGCGAGAGCTGGCCAACATCGGCTGCGGCAACGCCGCCAATGCGCTGTCGCGGCTGCTGGGAGGGCCGCGGGTGAGCATCTCGGTTCCCAGCGCCGAGTTCTCGCCGCTGAACAAGGTGGCCAACCGGGTCGGCGGCGAGAGCGAGCCGGTGGCGGCGGTGCAGCTCGACGTCAGCGGCGGGATCAGCGGGCAGCTGCTGCTGGTGATGGTCGAGACCAGCGTGCGCAAGCTGGCGGGGCTGTTGCTGGGGAGCATCCCCAGCCCGGGCCCGCTGACCGCTGAGGTGCGCTCAGCGATTCTCGAGACCGGCAACATCGTCGGCAGCGCCTGCCTGAGCGCCATCGGCACCGCCTTCGGGCTGCGGCTGATGCCCTCGATTCCCAAGCTGGCGTTGATGCCGGCCCTCGACGCCCTGGCGCAAGTGGTCGGTCCGCTGCCCGGAAGCCAGGCGCTGGTGCTCGAGACCCGCTTCTCCGTCTCCGGCCACGGCGAGCTCTCCGGGCACTTCCTGATCCTGCCCGAGCTGCCGTCGCTGCCGAGGCTGCTGGATGCGATGGGGCTGACCCCGTCGCGCGGCTAACGCCGGCGATCCTGCGGCTCTCGGAATTCTCCCCGGACCGGCAGCAACTCGACCTCGACCCCCTCGTCGCCGGCACGCGTGCCGAGGAGCACCCACCGCCCCTGCTCCAGGCGGCCGGCGGGGATGGCAGCTCGTCTAGTCCGTTCGGCCAGCGCGACTTCCTTGGGAATCGAGAGGCCTGACCCTGGGTGCGACTCGGCACGCCGACCAGGGCCCTCCCGGGATTTTTCGACCCTACCGGCGATGAAACGCCGCGATGGCCGCCGCCAGCACGTCCTTGAGTGGCACGCCCTTTTCCCTCGCCAAGCGGGCGCAGTCCTCGAACTCCGGCGAGGCGTTCAGGTCCTTGCCCGAGAGCGAGCCGATCTTCATCTGCACCTTGCCGTAGGCCGTCTCCACCGTCTGGAACCGACGCTCGAGCGCCATCCGCTCGACCGGGTGGGCGCGGACACCCAGGGTCGGAGTCTCGCGCAGCATCAGCTCCGACAGCGCCGCCCTCTTGTCGCCGGGGGCCAGCACGCCCAGCAGGTGGCCGGGCCGGCCCTTCTTCATGGTGAGCGGTGAGATCCAGACGTCGAGGGCCCCGGCGGCGAGCAGCGCGTCGAGGGCGAAGGCCAGCACCTGGGGAGAGGCATCATCCAGGTTGGCCTCGAGCACGTAGGTGCCGCCGTCGCCGGCGTGCGCGCGCCGGCCGAGCATCCCGCGCAGCAGATTGGGCCGGTCGGGGAAGTCGCGGGTACCCACGCCGTAGCCGACCCGCTCGAGGATCATCTCCGGAACGACCGAGGCCTCGCGGGTCAGCGCCGCGACCAGCGCCGCGCCGGTGGGGGTGGTCAGCTCGCCCTTGCCGACGAAGCGCACCGTCCGGCCGGCGAGCACCGCTACCGTCGCCGGCGGCGGAATGGGCATGGCACCGTGCGCCGCCCGCCCCACCCCGCTGCCCATCGGCACCGGCAGGCAAAAGATCTCCGGCGAGCCCAGCAGCTCCACCGCCAGCGCCGCGCCAACCACGTCCACGATCGAGTCAACCGCCCCCACCTCGTGGAACTCGACCTCGTCCGCAGGGACGCCGTGCACCTGCCCCTCGGCGGCCGCCAGCTTCTCGAAGATCCCCAGCGCCCGGGCTTTGACGCTGGCACCGAGCGGCGCGCCGGCGACCATCTCGCGGATCGCCTTGTAGGCGCGGTGACCCTGCGCCAGGCCCTGGTCGATCTCCACGTCGAGCCAGGTACCGCTGATCGAGTGGCGCGCCGCGCGCTCGACCTGGAAGCGCCAGCCCTTGACCGGCAGCGCGGCCAATCCCTTCTCCAGGTCGGCCAGCGGCACTCCCAGGTCCACCGCCATCCCGAGGAACATGTTCCCGGCGATGCCGCCGATCGGATCGAGGCAGAGCAGCTCGGCCATCTACTTCCTCGCGATCAGCGACGCGTAGAAGCCGCCGCCGAAGCCGTTGTCGATGTTCATCACCGCCACGTTGGGCGAGCAGGAGTTGAGCATCCCCAGCATCGCCGACAGCCCGCCGAAGCTGGCGCCGTAGCCGATCGAGGTCGGCACCGCCACCACCGGGATCCCCACCAGCCCGCCGACGGCGCTGGCCAGCGCCCCCTCCATCCCCGCCACCACCACCGCCGCCCGGGCCGAGGCGATGTCCGCCCGCCGCTTGAGCAGCCGGTGGATCCCCGCCACTCCCACATCGTAGACCCGCGCCACCTGCGCCCCCAGCGCCTCGGCGGTCACCGCCGCCTCCTCGGCCACCGGGATGTCGCTGGTGCCGGCGGTGACCACCGCGATCTTGCCCAGCCGCTTCACCTTGCGGTGGATGACGAACATCCGCGCCGCCGGGTAGTGCTTCCCCTCAGGGGCGGCGTCCTGGCAGGCCATCGCCTTCTCCTCGGACAGGCGAGTGACGATGACCACGCCCGACCGCGCGCTCAGCGCGCGCACGATGCCGCCCAACTGCTCGGCGGTCTTGGTCTCGCCGAAGATCGCCTCCGGGAAGCCGCCGCGAAGCGCGCGGTGGGTGTCGAGGGTGGCGTAGCCGAGCTCGGCGAACGGGAGGTCCTTGAGCTTGGCCAGCGCGCCCTCGACCGGGGTCTGGCCGGAGCGCACCGACTTGAGGAGCTTGCGCAGCAGGGCTTCGTCCATGGGGCGGCGAAGGTAGCGGCAAACGGCAGTGTCGCGCAACGCGCACTGTCGCCTGCCGCGCCCTCGGCCCCTCGCCCTACAGATACAGGTAGCGGAAGTTGAGCTGGAACACCCACGGCTCGGGACCGTTGATGGTGCCGATGTCGAGCAGCCGGCCGAAGTGGAGCTGGAGCACCAGGGCCCCCAGGGCGGCGTCGGCGCCGATCACCGCCGCCAGGCTGCGCTGCTGCCAGCCCAGCCCGGGCTGGTCGAACACCGAGCCGAAGTCGAAGCCGCCAATTCCGTAGAGCCCGGTGAAGATCGGGATGTTGATCATCTGGTCGAGCGGCACGTTCAGCCGCAGGTTGGCGACCCCGTAGTAGTTGCCCAGCAGCCGCACGTCGCCGAAGCGGTAACCCTCGAGGTTGCCGATGCTGTAGAGGTAGAACTGCGGCGCGAACCGTCCCTGGCTGGTGGCCCCGCCGGCGACCCGCGCCAGGATGTTGGTGCGCCCGAACAGCCGGAAGCGGTGCTGGGCGTCGAGCACTGCCCTGAAGTAGGGGAACTGGCGCACCGGCAGATAGCCGAAGCTGAGCTGCGCCAGCAGCGAGCTTCCCTCGATGGCCCCGGCATAGGCATGCAGGCGCATGGTGTCCCAGCCGAAGGTGGTGCTGGCCACCACCTCGGGCTCGATCCCGGCGTTGAGCACCGCCCAGGGCACGGCCAGGTCGCCGGTGTAGTCGGTGAAGTTGAAGCGCTCCACGCCCCGCAGCTCGAGCGAGCCCTCGATTCGCCGGAAGCGGTCGAGCGGGTAGCTGAGCATGCCGGCCACCCCGAACTCGCGCTGGATGTAGAAGTTGAGGACGTTGGGGAAGGTCTTGTCGCGCTGGGGCTCGAAGGTGTGGAACAGACCGAGCCCCATCGCCGGCCGCTTGGTCTGGTCGAGGTAGAAGAGCAGGGCGTCGGTGAGCCTGAGGCTGCCGTAGACCGCCAGGTTCACCAGCAGCGAGTGGTCGCGCAGCAGGTCGGTCACCTGCAGCGCCGCGCTGCCCGCCGACACCGGCCCCACCAGCCCGCCGGCGGCGGCGTCGACGCGCAGGTTCTTGAGCTGGCCCGGCTGGTAGGGGTCGGTCTCCAGTGGCAACAGGTCGCGCGGATAGAGCAGGCCGATGCCCGCCGAGGACAGCCCCGAGCCGCCGATGGACTTCTCCTCCTTCGGCTCGCGCAGCAGCGCCTCCTTCGGCAGCCGGAACAGCCGGTGCTGGCCGCTGTGGAACAACAGCGCCATCAGCGCCCCGTCGGTGGTCGGCAGCGCCTGCAGCGGGGCGCTGGGCAGGTCGGTGAGCCGGTACTCCTTGCCCTCCTGCAGCAGCCACAGGTCGGGCTTGCCGCCCTGCATCGAGCGGAAGACCACGCCCTCCAGCGCCGGGACCGGGTGCCGGTCCTCCTGGTCGTGGTGAGTCAGCCGCTTCCGCTCGCCGCTCTCCAGGTCGATGGCGTAGACGTTGTACTCGTGGGACTCGGTCTGGTCGCTGACGTAGAGCAGCCGCTCGCCGTCCCAGGCCAGGTCGGCCTCCGACCAGACGTCGTTGGTCAGCCGGCGCTGCTTCCCGGTCTCCAGCGCAACCACGTACAGGTCGCGGAAGCCCGCCGGGTCGATGCCGGCGAAGGCCACCCGCTTGCCGTCCGGGCTCAACGCGGGGTCGTAGGCCTCCAGCACCTCGCCCAGCGAGATCTCCTTGAGCGAGCCCAGCCTCAGCGTCACCCGCACCTTGCCCAGGACCGTCTCCTCCTTGGACTCCACCGAGCAGGTGAAGAGGGCGTCGTCCTGCCCGTGGCGGCCGGCGAAGAGCAGGGTCCCGCCGCGCACCGACGCCACCAGCCGGTCCACCGGGTGCAACGACTCCAGCCCCGGCCGCTGGTCCCTGGCCACCAGCACCCGCGAGTGCGGGTCGCGCACGTCCTGCAGGTAGAGCGCGGACAACCCGGTCTCCCGCTCCACCGTGCGGTAGACGATCAGATGTCCGGTGTCGTCGATGGCCACCGAGTCGGGCTCGCCTTCGATGGCCTGGTAGCGCACGAAGTCGCTCACCTTCTGGCGGGCGTGGAGCCAGTCCTCGTAGTAGCGGCTCTTGAGCCACTCGTGGTAGCGCTCCTCGATCTTGTTGGCCGGCTCGCCGACCACCCGGACCACGTACTCCTGGAAGTTGTGCGGCGGATGAGGCGGCGGATCGCCCTTGTGCGCGTCCGGAGGCAGCCCCTGCTCGCCGTCGTCCGGCCCGCCGGAACCATCGCCGGGGGCCTCGGCGTCCGGCGGCCGGGTGGTGGTGCCCCCGGTCTGGTTTGCCCGCGCCTCCTCGGTGGTGGCGAGCATCGACGAGCGCTCGAGCAGCTCGATGACCTTGTCCTTCCCGTACTGCTCGCTAATGAAGCTGATGCGGGCCTGCCCCAGCTTGTAGACGCCGATGTAGCCGCCGGCCGAGGCGTTGAAGAACGGCGGGGTGACGTAGCCGGTGAGGGCGTCGGGGTTGGCCACCAGGTCGCGCAGGATGTAGTCGCCCTCGGGATCCATCCCCTCGAAGACGCCCCACTCGGCCAGCCCCTCGATGAACCAGAGCGGCAGCGCGTTCAGCGGCGCCTCGGCGTGGGCGGCGGCGGCCACATCGCGGATCTTCTGCAGGGTGATCTGGTGGACCATCTCGTGCGTCGAGACCCGGCTGAACTCCCTGACGTTGCCGAAGAAGGGCAGCGACATCCGCAGGTCGCGCGGATCGGTGGCGCCCAGGGTTCCCTCGTCCACTGTGAAGACGTTGGTGGCCAGGAACTCGGGATAGGAGGCGTAGAGGATGAAGGGGATGGTCGTCCGCGGCAGGTAGTGGAACTCGTCGGTGAGCCGCTCGTACTGGCTCCGGATCGAGGAGACCGCGAAGCCTGAGGCGGAGCGCTCGCGCTCGTAGAAGTAGAGCTGCACTCCGCCGCCGCCGCGGTCGGGCGTGAACTTGTAGAGCCGCCAGTCGTACTGCCAGTAGGGAACCTTGTTCTGCCCCGGGCGCTGCGGGGTCACGTAGATCTCGCGCAGCGGATTGTCGGAGGCGAGCGGGGTCGGCCAGCCGATCCTGGTCGGCGGGCCGATGAGCGGCCCGGGGAGCATGTGCTGGGCCGCACCTGTGCCAGGCAGGAGAGCGAGCGCTGTCACGATCGCCAGTGCAGCGAGAGCACGACCGGCTCTACCTCCTCGCGCAGGCGCAAGGGACGAGCTTCGACCGAAGGGCCGAACGTTCTGCCGGATTCGTTGGAGGAAAGTGGAGGGTTGCTTGGCCATGGGTTCGCTCAGCGAGGAGTCGCTTAGCGGAACCTAGGCACCTCGATCGGCCGGAGCGACGGCAGGCGCTGGCGGGCGCTCTTGGATGGGATACGCCCGCCCCGCCACCGTGAGCGTGAACCCCTCGGGGCCTTCGCCGAGCTGCTCGCTGAGCGCGGCCTGCGCCGATCGGGAGAAGCGGGCGAGCAGGCCGGCGCGGCTGGAGCAGTAGAGCACTCCGTCGCGGTGCGAGAGGGTCGCCGGATCGAGCAACTCCTCGCCGCCGTTGGAGAAACGGAGCGCCACCTCTCCGCCCGCCCGATCAACCAGCGCCCCCAGCACCTGCAGCGGCGCGTCGGCCACGGCCACCACGCACCAGTCAGGGCCGATGCGCAGCAGGTAGCGGCCGTCGGCGCCGAGCTCGATTCCCCGGTTGAAGGCCTCGACGATCTTGGGGTGCTCGACCGGCTCGCCGTCGTGGAACCAGCGGCCGTCCGCGTCCAGGGAGATCCCGCTGTCCTCGCGCGAGTGCTGCCGCTGAGCCATGGCGCTGTCCTCGCCGCCTAAACTTCGCGGCCGTCGGCGCCAGCGCAGGCCGGGCCCGTCACCGAGCCCGACGCTGCTCGGAGGCGGCTCGCGCGGATACGGGCGCGCCGGAGCAACACGATCGCCAGCCCACCAAGCGGCCCAGCCATTCCCTGCCCGGAGCTCGAACAACCGCAGCCGGCCGGCGCCGATTCCGATTGGGACGCTCCGGCACCTCCGTCCTCGACGCCCGATCCCGCTCCGCCGTCGGCCTCGCCGAGCCCCGCGTCCGCCGCCAACGACGCGTCGCGCCCCGCGTCTGCGGGCGCCGCGGCATCGGGCGGCGCTCCGGCGTCTGGCGCCGGCGAGCCGGCGTCCGCGGGCGCGGGGCAGAGGGTCGAGGACTTCTCCAGGGTCACCACCTCGTAATCGGCGCTGCAGTCCGGGGCCGAGGTCGACTGCCCGCCGCAGTCGCGCACCGTCAGCTTCATGGTGCCGCCGCGGACGTCGACGATGACGAAGCCGAGCCGGGTCACCGCCACCGCGCTGCCGGACATCGGGGTCAGGGCCAGCGGGCTCATCAGCGCCCCGCCGCCGCCGGCGACGATGTACACCGTCCCCGCGGCCGTTCCCGTCTTGCCGCCGTCGTTCGCCAGCGGCGTCACCACCCGCGCCACTCCGCCGTAGCCGCCGCGGCTGGGGTGCGTGCGCTCGTATTGGTGGTCGTGCCCGTTGAAGACCACGTCCACACCGTACTGGTCGAGCAGCGGCACCAGCCGGTCGGCGCGGGCGGCGTCGTTCTCGTTGCTGCCGTGGGCGCCGCTCGACCACACCGGGGCGTGGAAGGAGAGGACGCGCCAGTCGACGTCGGTCTTGTGGGCCTCCAGCACCGTCTGCAGCCAGTCAATCTGGGCGTCCATCGAGCCGGCGTAGGTGGCCAGCTGCACGATGAGCACGTTGCCGACCACCATCGCGAAGACGTCGTCGATGGCCTGCGGCGAGTTCTGCGGGTACTCGAACAGCTGGTTGAACAGCGCCGCCGAGGTGCCTCCGCCCTCGTGGTTGCCGGGCGAGATCAGCAGCGGGACGTTCTTGGCCAGCGCCGACAGCCGCGGCAACTCCGCCGCCCACTGGCTGGCGTCCGAGCCGCGGTAGACCACGTCGCCGGTGTGCAGCACCAGCAGCGGCGCCTGGGCGGCGATCGAGCTGGCGATGGGCGGCCACTGGAAGATCGGAGCGTAGGTGTTGACCCAGGGCAGCACCTGGCCGCGGGTGTCGCCGGCGGCGACGAAGTGCAGCGGTGCGCAGCCGCCGATGGCCGGGGCGGTGGTCATCCGCTCCCAGCCGCTCCAGCCGCCTCCCGAGGAGACCCGGTACTCGTAGGCAGTCGCGGGAGCCAGTCCGGTCAGCCGGCCGATGCAGGTCGAGCCCAGCCCGGCGATCGGGGCCTCGCACGTGGCGGCCTGGCTGGTCGCCACCTGGGTCCCTGGAACCCGGTACTCGACCGCCGCCGCCCCGGCGACGTCGTCCGACCAGCTGACGGTCATGGTGGAGTCGGTGGGCCCGGTGAACGACAGCCGCTGCCAGCGCGGGGCGCCCAGGCCGAGGGTCGGCAGCAATAGCAATGGGGCCGCAAACGCCAATCGCTTCATCGAGGAAAGCTCCGCAAAGTGGTCGTCCCCGGGTCCGGGAATCGGGAGGGCCCATTCCTCACATCGAGGCCGCCAGCGCGCAACTCGGCCCGCTGACGCGCCGCGTCCACCGGCTCGAATTTCGGTCGCCCGCCGGTCGGCTCGCGCCGGCAAAAACTGGCCACTGCCTGCGAATGAACTCTAGACTGCGGGCATGAACCTGCGTTGCGCCTCACTCTTGGCCGCGCTGGCCCTGGGCGGCTGCTTCCGGACCAGCTACCAGACCGCGCTTCCTCCGGGAGGCCCCTCGCACCACGAGACCGTCCGCTACGCGCTGTGGGGTCTCGCCGGAAGCAAGGACGTCGACCTCGACGCGGTCTGCCCCAAGGGCGTCCACTCGTTCGGCACCTACGCCTCCTTCGGCGATCTGGTGCTGACCGGGATCACCCTCGGCATCTACTCGCCGCGGACGGTCGAGGTGGACTGCGCGCTGGAGCCGCAGCCATGAGCCGCGCCGCCGCCCTTCTCGTGTGCTGCTCGCTGCTGAGCGGCTGCTACAACATCCGCTTCCACCGCCGCGTGGAGTCCGAGCCGGCCCCGACCAGCACCAGGTGGCACCACGCGATGGTCAACGGCGTCGCCGACCTCTCCGGACCGGTCAAGGTCAACACCATCTGCCCCGACGGCTTCGCGGTGGTCGAGAACCGGGTCACCTTCCTCAACGGACTGGCCAACTTCGGCCCGCAGCTCGTCCTCGGCTCGGTGCTGGCCTCGGCGGCCAAGGGAGCGGGGACCGGCGCCGCCGCCGGCGCCCTCGTCGCCCAGAGCTGGCTCCAGATCTACACGCCGTCCACGGTCCAGGTGACCTGCGAAAAGGCCGCGGGCGGGCGAGCCCCCGAGGCCGCCAAGCCCGAGGCGGGCGCCGCGCCCGGGGCGACGGCCAAGGCCGGCCCGCCGCCCAGCCCGGCTCCGAAGAAGCGGGGAATGAAGATCGCGGTGACCAAGCTGGTGGCCAAGACCGGAGTCGATCAGGCCACCGCCGACCTCTTCACCGACGCGCTGGTGGGCGAGCTGCGCAAGTCGCCGGACGTGGTGATCGTCAGCCCCAGCGACATCGCCAGCCTGCTCGGCTTTGACAAACAGAAGCAGCTGCTGGGCTGCAGCGAGGCCAGCTGCCTGGCGGAGATCGGCGGGGCGCTGGGCGCCGAGCGGCTGATCTCCGGCAACGTGGGCCGGGTCGGCAACTCGCTGATGGTCTACCTGTCGTCGATGGACCCGGTCGCCGCCCGCACCGTGACCTCGGTCAGCGAGCGGCTCAAGAGCTCCAGCGACGAGGCCTTCCTCGACTCGCTGCCGCGCTTCGCCTTCCAGCTGCTCAAGGAGCCGAAGTAGCCGGCCAGCCGCTCACTTCTTGGAAGCCCGCTCCTTGAGCGCCTGGCAGGGGTCCTCGCGCTCCATGCGCGGGGTGAAGACCACGAAGTCGAAGGGCAGCCCGGCGCTCCCCCACTCCTCGGCGTAGGACTGCGGCTGGGGGCGCGACTCGTCCACCTCGACGAACGCCACCGACACCAGCTTGCGGCCGGCCAGGTCCGGGCGCAGGTAGTACGGCACCCCGCGATCGGTGCGGGCGTGCCCCGAGCCGGTGATCAGCACCGCTCCCCGGCCCCGCGACGCCTCGAGCACGCTCTCGGCGATCCGCGCGTCGCGCGCCCGCTGCCCGAGCACCATCGGATCGATCATCTCCTCCGGCAGCTGGTGGCAGTGCGAGGCCCGCATCTCGTCGCGCAGCCCCTCCAGCGCCGCGCTGTCCGGCGGGCCGGCCCGCTCCAGCAGCGTTCGCGATGGCTGGTCGAGCGACGCCTCTCCCTGGCCGATGATCGCCCGCATCTCGGCCCGGGTCAGGTTGGCGGCGCGGATCGGCAGCCCGGCGTCGAGCCCGACCTCGAAGATCGGCCGGTACATCCGGAAGTCCGGCCAGCCGCTCTCGCTCCAGCGCAGCGCCTGGCCCAGCGCGTCCACGTCCTGCGGCGCCCGCGCCAGCTGCTCTTCGAGCTCCCGCTGGCGGTCGGGGGTGATCATCTCGAAGGCCAGCGCCGGCTTTCTCCCCGAGCGCGCCGTCGCCCGCAGCAGGCGGGCCTGCAGCAGGTGATGGTCGGGGTTGTCGTGCGTCTCGCCCAGCACCAGCAGATCGGCCGAGGCGCAGGCCGCCGACAGCGCCGAATCGTCGACGAACCGCCCCTGGCCCACCTCCCAGATCTTCCCCTCCAGCGGGTGCCCGCGCTCCAGCGGGCTGAGCCAGTCGCGGTCCGGGGTCAGCGGCGCCTGCACCAGCTGGCGCGCGGAATCCGGCGCCAGCCGGGCGCTCAGGCTGGCGGTGCAGGAAGCGGAGAACATGAGCAGCCCCAGGCAGACAGCCCGATTCATCGCGACACCTCGCACCGGCGATCTACTCCCTCGCGCGCGATTGCAGGAGAGCCCCCTCACCAAGGCAGCGACCAAGGGAAGAACGGTTGGGCGCATCGCTTACGGCTGCGGGCCCAGCTCGTACCGGTAGGGCAGCTCGCCCGGCCGCCGGCGGATCTGGCCGCGGGTCTCCAACACCTCGAGGTTGCCGAGGATTTCGGAGAGCATCAGGAACAGCTGCAGCGCCCCCGCCCGCCCGAAGACGTCGTGGACCAGCTCGTAGGCGCTGCGCGGGCTCGTCGCCAGGGCGCCACAGATCTTGGCCTGGCGCTTGTCGTAGAACTTGAGCAGCGAGTCGAGGGTCGCCCGGTGTCCCTGGAACGGAGCGCCGTGCCCCGGGGCGATCCAGTCCAGGTCCATGTCGCGGACCTTCTGGGCCGAGGCGAAGTAGGCCTCCAGCGCCCGGAACTTGTCGGCCTCGCCGTGGGGCCCCAGCTCGATCAGCGGGTTGGGCGAGACCCGCGCCAGCAGGTGGTCGTCGGTGAAGAGCAGCTTGTGGGCGGCGTCGTGCAGGCACACCAGCCCCGGGGTGTGCCCGGGCATGTGCAGCACCTCGGCCTCGAAGTGCTTGAAGGTGAAGCGCGCGCCAACCTGCAGCGGCTCGACCGCGTCCAGCTTCTCGGCGAAGCGCTCGGTCTTCTCGTGCAGGAAGAGCATGTCGCCGATCAGCTCGCCCGGCACTCCCAGGCGCAACAGGTACTCGCGCATCGCCGGAGCGTGATCGGCGCGGCGTTCGGCGACCTTGGCCGCGTCGGCGGGATGGATCAGCACCTGCGCGCCGGAGCGCGCCGCGATCCACCTGGCCGAGCCGTAGTGGTCGACGTGGCCGTGGCTGAGGATGATCCGGCGCACCTCCTCGATGCGGCGGCCGGCCTCGGCGAAGCCGGCCTCCAGCGCCGAGCGCGCCTCGTCGGTCCCCAGCCCGGAGTCGAAGAGGGTCAGCGTCCCGTCGGGATTCTCGATCAGGTAGACGTTGACCGGGCCCCCGGCCTCGACGAAGGGGATGGGGATGGCCAGCCGCACCACGCCGAGCCCGGCGAGAAAGGCATCTCCCGCCGAAGCCCCGGCGATCTTTTCCGGCCGCTCGCTGGCCACACTCCCATCCCTTCCCGCCCCCAGGGGTACGGCCGAAGGCTACTTGCCGGCCTTCACCGCCGCCTGCAGCTCGGGCAGGACCTTGAACAGGTCCGCCACCAGCCCGTAGTCGGCCACCTGGAAGATGGGCGCCTCGGCGTTGGTGTTGACGGCCACGATCACCTTCGAGCCCTTCATGCCCGCCAGGTGCTGGATGGCGCCGCTGATGCCCGCGGCGATGTACAGCTCCGGCGCCACCACCTTGCCGGTCTGGCCGACCTGCAGGTCGTTGGGGACCCAGCCCGCGTCCACCGCGGCCCGGCTGGCGCCGACCGCCGCGTGCAGCTCGTCGGCCAGCTCCTCCACCGGCTTGAAGTTGCCCTTGGTCCCGCGGCCGCCGCTGACCACCACCCGGGCCTCGGTCAGCTCCGGACGGGCGCTCTTGACCGGCTTGAACTCCAGGTACTTGGTCTTGTAGCTGCCGCTCAGCTGCACCTGCTCGGCCTTGACCTCGGCGGCGGCGCCCTTGGGGGCGGCGGCGAACTCGGTGGTGCGGATGTTGAAGACCTTGACCGGGGTGGTGATCTCGACCTCGGCGATCACGTTGCCGGCCCACATCGGCCGCTTGAAGAGCACGTTGGCGCCGCTGCCCTCGAAGCCGAGGACGTCGGTGGCCATGCCCGCGCCCAGCTTGGCCGCCAGCCGCGGCAGCAGGTCCTTGCCCACCGCGGTCGAGGCCGCGCCCACGTAGACCGCGTTCAGGCTCTTGGCCAGCTGGGCCACCGCCTCGCAGTAGGGCTCGGCCAGGTAGTCCTTGAGCGCCGGGTTGTCGACCACGTGCAGCACCTTGGCCCCGTAGCCCTTGAGCTCCTCGGCCGCCGCGCCGATGCCGCTGCCCAGCAGCGCCAGGTGCAGCTCGCCCCCGGCCTTCTGCGCCAGCGAAAGGCCCGCCGACACCGCGTTGAGGCTGGCCTTCTTGAGCGCCCCGTGCTGCTGCTCAGCAATGATCAGGATGTTCATGGATGGTTCTCGCTAGCCCCGCGTGCCGCCCGGTTCCTCGGGCGCCGGGGCGAAAGAGTGTCAGATGACCTTGGCCTCGCTCTTGAGCTTCTGCACCAGGGTGGCGACGTCCGGCACGATGATGCCGGCCTTGCGCCCCGGGGGCGGGCTCAGCTTGACCACCTTCACCTTGACCGCGGTATCCACGCCCAGCGCCGCGGGGGCCATCTCGGCGATCGGCTTCTTCTTGGCCTTCATGATGCCGGGCAGCGAGGCGTAGCGCGGCTTGTTCAGCCGCAGGTCGCAGGTGATCACCGCCGGCAGCTCGACCTGCAGGGTCTCGACGCCGCCGTCGACCTCGCGCACCACCTTGGCCGACTTTCCGTCGATGGCGATGCCCGGGGTCTTGGCCGCCTCGGCCTCCGACTCCAGGCTCTCCATCTTGCTGGCGAAGGTGGCCTGGCCCCAGCCCAGCAGCTCGGCCAGGATCTGCCCGGCCTGGTTCTGGTCGTCGTCGATGGCCTGCTTGCCCAGTAGCACCAGGTCCGGCTTCTCCTTCTCGATCACCGCCTTGAGCAGCCGCGCCGCAAGGTCGGCGTCGCAGGGGCCGTCGTGCTTGACCCAGATGCCCCGGTCGGCGCCCATGGCCATCGCCGAGCGCATCTCGGTCTGCACCTTGTCGCTGCCGATCGAGACCACCACCACCTCGCCCTGGTGCTTGGCCACCAGCCGCAGGGCCTCCTCCACCGCGATCTCGTCGAAGGGGTTGATCTTGTAGCCGACGCCCTCGGTCACGATGCCCGAACCGTCCGGCTTCACCTTGATCTTGGACTCGGGGTCCTCGACCCGCTTGGCAGTCACCAGGATCTTCACTGCTGCCTCCTTGTGTTGGAGCTCTTCGGGTTGTCGGCGAGCGCCCCCACGCCGTGTCGCTGCCGGAGTCGCTCCCGGTGGCGCGCGGTCCGCTTTCCGTTGAAAGTCGTGACGCCGCGCGTTACCGGGCCTGGAGTATCTATTCGCTGCCGGTTTTGAAGTCAATTGATGCCGGGCGGCGATCTGACGGTCGCGATTCGGGCGAACGTTCGGTCGCGGGCGTGGCTCGGCGGCGACGTTTCGCGCCTGGTTCTGCGCCCTTCGCCGCCCCCTCGGCTGCGCGCTCCGGCCTCCGCGGGGATCGCGCCGGCCACTCGCTGATTGCTCAGGGCTCTGGTCCGCCCGTTGCCCTCCGGCGCCAGATACACGAACGCCGACTGGCGTGGACCAGTCGGCGCTCGCTTTGAGTCGATCTCTTCGGCGGGAGAAAGCGCGGGCTACTTCAGCTTCTTGAGCAGGTCGCCCAGGGTGCCAAAGCCCTTGCCCGGCGCCTTCTTCTGCGTCTGCATGAATTGGCTGTACTCGGCCCGCTCCTCGGCCTTCTCGGCCCCGGTCTTCGACATCCGCAGCCGGCCCTGTCCGTCGATCTCCGACACCAGCGCCTTGAAGGTGGTCCCCGGCGGGAACAGCTTGCGGTGGTCGGCGCCCTTGGGCGTGCCCATCTCGGCGTTGGGCACCAGCCCGCGGCCGTTTGCGAACTTCACGAAGATCCCGAAGGTCTCGATCTTGTCGACCGTGACCTCGTAGACGTCGCCGACCTTGGGGACGGCGCCGGCGGGCTTGGGCTCATGGTGGGCCGCGGCCGGCATCGCCGCCTCGTCGGCGGTAATCCGCCGCAGGCTGATCCGCTTCTGCTCCAGGTCGATCCCCTCGACCACCACGTCCACTTCCTCACCCTCGCTCACCACTTCCTTGGGATGGGCGATGCGCTTGGCCGCCCCCAGCGCACTGATGTGCGCCAGGCCGTCGACCCCGGGGAACAGCTCGATGAAGGCCCCGAACGGCTGCAGCCGCACCACCTTGCCCTTGAGCTTGTCGCCCTCGTGCAGGTTGGCCGCTGCCTGGCTCCAGGGATCCTGCTGCAGCGCCTTCATCGACAGGCCGATCCGCTCGCCCTTCTCGCCTTCCTTCGCGGCGTCGATCTTCACCACCTCGACCTTGACCTTCTGGCCGGGGCTGAGGACGTCTTTGGGGTGGGCCACCCGGCCGTAGCCAAGCTCGCTGACGTGGATCAGCCCCTCCAGGCCGCCCAGGTCGACGAAGGCACCGAAGTCGCGCACGCTGGTCACGGTGCCCTCGAGCTGGGCCCCGACGTGCAACTTTTCGCGGGTCTCGGCCGCCTTCTTGTGGGCCTCGGCCTCGAGCAGCGCCCGGCGGGACAGGACGATGTCCCGGTCCTTGACCTCGGTCACCTTGAACGCCAGCCGCTGGCCGATGAAGGTCGACAGGTCCTCGACGTGGCGCAGGTCGACCTGGCTGGCCGGGCAGAAGCCGCGGTTGCCGCCCAGATCGATCTCCAGGCCGCCCTTGTTCACCGCCACCACCGAGCCCTCGACCGGGATGCCGCTCTCGCGAGCCTCGAACAGGAACTCGCGCTGGGCGCCCTTGGACAGCTGCTTGGTGACCACGATGCCGCCGTGGTCGCCGGCCAGCGCCAGCACGTAGCCCTCGATGATCTCCCCGACCGAGACGATCAGGTTGCCGTGGGTGTCCATCAGCTCAGCGAGGTCGATCATCCCCTCGCCCTTGCCGCCCAGGTCGAGGAAGGCCTGCTCCTGGCCCATCTGCACGATGCGCCCGGTGACCTTCTGCCCAACCTCGAAGCGCCTCGGGGTCGCCTGGGCCTCGGAGCGGGCGAACATCTCGGCGAAGCTCTCCTCCTCCACCGCTTCGACCGGCTCGGGAGCCGCCGGGCTGAGGGCCTTGTCACCTTCGGCCTCGCGCGGGGGCAGGTTGAGCCCGTCGGCGCGGCGGAAGACGGTCTTCGGAGAGCGGCGCGGCTCGGCGTGGACCGCCGGCTTGGCATGGACCACCGGCTTGGCCGGCTCGGCCGGAGCCGGGGCCGCGGCGGGGGCAGCAGCCTCGGAGGGCTGGGCAGGCGCCGCGCCCAGCGGCGGCGGCTTGCGCACGACGAGCGGGCCCTTCTTCACCTCGTCGGTGTGCCGGTGGGGCCGATCGCGGCGGGAGGGGCGCTTTTCGCCGCCCTCGCCACCCTCGCGCTTGGGAGCCTGGCCCCCAGCCTGCGCCCCGCGCTCCTCGCGCGGGGGCCGATCGCCCCCCTTGCCGGAGGGGATGCCCTTCATCACATCGCCGAAGGTCTTGGGGAAAGGCTTGCGCCCACCCGGCCGACCGCCACCTTTGTTCTCTTCTGCCATTGGCCGCTCACGTCCCGTCGAAGCATTAAACGCTTGTGAAGCCCGAAATTTTGGGCGGCGCAGACTAGCGCATCGGACCATCAGGGGGAAGCGGCAGGCCCCCGGCCGCGCGCCGGGTGCAGGGATAGTGTCGAGCGCACGATATCTGCCAATGCCAGCGCCCGAGCTCTAGAGACGCGCCCAAGGAGGCGCCTGGCGGGCGCGTTGACGGTCTGCGGTCGGCCGCCTAGAGTCGCCGGCTTTTCGCCGGGAATCTCCCCGGCGCCTGGGGTTGGCCGGCGTTCGGCGAGCGGCTCCTCGCGGAGGCAAGAAGGCGCATGAAGACGGTCAAGGTCCTCTACCACGACGGCTGCTTCGACGGGGCGGCGAGCGCGGCGGTGTTCACCCGCCTGTACCGCGAGCGGATCGACGCCAACGTGCGCTTCGCCTACCAGGGCATGTCGCACAAGGGCCAGGGGCTGCTGGACGAGAAGCTGTTCGACGGCGACGAGAACGCGATCGTCGACTTCCGCTACTCGACCAGCCCCAAGCTGACCTGGTTCTTCGACCACCACGTGTCGGCCTTCCCCAACTCCGGGGAGCAGGCCCACTTCGAGGCCGACCACAGCGGCAAGAAGTTCCACGACCCCCACGCCAAGAGCTGCACCGCCTTTCTGTGCCGCATCGCGCGGGAGCGCTTCGGCTTCCAGGACAAGCCGCTGGCCGAGCTGGTGGAGTGGGCGGAGATCATCGACGGGGCGCTGTTCCCCGACGCCCACACCGCGGTGATGCTCGAGCAGCCGGCGCTCAAGCTGATGCTGGTGATCGAGGCCAACCCCGGCCCCTCCTTCCTGCCCCAACTGATCGGCGACATGCAGACCAAGAGCCTTTCGGAGCTGGTGGCGCTGCCCTACGTCGCCCAGCGGCTCGATCCGCTCTACGCCAAGCACCTGGAGACGGTGGAGCTGGTGCGCTCGCGGGCCAGGCTGGAGAAGGGAGTGGTCTTCTTCGACGTGGCCGACAAGCCGATCGAGGCTCTCAACAAGTTCATCTCCTACGACCTGTTCCCCCAGGCCCGCTACACCGTGTCGGTGATGAAGACCCCGGGGCGGGCCAAGATCTCGGTGGGCTCCAACCCCTGGGCCCGCGAGACCCGGACCCACGACCTGGCGCGGCTGTGCGAGCGCTACGGCGGCGGAGGCCATCCGGTGGTCGGCGCGGTCAGCTATCCGCCGGAGGAGTTGGAGAAGGCCCGCCGGACCGCCCGCGAGATCGTGGCCGAGCTGCAGAAGCCCTGAGGATCGCGGGCGAGCTGCCCGCTAGCGGCCGAGGGTCGCTATACCGGTGCACCTCGCCGCAACGCGACCAGGATGGCGAGCCCCAGCACCAGCAGCAGCACCACGCCCAGGTAGCCCAGGAGCGCCGAGGCGGCCAGCAGCAGCGGCTGCGAGCCGGCGGCCCGCGACGCCGCCCGCCCCTTCCACGCCGACCAGACTCCGACCAGCGAGCTGGCCCCCAGCAGCATGGGCTGGGGAGCGGCAAACACCCGAACCCCGATCAGCGCCAGCACCGCGCAGATCGAGGCCACGCCCACCAGCAGCAACGCCTTTCGCTTGGGATCGATCACGGGCGCCAGCATAGACGAGGTTGGCGCCGCCGCCGAGCCCAGTCGACGAGCCTCTTGGCCGGGCTAGCGGCCCAGCGCTCCGGCGGCGCGGTTGAAGGCGCTGAACAGCTCGGCCTCGGTCTCGTACTCGCTGAAGCGGCTGCCGTCCCCGTCCAGCCCCAGCTGGCGCAGCAGGCGGGAGGCGTTCACCTCGAGCAGCAGCTGGACCCTGCCCTTTCGCTCGGACTTCAAGGCGCGCAGCTGGGCCTCGGCAAACTCCTTGAGCAGCAGCACTTGGGCGTTCTTGGGGGCGCGGATGGTCATGGCTCTCTCCTGTTCGTCAGTTCAGGGCGCACCCTAGCAGCCGGGTCTGACATCGCCTTTCGGCCGGCGTTGACGTGGCGAACGAGAACGGGGAGAAAACAGGCCATGGGCAAGACCTGGGTGGTGCTCTCCAAGGAGCTGCGCGAGATCCTGGCCAACCGCACGCTGCTCATCTCGCTGGCCTCGCTGCCGGTGGTGATGGTGGCGGTCTCGCTGTTCGTGCTCTGGACCTACGTCCGCGGCGCCGACGATCCGTCGATCGAGGCCATCGCCCGCTACTACGTCCCCTCGACGCCGCGGGGCCTGGGGGCGCTGGCGCTGGTGCAGGTGACGGTGCGCAACTCGGTGGGGCTGTTCCTGGTGATGCCGATCTTCCTGCCGGTGATCATCGCCTCGCACGCGGTGGCCGGGGAGAAGGAGCGGCGGACCCTGGAGCCGCTGCTGGCGACCCCGGTCACCGCCGCGCAGCTGGTGCTGGGCAAGAGTTTGTCGGCGGTGGTGCCGGCGGTGGGGATCACCGCCCTGACCTTCGCCGTCTTCGCCGCCGGGGCCGACTCCATCGCCTGGCCGGTGGTCAAAGGGCCGCTGCTGCCGGACGCGGTCTTCCTGTTCGCGGTGCTGGTGCTGGCCCCGCTGCTGTCGTTCTTCGGCAACTGCATCTCGGTGCTGATCAGCGCCCGGGTGAGCGATCCGCGGCTGGCCCAGTCGCTGTCGGGTCTGGTGGTGATGCCCTTCTTCGCGCTGGTGTCGCTGCAGTTCGCCGGGCTGCTGGAGCTGGGGCCCAAGGCCTACCTGGCCATGGCCTTGGGGGCGCTGGCCGCCGACGTGCTGATGCTGCGGCTGGCGGTTCGGCTGTTCGACCGCGACCGGCTGCTGACCCGCTGGAACTGACGGATTCGCGCTCAGCTCGCGCTCGAGGCACCAGCCGGAGACGCAGCCCCTTGGCGTCCCAAGCGCTTTCAGTAGACTGCTCGCCTGGCCGGCTTCAAGGAGCGCGCCTTGCCCTCACCACTTCGCCCCCCTTCGCTGCTCGCAGCATCGCTGGCGCTCCTCGCGCTCTCGACGGCGTGCCCGACCACTCCGGCGACGCAGCGGACCCACTCGTCGATCGCCGTCGAGCCGCTGGCCCTCGACTTCGGCCTGCTCGAGGGCGGGCAGAGCAAGGTCCTGTCAGTCAAGGTCTCCAACACCGGTCCGACCGACCTGATCATCTCGGGGGCGACCCTCCGCAACGACGCGCGCTCGGCCTTCTCGGTGAGCGAGCTGGCCGCCAGCATCGCCCCGGGAGGCTCGGCGGCGGTGCAGATCACCTACCGCGCCCCCGATGCCGAGGGCCCCGACGGAGCGCTGTGGGTGATCGAGTCCGACGCCGACAACGCCCCCGAGCTCGACGTGTCGCTCACCGGCCGCGCTGCGCCCCGCTGCCAGCTCGGCCTGACCTTCTGCGCCGGCATCTGCGTGGACACC
Organism: Myxococcales bacterium; assembly: GCA_037442205.1. Lineage (GTDB taxonomy): Bacteria > Myxococcota > Myxococcia > Myxococcales > UBA5297 > JBBIQS01. Next base: position 35,771 of record JBBIQS010000025.1, read on the forward strand.
GCCAACGACCTCGCGCATTGCGGCAGCTGCACCGCCGCCTGCCAGTCGCCCGACAAGTGCCTGCAGGGCCGGTGCGGCTGCGAACCGAGGAAGTGCGCCGAGCTCGAGTGCGGCGACGGCGAGGACGGCTGCGGCGCGCCCTTGCGCTGCGGCGACTGCGCCGGAACGATGGTGTGCATCGAGCACCGCTGCCTGGCCCCCACCTGCACCGATCACCTCAAGGACGGCAAAGAGACCGACGTGGACTGCGGCGGCTCGTGCTCGCCGTGCGCCCTCGATCGAGGCTGCGCCACCGCCGCCGACTGCCAGGCCGGGCTGGCCTGCATCGGCGGCGTGTGCAGCAACTGCCGCACCCTCGACGACTGCCCCCGCGATCAGGTCTGCCGCGCCGGCCTGTGCGGCTCCTGCCAGACCCGCGACGAGTGCGGCGGCGGGCGGGCCTGCCTCGCCGGCCGCTGCCTGACCTGTCCCGACGAGGCTGCCTTCAACGAGTGCGGGCTGTGCGGCGGGGCGCCGGTCTCCTCGGTGGGCGCGCCCTGCGCCAGCGCCACCGGCTGCGCCAGCAACTACGTCTGCAACGCCCAGCTGGTTGGGGTGGAGTGCCCGGTCATCACCGCGAACGCCTGTAACAAGTGCGGCGGTCCCCTGGTCTCCGGCCTGGGCGATTCCTGTACCGCGCCCTCGGGCTGCCCCAGCGCCGCCGTCTGCAACGCCGCCGGCGACGGCGCGATCTGCGCCGAGGTGGCAGTGAACGAGTGCGGGCTGTGCGGCGGGCCTCCGGTGTCCGGCATCGGGGCCAACTGCATCGACGCCGGCGGCTGCCCGAGCACCTTCACCTGCAACGCCGCGGGCACCGGGGTGTCCTGCTCGCCGGTGGGACGCAACGAGTGCGGCCTGTGCGGCGGCCTGCCGGTCCCGGGGATCGGCGATTCGTGCACCACCGCCGACGGCTGCCCGAGCACGCTGGCCTGCGACGGCAGCAGGCTCGGGACGGTCTGCACCCAGGTGGCCAAGAACGAATGCGGCGTCTGCGGCGGTCCAGCGGTGGCAGGCGTCGGCACCGCCTGCGTCGACGCCGATGGCTGCAGCAGCAGCTGGGCCTGCGATTCGAACGGCACCGGGCGGGCGTGCGCTCCAGTGGGCAAGAACGAGTGCGGCATCTGCGGCGGCCCGGCCGTCCCGGGGATCGGAACGGCCTGCACCGCGGCTTCGGGCTGCAGCAGCGCGCTGGCCTGCGACACCGCCGGCACCGGCACGGTGTGCAGCGAAGTCGCCAAGAACGAATGCGGATTGTGCGGCGGGGCGCCTGTCCCTGGGCTCAACGTGAGCTGCAGCGGCGCCTCCGGGTGCTCGGGCACCACCGTCTGCAACCTCGCCGGAGACGGGTTGGTGTGCGACGCCCCGGCGAGCTGCGGGACGGTAGCCAATCACGTGGTGATCAGCCAGCTGTGCGGCCTGAAGAACTCCAACCAGGCCAACGAGTTCATCGAACTCTACAACCCGACGGCGAACGCCATCGACATCGGCGGCTACACCCTCTGGTACCGGCGGTTCGACAACATAACCACCTGGGGGATGCCTCTCGCGACAGTGCCTGCGGGGACCAGCCTGCCGTCGCACCAATATTTCCTGGCCGCCTTCAACACCGGGACGTTCGCCGGCATTGCGGACCTCACCTATTCCTCAGCCAACATCGCCGCCGACGACGGGCAAGTTCTGCTGACGCAGAGCAGTGCCACGCCGGTGCCCAAGCCACTGCCCACCAGCGCGGGCTACGTGGACATGGTGGGCTACGGCACGTTTGCGAAGTTCCGCGAGGGCACCGCGGCACCCAGTCCTGGCAACGAGGGAGCCATCATCCGCAAGGCCAAGGCCGGCTCCACCTCAGCCACCATGGCCAACGGCGGAACCGACGACCTCCAGGGCTGCGGCATCGACACCGACGACAACGGCCAGGACTTCGTGGTGCTGACCGCCGGCCAGTTCACGGCTCACAATTCGAGCTCGCCAGCGGAGCCCTAAGCGCCGCGCCCTCGCCGAGAATTACCGCGGGCGGTCCGTCGCGGGCCGCGACTCCCGAGGTCCCGGAGGGACAAGGCACGAACCCGCAGGCACCACACCCAGCGGGCATCGCCCTTCGCGTTCGCTCTCCTCCGGCGAAACGAGCCCCAGCTCGACCAAGCGCCCCAGCACGTAGGTGCGCCGCTTAAGGGCCGCCTCCGGATACAGATCGGGAGAGTAGGCCCCGGGTGACGCCAGGACGCCAAGCAGCAGCGCCAGCTCGCTCGGCGCGAGCTCCTCCGGCCACTTGCAGAAGTACTTGGCGGCCGCTTCCTCGAGTCCGAAGGCGTCTCGGCCGAAGTACTCGAGGTCGTAGCGCTCCTGCGCCAATTGAGCCGCGGTCCAGTGGCGGGAGAGCCACACCGAGGTGGCGGCATAGCGCAGGTGCCAGCGAAGGATCCTCCCGCCGGCCAGGTTCCGCTGCTGGAGCCACAGCCGGGCCGCCCGCGTCGTCGAGCGCTCGCCGTTGACCCGGCGGCCCCGCTCGAACCAGCGGAGGAGATCCCACGGCCATTTCGGCTCGACCACGAACTCCCGGTCGCCGCTCTCATCCCAGAGTGCCCGAAGCACCTCCGGGCTGGCCCTGACCTCCGGCGGCGAGGGCATCTCGCCGACCGAGCGCACCCCGTAGCGGTAGAGCCCCTCGACCGCCAAGATCGGTCCCAAAGCCGCGACCACCGCCATAGCCGCGACCGCCAAACCGACTCGCCTTCCCGCCCGCTTCCAGTTCATGGCCGCCGGTTCCCAGCAAAGGCCGGGCCGTGCCTCCACCGACGCCTTCGCCAAACGCTCGGATCCAAGGTCGATGCTCGATCGCGCCACCGCTCTCGTGCCGCCCCCTCACCCTCCGCTCGCCCGGTGGAAGACCTCTGGCGCAACCCGCCGACCGGCGGCGCTTTTCGCCCCCAAGCGCCCGGTTCTCCCTAGGTTTTTGGCGACGGCGGGGCGGGCCCGCGCGTTGCAGTAGTGCGCGACCACGCAGTAGGATTCGCTGCCCGTCGTATCTGACAGCGGCACACTCAAGGAGACGCCATGGGGATCTTCAGCGGCATCACCGGCGAGTCGCAGCGCAACTTCATCGCGCGTCCCGACGAGGCCCGCCAGGACATCATCTACCGCTACCCGGAGAAGAACATCCGGATGCTCACCCAGCTGACCTGCCAGCCGGACGAGTTGGCGATCTTCGTCAAGGAAGGCCGGGTGGTCGGCAAGCTGGGCCCCGGCGGCCAGTACACCCTGGACGGCAAGAACATCCCGTTCCTGGGCGCGCTGATCGAGAAGTTCACCGGCGGCAACATGTTCATCGCCGAGGTGTACTTCGTCTCCACCCGCGAGGTCCCCTCGGTGCGCTTCGGCGGCCCGCTGGGCACGGTCACCGACTCGGTGACCCAGATGATGTGCGAGGCGATGGTCTACGGCGACTTCTCGGTCCAGGTCACCGACCCCGAGAAGCTGATCTTCGGGCTGGTCGGCTCGGGCACCGGGCTGCAGGGCGGCAACGCCTTCCTCGACTGGTTCAAGAACATCCTCCTCAAGTACCTCTCCGACGGCGTCGGCGAGCTGGGCGAGAAGGGCTGGCCGCTCAACAAGATGATCAGCCCCCACTTCAAGCTCGAGCTGCAGAAGGCGATCCTCGAGCAGATCAAGGGCGAGGTCGACAAGTACGGCCTGCAGGTGGTCCAGTTCGGCAACTTCGTCCTGTCGATCAGCGACGAGGACAAGGCCGAGCTCAACAAGCGCAACATGGCCATCGCCGACGACCAGCGGCGCATGAACCTGGCCCGCGACCCGGCCTACATGTCGGTGGCCCAGGCGGAGATGATGCGCAACGCCGGGGTCGGCATGTCCAAGGGCGGCGAGGGCTCCGGCGGCGCGCTCACCGGCCTGGGACTGGGGATGGGCATGCAGATGGCCCAGGGCTTCGGCCAGCAGCAGCAGGCCCGCCCGGCCCAGCAGCAGACCCTCACCTGCCCCTCCTGCCAGGCCCAGACCGCCCCGGGGAAGTTCTGCTCCTCCTGCGGCAAGCCGCTGGCCGCCGCCACCCGCTGCGAGTGCGGCACCGAGCTGGCCCCGGGCGCCAAGTTCTGCTCGAGCTGCGGCAAGGCCGCCGCCGGCCCCAAGAAGTGCGCCTGCGGCGCCGAGCTCGCCCCCGGCGCCAAGTTCTGCGCCGGCTGCGGCAAGCCGGCCTAGCGGATTGCCTCCGGCAGCGACGCCATCCGGTCGCCGCGTAAAGTAAAGAGGCCGTGGCCCCGCTCATGGGACCACGGCCTCGGTCGTTTCAGGCCGACGAACTGCGACCTAGAAGTGGGTCTCGATCCCGCCGCGGATCACGATCCGGCTCTCCTCGGCCAGGAAGTAGCGCTCGTAGCCGACCTCGGCGTAGGCGCCGAAGTGGCCGCCGAAGCCCTGCCGATAGCCCACCGCGCCCAGCAGGCCCATGTTGAACGGAGTGGGCACGAAGCGGGTCGGCAGACCGGCCCGGGCGTAGAGGTTGTCGGTGATGTCGAACCGGGCCCCGGGGGTCAGCTGCAGCCGATCGAAACCGGTGGTCTCCGGCGGCGGCACCACGAAGGCGTAGACCAGCTCGATGTCCGAGCCCACGCTCAGCCGCGGGATCACGTAGTAGTAGGCGCCGGCCCCCAGGCCGCCGGCGAACCGCTCGGTGACGTTCGAGCCCTTCCCCGACAGCTCGATGTTGTGGGCCCCGTCGATCGACGCGCCCAGGTGGAAGCGCCAGTTGCTGTCTTCGGCCAGCGCGCCGGCCGGGGCCAGGGCGAAAACGAGAACCAGAGCGAGGCTGCGCAGCGTCATGTCCGACCTCCCTTGAAAGAAGGCAGGCAGACTAGCGCAGCGCCGAACGCTGTCCAGTGTCGCTCACACGTTGCCGAAGCCGAGGATGTCGCGCATCGGCCGGGTGTGCTCCCAGACGCCCTGGCGGCCGGCGGCGTTGCCGGCGTTGCCCTCGATGGTCTCGATGCTGCCGTCGGGGTTGACCGCCTTGACGATGCCCACGTGGTCGGGCCAGCCGTTGTGCCCGAAGTCGAAGATCACCAGGTCGCCGGGCTGCGGGTTGCTGCGTCCCTTCCAGGCGCCGGTGGCCGCCAGGTGGTCCTTGAGCGCGGCCACCGAGGCGAAGTTGAGCGGCTTGCCGGCGTGGGTGCAGACCCAGCTGGCGAAGTCCGCGCACCAGGCCTCGGAGGCGCGGTTGAAGTAGTGCGGGTACTTGAGGATCTCGCCGTCGTTGCGGTTGGTGGCCTCGACGTGGCCGATCTCGCCCTGGGCAATGGCCAGGATCCGCTGGCGCAGGTCGGCCGACAGCGGGGTGGTCACGGTGGCCACCGAGTTGCCCTTGAGCTCGCTCCAGGACTCGGGACCGCACACGCCGTCGACACCCAGGCCGCGGGCGCGCTGGAAGGCCAGCAGCTGCTTCTGGGTCTCGGTGCCGAAGACGCCGTCGGTCGAGCCGGGGTCGAAGCCGGCCTTGGCGAGCAGGACCTGCAGCTGCGACACGTCGGAGCCGGAGTCGCCCACCCTCAGCAGCCGCGGGCCGGTGGAGATCGGCGAGGTGGTCCGCGCCACTTCGAAGCTCGAGCCGCTCAGCGCCTGCCAGGTGCGGGCGTCGGCGACCCCGGTGGCGGGCAGGCCGGCCGACTTCTGGAACGCCTTGAGGGCGCCGTGGGTCTGGGAGCCGAAGTCGCCGTCGGTCTTGCCGGGGTCGAAGCCGGCGCGCGCCAGATTCCGCTGCAGCTGCCCCACCGCGGCGCCGGCGCTGCCGCGCTGGATCGTCGGAGTGGCGCTGGGGGGCGGAGGCGCCGCCTGCGAGGCGTTGAGCCTGCCCCAGGAGTTGGGCCCGATCGCCCCGTCGGCGGTCAGGGCGTTGGCCTTCTGGAAGGAGAGGACCGCCGCCAGGGTCTTGGCGCCGAAGACGCCGTCGGCCATGCCGGGATCGAAGCCGATTGCCGCGAGCTTCTTCTGCAGCGCCACCACCGCCGGGCCGCTCGAGCCTTCCTTGAGAACGGGGGTGGAAGTGGCCGCCGGATAGAACCCCGACTTGTCGACGCGAATCGGCATGGATGGTCTCCTCGAAGGTGCGCTCGCTGGATGAATTATCGCCGTCGACCGCGCGGTGTTGCCTCTTTGCTCTCCATGCGAATGGCGGGCGGGACGCGCCGCGTCAGGCCGGCGTGCAAGCAGCCGCAATCAAAGGAGATTCCGGAGCGCGATTATTGCGAGGACTTCTCCACGCGGAAGTGGAGCTGGCCGATGAGGCCGGCGGTCTCGCTGCGCCCCTCGCCGCCGAGGGCGATGTGGGTCGGGTCGGCGACCGGCTGGCCGAGGGTGGGATCCATCGCCACCCACTCGCCGACGTAGGCCTCGACCCACTCGTGCCAATAGAGCGCCGGGATTCCGTCGCTGGCCTCCATGTAGACCAGCCCATCGACCCGCCGGGCGGGGATGCCGGCGGCGCGCAGCAGCGCGGTCATCAGCAGCGAGTGCTCGGTGCAGTCGCCCTTGCGCTGCGAAAGCACATCCGTAGCCCGGTCGGCCGAGGCCCCGTAGGTCTTCTCCACGGTGGAGTACACGAAGAGGTTGACGCGCCGGGCGACGGCCCAGGCGTCCTTTTCGTCGCCCGCGATCTTCTTCGCAGTCTCGACGATGCTCGGGGCGTCGGACTCGACCGACATCGTCGCCTTGAGGGCCTCCCTGAGCTCGGAATCGCTGCCGGAGGCGACCGGGCGCTGGGCGCGGGCCTTGGGCAGGCGCGACTGGATGGTCATGCGCACCTCGCCGCCGGAAAGCTCGGCGAAGCTCTGGCGGTAGCTCTCCTTGCGCGCGTCCTTGGCCAGCCCGGTGACCAGCCAGCGGATCTCCGATGGCGGCTCGAGGACCGTCCGCTCCACCGGCCCGGCCAGCACCACCCGCGTCAGCCCGAAGAGATCGACCTTGTCCAGCTTCTGGGCCACCGCCTTGGGCTCGGCCTTGGCGACCATCGCCTCGCCGAAGCGGACCTCGAGCACCCGGCCGTCCGGGCCGAGCACCGTCTCGGCGGGCAGCTTGTCCTTCTCGTCGAAGGTGCGGGTGCGGATCACCGGGATGCTCACCCCGGCCGCCTGGAAGACCCCGGGGCCGACCAGCTCGGTCCAGGTCTTCTTGTCCTCGACGGTGTCCTCGGCGTCGACCACGATCCCGTCGAAGCGCTTGCCGCTGCGCGCCACCAGCCGCGGCGCGTCGGCGTTCTCCACCGTCTCGGCGGTCGGCGGCATCACGCGCTTCTCGTCCGGGCGGCCGGGGCGCTTGCGCACGAGATCGATGCCCTTGTCGCTGCAGGTGCCCAGCAGCACCTCGTTCCCGCCGTCGCCCTTGTGCTCGACCTTGAAGCCGAGCAGCCGGCCGCCGTCCTTGGGCTCGAAGTAGCGCTCCTCGGAGATCGAGCGGGTGGCCTCGGTGCCGCCGACGGTCACCTTGAGGACGCTGGTCGCCACTTCGACGATCGCCTGCCGGCCCTGGAAGGTGCCCCAGCGCACGTCGGTGAACGAGTAGCCCGCCTTCTGCCCCAGGACGTAGACGCCGAACCACTCGCCGTCTGGCGGGCGGGCGACCTGCATGACCTGCGGAAGGGACGACTTGGAGAGGGTCTTCGAGAGCGCGGGAGAGGCGGCGAAGGCCGCCAGCGCGGCGACCAGGAGAGCGGCGCGGGAGGAGTGCGACTTCATCTGGACGGGCTCCTAGGCGAGGAGACGGCGAACCGGCTAATCCGCTTCAACCCCGCGAGCGCGCCGGCGATTCTCGAGCCGCCAGGCCGCCAATTTCTTGCCGGGGAGGAGAGCAATCCTACAATCGACCGCGTGAACATCCTCTGGTTTTCGCTCTTGATCGTCGCCTTCGGCTTCGCCGCCGCCACCGGCCGGGTGCAGGACTTCACCAGCGGCCTGTTCGAGTCGGCGCAGTTCGGCTTCGACGTCACCTTCAAGCTGGTGGGGGTGATGGTCTTCTGGCTGGGGCTGATGAAGATCGCCGAGAAGTCGGGGCTGGTGAACCTGCTGGCCAAGGCGGTGAGCCCGCTCCTCTCGCTGATCTTCCGCGGGGTGCCCAAGGGCCACCCGGCGCTGTCGGCGGTGGCGCTGAACATGGCCGCCAACGCCCTCGGGCTCGACAACGCCGCCACGCCGCTGGGCATCAAGGCGATGGAGGAGTTGGACAAGCTCAACCCGAAGCAAGGGGTGCTGAGCGACGCCCAGGCGATGCTGGTGGGGATGAACACCGCCAGCATGGCGCTGATGCCGGTGACCATCATCAACCTGCGACTGGCCAGCAAGTCCAAGGACGCCTACGAGGTGGTGGGGCCCATCCTGCTGGCGACTGCGACCGCCTTCGCGGTGGCGGTGATCTCGTCGAAGCTCTTCGCCCGCACGCGCTACTTCAAGCGGCAGTACGAATCGGCGCCCGACAAGGCTCCGGACCCCGCGACCCCGGAGAAGGGCGCGGCATGAACGACCTGCTCCACAAGATCGGCCCCTACGCGGTGGCGATGTTCGTGGTCGGGATCCCGATCTACGGCGTGATCAAGAAGGTGAAGGTCTACGAGGCCTTCATCGAGGGAGCCAAGGAGGGCTTCCAGGTGGCGGTGAGGATCATCCCGTACCTGGTGGCGATCCTCTCGGTGATCGGCGCCTTCCGGAAGTCGGGGGCGATGGACTACCTGTCGCAGTGGCTCGGGCCGGTAACCGAGAAGATCGGCGTGCCGGCGGCGACCATCCCGCTGATGATCGTGCGGCCGCTGTCGGGCGGAGCCTCGCGCGGCATCCTCGCCGACCTCCTCAACACCTACGGACCCGACACCTACATCGGCCGCGTGGCCTCGGTGATGAGCGGTTGCACCGAGACCACCTTCTACGTGCTGGCGGTGTACTGCGGCGCGGTGGGCGTGTCGCGCTACCGGCAGGCGCTGGCCACCGGCATCGTCGCCGACCTGAGCGGGTTCGCGGCGGCGGTGGTGATCACCCTCCTGTTCTTCGGGCGCTAGCGAGCGGCCTCGAGCTTCTTCAGGAACGCCTTGGAGAAGAGGTAGGCGTCTCCCGGCCAGCGCGCCGAGACGTAGCGGCCGTCCTCGACCACGAAGGCCGGCGAGTCGTCCTGGGCGGTGCCGCGCTTGGACATCGTGTACGGGCCGCGGATGAAGCGCGCGCCATCGTCGAGGGCGGCCTTCACCTCGTCCTCCACGTACTCGGGATAGGTGCGGTAGTAGCGCCCGAGCTTCCAGAAGGTGAGGAAGTAGGCGCTGCGCTCCATGTACTTGGGCAGGCAGGTGGTGCGCGAGCTCGCGAGGACGCTCCTGCCGCTCGCCGGATCCTTGCTGCGGGCCAGCACCAGCACCCCGTGGCAGATCGCGCCGACCGGGCGGCCCAGCGCCCAGAAGGCGGCGACCTTGCGCTGCAGCTCGTCGCTGGCCAGGTACTGGCGCATCCCCGGGGCGTGGCCGCCGGGGAGGATCAGCCCGTCGAAGTCGTGCGGCTCGAGATCCTTCCAGGCGAGCGGCTTGTTGAAGGCTGGGCTCCGCGCCATCTCGCCGTAGAAGGCCTTGGGCTCGGGATCGGCGCCCAGCTGGCCGAAGATGACGCCGGTCAGCAGCCGCGGATCGCAGGCGGGCGGTTGGCCGCCACGCTCGGTGGCGAAGATCACCTCGTGCCCAGCCTGAGTGAGCAGCCGCCAGGGGACGGCCACCTCGGTGGTGTCGAAGTCTCGGTCGGGCAGAGGGATGAGCACGCGCATGGGAAGATCCCTACCACCGGTTCAAGGGAAGGTTGGAGTCGATTCCCGAGGACCTCGCTCTGGCGGGAAGCTCCTGATACACCTGGGCCAAACTGGACCTGTGAAGGAAGCATGGACCTCTCGGAAGCCCCAGCCACGCTGTCGCGGCGCCATCCCTGGGAGACCTCGCGCGCCCGCTTCTTCGGTGGAGTGATCCGCCGGGCCGGCCTGCACCGCGCTCCCCTCCGAGCGCTCGATGTCGGCGGCGGCGACGGCTGGTTCGCCTCCCGCCTGCTCGACGGCCTTCACCCCGACTCGACGATCGTCAGCTGGGACAGCGCCCATGACGAAGAGACGATGGGCAGAGCGCTGGACACCTCGGGGAGCAGGCTGGAATTCACCGCCGAGCGCCCGGCCCGGGCGTTCGACCTGCTGATGCTCCTCGACGTCCTCGAGCACGTCGAGGACGACGAAAGTTTTCTGCGCGGACTGGTCGCCGACAGCCTCGAGCCCGGCGGCCACCTGCTGGTGAGCGTCCCGGCCTGGCAGCCGCTCTTCGGCGGGCACGACGTCGCGCTGCGACACCACCGGCGCTATCAGCCCGCCGCCTGCCGCGCGCTCCTGGAGCGCTGCGGCGTGCACCTGCTGGAGCACGGGGGGCTGTTCCACTCGCTGCTCGCTCCCCGGGTCGCGCAGCGGCTCGCCGAAACCGCCGGCCTGCTGAACCGCCCGCCCGCCAACCTGGGCGCGTGGCGCGGCGGGCCACTGCTCACTCGGACGCTCGAAGCGGCCCTCTCTGTCGACAACCTTCTCTCCCTGACCTTCTCGAAGGGCGGGCTCGATCTTCCCGGGCTCAGCTGGTGGGCGCTATGCCGAAAGCCGTCCTGATCATCCCCTGCTACAACGAGGCCTCCCGCCTGCAGGACGAGCAGATCCTGGCGCTGGCGAAGCCGCCCAACCGCCAGCTGATCCTGGTGGACGACGGCTCCACCGACGAGACCGCCGCGCGGCTGAGCGCCATCGCCAAGAAGAGCAGGCGCAAGGCCGAGCTGCTGGCGCTGGAGAAGAACGGCGGCAAGGGCGAGGCGGTGCGGGCCGGCCTGCGCAAGGCGCTGGAAGGTGGCGCCGAGCTGGTGGGCTTCGCCGACGCCGATCTTTCCACTCCGGTGGAGGAGGTCCTGCGGCTGTTCGACGAAGCCGAGCGCAGGCCGGAGAAGAAGGTGGTCCTGGGCTCGCGGGTGCGGTTGCTGGGCAGCGACGTCCGCCGGGCGCCGGCGCGCCATTACCTGGGCCGGATTTTTGCCACCACCGCTTCGCTGGCGCTCCGCCTGCCGGTCTACGACACCCAGTGCGGCGCCAAGGTTTTCAAGCGCTCGGCCACCCTGGAGTGGGCCCTGGCCGAGCCTTTCACCAGCCGCTGGGCCTTCGACGTCGAGCTGCTCGGGCGCCTGCTCTGTGGCGCCCGCGCGATCCCGGCCTATCGCGCCGACGACTTTCTCGAGGTCCCGCTGCGGCGCTGGAGCGACGTGAAGGGTTCCAAGCTGCAGCCGGCGGGAGCGATGAAGGCCGGCCTCGACCTTTTGCACATCGCCCGGAAGCTCCGACGACAGCGGCGCCGCTGACCGCCGCCGGTTGCACCGCCTCGAACCAGCGGACGAAGATGCAGCCCCACCTCATGCCCGGGAGCGTTGAGCATGCCCGTCTCCGCAGTGACCTGCCAGAGCCGCCTGGCGCGCGTGGTCGTCTATGCGCGCGGAGCCCTGGTCACCCGCTCGGTCGAGCTCCCGGCCGAGCTTCCCGAGGACTCCATCGACCTGCGGGTTCCCGGGGTGACGCCCTGCCTCGAACCCGGCGGACTGCGCGCCCTGGCCCTGGGAGACCGGGAGGTGCTGGGCATCCGCTCGCGCCTCGTCGTCCCCGACCGCAGCGCCGGCGGCGGCGAGCTGCTGGAGCGCGTCCGCCAGCTCCAGCGCGAACACCAGGTGCTTGAGAGTTCCCAAGCCGAACTGCTGTCGCGGCGCGAATCGGTCCTCGCCTCGCGGCCGCGCACCGCGCTCAACGGCCGCGTCCGCCGCACCGACCCCGCCGGGCGCACCGACGATGCCTTGGCGGTCAACAGGCTGCTCGATGAGCTGGCAGCCGATCTCGACGCCCGCCTGCTCGAGCTGGAGCGCAAGCTCGGGGAGAGCACCCGGGCGATCGCGGTGGCCCAGGCCGCCTACGCCCAGGCGACCAGCGCCGCGCGCGCCATGCCCGGGCACCCGACCCGCGAGCTCTTCATCCGCCTGGCTCCTGGCAAGGGCTGGCTCGAGAAGCTGGAGCTCGAATATCCGGTCCAGGCCGCGCGCTGGTGGCCCGCCTACTCCGCCCGCCTCAGCCAAGGCTCGGCCCAGCTTTCGCTCGAGGCCTTCGTCGCCCAGGCTTCGTTCGAGGATTGGTCCAACGTTCAGCTCGGGCTGTGCACTGCCGATCTCAGCCGCGACGCCCGGCTACCCGAGCTCCCCTCGCTCAGATTGGGCCGGGCGCAGCCGCCGAAGCGCTCCGGCTTCCGCCCGCCGCCGGCCGGCCTGGACGCGCTCTTCGAGGGATTCGACCGCCTCGGTCCGCTGGAGCTGGAGAGCCCGGCGCCCTCGGCGCCCGAAGAGCCGCCGCTGCTCGAGGAGCCGACGCCGGCCCCGATGGACCTGGCGAGCTACGGCGGGGCGGGGGCCAGCGGCGGTCTCGCCCCGCGCGATGAGCTGGCCAAGGGCGCTGCGCCGATGCGAAGGCCGATGCCGCCGCCGGCGGCCGCTCCGATGGCGCCGCCACCGCCGGCTCCGGTGTCCGCGGCAGCCCCGGCGCCCGCGCTCCGCGCCCGCCGCGCTCCCTCGCCGATGGCGCTCAAGAAAGCCAAGGAAGAGCGGGAGGATCTGTACGAGGATCGTGAACAGATCCAAGACGAGCTGTCCGAGTCCGCTCCCGAGCTGGCCGCACTGGACGAGAGCCTGGGCGACGCCTGGCTCGACTTCGACAACCTGCGCCTGGCCGGCGCCGCGCAGCCCCGCCGCGGCCGGCTGGTCCAGGCCCCGCCCGCGACCGCGAGCTCGCTGGCGCAGCAGGCCCGCGACAAGCTCGAGTACCTCCCCGGCCCGGCGATGGCCGCCGATCCGCTCGCCGCCCGCGGGATGTTCGACCACCGCTTCGACGCCGACGGGCTCTCCGAGATCCCCTCCACCGGCGTTCCCCAGCGAGTGGCCCTGCGGGTGGCCGAGGCCAAGGTCAGCCAGCGCTTCCGCGCCGTCCCAGGTCAGGGGCCCGAGGTCTACCGCGAGGCGGAGCTGGCCAATCCCTTCCAGGCGCCGCTGTTGGCGGGTCCGGTGGACGTCTTCGTCGAGGGCGCTCTGCTGACCACCGCCGCGCTCTCGCCGGTGGACAAGGGCGGCAGCATCCTGCTCGGCCTGGGGGTCGAGGAGCGGCTGCGCCTGGCGCGCAACGCCCGGGTCGAGGAGGTGTCGCTGGGAGTGCTCGGAAGCAAGACCGGAATCGACCACGCGATCAGCGTCGAGGTCGCCTCGGCGCTCGGGCACGACCTCGAGCTGGAGGTACTCGAGCGGCTGCCGGTCACCGACGACAAGGAGGTCGAGGTGGCGCTGCTGGTCAGCGAGCCCAAGGCCCAGCTCTACTCGCAGTCCGAGCGGGGCGCGCCTGTTCGCGGCGGGCTGCGCTTTGTCCTGCCGATCAAGGCCGGGGCCAAGGCCAGCCTGAGCTTTAGCTACCGGATCACGCTGCCCAGCAAGTCGGAGCTGCAGGGAGGCAACCGCCGTGAATGAGCCCGAGAACAAGGCTTTGGCCGTCCGGGGAGAAGAGGCCCTGCCGGGCAGAGCGGTGAAGGTCACCCTGTACGAGGATCGGGCCGAGGTGGTCCGCGCCGCGTGCGCCGCGCTCTCCCCGGGGCCGCAGTGGGTCGCCGTCGGCGGGGTCACTCCGCTGGCCGACGACCGGAGCGTGCGCGCCAAGGTCGCCGGCGACGGGGTCCGGGTGCTGGCGGCGCGGGTGCGCCGGCGGGTGACCGCCCAGAACGAGCTGGGGCGCGAGGAGATCGAGGCCTTGGAGGCCCAGCACCGGGCGGCGCTGGAGCGGCTCTCCCAGGCCGAGCGGGCGCTGGAGAGATCCGGCGCGGCCCACGAGCGGCTCGGCGCCACCCTGGGCGAGGTGGGCAAGGCGCTGTCGCAAGTCCCGCTGGGAGCGCACGAGGGCAAGCTCGCCGGTTGGCGATCCGCCTGGCATGCGCTCGAGCAGAGCCTGGACGCCAACCTCGATCAGAGCGCGGCGGCGCAGTTCGCGGTGGAGGTCGCCCGCGAAGAGGAAGTGCGGACCCGGGCGCGGCTGCTGCAGGGCCAGCGGCTGCGGCCGCGGGCCGAGGCGGCGATCGAGGTGCAGGTCGAAGCGGCCCGCGCCTGCGAGGTCGAGGTGGAGGTGACCTACCGCACCCCCTGCGCGCTCTGGCGGCCGGAGCACCTGGTGCGGCTCACCGAAGGCGGCGCCGACCAGCCGGGACAGTTGGAAGTGCTCACCTGGGCCACCGTCTGGCAGGCCACCGGCGAGAAGTGGGAGGAAGTAGAGGCCTGCTTCTCCACCGCGCGCCCGGCGCGGGCAGCCTCGGCGCCGCTGCTCAGCGACGACACGCTCTACTCCCGCAAGAAAACCGAGCAGGAGCGCAAGACGGTGGTGGTGGAGGCGCGCGATCAGGCGATCGCGCTGGCCGGGGCGGGCCAGGGCGCGAGCGAGGCTCAGGAGATGCCGGGGGTGGACGACGGCGGCCTGCCGCTGAGCTTCCGACCCGGGTCCAAGGTCACGCTGCCCTCCGATGGCGAGCCGCTGCGGGTGGAGATCGGGCGGACGCGGATGGAGGCCAAGGTGGCCCGGGTGCTGTTCCCCGAGGTGGCGGCGGTGACCCACCTGCGGGCCAGCGCCACGCTCAAGCAGGAAACGCCGCTCCTGGCCGGGCCGATGCGCGTGGCCCGGGGAGCCGGGCTGGTGGGGCGCGCGCGGATGGGCTTCGTCGCCCCCGGAGAGCCCTTCGAGGTCGGCTTCGGCTCCGACGACGGCCTGCGGGTGCGGCGCGCGGTCGAGGAGAAGCGCGACCAGACCTTCGCCCTGGGCACTCAAAAGCTGGAGCGAACGGTGAGGCTCTACCTGTCGAACCTCTCCGACCAGGAAAAGCAGATGGAGCTCACCGAGCGGATCCCGGTAAGCGAGGTGGCGGAGGTGGAGATCGAGCTGAAGTCGGCGCCCGGCTTCGCCCGCGACGACAAGGACGGCTTCCTGCGCCAGCGGCTGTCGGTGCCAGCGCGCGCCACCCACGAGCTGGAGCTCAAGTACGAGGTGCGGGCCAAGGCCAACGTGGTCCTGCCCTTCTGATGGCACCTCGGCGGGCGGCGAATTTGGCGCCGCCGCCGAAATCGGCGACAACTCCTCTCGCGTGCGCCTCCTCTACCGACTGCCGCTGCTGCTCCTGGCGTTCTTGCTGGTCGCCCCGCTGCCGCTCCTGTGGCTGCCGTTCGCGGCCCTCTCGCGGCGAGCCCTGGCCGCCGCCGGGACCCACACCCTGCGGCTGTGGTCCAAGCTGTTCTGCGCCGCGCTGGGCGTCCGCGTCCGCGCGGAGGGCGAGCGCCCGGGCAAGGGCTCGCTGGTGGTCGCCAACCACCTGAGCTACCTCGACATCCTGGTGCTGGGCTCGCTCTACCCCACCGCCTTCCTCTCCATGGCCGAGGTCGCCGATTGGCCGGTCGTCGGGCAGCTCGCACGCCTGGTCGGCACCCTGTTCATCGAGCGCAGGCGCACCTTGGCGGTCGGACGGGCCAACGACGAGCTGGCCCAGTACCTGGGCTACGGCCTCTCGGTCACGATCTTCCCCGAGGCCCGCCCTTCGCCGGGCGAGGCGGTGGGCCCCTTCCACTCCTCGCTGCTGCAGGTCGCCGTCGAGCGCGACGTCCCCTGCGTGCCGGCTTCGCTCAGCTATGACTGCCCTCCTCCGGCCGAGCCCTCCAGCGACGTCTGCTGGTGGGGCGAGATGAGCTTCGGGCCGCACTTCCTCAAGCTGGCGCGCCTGCCTCGAGTCGAAGCCCGCGTCCGCTTTGGCGCTCCGGTCGCTCGCCACGCCGATCGCAAGGCCCTGGCTCGAACGCTCCAGGGCGAAGTCGCCGGCCGGTTCGATCGCATCCGTGGCGTCCGAGCGACCGGGAGCTGAGCGGGCATCGCGCGCTCTCTTCTCCTCCCTCGAAATCGGATTGTGATAAGAGCCGCTTATGCAAATCGAATCGCTCAAGATGTTCTGCGACGTGGTGGAGACCGGCAGCTTCTCGATGGCCGCCCGGCTCAACCACGTGACGCAGTCGGCGGTCAGCCAGCAGATTCGGGCGCTCGAGTCGCGCTTCACCCAGAAGCTGCTGTCGCGCTCGGCGCGGGCGGCGGTGCCGACGCCGGCCGGCAACAAGCTCTACCGGGCGGGCAAGGAGATCCTGCAGTCGTTCAGCGCGCTGGAGACGGCGATGCGCGAGGACTCGCAGGAGGTGGCCGGCGAGGTGGTGATCGCCACCATCACCTCGGTGGGAATGCATGAGCTGTCGCCCTACCTCAAGGCCATCCTGCGCCGCTTCCCCAAGGTGAACCTCAAGCTCAACTACCGGCGCAGCGACCTGGTGGTGGACGACGTGCTGGCGGATCAGGCCCACCTCGGCATCGTCGCCTACCCTGCCGCGCGGGCCGGGGTGCAGCTGTTGCCGTTCCGCAGCGACGAGCTGGTGCTGACCTGCGCCAAGGACCATCCGCTGACGCAGAAGAAGCAGCTGCGGCTGGCCGACCTGGAGGGGATGCGCTTCATCGCCTTCGAGCGCGACATCCCCACCGGCAAGGCGGTGGACAAGCTCCTGCGCGGCGCCGGAGTGCAGGTGCAGACCGCCATGGAGATGGACAACGTCGAGACCATCAAGCGGGCGGTGGAGCTGGGCCTGGGTGTCTCGATCCTCCCCAAGGCCACGGTGCAGACCGAGGAGCTCAATGGCGCGCTGGTGACCCGCTCGTTCGTCGACGGCAACTTCGTTCGCCCGATCGGGATCCTGCTGCGCAAGGGCCGCTTCCTGGAGCGCGCCGCCAGTGGAGTTCTCGAGGTGCTCACGCACGGCCGCAAGCCATAGGGCACACCCGGGGTCGCTTCGCGCGCGACCCGGGCTTTTGATACAGATGGTGCGGGAGACTTGCCGAGAAGCCGCCATGACCGCACCTGCCGACGCCCTCACCCGACGGGTCGAAAAGCTCTCGGCCATCCTCGACGTCGCCAAGGCGATGACCGCCGAGCGCGACCTCGACCGGTTGCTGGAGATTATCGTCAAGGCCGCCACCTTCGTCGGCGAGTGCGACCGCACCTCGATCTTCCTGGTCGATCGCGAGAAGCAGGAGCTGTGGAGCAAGGTCGCCCAGGGCACCGGGGAGATCCGCATCGGGCTGGGGACCGGCATCGCCGGGCACGTGGCCCAGACCGGCGAGGTGGTGAACATCCCCGACGCCTACGCCGACAGCCGCTTCAACCGCAGCGTCGACCAGGCCACCGGCTACCGCACCCGCAATATCATCTGCGTGCCGATGCGCGGCATCAGCGGTGAGATCACCGGGGTGATGCAGGCCCTCAACCGCCGCGACGGCAGCTTCGGCACCGAGGATGAGGAGCTGCTGCTGGCGCTGGGCGGACAGGCCGCCTCGTCGATCGAGAACGCGCTGCTCCACGACGAGATCAGCCGGCTGTTCGAGGGCTTCGTCGGGGCCTCGGTGCTGGCCATCGAGTCCCGGGACCCGACCACCGCCGGCCACTCCAGCCGGGTGGCGGCGCTGACGGTGGGGCTGGCCGAGGCGCTGGAGCACGTGGACGCCGGCGCCTACGCCAAGACCCGCTTCAGTCGCGAGGAGATCAACGAGATCCGCTACGCCTCGCTGCTGCACGACTTCGGCAAGGTCGGGGTGCGCGAGCCGGTGCTGGTCAAGGCGGAGAAGCTCTATCCCTACGAGCTGGAGAACCTCAAGAACCGCTTC
Source organism: Myxococcales bacterium (assembly GCA_037442205.1). GTDB lineage: Bacteria > Myxococcota > Myxococcia > Myxococcales > UBA5297 > JBBIQS01. The sequence goes on from JBBIQS010000025.1 coordinate 53,645, forward strand.
GAGCTGGCGCGGGCGCGGCTGGAGACCGAGAGCCTGCGCCGGCAGCTGGCGCTGATGGAGAAGCTGGGGGCGCTCTCGTCCAGCGCGCAGCTCGCCGAGGAGAAGGAGCAGCTGGCGGCGGCACTGAAGGAGATCGACGAGGTCTTCGGCTTCGTGATGGCCTGCAACCGGCCCACGGTGCTGGCCCAGGGCGGCTTCGAGCGGCTGACCGAGCTGCGGCACAGGAGCTTCCCCGACGGCCGCGGCGGCGCGCTGCCGCTGCTGACCGAGCACGAGGTGCGAGCGCTGGCCATCCCCAAGGGCAGCCTCTCCGACGACGAGCGCAAGGAGATCGAGAGCCACGTCACCTGGACCTACCGGTTCCTCTCGCAGATCCCCTGGACGCGCTCGCTGCGGCGGGTGCCGACCATCGCCTACGCCCACCACGAGAAGCTCGACGGCGGCGGCTACCCGCGCAAGCTGGGCGCCCCGGCCATCCCGGTGCAGAGCAGAATGATGGCCATCAGCGACATCTACGACGCCCTCACCGCCTCCGACCGCCCCTACAAGAAGGCCCTGCCCCATGAGCAGGCGCTCGACATCCTCTCGCGCGAGGCCAAGGCCGGGCAGCTCGACCAGGAGCTGTACCGGATCTTCATCGACGCCCGCATCGCGCAGAAGGCACTGCGGCGCTGAAGTTTCCCTCCGCCAGCCTCGGTAGCGACTCCAGGAATGGCGGTCGCCGGGAAGGGTCTCGCCACGGCTTCGTGTCGCCCGGCTGACCCCGAAGGCACCTTTCGCTCCGCTCGTTTCTTGGCCGGCACGGGACGCTCCCGCTGAGTCGGAGAGTCACTCGACCGGCGGAGGAACTCCGCTCGGCATTCGCTCTCGCCCGAGGACGGCAACGCTCTGACTCGGGCGGCACGACCCCAAGAGCCGCGCGGATCTCAGCCGGCTCGCGACGAGGTCAAACCGCGGTCCGCGTGGATGCGGCAACCTCCTGGCCGCCGTGGACAGTGATGTTGCCCGAGCCGTCGACGCTGACCGAGTAGTGGGTCAGCGCCTGATAGGCCGGCCCGCGCAACACCTCGCCGTTGGGCCCGAACTGGCTGTTGTGGCATGCGCAAATCACCTTCTGCGCGGTGACGCTGCCCTGGGTCGACATGTCGCAGCCGGAATGAGTGCAGATGAGCGACATCGCATAGAGGCCCTGGCTGTCGCGCATGACCACGATCGAGGCGTCGGAGAGCACCTTGACGCTGCCGATGCTCAGCTGGCTCACGTTGCCGGCAGCTACGTCTCCGCCGGTTCCACCTGCGCCAGTCCCGCCGCCGCAGGCCATCGCCGCCGCCGCGCCAGCAGAGAACGCCAGGAACTCACGGCGCGTGCAGCCACTCTTCTTGCAGCTCATTGGCACTTCTCCTTGTCACGCCCAGGAACCGACCCGATGCTGGTCAATTGCGCGATCCGACTGAGAAGATCGGCCGCCTTCTTGATCTCTGCTCCGCCTTGCGAGGACCGGCGCCCTGTTTCCGGGAATCAGCCGGGTTGGACACGCATGTGACCGCAGCGGCTGCTCTCACCCCCAACTGTGGTGCGAGTGTCTGGGCGCCGGCGCGAGGCGACCGCGGCGTCCGGAGCCGTCGTCCAGTTCGCCGTGCGGAACCTGGAACAGAGCGGCACAGCTCAGCGCGAGGCAACCAAGAAGCAGGCCTTCGACCAATTCAGTCTCCCGCGACTTGAGAGCGCCCTTTCGCTGCATCGACGGCTTCGTCGAATCTGCTGGGTGATTCGCCTGTCTGGTGCCGGCAGCGGTGCATTCCGGAAAACCCGACGCGCCGCCAGGGAAGCCCGCGAGTCGCCGACCACTCCTGCCTTGGCCGGGCTGAGGCGGCGGGTGAACCAGGCGACGCCCGCAACGCGCAGAAGTCCTTGCGGCGCTGACGCGGTGCATCCTTCCATCTCCGCGTGGCTCACGCCCGGGCCCTAACGAGCTCTTCCTGGCTCGACCCCGGCTTGGCATCCGGGGAGCCGCACCGGGGAGGAACCGAGGCGTGATATCGTCACCTTCGGCTGGACGCCCTGGGAGACTCCAGGCGGCACTCTGCTATCACGGGAATACCCAATCGGCTGCTGCGCTCAGCGAGCGCGGCGCCGGAGGACAGAAACCATGCATCGCCTGCTCCTGTGTTGGTCCCTCTTCCTCTTGCCCGCAGTTGCCGCGGGGCAGCTCCCCGGCACTATCGGCTACCAGGGTCGGCTGCTGAAGTCGGACGGCACCCCCGAGATCGGCTCCAAGTCGATGACCTTCTCGCTCTACGCCGCTGAGAACGGAGGCCCGGCGGTCTGGACCGAGACGCAGACTCTGGGCCTGAGCGATGGCTACTACGCCACGGCCCTCGGCTCGGTCGTCCCGTTCGGCGGCGGCATCTTCGAGGGCGGCACGCTCTTTCTCGAGGTGGCGGTCGACTCGACGGCCCTCTCGCCGCGCCAGAAGCTCGCCGCGGTGCCCTACGCCTTCCTGGCCACCAACGTGAAGGGCGGGGTGGTGGACGCCTCGGCGATCATGGTCGGCGGCAAGGCGGTGATCGACGGCGGCGGCAAGCTCACCGGCGCCGCCGCCTACTCCGCCGGCTCGGGAATCGCCATCAGCGGAAACTCGATCTCGCTCCCCTCGACCTGCAACGCGGGCGAGGTGCTGCGCTGGAATGGCAATGGCTGGCAGTGCTCCACCGCGGGGAGCTCGAACTACACCGCTGGCGACGGGCTGGCGCTGAACGGGACATCCTTCGCCATCGCCTCCGCCGGCTGCACCAACGGCCAGGTCCTCAAGTGGAGCGGCTCGGCGTGGGGCTGCGCCCAGGACGCCGACACCTTGTTCTCGGCGGGCAGCGGCCTGGCGCTCTCGGGCTCGAACCAGTTCTCAGTCAATTTCGCAGGCAACGGAACGGCGACCACCGCGTCGCGCTCGGACCACAACCACGACGACCTGGTCGCCAGGAACCTTCCGACCACGACTCGTGCCTCGTGCAACGCCATCCTCGGGGCCAGTGAGAGCACCGGGTCGGGCCTGTACTGGATCGACCCCGACGGCGCCGGAGGAAACCCGGCGTTCATGGTGTATTGCGACATGGTCACCTCGAGTGGCGGCTGGACTCTGGTGACCAACGTCGAGCCCGCCGACGGCAACGTGGTCTCTTTCACCAACACCCGCTTCTGGACCGGCAACGCCGAGTGGGGCCAGATCGGCAACCACTTCACCAAGGACTACAAGAGCCCCGCGGCCTATCTCTTGTCGGGGACGAACATCATGATCCAGGTGGCCAACCCTGGCCCGCAAGGGAAGATCATCGGCTGGAAGACCTGGAGCATGTCGGCCAAGTCCTTCGACACTTTCTTCGACTCGGCGAACAACACCGTCCAGACCATGGCCGTGACTGGGCAGGACGTGGCCAACGTCTACGCCTACGAGCCGCTGCTCAAGAACGGCAACCAGTTGGTGAGCAACAAGCTCATGAACCCGAACAGCGACCGGGTGCGCCTGGGCACCGATGGGATCACCTCGGGCGGGACGACGCCTCTGGCGCAGGGCGACGACAACGAGCCAGGCCTGGGCACGCAGATGAACGAGGCGAGCTGCGCCGTGGGCACCAACTGCTACCGCTACTGGGACGTGGAGCTGTGGGTGAACAGCGCGAGCAACCTCTGGTGCACCAACCCCGGCTCCGCCGACGGCCAGTTCAAATGGATCGGCAGCGACGGCGGCGACGGCCCGACTTCTGGCGGCTGCAGCCTGGTCCCCGGCCGCTACAGCCCCTACTGGACCTACCGCATCTACGTGAAGTAGCGAGCCCGGCAGCTTGGATGGCTCTTATGCCGGCGGCACCTGGCGGCGGCTCGACATGCGCCGCCTATGCCGCCTCCACACCCGTCGGAACGGTTGCGCCCGAGTTCGGTCGTGAGGCCGGAATTCAACGACCTAGGTGGCTTCCGACGGCCGGGTGAACCAGGCATCGGCCGCGCGCGCCCTGGAATAGAACTTCGCCGGCAGAGGCAGGGTGAGCTTCATCAGCCCGGGATCGCCCTGCGGGCGCAGCCGGATCTGCTGGGCTTCCTCCGGCCAGTCGAAGCGATCGTGGTGGAGGCTGTCCTCGAGGATCGCGATCCGGGCCACGTCAGAGGGCGCGGCGGCCAGCTCGTCGCGAATCCTGGCACTTTGACAGAGCGGGATCAGGCGCCGCATCGCGTCGGTGTCGACGGGGATATCCGCGATATCGGGCGGTCGAGCATCTCCCGGGAGTGCACCTGCCGAGGTCTGAGGATTGTTGCCATGCGCCCAGGCTCCGGGCAGCGCCTCTTCCCCTGACGCACGATAGGGATCGACCGGCCGGCCGTGGATCCAGACCATGAAGTGCACGTGCGGCGGGACGAAGGGAAAGAACTGGGTCAGGTCGAAACCCGAGACGCCCGAGAGCGCCAGCGGCTGTCCGCGCCCGACCTTCTCCCCTACCGGAACCAGCAGGCTCGTGAGGTGGGTGTACTGGGTCACCACCCCATTGCCATGATCGACGCAGGCGGTGAGTCCTCCGCGCAGCCAGTTGTCCCGGGTGGCCACGACCACTCCCGGGGCCGCCGCCACCAGCGGAGTCCCCGGCGGACAGACGAAATCGGTTCCATCGTGCTCGTCGTAGCTGAGCCGCCCGCCGCGGAAATCGCGTGCCTTGCGGCGCGTCACCGCCGCTCGAAAGAAGCGCCCGCCGCCGCTGCGATCGAAGAAGTTGAAGATCGGCGCCACCTGGTCCTCGGGGACCAGCCCGGCGTAGGCCGGCAGCGACAGATCGGGGCGCAGCAGGCCGGCCGAGCCGAGATCGAAGACGAAGCGATCCCGCCGCGGCAGGTGGCGCAGCACGGTCGAGAAGTCGCGCAGCACCTGCTCCTTGCTGCGCATGCCGAAGCGCGCCGGCCACGCGGGAAGCGGCGGCCGCTCGGGAAGTCTCTTGTACATGGCGTTCCCCCTTGTTCGCCGGCTATCTTCGCACGGCCGCACGCCCCCATCGACGGCTTCGCCCGAGCGCCGCCCTTCCCTTCGTCATGCGGCTGGCAAACGTACTCGAGGGCCGCGGCGCGGCGGTCAGTTGCTGTTCAAGTCCGCCGGATTGGTCTTGGTGTTGATGTCGAGGCTGACATCCAGGTAGTCGATCTGGGTCGAGCTTCCGCCCGGCCGCCGCCGGGCGAGGTGCCCCTGGAATGAGCCGGTCAGCAGCCCGGAGGAGAAGGGGCTGTTGACGTTGAACAGGCAGGTAGCCTTGGCGATGTCGGGATTGCCGGCCGAGGTGTCGCCAGCCAGGTAGGAGGCCCAGGTCGGGTTGTTGTCTCTGACGCTCGTCCACACCTGCGGAATGCCGTGCGTATCCTGCACCTCGCAGCGGTGGGTGCCCTGGTTGATGATGTCGCCGCTGAGAGTGAAGTCGATCAGCCCGCCGCTTTCCTCAGGCTTCATCGAGAAGGTGATGCTCTGCGTCGACGCGTAGGGGATGCACTGCTCCTTCACGTTGACGATGCTCCCGTCGGGAAGCTTGAAGACGATGTTGCTGATGTGGCCGGCGCAGGGATCTTCGGCCGCGCCGCCGCACCCCTGCCATCCGCCGAGCAACACCGACACCGCCAGACACCCCACGAGCCGCTTCATGTCCCCGCCTCCTTGGCTTGATCCCGAGAGCGCCAGACGCGCTCCGGGGCTCGAACGCTAGCACGGCTAGAGCGGGCGTCCATCCCACCGCCCACTCGCCAGAAATGACCATACATGACATGACATGGATGGTTGTTTTCGAGCGAACAAGCGCTTATGCTGCGCACACCCCGACAGCCTGGAGGCGCGGCGCTGGACCACCCGGAAACACTGCTGAAAAGCGCACTTGAGAAGGTCGTCTTCTTCGAGTGCCGGATAGACCAGCTCGGGTCCGACCTGGCGCGGTCGGAGGAGGAGTGCGCCCGGCTGAAGGCCGACCTGGCGGCCGCGGCCCAGCGCGAGCTCTCGCTCAAGCAGCAGCTGGCCGAGGCCGAGGCGCGCGTCGGCGACGCCCAGCGCGAGCGCGCCGAGACCTCGAGCCGCCTGGAGGCCAGCCGCAGCCAGCACGACCAGCTGCTGGGGCGGCTGATCGACGCCGAGCGCATCCGCCAGGCCGGCCAGCCCGACGAAGGGGTCGACCTCTCCTCGTTCATCGCCGAGCTGCGGGCCGAGGTGATCGCCCTGCGCGCCGAGGCCGCCGGCCGCAAGGCCCCGTCGGCGAGCGCCCCGATCGCCGTCGCCTCCGCCGAGAAGGCCGCCGAGTCGATGGCCGACAGCGGCCGGCTGGGAGTCAGCCCGGCGGATCGCGAGGGGCTGGAGAAGGCGGCCCGCTTCCAGACCCGCTCCGAGGAGACGCTGTTCGCGCTGTCGCTGCGCGAGCTGGCCAACCCCGACCCCGACTCCCGCACCCGGGCGGCGCAGCGGCTCAAGGCGCTCTCCCCGAAGGCGGCGCTGCCGGCGCTGGCGGCCTCGCTCAACGGCGAGAAGTCGCCCGCGACGGTCTGCGCCCTGCTCGAGGGGATTGCCGCCGCCCAGGAGAAGTCGGCGCTGCCGCTGGTGCAGGCCCGCCTCACCGATCCCTGCCTCGAGGTGCGGCTGGCGGCGCTGGAGTCCTGCCACAAGCTCGAGGACGAGCGCTGCCTGGAGCGGGCCCTGGCCGACGAGTCGCCCCGCGTCCGCCGGCGGGCGGCGGTGCTGGCCTCCTCCGAGCGCTTCTCCCCGGGCGTCCTGGCCAAGGCCGCCGCCGACAAGGATCCCTCGGTGCGCCGGGTGGCCGCGCTCGCGCTGGGAGCGGCGCCGGGAGTGGCGGCCGAGGCGGCGCTCTTCTCGGCCCTCGACGACGCCGATCCCTCGGTTCGCCGGGCGGCGGCCAAGGGACTGTCGCGCGCGCTGGGCGCGGAGGTGTTCGCCGTCGCCGACCTGGACAGCGCCCGCCGCCGCCGCGAGATCCGCCGCCTGCAGGCGCTGCCGCCCGCTTCGCGCCCGGTGCCGTCCGAAGTCCCGGCCGCGGCCCAGACCGCCGCCGACGACGCTCAGCTGGCCGGGCTCAAGAAGGAGATCCTGGCGCGGGTCTACGGCACCCTGCGCGGCCAGAGCCCCGACGAGCTGGTCCGCGGGCTGGCCTCGTCGGCGGCGGCGCCGCGGGTCCTCGAAACCGCCGAGGCGCTGCAGCGCTCGGGCGCGCTGGTCCGCCGCGGCGCGCGCTACTTCGTTCCCTAAGGGTCCGCATGGAAGCCATCGCCTACAGCCCGAAGCGGGCGGCCCAGATCCTGGAAATCGAGCCGAGGAAGCTCAACGACGCCCTGCGCCAGGAGAGCTACAGCGCCCTCGACGTGCTGGCACTGCGCCAGAAGCTCAACCTGATGCCGCCCAGGCTGGGACCGCGGCGCCAGCTGTTCCTCAACTTCAAGGGCGGCACCGGCAAGACCAGCCTCTCCTCCAGCTACGCCTTCCGCATGGCGGAGATGGGCTACCGGGTGCTGCTGATCGACCTCGACAGCCAGGGCCACGCCACCAAGTGCCTTGGGCTGGAGGGCGACCACTACGAGAAGACCCTGCTCGACGTGCTGGTCAAGCGCGCTCCGATCTCCCAGGTCATCGTCAACTCGGGGATGCCGCAGCTGGACCTGGTCCCCTCGAACCTGGCGATGAGCACCGTCGACCTGTCGCTGATGCCGATGGCCGGGCGCGAGTTCAAGCTCAAGAACGCGCTCAAGGAGATCGAGAACCAGTACGACGTCACCGTCCTCGACGCCCCGCCCTCGTTCGGCCTGCTCAACCTGAACGCGCTGATGGCCAGCGAGGACCTGATCGTCCCGGTGCTGGCCGACTTCCTCTCCTTCCACGGCCTCAAGCTGCTCTTCGAGACGGTGCAGAGCCTGGAGGAGGACCTGCAGCACCACCTGCACTCGATCTTCATCGTGATCAACGCCTTCAACGCCACCTTCAAGCTGGCCAAGGAGGCGCAAGGGGCGCTGCAGGAGCACTACGGCGACTACTTGTGCAAGTCGGTGGTGCGCCAGTGCACCAAGTTCGCCCAGGCCTCCAGCGAGGGCCGGCCGATCTTCGCCGCCGACCCCGACTCCAAGGGCGCCCAGGACATCCAGGGCTTCATCGACGAGGTGATGGCCAAGCTCCTCGGGAACACGCCGTCGCGCACGGGCAAGCGCTAGCTCTTTTGATTGGAATCGCCGGCCCGCCGCGGCCGAGGCAGAGGAAACGATGCGAAAAGCCTTCGACCAGAACGTCTCGCGCAACAAGCCGCGCCTGCGGCTGGGCACCTTCACCGCCGAGCTCGAGCGGCCCGAGCCCGACCGCCAGCCGGTCCCGGCCAACCCGGTCGCCGCCGCCCAGCCGGTCGAAGCCCCGGCGCCCGGCCCGGTCCACGCCCCGACCGCCACCATCATCGAGAAGATCGCCGTGGCGGTGGCCGCCGAGCCGATGCACGTCGAGCCGGCCGCGCCCGCCCCGGTCGCCCGCGCCGAGGAGAGCACGCCGACTCCCCGCCCGCCGCCGGCGCAGCTGTCGCTCGATCCCAAGGAGCGCCGCGATCGGCTCAAGGAGCGGCTGCGCGCCGCCACCGCCCCGGTGGCCCCCTCGCAGCCGACCCCGCAGACCCCCGGCGAGGCCCGCACCAGCGCCCTGGCGCTGATCGGCGAGCTGCGCGCTCAGCTCGAGCAGGCCCAGACCCTCAACGCCGCCCTCGGCAAGGATCTGGAGCAGGCCCGCGCCGAGCTCTCCCGCGCCGCCGAGGAGGCCCGCAGCCGCACCGGCGAGGCGCTGCGCATGTCCAGCGAGGTGGCCGAGCGCTCCAAGCTCATCGCCGAGCTCAAGGGCGAGATGGAGAGCCTGGAGGCCGAGCGCGACGACGCCCTGGTCGAGCTGCGCAGCTCCCGCGGCCTGCTGGAGACGGCGCAGAAGGCGCGCGGCGAGGTGGAGCAGAAGCTGGCTTCCCGCGAGGCCGAGCTGGCCGAGTCCTTGACCGAGGAAGAGCGGCTGGCCGGCGAGCTCGAGTCCAGGAACCAGCAGCTGCTCAAGTCGGAGGCGGCGCTGCAGACCCTGACCGCCGAGCGCGACGCCCTGGCCAAACAGGTGGCCGAGCTGAGCCGCGAGCGGACCGCGCTCACCGAGTCCCAGCGGGCCCTGGACGAGATCCACCGCGCCCTGGCCGAGGCCCGCTCGCGCGTGGCACCCCGCTAGCCGACCACCGGCAACGTTCCGATTTCAGGAGTCTTTTCCCGATTCGTTGCGCCGGGGAAGGCCGGGGACTAGTGTTGTTTCATGATTTCATACTTTCCTGATAGGGTTAATGAGCACGCGGCGCGGCTGACGGCGGCCGGGGTGGCGCTGGTCACCGGGCTGAGCCTGGCGCTGGGCTGGACCTGGCCGCTGGCGGTGGTGGCGCTGGGATTCGTGGCGCGGGTGCTCTTCGGCCCGCGGCTGAGCGTGCTCTCGCAGCTCTCCTCGGCGCTGGCGCTGCGGCTGGCGGCGCCCAAGCTGGTGACCGGGGCGCCCAAGCGCTTCGCCCAGGGGATCGGGGCGGCGATGATGGCCGCGGCGGTGGCCAGCGACCTCGCCGGCGCCCCGCGGCTCGGCCTGTCGCTGGCGGCGGCGGTGGCTGCTTGCGCCTTCCTCGAGGCGGCCTTCGCCTTCTGCGTCGGGTGCCGGATCTACGGGCTCCTGCAGCGACGGGGCTGGATCGCCGCCGACGCCTGCCCGGAGTGCGCCGGCGGCCAGTGCCCGGTGCCCGCCCCCGGCGCCCGCTGAGGCCTTGCCAACCGGCCGTCCCGACTCGCCTTTCCGAGGCCCGCTGAACAGGCGCGCAAGCCCCCGGCATGAATTCGACCGGCGTGTGTTCAAGGGAACGAGATGTCGGGAATCATGCGAGCAGGAACTTGTGTGGCGGTGCGTGCGGCTCCGAAGGGGCCGAGTTGCTCCCGGGAGCTGCTGGTCCAGCTCAAGGCGCTGGTCGGCCCGCGCTTCAGCCGCGACAGCGTGCAGCGCCTCGGCCTGCCGCTGACCGGACGGGTTCCGCCGTCCAGCGATCTGGAGAGCGCCTTCGCCCGCCGGCACTCGTTCGCCGGCATGGGCTGGAGCCAGGCGCGGCAGATTCATGTAGACGGCCAGCCGATCACCGCCATCTTCGAGCTCTACGGCGGCGAGTACGCCGTCCAGTTCTTCGACAGAGCCGGTGAGCGGCTGATCGGGGCCCGCCTGCGCGAGCGCGTCGATTGCGCGCTGCGTTGGGAATGCTGAGCTGTTTGCCGGCCAAGCAATAGCCGGTTCGCTAGCCCACCGAGGTTGCGCCCGCTAGAAGGGTGCGATGCGAAAACCGCTCGCGCGCTGCCCCTGGCCCGGCGACGACCCGCTCTACCTCGCCTACCACGACGAGGAGTGGGGCGTGCCGGAGTGGGACGACCAGGCGCTGTTCGAGAAGCTGCTGCTCGACGGCTTCCAGGCCGGGCTGGCGTGGATCACCATCCTTCGCAAGCGAGACGCCTTCCGAAAGGCCTTCGGCGGCTTCGCCCCGGAGAAGCTGGCCCGCTACGGCGCCCGCGAGCGCGCCCGGCTGATGGCCGACCCGGGCATCGTCCGCAACCGCGCCAAGGTCGACGCCAGCGTTCAGAACGCGCGCGCCTACCTGGCGCTCCGAGAAAAGCGGGGCAGCTTCGCCAAGTTCCTCTGGGGCTTCGTCGACGGCCGCCCGGTGCAGCACCGCTTCACCTCGCTCAGGCAGGTCCCAGCGCAGACCCCGGCCAGCCAGGCGATGTCCAAGGAGCTCAAGTCCCTGGGCTTCCACTTCGTCGGACCGACCATCTGCTACGCCTTCATGCAGGCGGTGGGCATGGTCAACGACCACCTGATCGACTGCTTCCGGCACGAGCCGCTGCGGCGCGCCGGGGCTCGCCCTTTCTCCTAGACGTCCGAGGTCACCATGCGCATCCGCTTGGCCGCACTGCTCGCCCTCCTCGCCGCGCTCGCTGTCGCTCACCCGGGATGCTCCGGAACCGCCCCGATCGGCGACCCCGCCGACGCCGGGTCCCAATCCGGCGCCGATGCCTCGGGCCACGCGCCCGATTCCGGAGGGGCCCGGGACTGGGCGCGCCAGCCGGCCATCGAGCAGCTCGACACCACCCACGACATCTGGGCGCTGGGCGACATCCACGGCGACTACGACCGGATGTCGGCCCTGCTGGCCTCGGCCGGCCTGGCGCCGGTGCCCTCCAAGCCCGGCTCGGCGCAGTGGACCGGCGGCAAGGACGTGCTGGTCTGCACCGGCGACCTGATCGACAAGTGGAACCACGCCCTGGACGTCATCGCCTACCTCGAGGCGCTGAAGACCTCGGCGGCCGCCCAAGGCGGGCAGGTGATCATCACCCTGGGGAACCACGAGGCCGAGTTCCTGGCCGATCCCAGCGCCTCCAAGGCCGCCGAGTTCGTCGCCGAGCTCAACGCCGCCGGCATCTCGCCGGCCGCGGTTGCCTCGGGCGCGCACCCGGTCGGCAAGTTCCTGCGCTCGCTCCCGTTCGCCGCGCGGGTCAACGACTGGTTCTTCGCCCACGCCGGCAACACCGGCGGAGCCACCCTCTCCGCGCTCGAGGCCAGCCTGCGCGCCGGCGTCGACGCCGAAGGCTTCTCGGCGCCGGTCCTGTCGGCCTCCAACTCGATCCTCGAGTACAAGCTCGACGCCCCGGTGCCGTGGTGGGAGGCCGCCGGCGGCGATCCGGCGACCGTCCTGGCGACCTGGGCCTCGGCGGTGGGCGCGGCGCACATCGTCGAGGGCCACCAGCCGGGCAAGGTCGCCTTCTCCGACGGCACCACCCGCTCCAAGGGAACGATGTTCCAGAAATTCGGAGAGATCTTCCTGATCGACGTCGGCATGAGTCGAGGCGTCGACGACAGCCAGGGCGCCCTGCTGCGCATCCACAAGAAGTCCTCCGGGATCACCGTGGCCAGCGAGGTCCTTCCCGGAGGCAGCACTTCGGTCTTGTGGCAGAACTGAGGATTCCTCTTCCCTCTTGCCGAATTCTCGAACCTCTAGTCTCGTCCGGTGCTCCAGGGGCTTGACTACGAGGGCCGGATGACCATTCGCGAGGGGAAGTGGGACTGCCCGCAGTGCGGCCACAGGGGCAACCGCGGCGGCGAGCAGCGGTGCCAGGCCTGTCACCGCGTCCGCGGGGACGAGGTGCGGTTCTACCTGGACTCGAACACCATCACCGTGACCATCGCCGACGACTCGGTGGTGGCGAGGGCCCTGGCCGGCCCGGACTGGGTCTGCTCCTACTGCGAGAGCCTCAACCCCGCCGCCGCCGAGCACTGCAAGAGCTGCAACGCCGAGCGCTCGCAGCAGCAGCGCGCCACCCGGGAGATCGCCGACGAGCCGGCCCCCGAGCCCACGCCCACCCCATCCCTGGGCGTCCCGGCAGCCCCGAAGCCGAGGCGGAGCTGGGGCCGCCTCAAGCTGTGGGGGGCCACCGGGCTGCTGCTGCTGGCGGCGTCCTGGTTCATGTGCCGCAGCCAGACCGAGGAGATGCGGGTCTCGCGGCTGGAGTGGGAGCGGCGGGTCGAGGTCGAGCGCTTCGCCACCGTCAAGGAGTCGAGCTGGCGCGAGGAACTGCCGGCCGGCGCGCGCCTGCTGACCACCGAGCGGCGACTGCATCACACCGATCAGGTCAAGATCGGCAACCGCCACGTGGTCAAGACCGTGGAGGAGAAGGTCCAGGTCGGGACGCGCAAGGTGAAGGTCGGGACCCAGGACCTGGGCAACGGCTACTTCGAAGACCGCTACAAGGAGGAGCCGGTCTACCAGACGAAGAGCCACGAGGTGGCGCAGGACGAGCCCATCTACAAGGGCGTTCCGGTCTATCGCGACTGGTGCACCTACGACATCGATCGCTGGACCCCCGAGCGCACCGAGAGAGCCAGCGGGTTCAACGACGAGCCCCGCTGGCCGGTACCCGAGCTAGGCCCCAAGCAGCGCGAGCGGCGCCGAACCCAGCAATACCTCATCATCTTCAAGGACGACGACGGAGCCGATCATCCGTGGAGCACTGACATCGTCACCTGGAAGTCGGTCAAGCCCGGCGACAAGCTCCGGGTCAAAACGGTCTTTGGGGCAGTGACCGAGCTCGCCTCGCCCGGCGACTGAATCCGCGGCACGCCGCCTCTAGCTCCTCCCCAGCGAGTGCTGGTGCGCCTCGCTCTCCTCGTCGTGGATCAGCGCCTCCATGGTGTCGGCCACGTCGCGGGTGGTCGACATCTGGTGCTCCTCGCGCACGTGGGTGGAGGCCTTGCGCATGATCTCGTCGTTGCTGCGGCCCCGGGCGACGAAATCGCAGTCGTTTCCCACGTCCCGGCAATGGAAGTCCTTCATCGCGATCGATCCCCTTCTGCAAACGGTAGGGGCGCCGGCACCCGCCGACCACGGCCGCGGCCCCGCTCAACGGCTGCCTGGCCGGGTCCCAGGCTGGCTGGCGTCCGCCAGCTCGGGCGCAGGCTTCTCTCGCAATCCTGCGGCCGGATGTTTGGCGGCCTAGGGAGCGCGGTATAACTTCGAAGAGCCTTTCCTCCCCGGAGTTGAGCGATGCCGCCGAGCGGACCCAGTCGGCTGGGAGCACACAAGAGCTGGGGGAGCCGCGCCGGCCGCATCCCCGGCGCGGTCGACCTGCTGGCCTATTCCGAAGACGCGAGCCAGCTGCTCGGGGTCGTCGGCCACCACTCGACCCGCCTCGCGCTCTTGGACGGCTCGCCGCAGGATCGTCCCGAGAAGCCCTCCGCCCCCTCCGCCTCCCTGCAGCGGCTGGACCTGCTGGACAGCCTGCTCGCTCGACAACGAAGCGTGGCGCTGGCCAACCACGAGGCGATCGCCAAGAGCGGCGGAGGCGGCGCCTTCTTCGAGGGCGCCGAGACGCCCGAGGAAGAGGGCGACGACCTGCTGTTCGGCATCCTCCCCGGCGGCGAGAGCTACCTGGTGGGCCTGCTGGTGCCCAGGGCGATGCGCCACCTGTCGCTGGAGGTGGGCAGCCTGCCGGCGATGATCCTGCGCTCCACCGCCGACGGCGCCGACAAGTGGCGCACCGCCGCCGCCCCCTGCGACCTGGCGGCCCAGGCCCAGCTCATCCTCGGCGTCAGCCCGGGGGTCGCCCGCTCGCAGCTGATCCTCTATGACTTCGACGGCAACGCCAAGGTCGAGCTGACCCAGCCCGGCCCCGGCCCGGTGGTCTGCGCCGCAGTCAGCGCCGACGGCCAGAAGCTCCTCTGCCGCCAGCGAGGCGGCCGCTACACCCTGTGGGACGTCGAGAAGAAGGAGATCCTCAAGCAGTGGGAGGACCTGGAGGCCAGCCACGCCGAAGTGGTGCCCGACACCTGGTGGCTGGACGTCGCCCGCCTCTCCGCCGACGGCACCACCGCCTACGTCGCCGACCGAGACAGCAGGTCGGTGGTGGCGCTGAGCCTTCCCGAGGGAAGCGTGAAGTGGCGCGCCACCGGGCTGGTCGAGCCGCACCTGGCGCTCTCGCCGGACGGCAAGCAGTTGGCAGTCACCCACGCCCCCACCGCCGACCTGTCGACAGTGATGCTGCTCGAAGCCGAGACCGGCGCCCGCCGCACCCTGGCCATGGGACCGGGGGCCGAGGTCGGCTGCGTGGCGGTTTCGCCGGACGGCAAGCTGGCGGTCAGCGGCGACTGGCTGGGCGAGCTGTGGGCCAGCGACGTCGAGGGCCGGCGCTTCGTCTGGAGCTGCCAGGCCGCCAGCGGGTCGATCTCAGAGATCGAGTTCGCGCCCGACGGCAAGACCCTCTACGCCGCCAGCGCCGACGGCCATCTGGTCCGCATCGAGGCCAGCAGCGGCCGCGAGCTGGCGCGCTTCAAGTCCAGCCGCACCCCGGAGGAGAAGGGCGAGTGGGTGCTGGCGATGTCGCTGTCCGAGGACGGCGGCGCGCTGCTGACCCTGCACAACGCCGAGGGCCAGGGAGTGGTCTGCCTGTGGGACGATCGCGGCGGGCTGCGCTGGCGGACCTCGCTCAAGAGCCTGGGCGCGCCGCCCAAGTTCGTGCCCAGCGCCTGCCTGCTTGCGGGCGGGGTGGCCTACGTCGGCGGGCACACCTTCCACCCGCCCCATGCCAGCCTGTTCGCGCTCGACATGGCCACCGGCCAGCCGCGGCGGACCTCGGTCCTCCAGTCTCTGGTGGCGATGATCCACAAGCCGGCCCCAGCGCTGCTGCCGCTGACAAGCCTGGAGACCCTGGTGCACTCGCCGCAGGGGCCGCTCGCCATCGGCACCGGGCTCGAGGGCGACCTGGCGGTGGTGGCGGTCTCCAACGCCGAGAAGCAGCAGGGGCTGCGAGGGCTGGAGGGGCAGGTGCGGGCGCTGGCCATCAGCGGCGACGGGAAGCAACTGCTGTCCGCCTATCCCAAGCTGGATGCCAAGCGGCTCAAGCTCTTCGATCTGGCGACCGGCGACACGCTCGACGAGACCGGGATCGAGTCGCTGCACGACGAGATCGGGGCGTTCACTTTCCTTCCTGATTTCAGCATCTTGCTGGTCACTTCCCACGGGCTGTTCCACCACTACCTTCCCGCGCCCGAGGACACCGGCAAGGCCAAGGCCGGCTAGCCTCGATGCGCCTCCTGCCCTCGATCGCTCTCGGTCTCTCGATCATCTGCGCCGTGCCGGCGTGGGCGCAGTCGGATCGGAAGCCCGAGCGCGCCCAGACCGGCGACCGGGTGCGCTTTTCGCCGCCGGGCCAAGCCACTGGCGGCCTGGGCATGCCCGGCGCGCCGGTGCAGGAATCGCCCTACGTGAACTCGCCCTGCGACAAGGCCGCGATCCGCAAGGGCATCGCCGACCACGCCGCCGAGGTCACCGGCTGCTACCAGCTCCGCGTCAACGAGCTGCCGGAGCTGGAGGGGAAGATCACCGTCGCCATCGTCATTGAAGGCGACGGCAGGGTCTCCTCGGCGCAGATCAAGAGCGCGACGCTCGAAGACCCACAGATGCAGTCCTGCCTGCTGGCGCGAATCAGGAACTGGCAGTTCCCGGAAAACCCGGCCAAGGCAGCGTGCCTCATCGACTATCCCTGGATCTTCAAATCGAAGGCCAAGAAGCCTGAGCTGGCGCCCGCGACCAAGTCCTCCGCTCCGCCGCCGTCGCTGCCGCCGCAGCCGATCCGCTGACGCCGCGGCGTGTCCGCCGGGCCGAAGCGCGTCTCCAGCCAGCCGCGCAACCAAGCCGTCCCTCCCTCGTCCGGCGAGTAGGCATGACGGTTGCTCAGGCAATCGCGCGCGGGCGCCCGGTCGTTTGCCCGTCTCAGCAGCCGGAGCGTATTCTCCGCCTGCCTCTCCATCCGAAACCGCCGTCTGTCGGCTCCGTCACAACCAAAAAACGCAGAGAGAACGCCCATGAACCGTTCCCAGGTCCTCGGCCACCTTGGAGTCGGCCGACCGCTGCTCGTCGGCCTGCTCGCGCTGGCGCTGTCCGCCTGCAAGTGTGGCGATTCCAACCGGCCCGAGGTGAGCACGGCGCAGCCCAAGCCGACCGCCGAGACCGGCAAGCCCGCCGAGACCGCCGAAGCCAAGCTGCCGCCGCTGACCTGGGAGATGCTCGATCCGGTCGTCCGCGAGGTCGCCGCCGCCGGCCAGCTTCCGGAGAGCATCAACGTCGAATTCGCCCGCAGCGTGCTGCCCTCGGGCTCCAGCGTCGCCGCCAAGACCATCCTCAAGATCGAGCCGTCGATCCGCGGGCGGCTCAGCGCGCCTTCCACCTCGACCCTGGTGTTCAAGGCCGCCGAGCCCTTCGCCCCCAACACCCGCTACACCGTCACCCTGGAGCAGGTGGAGACCGTCACCGGCCCCGTCAAGCCGCCCAAGGCCGACACCTGGGTGCGCGAGTTCACCACGCCCAGGTTCGCGATGCTTCGGGCCTCGCTGAGCAGCATCAACACCGCCGCCAGGTCGATCGCCGTGGACCTGGTCTTCTCCGGGCCGGTCGAGGCGGCGCGGGCCAAGGAGCTGGCCAGCTGGACCGGGCCGTCGGGCCCGATCGGCGACGTGCGCTACCAGTACACGCAGGAGCGCAACGTCATCAAAGTCGAGCTGCGCAACCTCACCCTCGACTTCAAGCGCAAGAACACCCTCAAGCTCTCCCTCAAGGCCGGGTTGCCGATGGCCGGGCGCGCCGACAAGGCCGCCGCCGCCGAGGCCACCATCGAGCTCAGCGGCGACAAGCCGATGAACATCATCTCGGTCGAGCGGCGCGAGGGCCCCACCGGCCACTACCTGGAGGTGGTCTGCAACGACGACGCCGCCGGCAACAAACGCTACTACTGGGACAACAGCAGCGGCCGCAGCTACGGGGAAATCTCCCGCCGCTGCCAGCTCGAGGACGCCGACGCCCAGGAGGCGATCCACGTCGAGCCCAAGGTCAAGGTCTCGGTCTCGCCCTCCAACGCCGGCTTCCGGATCTTCGGGGACTTCCGCCGCGGCACCTACTCGCTGCACATCGACGGCGGCGCCCGCACCGTCGACGGCGGCATGCTCTACTCCGCCTGGGACGGCAGCTTCTCTTTCCCGGCCCGCGCCTCGAAGGTCGAGTTCACCTCCGACGGGCGCTACCTGCCGAAGAAGGCCTTCAAGTCGCTGCCGGTGAAGCACGTCAACGCCGAGCAGGCCGAGCTGATCGTCCGCCAGGTCCCTGTCGCCAACCTGGTCTTCTGGATGAGCGACGACCAGACCGAGGCCGCCAGCGAGCGCAACTCGATCGTCGTCGCCAAGCAGACCCTGGCCCTCAAGTCGACGCCCGACGTCCAGACCACGACCTGGGTCGACCTGGCGACCATCGTCCCCAAGGACACCCGCGGCCTGCTCGAGCTGGCGATCTCCTCCCACGGCTCGCGGGCCACCGCGCGGCTGATGCTCACCGACCTGCAGCTCGTCGCCAAGCGCGGCGGAGTCTCCAAGGAGCACCCCTGGGGCGAGGAGCTGCGCGTCTGGACGATGAACAGCGAGACCCTCGAGCCGGTGAACGCCGAGGTGAAGCTGGTCCGCAAGAGCGGCCAGTCGCTGGCCAGCTGCACCACCTCCGCCGACGACGGCTGCACTCTGAAGGTGCCCGACCAGGACCTCGATCCCGCGGCGCCGTTCGCGCTGATCGCCACCGCCGGCGACGATTTGACCTACCTCAAGTTCAGCGAGCTGGGCGTCGACCTGGGCGAGGCCAAGGTTCTGGGCGAGGCCTTCAGGTCGGAGCGCGCCTACCGCGCCTCGATCTACGCCGACCGCGGCGTCTACCGCCCCGGCGAGACCGCCCACCTCTCCGCGATCCTGCGCGACCGCGCCGACGCCGCCCCCAAGGCCGGGATGCCGGTGGAGCTCAAGGTGATGGACCCACGCGAGCGCGAGTACAAGAAGGTCAGCCTGCCGGTGAACGAGGCGGGCCTGATCAACCTCGACCTTTCATTCCCCTCTTTCGCCTCCACCGGCAGCTACAAGGTCGAGCTGGCGGTCGCGGGGGTCCAGGCCGGCGACTACAAGTTCAACGTCGAGGAGTTCGTCCCCGAGCGGATGAAGGTCGAGGCCAAGACCGGCAAGCCGGGCTACCTGCTCGGCGAGCCGCTCGACGTGGCGGTCAACGCCAAGTACCTCTTCGGCGGCATCCCCTCCGGCAGCCAGGTGGAGCTGAGCTGCGAGCTGCAGCCGTTCGCCTTCAAGCCCAAGGAGAACGCCAACCTCAGCTACGGAATCTGGCGCCCTCAGGACAAGCCGCTCAAGTCCATCGGATTGGGGACCGCCCAGGGCGCGCTCGACGACGCCGGCACCGGGACCTTCACCTGCGCGCAGCCGGAGCACGAGCTCAACCTGCCGGGCGCGGCGAGGTTGGTGGCCAAGGCCGCGGTCTTCGAGTCCGGCAGCGGCCGCACCACCCAGGGCGAGGCCACCGTGCCGGTGCACCCGGAGCGCTACTACCTGGGCCTGAGCTCGGGCGCCGGCAAGGTGCAGTCCGGCAAGCCCTTCCCGGTGAGCGGCGCGGTCGTCGACTGGAACGGCAAGGCCATCAAGGACATCTCGGAGGTCGAGCTGGAGCTGGTGCGGCTCGAGGACGAGTACGGCTGGTGGTACGAGGACGGCGAGGGCGACGGCAGCTACCAGCGCTACCAGCGCCCGGTCTCCGACGGCCGCCAGAAGGTGAAGGTGGTGGACGGCAAGTTCAGCGCCACGCTGACCGCCAGCCAGGACGGCCCGATGTTCCTGGTGCGGGCGCGCGCCGGCCGGGCCCAGAGCGACCTGTCGATCGAGGGCTCCGGCTACCACTACTACTGGATGCCCAACGAGAACCGCTCCGACACGACCCCGCGCCCCGGCAAGCCGAGCTGGCTGGCGCTGGAGATCGGATCGCCCAAGCTCAAGGTCGGTGAGGAGTCCAAGGTCACCTTCCGCGCCCCGTACAAGGGCAAGGTGCTGCTCACCGCCGAGACCGACCACGTCCTCAAGAGCGAGTGGATCAAGGTCGAGGCCGGCCAGGTGGAGTGGAAGTTCAAGCTGGAGAAGCTCTTCCCCAACGTCTACGTGTCGGCCTTCCTGGTGAAGGATCCACACCTCGACTCGCAGGAGTCGTTCACGCCGGAGCGGGCCTTCGGAGTCAAGAGCGCGCCGGTGGAGCCGACTGCCTACCGCTCCGAGGTGACGCTCTCCGCGCCCAAGGAGGTGCGCAGCAACGACAAGCTGACCATCAACCTCGAGGTCCCGGACGCCGAAGGGACGACCTTCGCCACCGTGGCCGCGGTCGACGAGGGCATCCTCTCGCTGACCAAGTTCGCCACGCCGGATCCGCTCTCCGAGCTCTTCACCCAGCGAGCGCTGGGCGTGGAGACCTTCGAGACGGTGGGCTGGACGCTCCTGCTGCCCGCCAGCGGCCCGACCAAGTCCACCGGCGGCGACGGCGAGGCAGCGGGCGCACCCAATGGCCGGGTGCAGCCGGTGAAGCCGGTGGCGCTCTGGTCCGGGCTGCTGCCGGTGGTAAAGGGCAAGGCCAGCGTCACCTTCCAGGTGCCGACCTACCGCGGCTCGCTGCGAGTGATGGCGGTGACCGTGGGCTCCAAGCGCATCGGGCGGGCGAGCACCAACGTGGTGGTGCGCGATCCCCTGACGCTGCAGACCACGCTGCCGCGATTCCTCACCGAGGGCGACGAGATCCAGATCCCGGTCTTCCTGACCAACCTCTCGGGCGCAGCGCAGAAGGTGGAGCTGACTCTGACCGCGGCCAGTCTGCCGGTCCCCGGGCTGGAGGCAGCTGCCGACGAACCCTCTCCGATCGAGTTGATCGGCAAGACCGTCAAGGAGCTGGACCTCAAGGACAACGAGGCCAAGGTCGCGGTCTTCCTGGCGAAGGCGAAGAAGTCGATCGGCGCGGCCAAGTTCAAGGTGGTGGCCAAGGCCGGAAACCTCACCTCGTTCGAGGAGAACGACGTCCCCTTCCTGCCGGCGGCCCCGCGCACCCGCGAGATGCAGCGCGTCTCGCTCAACGAGGGCAATCTCGACCTCAAGGCACTGCTGCAGGGCTGGGTCCCTACCACCGAGCAGTCGACCTTCTGGGTCACCACCAATCCCTACGGCGAGTCGTTCCAGCACCTGACCTACCTGCTCCACTACCCCTACGGCTGCATGGAGCAGACGACCTCGACCGCTTGGCCGCTGATCGCCGCGCAGAACCTGATCCCCAGCATCGATCCCGCGTTCGCGGCCTCGGGGAAGATCGAGGACATGGCGATGGCCGGCATCAACCGGGTGCTGGCGATGCAGACCCCCTCCGGCGGCTTCGGCTACTGGCCCGGCTGGACCGAGCCCTTGGACTGGGCCACCACCTACGGGGTCCACTTCCTCACCGACGCCAAGAAGCTGGGCTTCGCCGTCCCGCAGGGCCGGCTCGACGACGCCATCCGCTACATGGAGGAGCGGATGCGCAACGTCTACGAGAACGGCGGCGCGGCGGATCAAGAGCACTACGGCTTCAACGAGCCCTACATGCACTACGTGCTGGCGCTGGTGGGCAAGCCGCACAAGGCGCGGGCCGAGAAGCTGCTCTCCGAGCTGAGCGCGCCCGGGACCAACGCCGACAAGCGCCGCTACTGGTGGGGCTATGGCGACGGCGAGGGCGAGCGGCTGGAGCAGGTGTGGATGCTCAAGACCGCGCTCTACCTGGCCGGCGACCGGCGCTACGAGGCCGACCTCAAGAAGCCCGACACCAGCAAGGTGAGCGACCAGCGCAGCAACAGCTGGACCTTCTACTCCGATCGCCGCCGCCGCGGGCTGATGCTCTCCACCTTCCAGGACCTCTTCGGCAATGACGCCTCCGGCGAGCCGCTGGCACAGGTGGTGGCCGACTCGCTCAAGGGCAGCTTCGGCTCCTACAACACCCAGGAGCTCAAGTGGGGCCTGACCGGCCTGGCCAAGCGGGTCTCGGCGGCCGCCAAGGAGTTCGACGGAGTGCAGCTGGTGGTCAACGGCAAGAAGTTCCAGCAGCAGGGCTCGAAGCCGGGCGCGAAGACCGCCGACCTGACCTGGAACCTGGCGCGGGCCAGCGAAGCCAAGTCGCTGTCGCTCGACGTCAGCTCCAAGGGCAAGGGCGAGCTGTGGCTCTTCGTCAACAGCGAAGGCGTGCGCCAGAAGGCCGAGTGGAAGGTGGGCGGCAACGGGCTCAAGCTCGAGCGCCGCTACCTGAACACCGACGGCAACCCGCTCGACCTCAAGAGCAGCACGCACGGGCTGGGAGATCTCGTCTACACCGAGATCACCATCAAGAACACCAGCGGCGCCAAGGTGAACAACATCGCCCTGGTGGATCGCTTCGCCGCCGGCTGGGAGATCGAGAACCCGCGGCTGGGCCGGACCACGGTCACCAACTGGCTCGATCCCGAAGGTCTATGGAAGCCGGACTACATGAACATCCGCGACGACCGCCTGGAGGTCTTCGGCTCTCTCGACGCCGGCGAATCGCGCAAGGTGATCTACGCCTTGCGTGCGGTCACCGCCGGCTCCTTCACCGCTCCGCCGGTCGAGGCAGAGGCGATGTACGACGCCCGCATCTGGGCCCGCCAGCCCGGTGACCTCATCAAGATCGCCGGTCCCTGGACCGAGTACCTGCAGTAGTCACGGGCCTGTTCCCAAGCTTCTTGCTCCCCGAAGCGCCTTCGACGGCCTTCGGGGAGCAGGGAGAGTCGCATGAGTGCCTCGTCCGAAAGCTCTGCCCTTCGCCGGTGGCGTTTCCTGGCCCGAGCCGCTGCGCTGCTACTCGCGGGCGCGGTCATCGGCGGCCTGGCCGCGGCCTGGCTCGTTCCGCTGCCCTCGCACCTGGCCGACGGCGGCTCGACGGTCATCGAGTTCCGCGACGGGACCGCCGCCTTCGTCTTCCTCTCCCCAGACGAGAAGTGGCGCATCCCGGCAACGCTCGAGGAGATCGACCCCGCCTACCTCCGCGCGCTCGTCGCCCTCGAGGATCAGCGCTTCCTGCAGCATCACGGCGTCGACCCGAGCGCCATCGTCCGGGCCGCATTCCAGAACCTCTCCGCGGGCCGGGTCGTCTCCGGGGCCTCGACCTTGTCGATGCAGCTCGCCCGAATCCTCGAGCCGCATCCTCGCTCGCTCCGATACAAGGTCATCGAGGCCCTGCGGGCGATGCAGCTCGAGCTTCGCCTGTCCAAGCGGCAGATCCTCGGTGCCTACCTGACCTTCGTCCCGTACGGCCGCAACCTCGAAGGGATTGAGGCCGCCTCGCTGGCCTACTTCGGCCACCGGCCGACCAACCTGAGCCCCGCGGAGATCGCCACCCTGCTCGCCGTTCCGCAGGACCCGAACGATCGCTTCCCGACTCCCGGCCACCTGCCTCGGCTGCGCGCGGCCCGCGACCAGATCGCCCGCCGGCTGCTCGACGCCGAGGCTCTGCCTCGCGGGCGCTCCAAGCTGGCCAGTCCCCAGCAGCTCTTCGCGGAGGTCACCGCCCTCCCGCCGCCCTCGGAGATGCAGCCCTTCCCGCGACTGGCGCCTCACGCCGCCGCCTGGCTCAGGACCCAGCTCAAGGACCGCACCCGGCTGCGCACCACCCTCGACCAGGGCACCCAGCGCATCGCCGAGCGGGCCATGCGCTCCTCTCGCGCCGACGCCGAGCGCCGCGGCGCCCACAACGGCGCGCTGGTGGTCCTCGACTCCGCCACCGCCGAGGTCCGTGCCCTGGTCGGCAACTTCGACTTCTTTGATCCCGCCCACGGCGGGCAGATCGCCGGCTTCGCCGAGGCCCGCTCACCCGGCTCGGCGCTCAAGCCCTTCCTCTATGCCATGGCCATCGACCGCGGGCTGGCGCTGCCGGAGTTCCTGGTCCCCGACATCCCGATGCGCTTCGGCGGCTACCAGCCCAAGAACTTCGACGGCACCTTCTCCGGCCTGGTGCGGCTCGAGGACGCCCTGAGCCAGTCGCTCAACCTCCCCTTCGTCGAGCTGCTGTCCCGCTTCGGCTCGGAGAACTTCGTCGGCACCCTGCGCTCGCTGGGGCTCACCAGCCTGAGCAGCGAGCCGGGCCACTACGGCCTGTCGGCGATCGTCGGCGGCATCGAGCTGACGCCGCTCGAGCTCTCCGGGCTCTACGCCGCCCTCGCGCGACAGGGCCACTACCGCCCGGTCCGCTATCTGATGGATCAACTGAAGCAGGACGAGAGCGAGATCTTCTCGCCCGGAGCCGCGTACCTGACCGTGCGCGCGCTCTCGCGCAAGGATCGCCCGGACTTCCCAGCGCGCTCGCGGTTCACCGGGGCGCCCTCGCAGGTGCACTGGAAGACCGGCACCAGCTTCGGCCATCGCGACGCCTGGGCGGCAGGATCCGGGGCGGCGCACACCGCGGTGGTGTGGCTGGGCAACTTCGACAGCAAGGCCAGCCCGGAGATCACCGGCTCCGACGCCGCCGGCCCCATCCTCTTCGACGTGCTCGAGGCGCTCCAGGAGCCGAACGCCCTGCCCCGGCCGCCGTCCCCGACCAAAGACCTCAAGCAGATCGAGGTCTGCGCCTTTTCAGGCCACCCCGCCACCGACGCCTGCGAGTCGAAGAAGTGGGTGCTGGCGCGCGCCTCCAGCGTGCCGACCACCCCGTGTCCCTACCACGTGCGCGTGGACGTCGACGACCAGACCGGCCAGGCGCTGAGCGTCGACTGCCGCGCGGGCCGCTCCCATCACAGCAGGAGCTTCGTCACTCTGCCCGCGGACATCGGACGCTGGATGAAGGAGCAGTCGCGGCAGGCGTCGCGGCCGCCGACGCCGATGGCGGGCTGCGCGCCGGCGGGCTCGGTCCCTCCGCGGATCGCCTCGCCGCCGCCCGGGCAGACCGCAGTGCTGCTGCCCGGGGTCCCGGAGAAGAACCAGGAGATCGTCCTCGAGGCCGAGGCGCCCTCGGGAGCTCGGCTGAGCTGGTTCGTCGACGGCGAGTTCTTGGGCATCGCCAGCGCTGACGAGCGGCTGTGGTGGACGCCCAAGCTCGGCCGGCATGAGATCGTGGTGGTCGACGAGGCGGGACAGTCGGCCAAGCGGACCTTCCGGGTGACGCGGCGGCGGTAGGCGGCGCGAGGGCTACCCCGTCCACACCAGGATCTCTTTGACCCTACTGAAGTCCCGGTCGTGGGTCACCAGCGCGTGGCAGCTCTCACTGAGTGCGACCGCGAGCTGCAGGGCGTCCGGAAGCCTGAGCCGATACTGGGCGCGCAGTCGCGCTGCCGATACGGCGACTTCCTCGTCTATCTCGCGAAGCGACCAGCCGTGACTGCCGGTCAATGCTTGGCGATAGCGCTCCGCCAGAGCTTCTTGGCCGGCGGCCAGCGGACCGGTCAGCACCTCAGCCAGAGTGATGGGGCTGACCACCGGCTCGATTCTCCCCGCGGCGATATCGGCGAACAGCGGTTCGAACTTGCCCCCGAGCGCATGACCGTCGAGAAGGTAGACGATGGGGCTCGTATCCAGGAAGACGCGCGCCCCGTCCGGAATCTGGGGGGCGGTCATTCCCACTCGTCCCGGAGCTTCGCCAGGGTGCGCGCCGGGGCTCTTCCCCACAGGCCGGCGCCAGTTCCCTTGAGATCCAGCAATCGCATGCCTCCGCGAGCCCTCATCTCCGCGATCGGCACCAGCGCCGCATACGCCTTGCCGCGCTTGGTGATCACGGTCGCGACGCCGTGGTGCGCGCGCTCCAGCAACTCGGGAAGATGCGCCCGCGCCTCCTCTGCTCCACAGGTCTTTCGGGCCATCTTGCCCTCCTCGGCTCGAAGAGTACGAACCGTACGGTCTGTTGGCAACCGGTGCGGGTGCTCGCGCGACGAGGAGTTCGCTCCCCAGTGGCGCGCTGGCGCCCCTCCCGCTAGCGTCGGCAGGGTTCTTCAAGGAGCAAGCGCATGTCCCGCCTCGAAACCGCCTTCACCCGCCACGCCGGCGTCGACGTCCCGGTGATCTGCGGAGCGATGTACCCCTGCTCCAATCCCGAGCTGATCGCCGCGGTCTCGGCCGCCGGCGGGCTGGGCCTGGTGCAGCCGATCTCGCTGACCTACGTCCACGGATACGAGCTGCGGGCCGGGCTGCGCCACCTGCGAACGCTCACCGACAAGCCCATCGGCTTCAACGCCATCGTCGAGTCCGGGTCCAAGACCTACCTGGAGCGGATGCGCCGGTGGGTCGACATCGCGCTCGAAGAAGGGGTGCGCTTCTTCGTCACCGCGCTGGGCAACCCGCGCTTCGTGGTCGAGAAGGCGCACGCCGTGGGCGGGGTGGTCTACCACGACGTCACCGAGCGCAGGTGGGCCGACAAGGCGCTCGAGGCCGGGGTCGACGGGCTGATCTGCGTCAACGGCCGCGCCGGCGGCCACGCCGGGACCCGCTCTCCCGAGGACCTCTACGCCCAGCTCGCCGACCTCAAGGTGCCGCTGGTCTGCGCCGGCGGGGTCGGCTCGGAGAAGGACTTCGCGCGGATGCTCGAGCTCGGCTACGCCGGGGTGCAGATGGGCACCCGCTTCATCGCCACCGAGGAGTGCAAGGTCCACCCCGACTACAAGAAGGCGATCCTCGACGCCGAGGAGAAGGACATCGTGCTCACCGAGAAGCTCACCGGAGTCCCGGTTTCGGTGATCAACACGCCCTACGTCCAGCAGATGGGGACCCGGGCCGGCCCGATCGCGCGGAGGCTGCTCAAGGGCTCGCGCACCAAGCACTGGATGAGGGCGTTCTACACGCTGAGCTCGGTCTGGACGCTCAAGCGCTCCTCGCTGCGCGGGACCGCCTACAAGGACTATTTCCAGGCCGGCAAGAGCGTCGCCGGGATCGACCGAATCGAGCCGGCTGGGGAGATCGTCCGGCGCTTCGCAGCCGCGGCCCAGGCCTCCCACGCCAGGAGCTAGCGCAAAGGAGAGCCCTCAAAGCGAATCGGCGAACGAGCGCGAGCCCGTTCGCCGATCCGTGAACCTTCCTAGCCGACTAGATCTTGATGTGGATTCCGCCGGTGACCACACAGGTGTTGACGTTGGCGCCACCATTCGGCGGTGCCGTCACCAGGGTGCAATTCGGGGCGCAGGAGAAAGTGATCTCCTCGGCGCCCGGGGTGGCGACGAAGGAGTCGATCTTGAGGGTCCCTGTGCCCGGCCCGTCCTGCCAGCTCGACGACAGCAGAACCGGGTTGGCGGGGTCGGCGTTGTCATACAGGTCCACGGTGTAGGGATCCGAGAGCCCGGAGGCCGAGAGCGACTGAGAAATCGGGCAGACGAACTGCTGGCCGAACTCGTAGAGCGAGACCTCGAGAAGGTAGTTGCCGTCATCCGAGGTCAGGTCGAAGTAGGTCGCCGCCGCAGAGTTCGGGTCGGCCGGGAACCAATCCACGGTCAGCGTCGGCGCGGCGAAGGCGATGGTCTGCTGCGCCTTGCCGATCGCTGTGTACTTCACCGCCAGCGTGTTGCTCAGGGTCGTGGCCGGCGTGCCGCACGGCGGCGGGGGCTCGGTGGAGGCGTCGGATGTCGGTCCCGCGTCGGTATCCACGACCGCTCCGGCGTCCGCGTTGGAACCCGCGTCGGAGGAGGTCTTGCCGGCGTCAGACGCGCCATTGGGCGCGGGCTGACTGCCCCCGCAGTAGACCGAGGAGATGGCGACCAGCAGGACCGCGGCGATCATCGGGATCTTGTAGGACATGGAAGCGCTTCCTTTGGTTTGAGCGAGGACCCTTGGGGCCCGCATTTTCCTGGGCCTCAAACATGAAGCGGGCGGGCTCTCAGAATTGGAGCCCGCCCGCGAAGCTGCTGCTGATTCAGCTCAGGCTCTTCGGCGCCAGCTCCTGAAGGGCGGCCGAGGCTGGGCTGCTCGTCGACTAGATCTTCTGGTGGATGCCACCGGTGATGACGGTGGTCACCACGTTGGCACCAGTGCCGGAAGCAGGAGGAATGACCAGGGTGCAGTTCGGCTCGCAGGTGAAGGAGATCTCCTCTGAGCCGGAGGTGGTGACGAACGACTGGACCTTGAGGGTGCCGCTGGCGCCAGTATCCAAGCTCGAGCCGAGCAGGTTCCAAGTGCCCTGGGCGTCCACCTGATAGAGGTCGATTGAGTAGGGGTCGGCGTCGGCGATCGGCAGCGGCGAGGTGCTCGGGCAGGTGAACGTGGCGCCGATCTCGTACAGGCCGATCTCGATGACGTAGTTCTGGCCGTCGGCTGAGGTGAAGTCGAAGTACATGACCCCGGCAGTCGGAGGATTGCCGTTCGGATCCGGCGGAACATAATCGACGCTCGGCGTCGGGTTGCCGAAGGACAAGGTCTGCACGGTGCCACCGACGGGGGTGTACTTCACCACCAGCGTGTTGCTGTAGCTGCCGGTGCCGGTTCCGCAGGTCGCCGGGACGGTGTCCTGGGTGCCGGCGTCGGTGTCCATTCCGGCGTCCGCAACGACGGCGCCGGCGTCGGTGCTGCCGGCATCGGTGCCCGAGGTCTTTCCCGCATCGTTTCCGGCCTTGGTGCCAGAACCGCAGGCGGCCAACGAGAGAGCCACCGCAATACAGGCGGCAAAGGTCAGGCGGTTCTGGTTCATTCGGCGCTTCCTTCCATCCGTAAGGGGACCCAAGTTTCTACGCTTGCCCGGCAAGCAGGGTCAAATCCGGGTCGGAGGCTACTCGTGTGTCCGCGCCGCACCGGTGATGATCGCCGGCAGCGGCTGGCCCGCGTCGCTGGAGAGCGACAGCGACGCCGGCAGGTTGCAGTTCTCGCAGGAGAAGCTGAGCTCCCGGCTGCCGACGTCCACGTTGTAGCCGTCGATGGTCAGCGTCCCGGTGGCGCCGTACTGGGCGCTCACCGCCAGCACGGTGCCGTCGGCCCGCTCCAGCCAGATGTCGTAGTCGGCCTCGATGGTGGGCAGCGGGGCAGCCTGCGGGCACTGGCCGCTGGCGCTGTCCCAGACCGCCACCTCGAGCCGGTACTGGTCGTCGAGGCTGTAGAAGAAGAACGAGGTGCTCATCGTGTCGACGGTGACCTCGAAGCGGCCGGAGGAGAAATCGAGCGTGTCGGGGCCATAGTGCACCGTCAGGCTCCGGCCCACCGGCGCGGTCATGGCCGCGCAGGAGTGGGGCCCGGCGTCCACCGCGACGTCGGCATCGGCGGCCCCGGCATCGCTCCGGTCCACCGCCGCATCGAGGGGCGCTCCGGCATCCATCGCCGCCTGGGCGTCGGTGCGCCCGGCGTCCGCCGATTCACCGCCCGGCTTGCCACAGAAGCTCAGCGTCAACAGCAGCGCGGCTGCCATCGACAAGTTGCGCATCATGAGATTCTCCCGGAATTTCGTTGTGCGCCCTGCTCAGAGTGAGAAATCGCCGCCGTCGTCCTTCTTCATCCGCTCGCGCCGGGCCTCGATTTCGCCGGCGGCGCGGCGGGTCTCGGCGTCGTCGATTCCCTTGAGATCGGCTGTCAGGTAGACGCCCTCGCGCGTTCCCCTGGGCAGCGAGCTGAGCGGCACGCTCTTCTCCTTGCCGTCGATCACCAGCACCGCCTGCTTCCCCTCGATGCGATCCACGAATGGTCCGGCCATGGCCTTCTCCTGGGGCTTCTTCAAGGATTGCAGTCCTTGGCCGGGCGCTTGCCCGCCTCCATCGCCTCTTCGCGGGTCTGGAAGGCGACCTGGTTGTCGGGCTTGATCTTCTGGGCGTTGGGGCAGCTGGCCTTGTGGAAGACCTGGCCCTTGGCGCTGCCGACGTAGCCGCCCTCGCTCTTGGCCGAGGCAGGGGCGCGCGCCGGCGCGTCCATCTTCGGCTCGTCAACCATCGGCTTCTCGGCATGCGCCGCGCGAGCCTCGGCTCTCTTCTCCGGCTTCTCGACTTTGGCGACGGTCGGGCTGGCAGCCGGGCCGGGGGCGGCGGCTGCGGCCGCATTTCCGGTCAGCACCGTGAGCTTGTTGCCATCGCTCTTGATGACGATCTCGCCGTCGAGATCGGTGCGCAGGATGCGCGCTCCGACCGCCTCCATGCGCTCCATCGCCTGGCGGGTCGGGTGGCCATAGTCGTTGTTGGCGCCCACCGAGATCACCGCGATCTCCGGCTTGACCTTGGCCAGCAGGTCGGCGGTGTTGCTGTGGCGGCTGGCGTGGTGGGCGGCCTTGTAGACGTTGGACTTGAGCTCCTCGCCGCTCTTGAGGATGGCGCGCTCGGTCTCCTCCTCGCTGTCGGCGGAAAGGTAGAAGGCGGTGTTGCCGAAGGTGAGGCGCGCGACCACCGAGTTGGCGTTCACGTCGGAGCGGGTGCCGTGGAAGAAGGGCTTGATGGGGGCCAGCAGGTGAAGGTTGGCGCCGCCGCCGAGGTTGATGTTGCGGCCGGCCTCGGCGACCTTGAGCGGGACCTTGCGCTCCTCGAGGGCCTTGAGGAGCTGGTTGTAGCCTGCGGAGGGATGGTTGAAGCCCGGCTCCATGAACAGGTTGGCGCCCACCGCCTGGAGGGCCTTCTCCATGCCGCCGAGGTGGTCGGCGTGGGGATGGGTCATCAGCAGCAGGTCGATGGGAGCGGTGAGGATCTGCTTGAGGCGCCGGGCGAGTGCCTCGCCGGCATCAGGCGGGCCGGCGTCGACCAGGATCGTCTTCCCTGCCGGCGAAACGATGAGGTAGCCGTCGCCCTGGCCGACGTCGAAGAAGTAGACGGTGAGCTCGGCGGCATGTGCCGCGGAGCTCGATAGCATGACCGCGAGAAGCGCTATCCAAAGTCGAAGGAATCGCATGGCTCTCCTGGAGGAGGAGTAGCTTAGCGGCCGGGAGCGCTCATGGCCATCGGGCACCGAGCCGCGGCCGACCGGGCGCGGCCGGCGCGCGGAAGAGAACCGATGCCGCCGCCGGACGCTACCCGGCGCCCGGACCTCAGAACTCCCAGCCCCACTCCACCGCGGCCTCGATCCCGCCGACGGTGCGGTACTTCAAGGAGCCCATCGTGCCCAGGCTGGACTTGTAGGCATCGAGCTGGAAGGAGCGGAAGGCGCGGGCGTTGACGAAGAGAATCGGCAGCAGCTTGATGCGAGCGCCGGCGAAGGCGACGGTCTTGTCGTCGAGGGAGAGCAACTCATCGGCCTCGATGAAGCCGCGGTGGGAGACCGTGCCGAAGACCTGCAGCCAGGAGAGGGCCGGGATCTCGAGGTGGATCAGGAAATTCTTCTGCGGACCGGCCGAGTCGCCTTCCAGGGCGAGGGTCAGGCCGATGGCCTCGCGGATGCCCCAGCTGCCCTCGAGGTAGTAGCCCTTGCGGTCGACCGTGTTCTGAAGCGTGGAGGCGAGCTTGGTGAGCGGCTCGCCTGAAGAGCCGCCGGTGCCGCCGTCGAGGTACTTGTCGATCTCGTAGAACCCGTCGAAGTAGCCCGGGCGATAGCCCTTGCCGAGCAGCCGGGCCTCGGCGACCAGGCGGAAGGCGCTGACGGTCTCGGTCCCCACGTTGAACCGACCCAGCAGGCCGACCGTCCAGCCGTGGCCGCCCTGCTCGCCGTTGAGACCGGTGACCATCATCTGGGCGAAGTCGCCGTAGACCTTGAGGTCTGCGCCCTCGGTCTTGACCAGCTTGAGCTCGGCGTCGGCGCCGACGATCGGCAGCGGCATGCGGTCGGCGGCGAAGTGGTGGGTGCTGTCGATGACCGGGATATTGGCCGGGTGGCATGCGCCGGGAACCGGGCAGGGCGGCTCCGACTCGAACTGCAACCTGGTGGGCGCCTCGCGATCCATGGTGGCCACCGCGCCCAGCGAGAAGCTCTTGGCCATCCAGTGATCGGAGATCAGCGACAGCGGCTTCAGGAAGGCCACTCCGCCGAGCACCGACCAGCGAATCAGGTCGTTGGTCATCAGCTCGAAGCCCGCGTAGTCGTTGTAGGCATCCATCTCGCCGCCGACGCGGGTGGTGTTGACGTCGATGTTCGCGGTGTAGCGCCGCATGATCGAGCCATGGCCCATGGTGGAGGTGTGGCGCTGGCCGGCGTTGAAGTAGAGGTGATCCTCCTTGTGGCCGTAGGTCAGGTAGGTGAGCACCCGCGCCCACTCGCTGGTCTCGTCCCAGTCCTCCTTGCGGATGCTGCCGGCGTTGTTGAACCCGACGACGTGGGCGCTGCCGTCCGTGGGATAGTTGGAGCTGAAGACCTCGACGCTCAGCGGGGCACCGACTCCGATGGAGAAGTCGCCGGACCGGATCTCGAGCTGCGGATAGACCAGGGCGTAGCGGACGTTGCTGATGTCCTGGTAGCCGAAGGCGGCGATCACTCGGGTCTTGCGGGCGTCGAGCCGATTGACGCCGACCGAGGTCAGATCGCCTTTGACGAACTCCTTCTCCTTGCCCGCCGGCGCCTCGGGACCGGCCTCTGGAGTCGCGGTTGGCGTGTCAGCGGCGGCGGCCGGCGTGGCCGATTCATAGGCACTCTCCGGCGCGCTCGCGGGGGCGGACGACGAGAGGGGCGGCGGGGGCGGCGGCAGCGGGGTGGATGAGCTTTGGGACGCCACTGGCGGAGGCGGGGGCGGCGGCAGCGGCGCTTGGGACTTTGAGGAATCTGAGCCAGAGAACTGCCCAGACTGGGCGAAGGCCCGTCCGGCAACCAAGAGCAACGCCAGAATCGCCAGCCGCATCCCGGATCTCCTCCGTGCCCCAATCGTTGCCCAGCATACAGGCTCTTGGGCAGGCATGCGGCGAGGTGGATTCAGCGTCCCGCCGGGCCCGGCCTAGGGCCCCAGGCTCCTCGTCACGAGGCCGGCTTCGCGATAACTGCGCCAGCCTTGCCGGTGGCTCGGACCTTGGCGATGATGCCTGCCGTGTCGCGCACCCCTTTCCTCTCCGGCGATGAAATCGTTGTCCCCGACCTTCCTCCCGAGGTTCGGGTCGTCCATCCGCCTGCGCCCGGCTTCCCGCTGACCGACGTGCGCGAAGCCACGCTGCACGCGCTCGCCAATCCGGTCGACGGGCTGCCTCTCGCCCAGCGGGTGAAGAAGGACGACCGGGTGCTGGTAGTCTTCGACAGCCCGGCCTTCCCGGTCCCGCCGATGCGCGCCGACCCGCGGGCCCCGGCGCTAGCGGCGATCCTCGAGACGCTGGCCTCCTGCGGCCTGGCGCTGGGACAGGTGAGCCTGCTATGCGCCAGCGGGCTGACCCGGCGGTTCCGCAACACCGAGCTGGCTGCTGCAGCTGGCGTCTCGGCGCTCGCCTCCCACCACACCCGCTGCCACGACGCCGAGGAGCCCGGCGGCTTCGCCGAGCTCGGGACCACCTCCGAAGGCGAGCCGATCGAGCTCGACACCGCCCTCACCGAGGCGGACCTGGTGATCACCCTGGCGCTGGCCCAGGGCCCGCTGCAGGGCGGCTACACCACGTTGATCGGCGGACTGGCTTCGGCGCGCACCGCCCGCGCCCTGCTCAGCCCGCGCCACCTCGCCGAGGGCCCCACTCACTTCGACCCGTACCAGGGCCGGATGCACCTGGCGATGAAGCGCGCCGGCGAGCTGGTTGAGAGGAAGCTGCCGGTCTTCCAGGTCGAGCTGGCCATCGACACCCGGCTGCTGACCCGCGCCTTCTCGTCGCTGCTCGAGGCCCAGGAAGGCCTGACCGCGCCGGCGCGGGCGTGGAACCTGATGCCCCAGCCGCTGCGCCAGCGCGCCGCGCGTCTGATGAGGTCGGACTACCAGACGGTGAGCGTCCACGCCGGCTCGGTGGGCGCGGTCCACGCCCGGACCATCCAGGTGCTGCAGGAGACCTGCACCGTGCCGGTCGAGGGGCGCTCCGACGTGGTGATCCTGGGCGTGCCCACCGCCGGGCCCCACACCCAGGGCGGCTCGGATAATCCAGTGCTGGCGGCCACTTTCGCCTTCGGCTACCTGCTGGCCTGGCACCAGGGCGGCCCGCTGTTCCGCGACGGCGGGGCGGTCATCCTCCTCAATCCGCTGGCGCCCCACTTCGACCGGGCGATGCACGCCGCCCACGCCGACTTCTACGAGCAGGTGCTGCCGGTCACCCGTGACGCCATGGCCATGGGCGAGCTGGAGGAGAAGTTCGCTGCCGCGCCCGAGCGCCTGTCGGCCTATCGCACCCAGCACGCCTACCACCCGCTCCACCCGTTCCACCGCTGGTACCGCGCCGCTGGGACGCTGGCGCGCTGCGGAAAGGTCTTCGCCGTGGGAGCCGACCCCAAGGTGGCCGAGCGGCTGGGCTTCTCCGCGGTGGCCACGCTCGAGCGGGCGCTGGCCGAGGCCAAGGAGATGACCGGAGGGGACCAGGCCACCGTCTCGGTGCTGGCGATCCCGCCGGCGTTCGGCGTCAGGATTCGCTGATCGACGCGTGGCGGAAACAGATGATGTCGACCGATCCCAGCCCGTTCGTCGCCGCCGCCGCCAAGGCGGCAGAGCTGGCGGGCGCAGAGCTTCTGGCTCGGCTGACAGCTCGCCGCGAGATCGCGAGCAAGGGCTCGCGCATCGACCTGGTGACCGACGCCGACCGCGCCTCGGAGAAGGCCATCCTCGACTTCCTGGCGGCGCAGTTCCCCGGCCACGCCGTGCTGGGCGAGGAGACCGGAAAGCACGACGGCACCGAGCCCTTCCGCTGGATCGTCGATCCGCTCGACGGCACCACCAACTACGCCCACCGCGTCCCGCACTTCTGCGTTTCGATCGCGGTCGAGGACGAGCAGGGCCTGCTGGCCGGGGCGGTGCTCGACCCGCTGCGGCAGGAGCTGTTCACCGCCGGCCGCGGGCTCGGGGCCCGGCTGAACGGCGAGCCGATTCGGGTCACTGGCGAAGCCGAGCTGGGGCGGGCGCTGCTGGGAACCGGCTTCCCCTACGACGTCTGGAGCAAGCCCGAGCGCCCGCTCAAGCTGTTCGACGGCTTCGTCCGGCGCGCCCAGGGGCTGCGACGGGCGGGCAGCGCCGCGCTCGACCTGTGTTATGTCGCCGCCGGTCGCTTCGACGGCTTCTTCGAGGTGACGCTCAAGCCTTGGGACCTGGCCGCTGGCACGCTGCTGGTGCGAGAAGCCGGCGGCGAGGTGACCGACCTCAGTGGCGGGCCGCTCGATCTGTTCCAGGGAGACGTGCTGGCCTCCAACGGTGTCCTGCACCCCGCGCTGGCCGCGCTCGCGCGCCAGGCGCAGCTCTGACAGAGTGAGTCCATGCTTTCCCTCGACATCCCAGGCTTCAACCCGCTGCGGCTCGAGAACCTGATCATCGACTACAACGGCACGCTGGCCTGCGACGGCGAGCTGTTGCCGGGCACCCGCGAGCGGCTGCGCGAGCTGGCGGCGGCGCTGGAGATCCACGTGCTGACCGCCGACACCTTCGGCAAGGTCCGCCAGCAGCTCGAGGACCTGCCGCTGGAGATCCAGGTTCTCGAGGGCTCTCCCGAAG
Source organism: Myxococcales bacterium (assembly GCA_037442205.1). GTDB lineage: Bacteria > Myxococcota > Myxococcia > Myxococcales > UBA5297 > JBBIQS01. The sequence goes on from JBBIQS010000025.1 coordinate 88,564, forward strand.
ATCGCGCCAAGCTCACCTACTTGCAGAAGCTGGGCCCCAGCGTCACCGTCGCGATCGGCAATGGTCGCAACGACCGGCTAATGCTCCACTCGGCGGCGCTGGGGATCGCGGTGATCGGCCCCGAAGGCGCCAGCCGCGAGGCGGTGGAGTCGGCGCACCTGATGGTCCATGGCATCGACACCGCCCTGGACCTGCTGCGGCGTCCGCTGCGGATCAAGGCCACGCTGCGAGACTGAGCGCGGCGACAGCGGCTACTGGTAGAGGTCGGCGCGGTAGCGCACTTCCAGATCGCAGCTCAGCGGACAGCGTGGGTCCTGGTTGGCCAGCAGATCGTGGTTGATGGTGAGCGAGCCCTCGAAGGCGTTGTCGCTGGTGCTCACCACCGAGGCCGTGACGTGGATCTGCCCGAAGGGCACGATGCAGCTGGTGCCGCGCACCGGGATCTGGACGCTGCCCACCGAGCCGTCGACGGTGAACCCGTCCGGCTCGCCCACCACCTGCTTCTTGAACAGGCCGATCATCCGCACCGGGGAGGAGCCGCCGAACAGCTCGAGGTCGAAGTCCACCTCGCCGCCGGTGATGAACAGGGTTCCGTCCGGCAGCGCGGTGCCCGCGGGCATCAGGTTGCAGGTGTCGAGCGTCGGGCCGTCGAGCGGGCGCAGCTGGTAGCGGCCGCTGCGCAGGTCATGCCCGCACCCCAGGATAAGGAGCAGCAGAGCGAGCGCTGGCCGGTTCGGGTCCACCCCGACAATCTAGCGCCAGCCGGCGCCCGATGGGAAAAACGCCCGGCGATTGCCGCGGACCGCGCCGTCTGCTAGCAGGGAGGCGCATTTCCGATTCCCCTAACGCGGAGCCCTTCATGCGCAAAGCCTCTATCGCCCTGGTGATCCTCTTCGCCGCCTGCTCGAAGTCCTCCACCGACAGCGCCCCCAAGGCCGCCGCTCCGGCGCCGACTCCGGCCGCCCCCGCCGCCGCG